>JBMSQB010000001.1:0-150351 GCA_049423065.1 Burkholderiaceae bacterium
CAATCATGCGAATTGTGATCATTGACGATTACGCAGACAGCGTCCGATCTCTGAAGGCGTTTGCCGCCGTCTCCGCTCACGAGGTGCTCATTCACCGCACGCCTGCGTCGTCGCTTGGCCAGTGGTCCGAACGGCTGGCGGGCGCGCAAGCGCTGGTGTTGATCCGCGAGCGATCCACCGTGGATGCGTCAGTCCTGGATCTTGCGCCCGGTCTCGGAATCATCAGTTGTGCGGGCGCGCTTCCTGGCACACTGGACGTTGCCGCTTGCAGTGCGCGCGGCATTGCGGTTGCCGCAAGCCGGGGCGCAGGTCATGCCACAGCCGAACTGTGCTGGGCGATGATTCTCGCCTCCGAGCGCAAGCTCGTGAGCCAGATCGACTCGCTGCATCAAGGGCGGTGGCAGGCAGCGATCGGTCGTCAACTTCACGGCCGTTGCCTTGGCCTCTGGGGCTTTGGAAAGATTGCCCAGCAGGTTGCTCAGTACGGACGGGCGTTCGGCATGAAAGTTCAGGTCTGGGGCCGGTCCAGCAGTCTGGAGCGTGCCCGCCAGGCGGGTATCGACTGTGCGCCTTCGCTCGACGATTTTCTTGCGTGGTCCGATGTGGTGAGCGTCCATCTGAAGCTTACGCCCGAAACCGAACACCTCATCAAGGCGGCCGACCTGATGAAGATGAAGCCCGATGCCTTGTTCGTCAACACTGCCCGCGCTGGGCTGCTCGCGCCCGGTGCGCTCGAGCACGCCCTCGACGCCGGTCGACCAGGATTCGCCGCGGTGGATGTATTCGACCATGAACCGCTCGTCGATCCGGACGACTCGTTGCTTCGAAGGGCCAATGTGCTCGCCACGCCGCATATCGGGTTTGTCGAACAGGACAATTTCGAGGCATTCTTCGCAGGAGCGTTCGACAACATTCTGCGATTTGAATCCGGAGACCGCTCTCATCTCGTGAACGCGCAGGTCTTTAACAAGACCATTTAACGCGGCAGTGCTGGTTCGCATAAGGAATCGCCAATGAAACGATTGCTCACCGTCATGTTGTCGGCGCTGTTGTGCGCTGTGGCCTCAGCCCCCGTGGGGGCACAGGATTTCCCGTCCAGGCCGCTTCGTATCATCGTCCCGTTGGAGCCCCACAAGGATCACTGGCACGTACAGGACATGATCCTGGTGCGGGAGGGGGCGCCGGAGTTGCTCTCCGACTCCTTCAATACCGATGAAGCGGTCGTGGTCGACGCCTGACCGGGCGTCTGATCAGACGCCGGAGTCGGGGTCCGGACGTGCCCGCGCGCGTTCTTCTTGAGCGATCATCGCCGATACCATGCTGCGAGCCCGCCCGGGTGCCTGATCGGCTTTCGTGTAAACCGTCCGCGTATCAAGCGATACCCGATCCAGAATGCGCTGTTGCGCCTCGATCATCACGCGGTCTTCTTCGAAGGTTCTGAAGATTCCGGCACGCAACATCTCGGTGAGCTCGGTGTCATCGTGCGCAAATCCGCGGGGCAGACCCCAGAAATAGTGCGTCGTACGCTCGGTTTCGGGGGTGAGTGCGTTCAATACCCACCATGCGAGCCGCCTCTCCTCGCCCTGGGTGCCGGTTGGGACTGCAACCACCTCGATCACCACATAGCAGGGCGGCGTATAAAGAATTCGTTGCGTACGATCGATGTTGGTATCGAAACCTGCCGCACGCACGAAGAGTTTGGGCGGCTGACAATCCTTCATGAAACGTGCGACCTGCACGAAGTCGCCGCGGATCGTGATCTCGGCCGGCGTTTCGGCCACTGCCGCGTTGCCGATTGTTCCCATATGCAGGAATGCTTCGTGTGACAGGTCGAGAAGGTTGTCAACGAGCAGCTGATAGTTGCCCTCGACACGCAGCGAGTCGGACAGCGGGGTCCATCCCGGTTCGGTCCCCCAGTGAAAATCCTGCGGCAGCTTCGATTCATTGGCCTCTGCGGGATCCCCCAGCCATACCCAAACGAAGCCCCAGCGCTCGAGCGCCGGAAAAACCGTGGAACAGAATTTGGGCGAGACCTGGTGCTCGCCGGGAATCTTTATGCAGCGACCGTCGCTATTGAATGTGATGCCGTGATAACCGCATTGCACTGCGTCTCCAACCAGCTTCCCAGCCGACAAGGGCACCAGCCGATGCGGGCACCGGTCGAGCATTGCTACGGGCTGCCCGGCCTCAGTCCGATAAAAGATCAATTGCTCATTGGCGATGGTGCGCGCGAGAAGCGTACGGCCGACCTCGCGCGTCAACGCTGCAACGTACCAGCAGTTTTTGGCAAACATGTCTGCTCACTGTCAGGGAGTTTTCGGGAAATTGTAAGGCGTGCAGTTCGGAGTCGTCTCCGCTGACCCGGTTCATGCGGAAGGTTCATAATTCCGTTTTGTTTGTGAACCAAGGACCCCACCCATGTACCCCAACGTCCAGCTCCTGATCGATGGCCAGTGGTGCGATGCCGCGGCCGGCCAGTCGCTTCCCGTCGTCAACCCCGCCACGGGTGAAACCATCGGTACCGTCGCAAGGGCCGAGCGAGCCGACCTCGACCGTGCGCTCGAGGCCGCCGCGCGTGGTTTTCAGACCTGGCGCAAAACCGGCGCCTTTGACCGTTACAAGCTCATGCGCAAGGCCGCCGATCTGTTTCGCGAACGCGCAGCAACGATCGCCACGCTCATGACCATGGAGCAGGGTAAGCCGCTTGGCGAGGCTAAAGCCGAAGTGCTCGCCGGTGCCGACATCATCGACTGGTTTGCCGAGGAAGGGCGCCGTGCCTATGGTCGAGTGATCCCTGCTCGCGCTCAGGGCATCTACCAGCTCGTGCTTCGCGAACCGGTTGGCCCGGTCGCAGCCTTCACCCCCTGGAACTTCCCGATCAACCAGGTGGTGCGCAAGCTTTCCGCAGCCGTGGCGACGGGCTGCTCCATTATCGTGAAGGCGCCGGAAGAAACGCCGGCGTCGCCTGCCGAACTTCTCCGCTGCTTTGTCGATGCGGGCATACCCGCGGGCGTCGTGGGTCTGGTCTACGGTGTGCCGGCCGAGATTTCCCAATACCTGATCCCGCATCCGGTCATCCGGAAAATCACCTTTACAGGATCCACCCCGGTCGGCAAGCAACTTGCCGCGCTCGCGGGCCTTCACATGAAGCGCACCACCATGGAATTGGGTGGTCATGCGCCGGTGATCGTCTTTGATGATGTCGATGCCGATGCGGTGGCGCGCACGATGGCTGGCAGCAAGTTTCGAAATGCCGGGCAGGTGTGCGTATCGCCCACGCGCTTTCTCGTGCAGGAGGGTGTCTACAAGCAGTTCGTCGAGCGCTTTGTCGAACACACCAAGGCAATCCGCGTCGGTAACGGCCTCGAGAAAGGTGTGTCGATGGGGCCGCTTGCCAACCCGAGGCGACCTGCAGCCATGGATGCGCACATCGAAGATGCGCGCAAGGCTGGCGCCACCATCCAGACCGGTGGGCACCGAATCGGCAGCCAGGGCAACTTCTTCGAACCCACCGTGATCACCGAACTCGATCGATCGGCGCGCTCCATGAACGAAGAGCCGTTCGGTCCGCTCGCCGTCATCAATCCTTTTTCAACCTTCGAGGACGCAGTCGCCGAGGCAAATCGTTTGCCGTTCGGTCTCGCGTCCTACGCGTTTACCCGCTCGGCCAAGACCGCGCAGGCCATCGCTGCCGAACTCGAAGCGGGGATGGTCACCATCAATCATCTGGGTCTGGCATTGCCCGAGGTGCCGTTCGGCGGCATCAAGGATTCAGGTTACGGCTCCGAAGGCGGCTCAGAGGCCATCGAACCCTACCTGAACATCAAGTTCGTATCGCAGGCGGGACTGTGAGGCCCGCGCGCGTGCGCTAGCACTCAGACAGGAACGGGCTGGGCGGAAAACGCTGGCGTTTTACGCCACACCTGCCACTCGGGCCCCGTGGGGGCGACAAACCTGAGGCACTCGTGTGCCCCTGGCATGGCCAGCTCCAGGCTCTCAGCATGAAGCCAGAGCCTGGCAACGCCCAGATGCTCGGACACCGTCCGATTGAGCGGGCCCTTGCCGTGGGTGGAGTCGCCAATGACCGGATGCGCAATATGTTTCAGGTGGCGCCTGATCTGATGCCTGCGCCCCGTGAGCGGCCTGAGCTCGAGCTCGGCATAGCGGATTTCCGGATAAGGTCCGTGTGCCACCGGCAGGGCGCCCCGGTTCAGTATCCGAAGAAGCGTCTGTGCGGGCAGGCTTTGCGTCCGCGAGTCGGTTCGATCGTCTTTCATGCGGGTGAGCGGATGGTCAATCTGCTGGTCACTGGTCGGCCAGCCCCGCACGATCGCGCGATAGGTTTTTCTGATCCCCTCGCCGCTTTCGAAACGCTCGCCCAGCGAGCGTGCCGTGCCCGAGTCGAGCGCAAAGGCAAGGACGCCACTGGTGGCTTTATCGAGCCGGTGCAGCGGAAACACCGTTTGCCCGAGCAGCTTGCGAAGCGCCTGCAAGACCACGCGTGTTTCCCCGCGGTCGAGTGCGGTGGCATGGACGAGCCAGCCCGCGGGTTTGCAGATCACGGCGAGCCGATCGTCGCGGTGCAGCAGCGTAAAGGGCGGGGTATTCACCAGCGGTGATCAGGACAGGCTATGGCGAGCGTGTGATGTGGGGTCACCAGGCGCTCACACTGCGCTGCGCAAGAACGCCATGACCAGATCATTGAAGCGGCGCGGCCGCTCATAGTAGGCGAGGTGGCCTGCGCCCTTGAAGAGATCGCAGCGACCGTTCGGAAACAGGCTGGCGACCTCGCGCAATTCGTCTGCTGCAAAGAGCGGGTCGTCGGTGCCGCCCACCACCAGAACCGGGAAATGAAGCCGCGCGGCCTCGGCGGGTGTGACAGGCCGGCTGGTGAAGACCGGAAAAGTGGCTGGGGTAGGGGGGCCACCTGATGAGGCCATGATTTCGGCATAAAGAAACGTGAGCGCAGGGAAGTCGAGATGCATGGCCTCGCCCACCGGCCCATAGGGGTGATAGGCGGCCGCAAACCGTTCTTTCTCGCCTGGGCTTCGCACCCGTGGTACGCCCGCAGGCAGCGGCGATTCGCTCGCGCCCACCTGGCGATAGCGCGCCTGCATACGGGCAATTCGCTCAGCCCACCCCTGATCGATGCGGGGGGTGCTCACGCAGCCTGGACCGCAGCAGAGCACCAGTCGCGCGATGCGATCCGGATGGTCGGCCGCAAAACGGAGCGCGGGCGCAGAGCCGAGCGATGCGCCCATCAGGTTGAGCGGTTCTCCGCCCAGGCCCGTGTGTTCGATGAGCGCGGCCAGGTCGCGCACATGCGCCTCACCGTCGGCAGGATCGAGCTCAGCCAGCGCACGCGAACGCCCATAGCCGCGAAGATCGTAGATCAGGCAGCTGAAGTGGTGACGAAGCTCTGCCACCTGCTGCCACCACGCCAGATGGGTGCCGCTTGCGCCGTGAATGAGCACCAGCGGCGGACCGTCACCATGGAGCTCGTAGTAGAGCTCGGCGTCGTCGGTTCGAAGCAGGGTCATCGTGGAGAGGGCCTATTCCGGCATGGTGGCCAGAATGTTTCGCCCGGTTCGCTCGATGTGATCGGCGAGCAGCTTGCACGCGAGCCTCGAGTCGCGACCAAGCGTGGCTTCGGTGATTTGTCGATGCTCCGCCGCCACGTCGCGGTCGACATCGTGATGGGTGAAGAAGATGCGCCGATAGCGATCGTGAATCGTGTTCAGGTGCTGACAGAACTGCAACAGGATCGGCGAGCCGCAGGCCTGGGTGAGCGCCTGATGGAGCGCGTGATGCCAGGCCTCCCAGTCGCTGATTTGCTGGCCCGAAATGCGCTGCGATTCGAGCTTGGCGAGCCGATGGTGTGCGCTCAGCACCTCGACCTCCCAGGCGTCGTTGCCACGCGCGATGGAGTCACGCAGTGCCCGCGTCTCCAGCAGCACCCGCAGTTCGATGGCCTCGGCGAGTTCGGCACGCGAGGCGGGCGCGACGCGATAGCTTTTCTGGCTGTCGGCAACGATCAGGCCCTCGCTCACCAGCCGCGTGACCGCCTCGCGGACCGGGCTCCAGCTCACGCCAAAGTTGTTCTTGAGGTCTTCGAGGCGCAGCCGCTCGCCGGGTGGATAGCGCCCATTCAGCACGTCGTCGCGCAACTGGTGCGCGATCGACTGCGCGAGCGTGGCGCTTTCTGAAGCAGACGAACCGGGTGTGTTCATCTTGGGCGGATGGTGCGAGTGGGCTCAGAGGCTGTTGTGCGTGCCGTCGCAGTAGGGCACCTTGCCGCCGCGCTTGCAGCCGCAGAGATAGGCCGTGACGGTTTTCTGCTGGGTCCAGACCACTGGCTTCATTCCGCTTTTCGTGGAGGTGTGCGAGCCGTCGCAGAACGGCTGCTGCTTGGAGAGCCCGCATGAACACCATGCGTAGCGGTAACCCTCCAGCAGTTCGACCTTGTAGGGTGCTTTCTGGGCGATGACTGGTTCGTCATTCATGGGCGTGTCCTGGGTGAATATCGATATTGACGTTGACAATCGCTAATTCATGCTCTTACAGTTATTTGATCCGTTCAACGTTAGTCCGTCAAGAGGTGCCGCCATGCGTTCCGCCCCCGAGGTCAACGCCAACTGCAATCAGGTCGCATACATGGACACGCGCACAATGTCCTGGGAGCCCACCGAGTGGGCCGGCATCACGCGCAAGGTGCTCGAGTTCGTCAACCATCCGCGCATGGGTCGAGAGACATCGCTGCTCAGGTTCGAACCGGGCGCGCGACTGCCGCACAGCACCGTAGCCGAGCGGCTGGATTTCTTCGTGGTCGAGGGCGAGTGTGCCGATGAACACGGCACCTACGGTCGGCACACCTTTGTGCGGCAGCCCCCCGGCACCGCGCATTCGCTCCATTCAGCAGGCGGCTGCGTGCTCTACATGAAGTGGCGCGTCCCCATCATGCCCGACAGCACCCGTATCGTGATTGACGCGGTCAACGCCAAGTGGCTCGAGTTTCCGCATCGCGGCGCCGATGTGCTGCATCTCTATCCAAACAGCACGGGCATTGAAACCGGCCGAATCGGCCACGTGCACACCAACCGAAAAATTCCATCGCACGATCACTCCATTGGCGAAGAAACCTTCGTTCTGGAGGGCGTGCTGAAAGACCAGTTCGCCACCTACGAGGCGGGCACCTGGTTTCGCATGCCTTGCGGGGTCGCTCACGCGCCCTACACCGAGGCCGAGCGCTGCAAGATGCTGATCCGGGAAGGCGATCTGGTCTGGTAGGCCTCCTTTCGCCTCCGCGCCCTTCAAAAACAACTCACAGGAGACACCCGATGAAACCCACTACCCACGCCGGCAAGCGCCGATTTCTGAAGCAAGGCCTCGCGGCGTCCGCCCTCATCGGCGCAGGCATGCCCGTCCGCGCAGCCGACTTCACCATGAAAATCGGCTTTGCCACCTTGAATGACATCCAGCACCAGTGGGGCACCTGGATGAAAGAGGCGCTGGAGGCCGGCTCCAAGGGCCGCATTGCAGTGAACCTCTTTCCCCGCAATCAGCTGGGCACCATCGCAAGCCAGATCGAGGGCCTGCAGCTGGGCACGGTCGAGGCCTTTACTGCGCCTGCCGATTTTTTTGCCGGTATTGACCCCCGCTTCGGCACCTTCAGCATCCCCATGCTGTTCAAGGACATGATTCACGCCGAAAAGACGCTGCTCGATGCAGAGCTGAACAAGGACATCCTGTCGCTGGGCGCGAACCGCAACATGCAGGTCGTATCCACCTACACCTTTGCGTTTGCAAATTATTTCGGCAAGCAACCCATCCGCTCGCTCGATGACATCAAGGGCAAGAAGCTGCGCGTGAACGCCACCCCGGCCGAACGCGCGAAGATGCGACAGCTGGGCGGCACAGCGGTTCCCATGGATCTGTCCGAAGTCATTCCTGGTCTGCAGCAGGGCGTGATCGACGGCACGCAGAGCGCGACAGCGGTTTATGTGAATCTCAAGTTCAATGAAATTTCCAAATTTCTCACCGAGTCAAACGACACCATGGTGGTGTCCGTGGGGGTCGTGAGCCGCGCGTTCCTGAACAAGCTTCCTGCCGATCTGCGTCAGCTGGTCATCGACGAAGCGGCCAGGCTGCAGCCGCGCATGATGGCGCGCTCGCGGGAAATCGATGAGGCCTCACGCAAGCGCTGGTCCGAGGCGGGTGGCGAGTGGTTGCGCTTCTCGGATGCCGACAAGGCGCGACTCAAAACCCTGCTTGGTGGCATCGGCGAGGAAGTCACCAAAGACAATGCGGCGGTCAATGCCTTCTACCGCAAGATGCTTGCCACTGCGAACAAGTACTGATCCGTGTTGAATCGCCTCGCGGCATGAACCCGGTGCCGCCCGCTGAGCAAGTTCCCGCAGCGCCCGCCGAGAGCCGGGCGCTGCGTGGCATTTATGCGGTGCTCGGCTGCGTGATGCTGGCGGGCGTCCTCCTCAACCTTGCCAACGTGATCGGGCGCTATGCGTTTGCCAAGCCCATCTTCTGGGCCGAGGAAGTGCTGGTTGCCCTCACCATCTGGGGCGTCTTTCTGGGTGCGGCGGTGGTCACCTGGCGCTGTGACCACCTGAATATGGATCTGTTCTCGGCGAGGGTGTCGGGCAGCGCCCGTGTGGCGCTCAATACGGTCATCGCACTGACGCTCGCTTCGGTGTGCGCCTTCATTGCGTGGCAGTCGTTCACCATCGTGCAGTTGTTTGCCCAGACCGAGGCGGTGAGTGCGGGTGCGCAGATTCCCAAGGTCATTCCGCATTCGGCGCTGCTGGTGGGGTTCTCGCTTTCGGCGCTGGCGGTGCTGCTCCGATGGCGTCGGTGGGTGTTCGGCGCAACCTCGCCGTCTGATCCTGGCAACGGGGCTGGCCAATGACCTGGCTGCTCTCGGTCCTGCCGCTTGGCTTGCTGTCGCTCGGCTTTCCGTTCTTTCTGGTGCTGCTCACCACCGCGACGGCGGTGCTGCTGATCTTCGGCACGGTTCCACCCACTGCGCTTCATCAGACCATGTACAGCAGCATCGACAAGTTTGCGCTGCTGGCTGTGCCGTTCTTCATTTTCGCGGGTGACCTGATGGGACGCGGCGGCGTGTCGCGTCGGCTGGTGCGCTGGGTGATGGCGATGCTGGGTGGCATGCGCGGTGCGCTGCCTCTCACTGCGCTTGGCACCACCGCGGTGTTCAGTGCGGTGTCGGGCTCCACCGCAGCAACGGTCGCGGCAGTGGGCAGCCTCACCTACACAAGAATGCGTGAGGCTGGCTACTCCGAGCGTTTTGCGTCGGGCTTGCTGGTTTCAAGCGCTGCCATCGACAACCTCATCCCGCCTTCCATCGGTTTCATTCTCTACGGCATCTCGGCTGAAACCTCGATCGTCAAACTGTTTGCAGCCGGATTGGTGCCTGGGCTGGTGATGGCCGGGTGCCTTGCGCTCACCATTTTCTGGGTGGTGGGTCGCAGCGCCGAGGGACGCGGTGCCCCGTTCAATCTGGCTGAGTTTCTGGAAGCCACGCGCGATGGCATCTGGTCCATTCTTGCGCCCATCGCGGTGCTGGGGGGCATCTACGCAGGAGTGTTCTCGCCCACCGAGGCGGCGGGCATCGCCTGCGTCTACGCCATGCTGGTGGTCGGACTCGTTTATCGAGAGATCGGTGCTTTTGAAATTCTGCTGTCGGCGGGGCGCTCGATGGTGCTTACCGCGCAGGTGTTTATCATCGTCGCGGCGGGTGGTGTGTTCTCCTGGCTCCTCACCGTCAACAACGTGCCGCAGAGTCTTGTCGCCTGGGTGCTGGCACTCAAGTTCGAGCCCTGGATGGTACTGATGGCGATCAATATTCTGCTTTTGATCGTCGGCATGTTTCTCGACACTGCCTCGTCCATCCTGGTGCTCACACCGCTCCTTGCGCCGGTTGCCAAGGCGATTGGCGTCGACCCGGTGCACTTTGGCGTGATCGTGGTGATGAACCTCAGCATCGGCACCTTCACGCCGCCCTTCGGTATCAATCTCTTCGTGGGGCAGGCGGTGTTTCGTCTGCCCATGTCGGTCATGTATCCGGCTGTCGTGCCGTTCATCATCGCCAGCGTGATCGCACTCTTGCTGGTCACCTACATCCCGCAACTGTCACTGGTCACGCTGAGGCTTCTCTGATGCGCTGCGCATGCTGCCCGATTGATATCCATGCTCACTGGTTTCCGCGGCGGTGGCTCACCGAACTGGAGCGGCGCGGCCCTGCGCATGGCCTGGTCTGGGATGAGGTGGCAGGGGCGGGCCCGCGCTTCCGGCATGGGCACCTTTCCACCGGACCAACGGGCCCGCGCTTCATCGATCTCGATGCACGGCGCGAGGCAATGGCCGCCCAGGCCGTCTCGGCGCAGGCCTTGTCGCTCTCGCAGCCCATGGTCTACTGGGCGGGGCGTGAAGACGGCAACACGTTGGCGGTGCTCTATAACGATTGCCTCGCCGAAGCACATCAGGCCGACCCTGAGCGGTTTGTCGGACTCGCCACGCTGCCGCTTCAGGCGGTTGATCTCGCACTTCGCGAGATCGATCGCCTGCCCTCACTACCCGGTATCCGTGGCGTGTGTCTCGCCACCTGTGTGCTCGAGCGCGATCTGTCAGACCCGGCGTTTACGCCGGTGTGGGAGCGGCTTGAGGCGCTGGGTCTGCCGGTGTTCCTGCATCCCACCTTTGTGTTGGCACCCGATCGACTTGAGCGCTTCTATCTCACCAACCTGCTTGGCAATCCGTTTGAGACCGCGGTGGCTGCGGCGCATCTCATCTTCGGCGGTGTGCTTGATCGCTATCCGAAGCTTGAAGTGGTGTTGCCGCATGCCGGCGGCGCCTTTCCCTGGCTGGTGGGGCGCCTGCGACGGGGATGGGAGAAGCGCCAGGACCTGAAACCGCTATCGGCGGACCCGCTCAGCTACCTCAGGCGGTTTCACTACGACACCATCGGCTATTCCGCCGACGTGCTCGACTATCTGCTGCGCCACGTCGGCGCCGATCGCATCATGATGGGAAGCGACTACTGCTTTCCGATTGCCTACGAACAGCCGGTTGAAGTGGTCACCGCGCATCCCGGACTATCGGAGGCCGACCAGACAGCAATCCTGGAGGGCAATGCGCGGCGACTGCTGGGGCTGCCAGGGGCAGCAGTCAGGCCTTCCGTCTGAGCCCAGGAGCCCGCCCAATCGAGCGCGCGCTCCTCTGGTGTGGCTTGTCCCGCTTCTATTCCGCCTGAATTCCCGCCTGCTTGATCAGCTTCGCGTATTTCTCGAATTCAGCCCGTGTGAACGCGGCAAACTGCTCGGGCGTGTTCGCCACTGGCTCGGCGCCAAACTGATTCAGCTTCTCGCGCATCTCCGGCAGTTGGACGATGCGCGCAATTTCCTTCTGGATGCGGCTGGTGATCTCGACGGGTACATTGCGGGCCGTGTACATGCCATACCAGGCGTAGGTTTCATACTGCGGCAGTCCCGCTTCAATGGCCGTGGGTACATCCGGCATGGAGGGATGGCGAGCCTTCCCCGCCACCGCCAACACGCGAAGCTTGCCCGATTTGTAGTGCTGAAGCACGGTGAGCGTGCTGGTAAAGCCCGCCTCGATGTGGCCGCCCAGCATGTCGGTCATGATCATCGAGCCGCCCTTGTAGGGCACATGCGTGAGATCAACGCCAGCCTGCTGCTTGAACTGCTCACCGGCCAGACGCGATGACGGCTCAGAGCTTCCGAAGCGGAGCTTGCCCGGGTTGGCCTTCGCGTGTGCGATGAACTCCCGCAGCGTGTTGGCGGGTACCGATGGCGTCACCACCACCACCCAGGGCGAGGTGGCAATGAGCGTGACCGGCGCGGCATCTGCCACCGGATCAAATGGCATGCTTTTCTGGAGACTGCCGTTGATGACATGGGCGCCGACCACCACCACCAGGTTGTGACCATCAGGCGGTGACTTGAGCACCAGATCGGTACCCACAATGCCATTGGCACCCGGACGATTCTCGACCACCACGTTCTGGCCCCAGGCCTCGCCCAGCTTCGCGGCCAATTGACGGCTGATGATGTCGGTGCCGCCGCCTGGCGCGTAGGGCACGACGATTCGGACCGGTCGGTTGGGGAAAGCCGCCTGCTGCGCGAGCGCGGGAAGCGAAGCGGACAGGAGGCAGGCGCCTGCGAATGCAGCGCGAAGCAGCGATCGGATCATGAGAGACTCCTGAAGGGGTACACGATGTGAAGCCGTTCAGACGGCTCACAGAATTTCATCGACGCGCAGCTCAACAGCGTTCCGCGTGCGCCGGCCGTAGGCCACCGCGAGCAGCCGCGTAAGTGGCAGCAGCGCGGGCGCGCTGGTTTCGAACCGCATGACGGTACGGAAGTAGTACAGCGCGGGATCGACGTCTTCGCCTCGACCCAGTCGCGCAAGCACATCGGATGACGCGGTTCGCAGGCCCTGGCTGGTGACCTGGATGAGTTCACCGGCATCGGTCTTGAGCGTGTAGCGTGCATCGAGGTCTATCGTGCCGTCGGTTCGTACCCATTGCCAGTCGGCGCCGCCGGGCAGCACGGTGCCCGAGATGAGATCGCCCTCAAAATGCCCGCCCTGAATGTTCACCACCCGACGATGGCCCATGGGCGTGACACCGACATCGACAATGTCAGCCAACTCGGCGCGCAGCAGGCGGATCAGCGGACGGGTGACAGGATTCATGGCCGCATCCGCTTCCAGGTGAGTGAATGCCGGCGCTGAACGCTCGTGCCCGGAAGCGAGTCTTCGGCCGACAGGATCAATGTGCGCTCGTCCACGAAGCGCATCCGTCTCACCTGGTCGGTCCCGATCAGGTTGGGGTAGAGCGCAATGACCACCTCATGCCGCACATGATCGGCGTCAGGGAAAGAATAAGGCCCACCGTAGGTCATGAAGGCGTCGATGGCTTCCAGCCGTTCGGCCGCCGGCGCATGCTTCAGGCTTGCGCTTGACATGGGCGGGCGCCCGGCGCGGCTGATACTGGCATTCATCCAGCCATCGGGACTGTAGACCAGCAGCCCCTCCGGATGTTCGCCAAAGGGGAGTGTGGGCGCACGCCCGTCGGAATATTCCGTGCGCCAGTCAGCGAGGCGCCAGCCCCCCACGATGGGGTGCTGAGCGACGGTGCCTGCTTCGGGTGGTGTTGAGATACTCATGGGGGCGACCGGGGGCGCGCAATGCTTCAGGCGCTGGCCTGAAGCTCGCGCCGCACGATGGCTGCTCCCGCTGTCATCGCCTGCATCTTGCCGAAGGCCACATCGCGCGGCAGATACTTCATGCCGCAGTCGGGCGCGACGATGATGTTTTCGGCCGGCGCATAAGGCAGAGCCCGCCGGATGCGTGCGGCGATGGTCTCGGGTGACTCCACCGTCATGTCCGCCAGATCGACCACGCCGAGAATGATCTTCTTGCCGGCCAGATCCTTCAGCACGGCCACGTCGAGATTGGACTGCGCGGTCTCCAGGCTGATCTGACGGCAGTTGCAGTTCCTGAGCTGGGTGAGGAACGAGTAGCCGCTTGGCCGCGCGTGAATCACATGTGCATAACCGAAACAGATGTGAACCGCCGTGGTGCCGGTAATGCCGTCGAGTGCAGCATTCAGGGCCTGCAGCCCGTATTGCTCTGCGGGCTCGGGCCGCGCCTGCATGTAGGGCTCGTCGATCTGAACGATGTCGGCGCCGGCTGCGAACAGATCGCGAATTTCGGCGTTCACCGCCACGGCATAGTCGAGTGCCGCATCGGCCGGGTGCCGATAAAAATCGTTCTGCGCCTGCTGCGACATGGTGAACGGGCCCGGCACAGTGATCTTGATTGGCCGTGTGGTGTGTCGACGCAGAAACTTCACATCCTCCACCTGCACCGCATGTTTGCGGCGAATTTTGCCGGTAATGCGTGGCACCGGATTCGGATGTCCGGAGCGGTCGAGCGCTGTGCCCGGATTGTCGATGTCCACGCCCTCCAGCGCGGTCGCGAACCGGTTGGAATAGCTTTCACGCCGGATTTCGCCATCGGTGATGATGTCCAGGCCCGCGTCTTCCTGAAGCTTGATGGCGGCCAGCGTGGCGTCATCCTGCGCCTCGGCGAGGACCGCAGCCGGCACCTTCCAGATTTCACGCGCGCGAACGCGGGGCGGAAAACGCCCGCGAAGGTTGTCGCGGTCAACCAGCCAGTCGGGCTGGGGCAGGCTTCCGACGAGCGAGGTGGGCAAAAGCATCGGGTCTCCTCCTGTTTGATTTTCGGTTCGCACGGTCACGGCCGTTGTGCTTTGCCTGTAGTGTAGCGCCAGCGAGCCCGCCGGGGGCTCACCAGGTTCAGGGAGTGTCAGTGCAGAGGCTGGGCCGGGTCACCATTCCGCTGGCGGCCGCCAATTTCATGAATCAGGCCGCACGGACCGTGATGGCGATCGTGGGGCCGGTGCTGGCGATTGAGCTTGGTTTATCAGCGAGTGAGCTCGGGATGCTCGCGGCGTTTCTGTTTGCGGCCTACTCGCTCACCCAGTTGCCGCTCGGCGTGGCGCTCGATGCCTACGGCCCCAGGCGGGTGCAGGCCGTGCTCATGACCCTTGCCGCGCTCGGCTTCATGATCTTCGCGCTGTCGCCCGGGTTTGCCGGACTCGCCGCGGGGCGCATCCTGATTGGCGTGGGCATCTCCGCCGGGCTCATGGCGGTCATCAAGGCGCACGCAGACTGGTTCGAATTCAACCGACGTGCCCAGCTCACCGGCATCGCCATGGCAATCGGCGCGCTGGGCAGTGCACTCACCACCACGCCGGTCCAGGCGCTGCTTCCCGCGCTTGGCTGGCGCGGCGTCTTTGCCGCGTTGGGCGCTCTCACCTTTGCCGTGGCGGTCTGGATTTTCATTGCGGTGCCAGACAAGCCTCGTGCCGCCGATGCCTCGCGCTCGTTGCTCGGGGATATTGCGGTGAGCGGACGCATTCTCGCGTCGCGAAACTTCTGGCGATATGGCCCTGCGATGGGAACCCTGTCGATGTTCAATTTTGCCTACCTGGGACTCTGGGCGGGGCCATGGTTGCGCGATGTCGCCGGAATGGATGGGCCCGCTCGGGCGGGTGTCCTGTTCGTTTACACGCTTGCGATGGTGGCCGGAAGCGTGATCACCGGGAATGCTTCCAGCCGGGCGAGCGTCGCGGGCCTGCCGCCCTTCATCGTGCCGGTGGTGTGCCTGGGCGTGATGGTGTTTCTTCAGATTGGCATGATGATGCAGCCAACCAACGCAGCGCTCGTCATTGGCTTGTGGGCCGCTGCAGCGGTGTTCGGCTCGGCCGGTCCGGTCGCCTATGTGGCCATGGGGCAGTTGTTCCCGCCGGAGCAGACCGGGCGCGTGTCCACTGCGGTCAACATGTTGTCCCTGGGGGGCGCGTTTCTGGTTCAGGCTGCAATCGGCTGGATTCTTGACCTGTGGCCGCGCACCCCTGCGGGGGGCTGGGACCCTGATGGATACAGCTGGGCGCTGGGGCTCACAACGGGATTGCAGGCGGTTGCCGCGGTGGTGCTCGCCACCGCGCCGAATCGGACCAACCGGGCCTGAGGCGCGGTTCGCCCGCGGCCTGCAACGCGAGCCGCTCTGGCCGAGCCTAATCGGTCCTGAGGCCGTTTTCCTTCACGACCGCTCCCCACCGCGCGTCATCGCGACGCAGCGTCTCGGCGAACTGCTCGGGTGTTCCGCCGGTGGGTTCGGTACCCATCGCCTGGAAACGCGCTCGGATCTCGGGCTGCGCCAGCACTTCATTGATCGCGCGATTGAGCGTGCGCACAATCTCAGCCGGCACACCGGTTGGCACGAACACACCGTACCACGATGCCACCACCAGATCGGACACACCGGCCTCGGCCATGACCGGGACATCCGGCAGTCCTGGCAGGCGGGCGGGTGCACTGAGCGCGAGTGCGCGCAGCGCGCCGCTTTTCAGATGGCCGTCGACAGTGGGCGGTGCGGTGACCAACAGGTGCAACTGCCCGCCCAGCAGATCCTGCAGCGCCTGGCCGCCCCCCTTGTAGGGAATGTGCGTCATCTTGAGACCAGTACGGCTCTTGAAGAGCTCGCCCGTGAGGTGTCCCGTGCTGCCATGGCCGGCTGATGACCAGTGGACCTTGTCGCCCTGCGCACGGGCCCAGGCGATGAAATCGCCCATGGTCTTGACGGGCAGCGATGACTGGACCACGAAAATGAGCGGCACCTGCGCAACGCTCACCACCGCCTGCAGATCACGCTGCGGGTGATAGGGCAGCTTCGCGTACATGTGCGGATTGATCGCCATGGTGCCGTCAAACCCCATCGCGATCGTGTAGCCATCCGGCGTGGCCTTGGCGACCAGATCGGTGCCAATATTGCCGTTGGCCCCTGGACGATTCTCCACTGGAAAAGGTTGACCCAGGGAATCCTGCAACTTCTGACCGACCAGGCGGGCCAATACATCGGTGGTGCCGCCCGGCGAAAACGGTACCACCATGCGGACCGGACGCACTGGATAGGTGCCCTGCGCGGTGGCAAGGGGAAGGCTGGCGGCCAGTGGCGCAGCGCCGGCGAGGCGAATCAGCGTACGGCGATCCATGGGTTGTCTCCTTGGTTGTCTGATGTTTCTTATTTGCGCGCGATGACCATGGCCCAGGGGAAGCGCCAGGCGCGATAGCCGGGTGCAAGCGTGCCCTCGGCTTCTTCGAACGGGAGGATCTCCACATCGGTGAAGCCGGCCTGCTTGTGCAGGGCGACCAGATCCAGTTCGTTAAGCGGTTCCATGAACGGCTCGTTATTTCGGCGCCCGTGAGAATAGTGAATGAAGCGTTTGAACGGGTCGGGGTCGGGTACCAGAAAATCAAGGTGGACCACCGTACCGCCAGGCTCGAGAAGGCGAAAGCTCTCGGCCACGACGCGCTCAAGATGCGGCGGCGGCAATTCGTGGAGCAGCATGGTGCTGGTGACCGTGTCGAAGCGGCCCGCCTCGAGCCCCGTGTTGGCCGCGTCGCGCTGAAGAAATCGCACGCCCGAGGTGCGGTCATCGCGGGCATTGAGCGCAGCCACGCGCAGGCAGGGCTCAGAGAGGTCGAGCGCGGTCAGTTCAATTCCCGAGACTTCCTGATAAAACGGCCGTGTGCTCTTTCCAAACCCGCAGCCCAGATCAACCATTCGCTTCGGACGCACGCGCCCGAGCAGCGCCGCGGTGAAGCGGTGGTGCAGATCGCGGTCGCGACGAAGAAGCGGCGTGGTGCTCCGAGAGGCCTGTTCATAGACCAGGCCCGCGAGCGAATCGCCAGCCAACCCCTTGGGATGCTGGTGCACGTCGAACGAGGTGTAGTAGCGCGGCGGCTGGAATGCGGGATCGAGTTCGAGCGTGTCGAGCGAATCAGCCTCTGCGAGCCAGGCCTCGAGCGTGTCTCGCTCGCTCTCGAAGTGGGGCACGAGACCCAGGCGGCCGGAATACTTCATGCGCTGCAGATGGCGTTCGTACCATGCATAAAACTGGTAGAGCGTTGAATCGGCGAGCAGCGCCTGGGCTTCTCGTGCCTGCGTGGGCGCCTGGTGCCCCGCTCGTCGGGCCTGATCGGCAAGCTGCTGATAGTGGGTCTGCAGTTCCGGATAGACCTGGGTGGACCAGTAGATCTTGCAGTCCAGAACAAACTGCTGATAGGCCTCGACCCTGCGCTGGTGCTTCATTGGCAACCCTCCCTCACGCACCGCGTGATTGCTGGCGGCTGATGACGTGGTCCATCAGCGCCTTGACGAATGCGTTGCGATCGGCCGCGATCGCCTGGGCAGTATCTGCGTCAGGCTGGTAGGTATCGAGGTCGGCGCGGTTCAGCACACCCTTGGTGTCGAGCAGATGTTCGATCGAGCGCATCCGGTCGGAAAGTACCCAGACCTCTGCGGAGAGCGTCATGACCATGCCAAGTAACCGGTCGATCGCGGGATCCTTGAAAAAGGCTTGCTCAGGCTGGCGGCTGGTGCGCCCGGCGGCTGGTGCCGAATCGGGAAGGGTCTGCATGACGGCAACTCCGGAAGTGGGTCAGGAATTCGAAGTGCGGGGCGTGAACGCCGACTGCTCTCGCAGATACTCGGCCAGTACCGCGGTGGCGCGCAGAAAGTCATCGAGATCCATGTGTTCGTCGGGATGGTGGCTGCCGTTTGGGTTGCGGATGAAAACGAACCCGTACGGAACGCCTGCTGCGCAAAATGCAGCGGAATCATGAGAGGCGGGACTCAGCAAGGGCGGCGCCTCAATACCCAGGCGCGATGCGCAGGCGGCAAGATCACGGCTGATCCCGGGGTCGGCCTTGGCCACCTCGGCGCTTGCACGTGTGCCCAGATCAACCTGCACCTGTCGGGTGGCGGCGACCTCGCTCACAATGGCGAGAAACGCCTGTTCGAGCTCCCGGAGGTCGGCCTGATCGTAGGCGCGCAGATCGATACTGAAGCGGAACTCGCCCGGGACAATCGTGAGCCCATGACGGTTGGAATCGGTATGAAACTCGCCGATGGTGAACGCCATGGGGCGTTCGGCGCGGTCCCATGTTTCCCATAGCCGATCCAGTCGGTTGGCAATCTCGGCACCTGCCAGCGCAGCATCTCGGCGAAAACGCCGCGGCAGTCCGACATGTCCGTATTCACCCGTGATGCGAACGCCAGGGTACCGGACATTGCCCGGAATGGCGGTGCCGATGGCGACTGCGTGACCGCTTTCTGCGAGGCTGGGCGCCTGCTCGATGTGCACCTCGAGGAACGCCTCGATCGAGCGGACGTTCAGGTGGGGTGTGCCCGCCAGCACCGCCTCGGGACTTCCGCCTGCCTCCCGCAAGTGGTCAGCAAGCGAGCGTCCGGTATCCACCCGGCGCCGCTCCAGTGCCTCCGGCTTGAGCGTACCGAGCGCGCCGCGACTGCCCACATACGAATACTGGAACCAGAGGCTTTCTTCAGCGCGGATGCCCATGACGGTGACATCGCGGCCGGGTTGAACGCCGGCATGCTGCAAAGCTTCAATCGCAAGGAGGCCTGACACGACGCCCGCCGCACCGTCAAAATTGCCCCCGCCAGGGACCGAATCGAGATGTGAACCCACGATCCAGGCGGGCAGGGCGCGGTTGCGCCCCGGCCAGGTCATGTAGGTGTTGCAGAGCGCGTCGGTGCCAATCTCGAGCCCCAGCAGGCGTGCGTGCTCGGCCATCAGACGATGGGCAAATGCCTCGCCTGGGCCATAGGTGTCGCGGGTGACGCCCCCGCGAACCGCATCAAGGCTTCCCGCACGCAGGGCGTTGAACAGGTGTTCCGCGCGTGGGCGCAGACTGAAAAGCTCGTCGATCATGAACAGGGCGACTCCGGCGGCCAGACGGGGCGGCCGGATCGGCTGTCAGAGGATCGTGACCGCTGTATTGACCAGGAGCTTACCCCAGGTGGCATCGGAATAGACCCAGTAGCTGGCCGGGCCGAGTCCGAAGTTGGCGGCCACCGTTCCATTGGATGTGGCGGTCATCCTTTCTCCCGGGTCGGTCACGTTGCCATTGCCGTTGATGTCGACCTCGACCACCGTTCCAGCGGGCGCCACGCTGCCCTCGCCGCTCAGATTGACGGTGTCGCCCGCGTTGCCGTCGATCACAAGCACCGCTGAAGCGCCGAGCAGATCGGCGAATTCGAGCACCTGGCTCACGTCGATCGCAAGCGTGTTGTTGCCGGTGCCGGTGATGTCGATCCGCTCGATGCTCTCGACTCGCGAATCGCCAAATCGTGTGAGGTTGGTGAAGTCCAGATTGAGACTTGCGCCCAGCAGCGCGATCGAATCAATGCCCGTCCCGCCGTCGATGGTGTCGGGGGAGGCATCGTTCACCCAGTCGGCATCGGCGAACATCGTGTCGTTGCCCGCCCCGAGCGTTACCTGATCGCCGCCCCTGCCAGGCGCAACATGATCGCGACCCCCATCGCCGTCGATGATGTCGTTGCCGTCGTAGCCGTAGATCGTCTCGGAAGCCGTCGTGCCACTGAGCGTATCGGCGTGCGCGGAGCCCAGGATTCCCTCGAAAGCGGCGAGCGTGTCGCTTCCCGCACCACCCGTTGCGGTGTTGCTGGTCAGGTTGACAATGACCGCGCCCGACGCGGTTCGATAATCGACCATGTCGATACCGGTACCGCCGCTCAGCACATCACTGTCATCGCCGCCGCCGATGGTGTCATTGCCACTGCTGCCCGTGATGGTGTCCGCAAGTCCTGAGCCCTGAAGCTCAACGCCGCCGGTCGTGGTGTTGACCAGCGTGAAGCCGTTGCCGGTGGTGATCGCAGAGAGATTGACTGCGACGCCAGCGCTTTCCAGCCGTACGGTGCCATTGTTGATGCTGGTGGCGAGGGGCGTCCAGGCGGCAGTGATCGTCGCCTTCACAACTGTTGCGCCAGCGGTGACCAGCAGCAGGTCGGCGCCGCCCGACCCCAGATCGTTGACCGTATCCGACCCCGCGGTGATTTCAAATTGATCGATGCCGCCGCCACCCGTCAGCGTGTCGTTGCCTGCACTCCCGGTCAGCGTATCGCCGAGACCGGAGCCGATCATGACCGTGCCCGTATTGCTGGTCGGCCCGCCCGTATTGACGATCTGCCAACCGTTACCCGCAGTGATGTCGGCTGCCGACAAATTGATGATGAGGCCCGGCGTGGTGAGGACCGCTGTGCCGAGATTGAAGCTCTGCGAGGTCGCAGCCCAGGAATTGGCAAGCGTTGCATTGAGCGTGGCGCCCGCCCGTACTTGCACGATGTCGGTGCCACTGCCCAGGTCGGTCAGCGTGTCGGTGCCCGCGTCGATCACGAAGGTGTCGTTGCCCACGCCGCCCGCGATCCGATCATCACCGATACCGCCCTGGATGCGGTCGTCCTGGGTGCCGCCGCTGATGGTGTCGTTCAACTGCGATCCGGTAAGCGATGTCCCGCCCCCCGAGTTGCTGATGGTCCAGCCGGAGCCCCCGGAAACATTGCCGAGATTGACGATCACCCCTGAGGACACCAGGTTGGCTGTGGCCTGATTGATGCTCGCGCCGGTGGCGGTCCAGTTGGCCGTGACCGTGGCTGTCACCGATCCGCCGATCACCTGCAGTTGATCCGCACCCTGGCCCAGGTCGGTGATGACATCGGTGCCACCGGTGATGGTGAAACTGTCGTCGCCTGCGCCGCCCGTGAAGGTCTCGTCGCGGCTGCTGTCGGTGAACTGGTCGTTGTTGGCGGAGCCGCGAACCTGCTCGATACCGGAGAGCGTGTCGATCCCCGCGCCGCCGCTCGTGTTGCCTGCATTGAGGTTGACCACGACGGCCGAGCCGGCGCGCTGGTAGTCAGCCAGATCGTTACCCGTTCCCCCGGTCAGAATGTCGTTGCCCGAGCCGCCATCGAGCGAGTCGTTACCGCTACCGCCCGTGAGGGTGTCAGCGCGTTCGGATCCAATGAAGTTCGTCCCGGTCGTGGATGTGTTGCTGATGTTCCATCCGTTGGGTCCGGTGACAACGGCCGACAGGTTGACGCTCACTCCCGCGCTCTGCACATTTGCGGTGCCACGGTTATAGCTCGCGCTTGTGGCTGTCCAGACGTTGCTGATGGTGGCATTCACGACCGCGCCAACGTCGATCGTGACCACATCGTTGCCCGACAGGTCGGTGATTTCATCGGTGCCCGATGTGACATCGAAGGTGTCATTGCCCAGCCCGCCCGTGAGCGAATCATTGGCGGCGCCGCCACGCAGCACATCGTTGCCCGATCCGCCGGTCAGGGTGTCGGCGAGTGCTGATCCGGTGAGTGTCGTGCCGGCTGCGCCGGCATTGCTCACCTGCCAGCCGTTGCCGATGGTGATCGCGCTCAGGTTGACCGCCTTGCCAGCGGTATTGATGGTGGCGGTGCCAGCGTTTTGGCTCGCCGACGTGGCCACCCAGTCCGAAGCGATGCTGGCGGTCACATTGGCCGAGGCACTGGTGACCTGAACAACATCGACGCCGCTGCCCAGATCGGTGATCGTGTCGGCCCCGACATCGATCAGGAACAGATCGTCACCCACACCGCCGATAAGCTGGTCATTGCCGGTAAACGCGCGAAGCGTGTCGTTGCCGGCGCCGCCGGTGAGTGAGTCATTGAGCCCGGAACCCACGAACGACGCCGCTGTACCCGTGTTGCTCACGTTCCAGCCGCTTGTCCCGCTCGTGATCGCAGACAGGTTGACGCCAAACCCGGCGGAGCTGAGATTGGCGGTGCCATTGTTCAGGTTGCCCGCCGCGGCCGTCCAGGCCTTGTTCACCGTGGCGTTGGCGGTTGCGCCGCTGCTCACCACCAGCAGGTCGTTGTCGAGGCCGATATCGGTGATCGTATCGGTTCCGGTGGCAACCTCGAAGGTGTCGGCGCCAGCGCCGCCCGTAAGCGAGTCATCGCCCAGGCCACCACGAAGCGTGTCATCGCCCGTTCCGCCCACCACGGTATCTGCCAGTGCCGAGCCGGTGAGCGTGGTCTGCGGACCGGTGTTGGTGATTCGCCATCCCAGGTCGGTGGTCACCGCAGAAAGATTCACGCTCAGTCCCGGCGTACTGAGGTTGGCGACGCCCTTGTTGCTGCTTGCCGCAACCGCCGTCCAGGTATTGACCAGCGTTGCCTGCGCAGTGGCACCCGCGAGCACGATCAGCGTGTCCTGGTTGTTGCCCAGGTCATCGATCGTGTCGGTACCTTTCGCCACGGTGAAGATGTCGTTGCCCAGACCGCCAGTGAGCGTGTCGTTGCCAACGCCACCCTGCAGCGTGTCGGCAAAGCCCGAACCGAGCACACGCTCGACGCCGCTGATCCGGTCATCACCTGCCGCGCCGCTCGCCGTGCCTGCCTCGAGGTTGACATTGACGCCGGCCACTGCAGTGGCGTAACTCACGAGGTCGTTGCCGCCGGCACCTGCGAGCACGTCGTTGCCCAGGCCGCCCGTGAGGGAATCATCGCCATTGCCACCGGTGAGGGTGTCGCCCAGGGCGGATCCCGTCAGCTCGGCGGCAGACCCGTTGTTGGTGACGCTCCAGCCAGCGGATCCGGTGGTGATGGCCGTCAGGTCGATGTTGAATCCGGGCGTGGTGAGGTTGGTGGTGCCGTCATTGCGGCTGGTGATGTCTGCCGTCCAGATGCCTGTGAAATCGGCTACGACGGTCGCGCCACTCGCGACCTGTATCGCGTCGGCTCCTGTACCCAGATCGGCGATGGTGTCGGTGCCTGCACTGATCACGAAGGTGTCTGCGCCAATGCCGCCCGTCAGGGTGTCGTTGGCGGCGCCGCCAGTGAGGGTGTCGTTCAGCGCCGACCCAGCGAGTTGCGTGGCTGCGCCGGTATTCTGAATCCGCCAGCCGCTACCCGTATTGATCGAACTGAGGTTGACCTGAAGGCCTGGGGTGAGGATTCGGGCGCTGCCGTTATTGACGCTCGCGACGCTGGCGGTCCAGGCGGTATGAAGGGTTGCATCGACAGCACCAGCGGCCCGAACCTCGAGCACATCGGCACCATGTCCCAGATCGGTGACGATTGCTGTGGTACCGGTGATCACGAAGCGGTCTGCGCCCGCTCCGCCGGTGATCGTGTCGTTGCCTGCGCCGCCCGCGAGTGTGTCGTTGAGGGCAGAGCCCAGCAATTGCTCGATGCCGGAAAGGGTGTCGCTACCCGCGCCGCCGGTGGATGTCCCGAGGTCGACGTCGACATTGACCGCCGTGCCGGCAGCCGAGTAGTCGGCGAGGTCAACCCCGGCGCCTCCAACCAGCGAGTCGTTGCCCGCGCCGCCTGCCAGCGTGTCGTTGCCCGTTCCGCCATTGAGCGTGTCGTCGAATGCTGAACCGGTGAGCGTGGTGGCTGCGCCGTTGTTGGTGACGTTCCAGCCCTGTCCTGCGTTGACCGCTGCGAGGTTTACCAGGAAGCCACCGGTGGTGATCCGCGCTGACCCCAGATTGCTGCTCGACGAGGTGGTGACCCAGTCTGCAACCACCGTGCCCTGCGCGGTGGCGCCCGGATTGGTGACCTGAACCACATCAACGCCGGTTCCCAGGTCGGTGAGTGTGTCGGTGCCGCCACCGATCTGATAGGTGTCCGCGCCGTCACCGCCGGTGAAGGTGTCGTTTCCAGAGCCGCTGATCAGCGTGTCGTTGTATTGCGATCCACGAACCAGTTCGATGCTGGTGAGCCCGTCATTGCCCGCGGCGCCGCTCGATACGCCGTTTGACAAATCAACCGTCACCGGGCCGCTTGCAGCCTGGTAATCGGCCAGATCGTTGCCGCCGCCGCCCACCAGCACGTCGTTGCCGAGTCCGCCGATGAACGAGTCGTTGCCGGTGCCGCCGGTAAGCGAGTCGTCGAGCTCGGAGCCGGTCATCGCGATTGCCGCGCCGGTATTGGTGACCCGCCAACCGCTGCCTGCGCTGATGGCTGCGAGATTGATGGTGAGGCCTGGGGTCGTGACGGTGACCAGGCCATCGTTTCGGCTGTCGCTGGTGGCGGTCCACGTGTTGGCGAGCGTGGCGTTGGCGCTTGAGCCGCTTGAGACCCGAAGAATGTCGACGCCGCTACCGAGGTCGCTCACGGTGTCAACGCCACCGTTGACCAGAAAAGTGTCATTGCCGGGGCCGCCGACCAGCGTGTCGCTGCCCAGCGCGCCCGACAGCGTGTCATTGAGGCTTGATCCGGTAAGCCGCGCAGCGGTGGTGCTGTTATTGAGCGTCCAGCCCACCCCTGCGGTGACCAGCGACAGATTGACGTCAAGCCCCGCTGTATTCAGCGTTGCGGTACCGTCGTTGCGGCTGGCGGCAGTGGCGCTCCAGGTTGCGCCAATGGTTGCGGTGAGCGTTGCGCCCGCAGCCACCACCACCACATCGCCGCCAAGCCCCAGATCCGTGACCGCGTCGGAGCCAGCGGTGATCTGGAGCAGATCGTTGCCCAGGCCGCCGGTGAGCGTGTTGTCCCCGGCGCTTCCCGTGATCGTGTCGTTGTAGGCGGAACCCCGGATGCGTTCGATATTGGAGAGCGCATCCGTTCCTGCGCCACCTGAGGCGGTTCCTGCGGTCAAGTCGACAGTGACTGCCGCAACGGCGAACTGATAGTCAACCAGATCGAAGCCGCCTGCGCCGTCCATAGTGTCGTTGCCGGCGGCTCCTGACAGGGTGTCATCGCCACTGCCGCCTTCAAGGGTGTCCTGAAGCGAGGATCCGGTGAGTGCGGCGGCGCTCCCGCTGTTACTGAGCCGCCAGCCAAGACCTGTGTTGATTGCGGTCAGGTCCATGCTGACCCCCGCGCTCCCGATCCGCGCGGTGCCTGCATTGCTGCTGGCCGAGGTAGCGGTCCAGGGTTGGGTGACGGTGGCGTCTGCCGTTGCACCCGCACTCACGACGATCACATCGACGCCGTTGCCCACATCGAGAATCGAATCGGTACCCGCGGTGATCAGGAAACGGTCGGCACCTGCATTACCCTTCAGCGTATCGTTGCCTGCGCCGCCGGTGATGGTGTCGGCGAGTGCGGAGCCAGTGAGCGTGGTGGCTGCGCCGCTGTTGACCAGGGTCCAGCCCAGGCCGGACACCACGGCAGTGAGGTCGATTGCGAACCCGTTGGTGCGCAGGAGCGCGGATCCTGCATTGCTGCTCGATGCTGTGGCGGTCCAGGCGGCAGCCAGGTCAGCCTCCACGCGGGTGGTGCTCCCGGTGACAACCACAACGTCGGCATCGGTACCGAGATCGGTGATGGTGTCGACCCCCGCAGCGATCTCGAACCGGTCGGCGCCCGCGAGTCCGGTGAAGGTGTCGTTGCCGCCACTGCCCGCGATGGTGTCGCCGAAGAGCGAACCCTTTACACGCTCGAAACTGATGAGCGCGTCGGTGCCGGCGCCGCCCGCTGATGATTCGTTGCCCAGATCGACTGATACGGCGGATGGAGCGCTTGAGTAATCGAGCAGGTCGTTGCCAAGACCCCCCAGCAGGCTGTCGTCGCCCGGTCCGCCGACGATGGTGTCATCACCCGCATCGCCGCCCGTCAGAGTGTCGTTTCGGGTCGAGCCGGTCAGCGTGGTGGCGGCCGCTGTGTTTCGCACATCCCAGCCCTGGCCTTGTGCGATGGCCGAGAGGTTGACCGCGAGCCCGGGCGTGACGACCAGCGCGCGACCGTCATTGCGGCTCGCGGCAGTCGACGTCCAGGGTTGTACGACCGTGGCGTTGACAGTGGACGTGAGGGCGGTGACGCGAAGAACGTCTGTGCCGTTACCCAGGTCGGTGAAGGTGTCGGTGCCCGAGTCGACGATGACCGTATCGGCGCCAGGCCCCGCTGTGACGCGGTCATTGCCAGAGCTGCCCTGCAGCGTATCGTCGAAGTCACCTCCCACCAGCGTGTCGTTGCGCGCAGACCCGGTGAGGGAGGTGGCCGGGCCGGTGTTGGTGAGCGTCCATCCGCTGCCGGCAGCGGTGATGGCCGCGAGGTTGATCGACACGCCTGCGGTGGTGAGGGTTGCGGTGCCGCTGTTGCGGCTCGCTGAAGTTGCGGTCCATGCACCGGTTACTGTTCCAGTCAGGACCGCAGCCGACTCGATCTGCAGGATGTCCGTCCCCTGGCCGATGTCGCTCAGGGTATCGGTCCCGAAATCAATGACCACCAGGTCATCGCCGTTGCCTGCGAGCAGGACATCGTTACCCGGTCCGCCGCGCAGCGTATCGTCTCCGCTTCCGCCCGTCAGGGTGTCTGCAAGCGCCGAGCCCGTGAAGGCTGCGCCAGTGCCGACGTTGACCACGTTCCAGCCGTTGTCGGTGGTGATGGCCGACAGATCAACCAGACGCCCGGCACTGCTCAGGTTGGCAGTGCCCTGGTTGGTGCTGTCGGCGCCCGCGGTCCAGTCGCCAGCGACGCTCGCATTGACGGTGACGCCGGCGGCAATTCGTAACCGGTCGGCGCCAACGCCAAGATCGGTGATACTGTCGATCCCGCTGTCGGCATCGAAAAGATCTGCGCCGGTGCCGCCGGTGAGCGCGTCGTTTGCCAGGCCGCCCCGGAGCGTGTCGTTGGCTGATGCACCGACCAGGGTGTCGCCGAGCGCCGAGCCCGCGAACAATGCGGCCGCTCCAGTGTTTTCAACATACCAGCCCAGTCCCGTGGTGATGGCGGTGAGCACCACGTTGCGGCCCGAACTTGAAAGCCGGGCGGTGCCATCGTTTCGGCTGGCGGACGTCGCAGTCCAGTTTTCGACAACGCTTCCCTCTGCGGTGGCGCCGTTGCTCACCACGAGTACATCAACGCCGCGCCCGAGGTCGACGATCGAATCGGTGCCGCCATTGGCCAGTATCGAGTCGGCGCCCAGGCCGGCGGTGATTGTGTCGTTACCCACGCCCCCCGCGATCGTGTCATCGCTGCTGCCGCCGGTGAGGGTGTCGTTGCGCGCCGAACCGGTGAGGCTGGTTGCTGCGCCAGTATTGATCACATTCCAGCCGGCGCCTGCAGTGATCGCGGTGAGATCGATTGCGAGGCCGCTGGTGGTGATGTTCGCATTGCCATCGTTACGGCTTGTTGAGGGTGATGTCCAGGCGCCGGTAGCCGTGGCATTGACCGTGGCGCCCGCTGCCACTTGCAGAACATCGAGGCCGCTGCCAAGGTCATTGACGGTATCGGTTCCGGCATCAACAACGACGGTATCGGTGCCTGCGCCTGCGGTGATCACATCATTGCCGCCGGCGCCACGCAGGGTGTCGTCGCCCGTTCCACCGGTGATCGTGTCCGCGAGCATCGAACCGGTGGAGGATGCGCCAGCGCCTGTATTGCTCACCCGCCAGCCGTTTCCACTGGCGATCGCCTCAAGGTTGATATCCAGACCCGAGGTGGAGAGGTTTGCCGCCCCGCTGTTGTTGCTCGCCGAGGTGGCAGTCCACGCGCCCGTGACCGTGCCGTTCAGGATGCTGCCTGCGGCCACCTGAACGATATCGACCCCCTGACCGATATCGGTCACCTGGTCGGTACCCAGGTCGACGATGAAGAGATCAACGCCGGCGCCGCCCGTGACACTGTCGTCACCGCCCAGGCCGCGCAGGGTGTCGTCGCCCGTTCCCCCGGCGAGGGTGTCGTTCCAGACCGAGCCCTTGAGCGATGCGCTGCCACCGATGTTCGAAATGGTCCAGCCATGGCCGCTGGTCACGGTGCTGAGATCGACCGTCTGCCCAACGGTATTGATGTTTGCGATCCCCAGATTCTCGCTGCCGGGGCCGGCAGTCCAGGCGCCAACAACCGTTGCGCTTACGCTGCCCGAGGCTGCGACTTTCAGGATGTCGTGACCCAGGCCCAGGTCGGTGATGGCATCGGTGCCCGAGTCGATATTAAACAGGTCAACACCCCGAGCGCCCGACAGCGAATCGTCACCAGGGCCGCCGCGCAGCGTGTCGTCGCCTTCGCCACCGATCAACGTGTCGGTGAGATCGGAGCCGATAAAGCTCGATGCGGCGCCGGTGTTGGTGAGCTTCCAGCCGCGGCCTTTGAAGACCGCGCTCAGGTCTACCGAAATGCCTGGGGTGAACAGATTGACGTTCCCCTCGTTGTAGCTGGTGGGGCCTGCTATCCAGGTGGCCACCACGTCGGCATTGAGCGTGGCGTCAGCTTCGACGTGCACGATGTCCGGGCCTCGCCCAAGGTCGGTGAGCGTGTCGACGCCGGCGGTGATCTCGACTGTGTCTCCACTCAGCCCGCCGGTCAGGCTGTCGTCGCCTTCAAGACCGGTCAGGGTGTCGGACTGTGCCCCGCCGTTCAGCGTGTCGTTGAAGCGTGTTCCGGTAAAGAGTGCGGCAGTGCCGGTGTTGCTGACCTGCCAGCCGCTGCCTCGGTTGACCGCTGAGAGATTCACCGCGAAGCCTGATGATGACAGCGCAGCCTGGCCCTCGTTGTAGCTGGATTCGGTCGCACTCCAGTTCTGAACAACGGTGACGTCGGCGCGAGCGGCAGTTTGCACCTGAAGTTCGTCAGCACCATGGCCCAGATCGCTCACCACGTCGCGGCCGCCATGAATGACGAAGCGGTCGATGCCTTCCCGCCCCATGAGGGTATCGTTGCCTGCACCGCTGGTGAGCGTGTCGTTGAATGCCGAGCCGCCGATTTTTTCGATGCTGATCAGGGTGTCGTCGCCCTCGGAACCTGTGGCGAGACCGGTCAGCAGGTTGACGTCAACCGCCCCGGAAGCATCGCGATAATCGGTCTGGTCGTTGCCAGCCGCACCGTTCACGGTATCGTTGCCCAGCGCGCCAAACAGGGTATCGTCGTTGCTGCCGCCGGTGATCTTGTCGTCGAAGCCGCTGCCGAGCACGGTCCAGGGCTGCGCCCCCAGAGCAAACTCTGTGACTTCAAAGCCGCTCACCGTCAGCTTCCAGGGCGTGTTCGCGAGCTCAGCCTCGATCACCTCGTAACCCGGCGCAAACTGCACGTCGGAGACATAGACCTTGAACTCGCCCTGGCCGAACAGTTTCAACACGATTGGCTGGCGGGTGATCGGCGTCATGTCGAGCGTGTTGGTGCCTTCATTGCCACGCAGGATCACCCCGGTGGGGTTGCCCATGGTGAAGCGGTCATCGCCCGCGCCGCCGAAGAGCAGGTCGGCACCATCGCCGTAGATGATGTCGTTTCCGGCGCCGCCGTTGACCGAATCGTTTCCGGCGCCGGCGTTGAGGATGTCGTTGCCGATTCCGCCGATCAGGGTGTCATTGCCGTCGCCAGAGTTGTAGTTGACCGCGAGGTCGCCAGCCACCAGCAGGTCGTCCAGGGGTGTTTCGCGGACGGCGATCGGAGTGAGATTGAGCGAGAAGCGCGTTTGTGAACCCTGCCCGGCGAGGCTGGTGACCGCCGACGTGTAGGTGCTGTCAACCTGATACTGGCCCGCGTGGATCAGCCAGTTGCGGGGAACGACCTGAACCACGTTGCCGGCACCGAGATGGCTTTCGTTGATCAGGTTGGTCAGGGTCAGGCTCTCGCCCAGCGGGTTGCCAATCACGGAGGTGTAGCGGTCACCCACGGCCGCGCGATCGGGCAGCCTCAGTACCAGCCGTACCCCCCCCTGTTCGGAGAGATCGGTCCAGTCAACGCCGCCGCCGGCCGCCGCGGGCACTGCCGCACCACTGATGGCGGGCGCAGCCCCAAAGACGGCCAGATGGAAGGGCGCCGACGCGCGCGGCGCATAGCCCTTTTCCTCGATCTTCGCGATATAGGCGTAACTCGCGCCATCAGGGTTCTGGGCAAGCGGTGCGCGCAGGCTTCCGGAGGGACCCGTGCCGTCCTGGAATGACCAGCTGGTTGCGTTGTTCTGGTCGACGGATGCGGTGCCGACCGCGACGCTGTCACGATAGATCACCAGTTGCTCGGTCGCCTTCAGCGGCTGGCGAAGGGTGCCCACGAACAGCGGACTCACGTCGTCTGTGCGGGCGCCGAAAAAGAGCAGCCCGACCGATGGCGCATCGTCATCGACCGCCATCAGGATCGATACGTCGGGCGCAGTCGAGACACCGGGGACCGTCACGCTCTTGTTGCCCGCGAGATCGGTCGCCTGAAGCTTCAATTCGGTCGCCGGTGCGATCGGCTTGTCCAGCCGGATGGCCCACAGGCCCTCGCGTCCAGCGACCTCCGACACGCCCAGCAGCTTGCTGTCCGCCGTCCGCACCTCGACCTTCGCCCCGGGCTCGGTGCGTCCGGTGAGCCACAGACCCGATGCGGAATCGAGGACCGGTGCCACCGGTGCCACGGTATCCACCACCAGCATCGAGCGAAGCGCGGCGGTGCCGCCGTCCGGGCTTCTCAATGTGGTGGCGGTCTCGTAGGCGCCGTCGCCTGTGGCGGGGAGCGGGAACTCGACCGACAGACGCTTGTTGACCACATCGGCCGGGCGAAGCGTGATGCTGATCATGCTTTCGCCGCCGTCGGGGCGTGTGAGCACGCTGCGAACGATGTCGCCGGGCAAGGCGTCAACCGGCAGCGTGACCTCGAGATTGAGCTTCGAGGTGAGCATCTCGCCGGCATTCAGATAGCCGTCAAGGCCGCCGGTTGCAAAGAGGCCAAGAAGCGGTTGTCCGACCGCTTTTTCGGTCATCCACGAAACGTTGCCCTCGGGGTCGATTGTGCGTGCCTCGACCTTGAGCGGCGAAGGCGCCTGGCTCGGAAAGGCGTAGAGCCACTGTCCGGTTTCACCGATCGTGACGATGACAGGCTCCGACCGCGCGCCGCCGTTGTCGAGGAAGCGAAGCTCGACGCGGTCGCCAGGGGTGCCTGAGCCCTGAACCTGCGTGAGGCTGGTGGTGAGCAGTTTGGGAGCCGACGGGGCCTGCAGCGGCTCACCTACGGTGGCGCCCAGCGCGTCGACCGAGGTGATGAGAACGGTATCGATCGCCTTGGCGGGTACGCGGATGTTGAACGAACCGTCGGCGTCGACCGCGAAAGGACCCAGCATGCGCGAGCCGGTTTCCGGCGAGATGACGTCAAGCAACACCTGTCCGCCGGGAAGGGCCTGGCCCTTGATCGTGAGTCCGCCATCGTCCAGGGTCTGCGAATCGATACGCAGTTCACCGAGGAGCGTGCGCATCGGCATGGCGGGCGTTGCGCTCACGAAGGTTCCAGTTCCTTCTTTTGCCGCCGCGAGTGCCACGTCGCGGCCCTGGTCGAGCAGATCACGTCCAAGTGCCGACAACTCGCCAGGTTTGCTGCTGGCCGTGCTCTCCTTGAGCGACCGCTCGAATTGCTCGAGGGTGTCGGAGAGGCGGCCGTTGTTGAGCGAATCCACCCCCGACAACTTCGCCAGCGCCAGCCCGTACTTTTCGGCGTCAGTGAGTACCGTACGATTGCCGGCCATGAATTGCGGCGAGTTGGTGGCGACGGGCCGATCGGTGATCGACACGCCTTCCAGCCCAAAGGCCTTGGCCACCTGCTGGTTGGCTGCGATGACCGATGCCCCCTGGGCCGGTGCGCTGGTCTCGGTCGCCCCGGACAGGCGGGTGGCGAGTTCGGTGAGCGGGGTGATGTTGACTTCGAAAAAGACGCTGTCGCCGACCTTGCGGTATTTGGGATTGGCGGCGTCGATGACTTCGACGGCCCGCAGGTCAACGCCCAGCGAGCGCATTTCACGCGAGACTTCATCGTCGAAGTTGGGGGCCGTGCCATTCAGATCCACTGCCCGGAACATCACGGGACCGGTGTAGCCGATGTTCCGGATCCGAAATCGCGCTGTACCATCAGTTTCGACCGGGATGTAGTCGCGCAGCTGATCGTTGGTGTCGTAGAGGCGGATCGGGCGACCCACCGTGTCGAAGGCCCGGATTCCGACCCCGGTGCTGACTGGGCCGGCGGTGACGGTGAGCAGCACATCGATGGCCGCGTCCACCGAGAAGTCGAAAGCGCTGAGAGCGCTGGATTGTCCGAAGCTGTCGTCAATCCGCGCTTCCACCTTCCAGGCGCCGCCAATCGGATTCAGCCCCTTCTGGGCGAAGTCAGCCGCGGTGAGCGTACGCACTGCCACCTTGGCAGCGATCTGGGCGTCGGTCAGCGGCTGACTCAATTCGGCGGAGGTGCCGTCAGGCGCCCGCAGGATGAGCGTCAGCCGCTGGCCAGCCAGGGTTCCTGCTGCGAGGTGGACCGTGATGGTGGTGCCGTCGGAGAGTTCGGTGCCGGACAGTGCGCCATCGGTCTTCGCCTCGTCGGCAAACACCGACAGCGGGCGCGGCGGCGGTGCGGGTATTTGCGCAGCCACAGCACCGCCCCCACCGCCGCCGCCACCGCCGCCGCCAGCGGCTGCAGCAAGGCCCAGGCCGCCCAGCAGGATGCCGGTCGAGCCTCCCAGGCCTTTGCCAGATCCGGTTGCGTCGGCGCCGGAGCCGGTGCCCGCGTCGGTCGTCACGACTGGTGGGGGTGGGGGGGCCACAGGCGCTTCCACCGCGGCGGGTGGCGGGCTCCATACCGCCAGATTCAGCGTCTGGGGGGTGCCGTCCAGGGCCTCAATGCCAAGCGGCTCGCCGTCAGCGGTGAGGTAGCGGAGCCTGCCGTCCCGCTCGCTGCGTGCCAGCAGGCGGTCCAGCCCTTCCGAGGCGTTGGCGAAAAAATTTTCGATGACCAGCGTGGCTGCGCCCGCGTCGCCGAGCTGAAGGTAAAGGGCGCGGCCGATTCGGCGCGCGCTCAGCTTGCGGACTGCGCGGCCGGTTGCGGGATCGATGACTTCAAAGGTTTCGCCCGTCAGGGCGCCGATTCGCGTGGTGCGGCCGGGGGGGATCTCAAGCTGCCGCCCCCCGCCCGACTCGTTCAAGGAAACCAGCCGAAAGGAACCGCGCGACGCCGACCTGAAGAAACCGAAATCCATCAACCCGTCCCTTTAAAACGGGCGCAGCGAACCGGAGAATGCCCGTGTTCAGGCAATCGACTGTAACGTCGGGAACTTTAGATGGCGCGCAGGGGCCAGGGAGGAACTTGTTCAGCCTGTCGCCGGTTGTCTCGCGTGCCAGGGGGTGACCTGCTGGAACGCGTGCGCCAGATGGAGAATGACGTCTTCCGCGAAGGGCCGCCCGGCAAGCTGCATGCCCACTGGCATGCCGTTGGGCGTTAGTCCGCAGGGAAGAGCAATCGACGGCAGGCCGAGAAAATTGAGCGGCCGCTGCAGACGTGTGAGCAGAGCAAGGATCCGATCCATCCGTGCGCCGCCGCCCACGTCGGTCTCGGCCAGGGTGGGCGTGGGGATGGCGAGGCTGGGCATGTGAAGCACATCAACCTGATTGAAGACCTCGGACAGGAATCGCTGCAGCAGCTCGCCCCGCAGACGCAGCGCGTCGATGTAGCGCGAGGCGGGAACCGCCAGGCCCCGCATCAAACGGGCCCGCACCTGGGGCGAATAGTCTTGCGGCCGGGTCCGCAGCCAGTTGCCGTGGAGCGTGGCCGCTTCGGCGGCGATCACATGGGTGGCAGCGACCTCGGCCGCCCGCATGTCCGGAAGATCAACCGGGATGACCCGGCAGCCCAGACTGGTCAGGACCTTGCGTGCTTCATCGATGCAGCGCGCGACCACCGGGTCCAGGTCGTCATGGAAGAACTGATTGGGCACACCGACGCGAAGCCCGCCCAAAGGCTGCTGGAGGCGGGCCGCATAGTCGGGAACCGGCTGTGCCGGCGTCGTGGGGTCGCGCGGGTCGGCCCCGGCGAGCACCTGAAGCATGAGTGCGCAGTCGAGTGCGGTGCGGGCGAGCGGCCCGACCGTGTCCATGGAGTAGGAGAGCGGCATGGCGCCGGCACGGCTTACTCGGCCATAGCTCACCTTCAGGCCTGTCACGCCGCACAAGGAGGCGGGTAGTCGCACTGATCCGCCGGTATCGGAGCCCAGCGCGCCGAAGGTTGCCCGGGCAGCCACCGCAGCGCCCGAGCCGCTGGACGATCCACCGGTGATGTGCGCCGTGTTCCAGGGATTGCGAGCGGCGCCGACATGCACATTGTGGCCGGTGGGGCCGTATGCGAATTCGGCCATGTTCAGCGTGCCGAAATCGATGGCGCCGGCTGCATCGAGCCGTTCGAGGGCGGTGGCGGTGGTGTCGGCGCGCACGTCGCGGCGAATCGCAGAGCCGCAGGTGGTGACCAGCCCGGTACGGTAGAACATGTCCTTGTGGGCCATCGGGACGCCGTGCAGCGGGCCCCGGAAATGTCCCCGCGCAGCCTCGCTGTCGAGCGCACGGGCCTGGGCCATGGCTGGTTCCTCGTCGATCCGGATGAAGGCGTTGATCGCGGGTTGCACTGCACGGGCCCGGGCAATCTGCGCCTGCAGGAGCTCAACGGCCGATACGCGCCGGGCCCGCAGTGCGGCGGCGGCCTCGGCCAGTGTCATGTCATGCAGCGCGCTCATCGGATCGCTCCCTGACGCATGGCGGCATCGAACCCCGAAGGCTCGGCTTCAAAGGCCAGTTCACCGTAGGCCTGGTGCGCAGTTCGCAGCTGTGCGCCCAGGTTGGCGGCGATCAGGGCCGCGTCGGCTTCATCGATCGGGCAGCCTTGCGCGGCCAGCAATTGCTGGATGAAACCAGGCGATAGATCGTCCTTCATGCAGAAGCTCCTTCGAAATTGAGAGGGCTAGCGACTTGCGCGAGTGACCAGAGCGAGGCCCGCGAAGATGGAGATCATCGCACCCCAGACCCACACGCTGTGCGCTTCGCCAAAAAACAGCCAGCCCCAGAAAACACCCCAGAGCGTAACCAGAAAGCCGGTTTGACTGAAAAACACCGGGCCCGCCAGTCGCATGACTTCGAAAAACAGCAACGCGCCGATCCAGCTGAACGAAGCATGCGCGATCAGGGCCCAGTCGCCGGCGTGCGCGGGCGGAAGCGGCAGATGGAGGCCACGGAGCAGACCGAACGGAAGCAGGCAGATCAGCGATCCGGCCTGCATTGCACCGGCCAGTGCGATCGAGTCAACTGCCGATGGCCGCTGGCGTGCGATGTAGATATTCGAGACCGCATAGGAAAACGGCACCAGCAGGCAAGCGATCACCCAGGGGGTCATCGATGGATCCGGGAGGCTCGCCCGGGGCAGCAGCACCATCAGTGTCCCGGCCACGCCGAACCCAAGCCCGGCGATTCGAAGGCCCTGCAGCGGTGCCATCCGGAATGCCAGCGCGAGCGCGTAGGTAATGAGAGGCGAGAGGGTGTTCAGCACCGCTGCAAGCCCCGCCGGGACATGCGCCATCACCAGGACGACCAGCGTATTGGGAATGGCGATTGCCGTGACGCCAGCAATGAGGGCGTAGCGGGTATGGGGCAGCAGGGAGAGCGGGTTCGTGCCACGCAAGGCGGCGATCAGGAGCAGGGCAGGGGCACCGACCGCGTTCACAAACACCATCCAGGCAACCGGGTCGACCTGATGCTGCGATCCCATCTTCGCGAGCGAGATCTGCAGACCCCAGACCGCACCCATGATCATCATGTAGCCGATCGCGAGCGGCAGTTGTTGCGGGGGCGATGGGTGGTGGGGACCTGGATTGGACATCGGCTCAGTCGGAGGGGGCGACAACCCGCAAATCGATGCGGGCCCAGCCGAATCCTGCCACGAACAGGACTTTGGGGACTGTTGCGAATGAAACGCAGGTCCGCAGCCTGAGCGGGCGGTGCAGGCGGCATGGGGTATCTTTCATGCCATGACAGCGCCCGTTCGTCATTCAGACCAGGTCAGCGCAGACATCGCGTCGCTCGCGAATCCCGACCATCCTGCGCTTTTGTCCTCTCTCGCGCAGTACCAACGGGTGACGCGAAGCCCACTTCCGGCGCCGGTTGTTGACGCAGCCAAGCGTGCCATCGTCGACTGGTTTGCTGTGACACTGGCCGGCATGGCCGATCCGCAGACGCGCTCACTGGCGGCGGTGGCAAGGGGCTGGCAGTCAGGGGGCAGGGCATTCACGCTGGACGGTCACCGGATGGCGCCGGCGCCTGCGGCCCTGATCAACGGCGCAGCCGCGCACACCCTCGACTTCGATGATTTCCACATCGCCTCGCTGTTGCATCCGGGTGCACCGACTTTCGCCGCTGTGCTTGCGCTCGGGTACGGTCACGGTCTAAGCGGTACCCGCATGCTCGCCGCATTTGCCGCAGGCTATGAAGTGGGCGCGCGACTGGGCCTTGAGGGTGTCGGCGAGCGGTTGGCCGCCCGCGGCTGGCATCCAACGTCAATACTTGGGCACTTTTCGGCAGTGGCTGGCGCGGCGGCTGTCCTTGAACTCGATCCAAAGCAATTCGCATCGGCGATCGGTCTTGCGGCGGCGCAGGCCGGTGGATTGATGTCGCTAGCCGGATCGTTCGCAAAGCCGGTCGCGGTCGGCAAAGCTGCAATGAACGGGGTGCTCGCGGCCGAGATGGCTGCGGCCGGCATCGCCGCCCCGGACGGCCTCCTTGACGATCCAGTCCGAGGCTTGTTCGGCACCCTTTTGCAGGAGCCACGCGCGGCAGTGGCGAGCCTCGATGCCAACTGGCTCACGCTGGAAAATACCTACAAGCCCTATCCCAGTTGTCAGTTGACGCACGCGGCCCACGAGGCGGCGCTGGAGGCGGGCCGTTCCCGCAGAGACCGAATGCCTGACGCCGTGGTGCTCACGGTTCATCCGCTTGCGCCGGTGATTGCATGCCATCAATCCCCTGAAACCGTACTCGAGGCCCGCTTCAGCCTGCCCTACAACGTGGCGATCGGATTGCAGGGGCGGCGCGCAGTGCTGGCGGAGTTTTCCGATCAGGGATTGGCGGATGCCGCGCGGCAAGCGTTGGCCAGCCGGGTCAGGGTGACAACCGATCCCGGGGTGGCCCGCTGGGCGGCCCGATTGCATGTGGAATACCCGGACGGAACGACGTCTGGCGTCGACGTCCCTGCGGCGCTTGGCAGTCTTGACCGACCGATGGAGTGGACCGATCTCGACAAGAAATTCATGGATACGGTGGGACCCCTCATGCGCGCCGAGGCTCCCCGACTGCTCGACGCCTTGAAGCGGTTTGACTCGGTCGGTGCACCCGATGAGGTGGCAGCGCTGATCAGCGGGACAGTGGTTCGAAATGAACGCTGAGATTCCATCCCCACCCGCCTTCCGTTACGCTTGACGGTCGCGGTGCATTCACCACGGAGACTCACGATGATTCGGTTCAATCGCAAGGCGTTGCTCGCGGGGGGCGCCCTGATCACGTTGCTTCTCAACTCGGCGATGGCCCTTGCGCAGGGCTGGCCCAATCGACCGCTCCGCATGGTGATTCCTTATCCTGCGGGCGGAAGTGTCGATCTGTCGGGCCGTCGGCTGATCGAGGATCTGTCTGCGGAGCTGGGTCAGGCGGTGACCGTCGATAACCGCAGTGGGGCCAATGGCATCATCGGAACCGATCTGGTCGCCAAGTCGCCGCCCGATGGCTACACCTTCCTGGTGAGCACGCTATCTGCGCACGCGGGCAATCCCTTCGTGGTCAAGTCCCTGCCCTTTCACCCGCTCAACGACTTCGCGCCGGTCACGGTGATCAACACGGTGCCGCAGGTGCTGGTGGCCCACCCGGACTTCCCTGCGCTCACCATTGCCGCCCTGATCCGTGCAGCCCGCGAGCAGCCGGGACGCATCACCTACGCCTCCTTCGGCACCGGGGGCATGGCGCATCTCGCAATGGTTCAACTCGAGCTTCGCGGCGACGTCCGGCTGTCTCATGTGCCCTACAAGGGTGGCGCCCCCGCGCTTGCCGATGTCATGGGCGGACATGTGCCGCTTTATTTTTCGGGTGTGAATTCGGTCCTGCCGCACCTCAAGAACGGAAAGCTGAAGGCGGTGGCGGTGACCAGTCTGGGACGCCTGAGCGCGCTTCCCGACGTTCCCGCCATTGCCGAAACCTACCCCGGCTTCGAAGCCGGCGTCACCCCTGCGGTGTGGCTGCCGGCCCGTACGCCGCCCGAGATCATCGAACGGCTCCACGCCGCCATCGTCAAGGTCATCCGTACGCCCAGGTTTCTCCAGGCCGCGGAGCGTGCGGGCGAGGGCGGGCCGGTCGGCAACCGGCCCGAGGAGATGGCTGAAGTCGTTCGAAAGGATCTGGAGCGATACGCCGTTCTGATCAAGGCGGCCGGCATCCGGCCGGAATGAGCCTGCACATGCAACCAGGAGATCAAGCCATGCAAAGAGTCGTCAAACAGCAACGGGTCGGGCTGCTGGTGCCTTCGTCCAATTCCACGCAGGAGCCTGAATTCGCGGCGACCCTGCCCGCCAGCGTGTCGCTGCATGTGACCCGCCTGGGTCTGGCGAGCGTGGATCCCGATTCAACGCTCAAGATCGTGGCCGAGCTGGAAAAAGAAGCGCGCAAGCTTGCCGATGCTGATGTGGATGTCATTCTGCTGGCTGCCACTGCGCCCTCCACCCGCATGGGCAAGGGGTATGACGCGCAACTGATTCAGCGCATTCATGATGCAACGGGCCGCCGGGCCACGACCGCGGCAACCGCCATGATCGCCGCCATGGGCGCCTATCAGGCTCGCAAGGTGGCGCTGGCCGGTCCCTGGTCGTCGCAGACCAACCAGCAGGTGACCGACTTTCTGCATTCGCACGGCATCGAGGTGGTGTCCCAGGTGGCTGCTGAGGTCACACGCAACAACGACATCGGTCGTATGCCGCCCGAGTCGGCCATTGAGCTGGGCCTGAAGGCAGATCGGCCGGATGCCGACGTGCTGTTTCTCGCCTGCGGTAACTGGTGGACCGTTCCCGTCATCGAGGCGCTAGAGGCCCGGGTTGGCAAACCGGTTCTCACCACCAACAATGTGGCCATCTGGCAGGTGCTCAGCATGCTGGGTGGTCACCGCAGCGTGCCGGGCTTTGGTCAGCTCTTGAGGGAAATGCCCGCCGCACCCGGTGCGTCGGCCGAGAAGGCCGCCTGAGGCGTATGCAGGCGCCGGGTTTTCAGGGTCGGGTGTCTTTCCATCATTAAACTCTGTTCACTATTCGGTTGAGTTCAGGAATTCAAAATGACGATGGTGGTTGAAGAATCGCTTCAGAATATCGCCGCATCGCGATGGCTCGAATCCTTTGCGGCGGCGCTTGCGGGGGGAAATCGTCATGCGCTGACGGCGCTGTTTCATGCCGATTCGCACTGGCGAGACATGGTGACCTTCACCGGTCGGATCGCCACCCTGAGTGGCGGGGCAGAGATCGCCAGCGCGTTGGCAACGGCAAGTCGGGCGAGCCAGACCCGTGCGTTTGCCATCGATCCGCAACGCTCGGCGCCAGCGCAGGTCTTGCGGGCTGGCTACACCGTGCTGGAAGTGTTCTTCAAGTTTGAGACGGCCACCTCGCGCGCACGCGGCATCGTTCGGCTTGATCCCGCCACGCTGGAGGGCGATGCACCCAAGGCCTGGACGCTCTTTACCGAGGTCGATGAATTCAAGGGCTACGAGGAAACGGTTGGGCGCAGGCGGCCCAAGGGGGAAGTCTACTCGCGTGATTTCAGCGGACCGAACTGGCTTGACCGGCGGGTGCTGTCGTCGCGCTATGAAGATCGTGATCCGACCGTGCTCGTGGTGGGTGGGGGGCAGGCTGGACTGTCGATTGCTGCCCGACTTCGCCAGCTCGAGGTGGACGCACTGGTGATCGACCGGCTGGGCCGTATCGGGGACAACTGGCGGCTGCGTTATCACGCGCTCACCCTGCACAACCAGGTGTATGCGAATCACCTGCCCTACATGCCTTTTCCACCCAACTTTCCCACCTACCTTCCCAAGGACAAGCTCGCCAGCTGGTTCGAAGCCTATGTTGACTCGATGGAAATCAACTACTGGACTCGCACCGAGTTTCTGGGCGCAGAGCGTGATGAAGCCAACGACTGCTGGGTGGCGCGCATTCGGCGCGATGGTGTCGAACGCACGCTGCGTCCCCGTCATCTCATCATGGCCACCGGCGCGAGCGACACCCCCCAGCTGCCCGATATCAAGGGCCTGAGCGATTTTCGTGGCCTCGCGGTTCACTCCAGCCGCTACGAAGACCCGACGCCCTGGAAGGGTCGACATGCGGTGGTGATTGGAACCGGTACCAGTGCCCACGACATTGCCCAGGACCTGTACTCAAACGGGGTATCGGTCACCATGGTGCAGCGAAGCCCCACCTTGATTGTGAGTGTCGAGCCCGCCGGCCAGTTGCCCTACACGCTCTATCACGAAGGGCGCTCGCTCGATGAGTGCGACCAGGTCGCAGCATCGATGCCGCTCGCCTGGTTTGAAAAGCTTCACCGGATGCTTGCTGTGCAGGCCCGCGAACTCGACCGCGATCTCATCGATGCGTTGAAGCGAGTCGGATTCCAGATCAACGAGGAAGATGAAACCGGCTGGCAGTTCATGTACCTGAACCGCGGCGGCGGCTATTACTTCAACGTAGGCTGCTCAAACCTGATTGCCGAAGGGAAAATTCCGCTGCGTCAGTACGCCGACATCGAGCGGGTGGTGCCCGAGGGCATTCAATTCCGCGACGGTCTCCTGCCTGCCGACCTGATCGTATGCGCCACGGGCTATCTGGGCCCGGAGCATGTGGTGGGACAGTTGTTTGGCGCCGACGTCGCTGCCCGTGTTGGGCGCGTCTGGGGCATCAACCCGCAAACTCAGGAGTTGAACTCGGTCTTCAACCGGACCGGGCAACGGGGTCTCTGGTTCATCGCGGGCAGCTTTGCGCAGTGCCGCATCATGTCGAAGTATCTGGCCCTGCAGGTGAAGGCGACCGAAGCCGGGATCGCCGCCAGCCTCTGACCGCTTCAGCCCGCGGCGCCCGGCGCGGGCGGGCTGCCGATTTTGCCAAGCACCACGTCTTCATACATGTGGAGGGCGGGCAGCCCGCCTGTGTGCATGAACAGCACGCGCTCACCGGGTTTGAGTTGTCCCTGGCGGGCAAGCCCGATCAGCCCTGCCATGACCTTGCCGGTGTAGACAGGGTCGAGCAGAATCGCTTCGGTGCGCGCGAGCAACTGCACCGCCTCGACCATGGCCGAGTTGGGCAGCGAATATTTTGGCTGCCACCATCCGCCCACACAGCGAACTGCGCTGGCCTGAACGGTGAGGGGGATGCCAAGCAGATCGAGCACCGACTGCGCTTCACGCTGCACCAGCGGAACCTGATCGACCGGGTCGCGGCTCACGCCAATGCCGATCAACGGGTTCGAAAGATGGCAACCGAGAAATCCAGCCAGCATGCCGCCGTGCGTGCCTGAACTGCCCGACCCGACCACCACATGGTCGGGCGACCAGCCCAGGTCAAACCATTGCTGCTGCATCTCCTGGACACAGGCCACATAGCCCAGTCCGCCGATGGCGTTGGAACCACCACCCGGAATGATGTAGCCCCGACGCCCCTGCGCAGCGAGTTGTGCCGCGACAGCTTCCATGGCCGGGCCCATGGGCGTTCCGGCCGGGACCACCACGATATCTTCCACGCCCATCAGCCGATAGAGGAAATGATTGCCGCTTGCGGTGTCGGAGTAGGTGCCCGGCACCCGTTCCTCGATCACAAATCGGCAGGCGAGGCCTTCACGAGCTGCCGCCGCCAGCGTGATGCGACAGTGATTCGATTGCGGAGCACCGCAGGTGATGAGGGTGTCGGCGCCACGAGCAAGGGCATCGGCCACCAGGAATTCGAGCTTGCGGGTTTTGTTGCCACCTGGAAAGAGCCCGAGCATGTCATCGCGCTTGACCCAGACCTCTGGTCCGCGTCCGCCCGGGCAGGTGGCTGCGAGCGCGGCGCTGAATCGCGGGAGGGGTTCGATAGCGGTAGGACCCGCGGTGTAGCGTCGGCGAGGAAAGCGGGAGAGATCCATAAGCTGTCTCACTGCAGTCGTCAGAACAGGATCCGGGGAAGCAGGGTCGCCATCTGGGGAAACGCAACCAGCAGCACCACAAAGACCAGCATGATCGCGAAGAAGGGAAGCGCAGCCCGCGAGACAAAGCCGAGATCACGACCCGACATCATCTGCATGATGAAAAGGTTGAGCCCTACCGGAGGGGTGACCATGGACATTTCCACCATCAGCACCATGAATACACCGAACCAGATCAGGTCGATGCCGGCCGCCTGCACCGTGGGCAGCAGGAGCGAACTTGCCAGCACCACGATCGATACGCCATCGAGGAAGCAGCCCAGAATGGCAAACAGTATTGTGAGTGTCAGCAGCAGGCCGTTTGGCGAGAGTGCAAACGAATCGATGAACTTCGCGATTTCATGTGGCAGGCCGGTGAAGTCGACTGCTGCCGACAGAAACATCGACCCCATGATGATGAAGGCGATCATGCAGGAGGTTCGGACGGCCTCGCGAATGCTCTCGATGAATGTGGTCCAGCTGAGCGTGCCGGAGACGGCTGAAAGAATGAGCGCACCCGCCACGCCCAGCGCCGCCGATTCTGTGGGCGTGGCAATGCCTGTATAGATGGAGCCGATCACCAGCGCGATGAGCAGCACCACCGGAATCAGATGTCGGCTGCTTCTCAGCTTCTCGATAAATTTTGAGCCGGGTTCGGCGGGCGGCATCTGACTTGAATGGGTGAGCGCCCAGACCATCAGATAGCCCATGAAGAGCAGCATGAGCACAAGGCCCGGGACGATGCCCGCGGCAAACAGCTTGGCAATGGAGACCTCGGCCGACACGCCATACACGATGAACGTAATGGACGGCGGGATCATGATGCCCAGCGTGCCGGCGCTGGTGAGGGCGCCCATGCTGACGCTTGCCGGGTAACCGCGCCGCTGGAGTTCGGGCAACGAGATGCGTCCGATGGTGGCCATGGTGGCGGCAGACGATCCGCAGGCGGCCGCGAAGATGCCGCAGCCCAGTACGTTCACATGCAGCAATCGGCCGGGCAGCCAGCCCAGCCAGGGTGCCAGTCCGCGAAACATTTCGTCGCTCAGGCGGCTGCGAAAAAGGATTTCGCCCATCCAGATGAAAACCGGCAGCGCAGTGAGGGTCCAGCTTGCGCTGCTGCCCCAGATGGTGGTGGCCATGATGCTGCCGGCCGGTGAAGTGGTGCCAGCGAAAAAAACGAAGAGACCGGTTCCCAGGAGCGCCACGGCGATCCAAAGCCCGCTGCCCAGCATCAGGAGCAGAACCAGCAGTACGAGCGTGGCGAAATGCCCCGGATCCATGGCGCTCAGACCGCAGACGGCTGATCGCCGCCGCGGGGGTACAGCGTGGTTTCATCGATCAGATGACACACCAGGCTATCGACCAGACTGACCCAGAGCGCCAGCACCCCCAGCGCCATCCAGAGCTGAGGGATCCAGAGCGGAATGGCGACTACGCCCTGTCCCATTTCATTGAACTGCCAGGAGTCCCAGACCATGGCGCAGGTCCACCAGCAGAAGTAACCGCTGATGAGGCTTGCGATCGCCAGACAGCCCCGCTCGACCCAGCGTTGCGCCGCCGGAGGCAGTCGGTCAAGCAGGAGCGCCACCCGGATATGGCCGCCGGTATTGAGCGTGTAGGCGAGCCCGAGGAACGACGATGCGGCCATGGAATAGCCGGCGATTTCAGCCGTCCAGGACACCACCACGCCGGCCGCACGTGCGCCAATCTGAAGCAGGACGCAGGCCACGATACCCACCAGCGCGAGGCCGGACAGGACACCACACCCGGTGTAAAAACCGTTCAGCAGTCTGCGCACGAGGCAACGACCTGCCAGACCGATTTAACGCCGGCCCGCCAGGTACTCCTTGAGGACGGCTGCGCCGTCGGGTCCGGCGCGCTTTTCCCAATCCTGGGCGAGCCGCTCGCCGACCTTGCGCAGGTCGGCCACGAAGGCGGCGTCCGGGGTGAGAATGGTGACGCCCTCCTTGACCAGGCGCGCCTTGGTTTCCTCGCCCTCGCGCTTGCTCCAGTCCCAGCCGCGCTTTTCCGCGTTGGCCGATGCCGTGAGGATGATTTGCTGTAGCTCTGCGGGCAGACCCTTGAAGGTGGCCGTGTTGATGATGATGGTGTCCTTGGAGTGGGCAGCCTGAAAGTCGATGAAGAACTTCGCGTAATCCCAGGACTGGGTGGCAACCGCGGTGGTGGAGGACGTGAGCGTGGCGTCAACGATCCCCACGGTAAATGCCTGACTCAGTTCCGAGGCCTGCAGCACAGTGGGCGTGGCGCCCACGAGCTCGGCGAAGCGCGAGGCGGCCGGGCCCCAGCTGCGATGCTTCATGCCCTTGAAATCTTCAATTTTCGTGATGGCCTTCTTGCTTACCATGCCCATGCCGGGGAAGGGTACGGTGTAGAGGATGGTGATGCCCTGTGCGTTCAGGCGTTTGTCGAGGTAGGGTTTGGAAAGTTTCCAGAGTCGGGCGGCCGATTCATAGCCGCTGTCCAGGAACAGGATGCCGTCGATATCGAAGAACGCATATTCATTGCCGTAGGCGGGCAGGTTGGTCTCCGCGATCGGCACCTGTCCGGTTTGAACGGCTCGCTTGATTTCGGGCAGTTTGAAAAGTGAGCCGTTCGAATGCACTGTGATGTCGATTCGGCCGTTGGACGCGCTTCTTACCTCGTCGGCGAACATCCGCGTGTTCTTGGTGTGGAAGCTGCCGTCTGCGTAAGGGGTGGGCATGTTCCACTTGTATACCTGCTGGGCGCAGGCCGGACCCGCGGCCAGCGCGATCGCGCCAGCCAGGACATGAAACAGCGAGCAGCGTTTGACGGGGTTCATCGGGAAGGCCTCCGCAGTTGAATTGAGGTTCAGAGCTCGTTGAACCAGACCACTTCGTCAAAGAATTTGTTTGGCTTGGTAAAGAAGGAAATCGACAGGCAGCCATTGGGTGCATGCGCGATGTGCGTATTGCCGCCCGGACGCCACACAAAATTGCCTGCAGTGGCCGATCCCTGCTCGTCATCGAGGCTGCCTTCCAGGATGTAGGTCTGCTCGATTTCGGTATGGGTGTGAAGCGGAATGGTGGAGCCCGGCTCCATTTTGGAGAGCACGGTCAGCATGCCGTTTTCGTCCTGGAACAGAATTTTCACTTGAACGCCGGGAAACTTGGAGGGCTTCCAGGGCATGTTCAGTACGTCGACGAAGGTTGAGCGCGGCGTGGCGATGATTTCTTCGTGGGTGGGGCGGCGTTTCTGTGAAACCAGGGCTTCAGCCATGACTGTCTCCCAGAGAGGGTGGATGGATGCCGCACTCTACACACCGATCGCGCGCCGCTGCAACGTCTGTGATTCGATTCCTGAAAGAAACGATTCGGGCGGTGCCGCGCGCGCTCCGGCTATAGTCGATGTCCGGGGCGAACGGAGCGCTCGCGAAGCGTCGACCGCGATCAACCCCGACTGGAGATTGCTGAGTGATGCGAAGCGGACACTCCAAAGCCCGGTTTCCTGCTATGCGAACCGAGCTGGTCTATGGCGACCGGCTGGTGCAATGTTTCAAGGACCGACCGCATTCGCTTTTCGGGATGCTCGAACAGGCGGTCAGGCGTTCGCCGCAGGGCGTGGCCCTGACATGCGACAGCCAGCGACTCACTTACGTCGAACTTGATCATGAGGTCTCGAAGGCGGCCCGGGCGTTGCAGGCTTCAGGGATTGTTTGCGGCGATCGGGTCGCGCTCCTTCTGGGGAACCGGATCGAGTTTGTGGTGCTGTTGTTTGCTGCCGCACGCGTTGGTGCCATCGCCGTGCCGCTCAGCACCCGCGAGGTCAGACCTGGCATCGCCTACGCACTCGGCCAATGTGGCGCGCGCCTCCTGGTGCACGAGCGCGAGTTGTCCGACCAGGTGCCCGACGACAGCGAGCTGCCGGCGCCGCTTGCGCGGGTCTGGGTGGGCGATGCGCCGGGGGGCGACGATGTCACCCACCCGGCGGCCTGGCTGGGCTGGCTGAACGCAGCAGCGAGCGCGCCTCTGGGTGAGCCGGCCCTGCCTGCCGAGTTCGACACAGCAGCCATTCTCTATACGTCCGGCACGACCGGTCGACCCAAGGGCGCGATGCTCACCCATCTGGGGCTGGTGCACTCGGCGCTTCATTTCGTTCACGCCATGTCGCTTGGCCCACGCGACACCTCGATTGCCACGGTGCCGCTCAGCCATGTCACCGGACTGGTTGCATTGATCTGCACCATGGTGATGGCCGCGGGCAAGCTGGTGGTGATGCCGTCGTTTCGCGCCTCGGCGTTCATCGAGCTTGCGCAAGCCGAACGCATGACACACACGCTCATGGTGCCTGCGATGTACAAGCTCTGCCTGATGGCCCCCGGGTTCGAGCGGGCCGATCTGTCGGCATGGCGGGTCGGTGCCTACGGAGGTGCGCCAATGCCGGCGGCAACGATTGCCGAGCTCACCCAGCGCATGCCGCAACTGATGCTCATGAATTGCTACGGATCAACCGAGACCACGTCGCCCGCCACGCTCATGCCGCCAGGCCAGAACGCAGGGCGGATCGATAGTGTCGGCTGCCCCCTGCCGTGCGCCGAGATCCGTGTGATGGACGATTCCGGTCGAGAGTGCGAGGCCGGTGAACTTGGCGAGATCTGGATCGGTGGCCCCATGGTCATCCCCGGTTACTGGAATCAGCCGGAGGCCACCCGAAGTGCGATCGTGGGCGGCTTCTGGCGCTCGGGGGATCTGGGATGGGTTGATGCCGAGGGTTACCTGCGGGTGGTCGATCGGATCAAGGACATGATCAATCGGGGCGGCTACAAGGTGTTCACCATCGAGGTCGAGAATGTGCTTTACGAGCATGAGCAGGTGATTGAGTGCGCGGTGGTGCCGGTGCCGTGTCCGGTTCTGGGTGAGCGCGTGCAGGCGGTGGTGTATGCCCGGGACGGATCTGCGGAATCGGTTCGGCTGAATCGCGAACTGGGCGCACACTGCGCCGCACGATTGGCAGATTACAAGCGGCCGGAGCGTTTCGTCGTGGTGGATCAGCCGTTGCCGCGCAACGCCAACGGCAAACTTCTCAAACGCCAGATTCGGGAGGCATTGCGCCATGAGCAGCAGCCGGTATGACACGCTCGAGGCGCTGCGCGCTGCGGTGGGCACCGAAGCATTTCTTTCCGACTGGGTGTTGATCGATCAGCGCAGGATCGATCTGTTCGCCGAGGCTACCGATGACCCGCAGTGGATTCATGTCGATACCGAGCGGGCTGCGCGCGAGTCGCCCTTTGGCAGCACGATCGCGCACGGGTTTCTCACGCTGTCACTCCTCGGGCGCTTCTATGACCGGCATCTGTCGTTGCCGTTCTGCGCAATGGGCATCAACTACGGGCTGAACCGGGTTCGCTTCACCCGCCCGGTTCGTTCGGGGCAGCGGGTGCGCGGGCGATTTCTGTTGACATCGCTCGAAGACATCCCGGGTGGGATCCAGATGTCATTCACCGTCACCATCGAAATCGATGGCGAGGACAAGCCCGCGTGTGTGGCGGAGTCCCTGGTGCGGCAATATTTTCCAACCTCAGGCTGAGCGGAGGCCTTGATGCAGCAGGAACAACCGCGGGTGGCGATTGTGAGTGGTGCAGCTGGCAGTGTGGGCGCAGCGTGCGCGCGGATGCTGGCCGAGCGCGGCTATCGCCTCGCGCTTCATTACGCGAGGCGCGCCGAGGCGGCCGAGCGGATTGCCGATGAGTGTCGGGCGCTGGGTGCCGACTGCTTCACGGTCGCGGGTGACCTCGCGAGTGATGCCGACTGTCGCGCGATCGTTGAGTCGGCCTTCGCACGGTGGGGCCGGGTGGATGCACTCGCCAATTGCGCGGGTACAACCGTGTTTCTGCCAATGGCCCGGATCGATGAGGCCGATGACGAAGGGTTTCTTCAGGTCTTTCAGGTGAATGCCCTGGGGCCCTTCAAGATGTCTCGCGCGGCGGCAAAGCGCATGCAAACTGATTCCGCAATCGTGAATGTGTCGTCCATTGCGGGCGAAAGCGGACGAGGCAGTTCCTACGCCTATGTGGCCTCCAAGGCTGCGCTCAACGCGTTGACGCTGAGCCTTGCGCGCTCGCTTGCGCCCAAAGTGAGGGTCAACGCGGTCTTGCCGGGAATGATAGACGGCCGGTGGATGCGAGAGGGGCTGGGCGATGCATCGTTTGAGCGCGTGCGGCAGGATTTTTCCTCGCTCTCGGCGCTCGAGCGAATCTGTCAGCCAGAGGATATTGCGCAGGCCATCGTCTGGCTGCTGGAGCCCGGATCGGTGGTGACCGGGCAACTGATCCGCGTGGATGCCGGCTACACGCTTGGGCGTGATCGCAATCAGAGCAGCTAGCGCACGACCGGGCCCGGTTTAAATGGGCGCGAGCGCCAGCGCCTGCCGCTGGCGTTCGAGTGCCGCGCCCTGCGCATCGGCGAGCGACGCGGCAAGGAGCGAGGCAAGCGCATCGGCAGCGTCCGGTCGACCCTGCAGTTGGTCGGCTGCGCGCATCAGGCGGTCAAAGCGGCTCATGCCGCGTGCATGCGTGTCGCTATAGCCCTTGATCGCACGCCTCAGCCGGATCACCTCCACTGCAAACCGGTAGTCATGGGCGAAGGCCTGCTCCACCCGGGCGAGCCAGGCCTCCAGATGTTGCTGCTCGCGCTGGTGGCGCAGACTTGAACGGCGCATGAAGCGAAGCGATGCGAGTGCGTGCAGCATCAGCTGACCCGTGATGGTGTGCGAGCGAACCCGGCGACCCTTCGAGAGGCGCCGCTCGATCCAGGCGCTCAGTCCGCGTGATTGCTCGAGTTTGTGCGCAAGGCCTGCAGGCAGCAGCGAGGTGACCTCCTCGAGCCTGGGATGGAAATATTCAGTGGCACCGACCACTTCCGAATCGCTGGCGCCAACCTCGCGCCGGATCCGCTCGAAGCGCTCGCTTCGCGACTTGAGATCCGCGACGCGGATGATGTCGTCGTAAGCCATGGCCACCGCGATCCAGCGGGCGGCTTCAATCGTGGCCAGATGACCGTGGGCCTCGCCGCCGCTTCCCGCGGCTGTGCGGTGGACATGAGCAACACGGTTGAGATATTCCGCACCGTAATCGAGGTCCTGGTATTCCAAGACGCGCTGCAACCCAGCCCCCAGCATGGGATGGGCGACGGCCGGGAACTCGGCCACGATCCGCTCGCGCAGGCGCTCGACTTCGGGCGATGCAGCGCGTGAGGGGAGCGGGGCGGGCTCGCCCGGCAGGGGTGGCTGTTCGGCAGCGGTACGAATAGGCTCGCGGATCGCGTTGCATCCGGCCTGCCAGGCTCGCAGGCTGGGCTCGGCCCCCACGCCGGCCCGGCGAATGGTGTCGCGGAAAGCGTCATCCGTGAACGGCAATTCGCCGCTGCCAGCGAGCGCACCGAACAGGGCGGCGGAAATCACGCTGCCTTCGCGGCGGGCGAGTTGCTGCATGTCGTCGTGGAGGAAGCGCTGTGCATAGCGGGTGCCTGCCTCGAGGACAGCTGTTGTGTCGGCGATGCCATTTCCCGGCACGACTTTCTCGAGCGTGCCGAAGTCGCGGTGCGTGGATGCGATCAGGGTGGTGCGTTCGCGACTGACCAGTCCCCGCTGGATGGCACGGCCTGCCTCCATCAATTCGGCTGCGATCACGATATCGACCTCGCCCGGTACAGGCATGAGGGCGAACACGGGTTGGGCGCCGCGCGCTTGCCCATGCGCGGCATTGAGCAGTTCGACGTAGTAGATGGTGGCGCCGGTTCGCTGCGCCACCCCTGGCACGGAGGTGGACTGCGCGAGATAGCCGTTGTTTTCAGCGAGGTCGACGATCCAGTCGACCAGCACGCCGCCGCCCTGTCCCCCCATCGCCATGATGGCGATGGTGATGGGGCGGTCGGGGCGGGCGCCTCGGACGGTGATGCCGGGTGCGCTCATCGGGTTGTCTCCACCACCAGTGAACGGGCGGCAAGCGAACGGTTGCGGCGCGTTTGCAGCCAGCCGGCAACACCGCGACGCACCCGATCGACGCCACGCTCGAAAGCGCTGGCGTTTCGGACCCACTCGATCCGGTAGAACGACGGGCAGAGCACCGCGGCATCGGCGACCTCGCCACAATGTCCGCACGCCACACAGCTGTCGTCAACGGCGGCGACCGGGTCGGGTTTGAGCGGATCGCCACTCGGCTTGAGCGAGAGCGAGGGACAACCCGAAACGCGCATGCAGGCATGGTCGCCGCTGCAGACCGCGGCATCGACGCCGAACTTCTCCTTCAGCACCCGTTCGCCGCGGGCCGCAGCCTGCGCCTTCTGGGGTCGCTCCCGACGCTGACGGTTCAACATGCACTCGCTCTGGGCGATCACCACCTTGGGTCCGCGAAAATCGGTGGTGAGTGCCTCCTTGAGCGCATCGCGCATGGTCCGCACATCATAGGTGTCGGTGATGGTTCGAACCCACTGCACGCCCACGCCCCGCACGGCCGCTTCAATCGGGTGATAGGTGCTGCGGTTCGGGTTGTCGGCGCGTGATGAGGGGATGTCCTGTCCGCCGGTCGCGGCCGAGTAGTTGTTGTCGACAATGACAATCACACCATCGGATTTATTGAATACCGCGTTGGCAATACCGCTGGTGAGGCCGTTATGCCAGAAGCCACCGTCGCCCATGATCGAGATCGCGCGCTTGGAGCCCTCGATACCGAAGGCGGCTGCGCTCGAGGCGCCGAGCCCGTAGCCCATGGTGGAGGCGCCCAGATGAAACGGCGGCATGGCTGCAAACAGATGGCAGCCGATATCGCCTGCGATGTGGTGCTCGCCCAGATCCTGCTGCAGGAGGGTGAGCGCAGAAAAGATCGGACGCTCGGGGCAGCCGGTACAGAAGCTGGGCGGGCGCGCAGGAACGATGTCGTTGAGTTCTGGCGCAGCGCGGCGCATGTTGGCGCCTGCAGCGGCCGCGGCACTGGGTGGACGTTCTCGCTTGATCGAGATTGGGACCGCGGTTGCGACCGCTGCCGGCCGGTAGCGGCTGGCAAATGCCTTGACCCCCGAGCGCAGTTCGGCCACGGTGTATTCGCCTGCCATTGTGAGCAGGTCTTTGCCATGGACGGTCGTGCCGAGCCCCGCGCGGCTCAGGACCGCGCGGATGGCCTGCTCGTGATAGTCGGGTTGGCCTTCTTCGACGATCAGCACCGCCTTCTTGCCTTCGCAGAAACGCAGCACCTCGGCGTCGATGATGGGATAGGCGACGTTGAGCACGTACATGGGAATGCGTGACTGCCCATACAGATCAGCAAGCTCCTCATGCATAAGCGCCCGGAGCGTGTTGTTGTAGAGGCCGCCCAGCACGATCACGCCCAGTTCACTGATATCGCCGTCAAAGAATTCATTGAGTTGATGGTCTTGAATATATTTGACTGCGGCAGGCCAGCGATCGAGCACCTTCTCGTGCTCGTGCATGAACGCGGCCGGCGGCAGAACAATACGGCTGGTGTCGCGGCGCGGTGCCTCCAGGGCCTGACGCAGGCTGAACGCGGGCGGACGGTTTTCACGGGTGACAAAACTTCCGTGCACATGACAGGCGCGGATTCTCAGTTCCAGCATCACCGGGGTGTTGCTCGCCTCGGACAGCGCGAAGCCGTGGTGGACAGCATTCACAATGGAGGGAAGGTTGGGGCGTGGGTCGAGCAGCCAGATTTGCGACTTCATCGCAAAGGCGTGCGTGCGCTCCTGCATGATCGAGGAACCCTCGCCGTAGTCTTCCCCAATGATGATGAGCGCGCCGCCAATCACGCCACCCGAGGCGAGGTTGGCGAGCGCGTCCGACGCGACGTTGGTGCCGACCGTGGATTTCCAGGTGACCGCGCCGCGGATCGGGTAGGTCATGGAGGGCGCAAGGGTTGCGGCCGCGCAGGCCTCGCTCGCGCTCGATTCGAAATGTACGCCCATCTGGTCGAGGATGGGGCGCGCATCAGCCAGCACATCCATGAGATGCGAGATGGGCGCGCCCTGGTAACCGGCAACGTATCCGACCCCGCACTCGAGCAGCGCCTTGGTGACCGCGAGGATGCCTTCGCCCCGAAATACCGTGCCGGCGGGAACCAGCAACTGCTCGACTTCTTTCTTGAACGAACGTTCAGCCATGATGACTCATCCTGCCTTGACAACCGAGCGGGGCGTTCGGCCCGCTGCGAAATCCACCAGACACCCCAGCCCTTCGCGGGCGATGGCGTCGAAGCACTCGTCGGTCCAGCACAGTGCATGCGGGGTGACAATGACCTGCTCCATCGACAACAGGGGGTTGTTGGGGTCAACCGGCTCCTGTTCAAAGACATCGAGCCCCGCGCCAGCGATCCGACCCGCGCGTAGCGCATCGATCAGCGCCGTTTCGTCGGCCACCGGGCCACGTGCAACATTGATGAAAAAGGCCTCGGGCTTCATCTGTGCAAAGCGCTGGGCATTCATCAGATGGCGAGTCTGGTCATTGAGGATGCAGCACGCGACGACAAAATCGGAGCGGGCGAGCAAATGATCGAGTGCGACAGGTTCGCCCTGCAGCGCCCGAATGCCCGCCTGATCTGCGAACGGATCGGACACCAGCATCTTCCAGCCGAAGGGTGCAGCGAGGGAGAGAATTTCCCGGCCAATGCCGCCGGCGCCAATGAGGCCCAGCGTGCGACGGGTCAGGCCCAGCCCCATGTGGCTGGTGCGTTCGTTCCAGCGCCCCGTCCGGGTGAGGCGATCCTTGGTGAAGAGCCGGCCGGCGAGCGCAAAGATGAGCGTAAGCGTGGCGACCGCAACAGGCCGGCGAACCGCCACCGGTGTGTTGGTCAGCGTGATGCCGCGCTCGGCCAGCGCGGCGCAGTCAACCGAGTCGTAGCCCACGCCGTGGCGCGCCACGATTCGCACGCGGCAGTCGCTGCGAGCAACGCTGGCCCGCGTGACGCGCGGCGCGTTGACGTAAAGGCCATCATAGCGGGCCGCCACGTCGGGCGTGATCTCGCTCAAGGTCTCGGGGATGAGTTCCCAGGTGAGGTCGGGCGCGTTGTTCAACAGTTCGAGCGGGCCTCGCCCAAACGAGGGCTCGCCGTCAGCCTTGATGAGATCGCGGGTCAGTCCGATTCGAAAGCTCATGCGTCAGCTCCCGCTGCGTCCGGCGTAGGCCGTGAGTTCGCTGGTGGCGGCCGCAAGCAACCCGGTATCGGTACCGATCGCAAGCATGTTGTAGCCGAGCTTGCGCGCGCGGTCGATCCAGACGCGGTCGGTCGCCATGAAACCAGCGGATTTGCCATGAGCCCGCGCGACCTGCGCGATTTTCCGCATGGCGGCATCGAACTCGGGGTGGTCGAACTGTGCCGGGATGCCCATGAAGTTGGAGAGGTCGAAGTGCCCAAGCCACAGTACATCGATGCCAGGCACCTGGGCGATGGCCTCGAGGTTGGCAAGCCCGCGTTCGGTTTCAATCTGCGCGATGACCGTGGTTCGCTGATTGGCGATCTGAATCTTCTGCCCGACATCGCCTCCGAGGTAGTCGCATTGGGCAAAGCCGAAGCCTGCGCCGCGTCGCCCGACTGGCGGATAGCGGCAGGCATCGACGATTTCCCGCGCCTGCTCGGCTGATTCCACCATTGGAATCATCACGCCGCGGGCGCCAATATCGAGCGCCCGGGCCAGGTAGGGATATTGCCCGCGCGGCACCCGCACCATGGGCTCGATCGGCAACCCCCTGCAGGTTGAAAACAGCCATTTGAGGGTTTCAAAGCCCAACCCCGTGTGCTCCATGTCGTAGATGACGAAGCGGCATCCGGAATTGGCCAGAATGGCTGACATGCCGGGCGAAAAGAATTCGAAGGTCATGGCGCCGACCACGGTTTCGCCGGCGGCAAGGGGGGCCTGGAGCGGGTTGGGTTTCATTGTTTTCCGCTTGAGTCGGTTGTAAATGACGAATAAGCTTCCGGACGAACCCCGTTTCAGAGGGGTCGGTTCGGGCAAAGGCGCGGGTGCTGTGGTGCCGCCCCGGGGCCTGGGCTCAACTATTCAACCACATCCGCCAGGAGACAAGATCATGTTCAACAGAATTTCGGCCGCCGGACGGGGATGGCTCGTTGCTGCATCGCTTGCCGCGTTGCCTTTGGCTGCGTCGGCGCAGACCGTTCTCAAGTTCGGTTTCGGTCTTCCTGCCGAGGCGCACTACGGTGTTGGGGCCGTCTACATGCAGAAGGCGGTTGCCGAGCGCATGGGCGGGCGCTACAAGATCGAGCTGTTCCCCAATTTCCAGCTGGGCGGCGAGCGTGAAATGACCGAGGGCGCCCAGCTTGGCACCATCGACCTGGTCACCACCTCGACCGGCCCGGTGGGCAATTTTGTTCCCGACACGCTGATCACCGATATCCCCTTCCTGTTTCGCGACTACGCCCATGCCCGCGGCGTGCTCGATGGTCCGATCGGTCAGGCGATTCTCGACAAATGTCCGTCCAAGGGACTGGTCTGCCTTGCCTGGTCTGAAAACGGTTTCCGCCACATGACGAACAACCGTCGCGAGGTGAAGTCGCCTGCCGATGCCAAGGGTCTGAAGATCCGCACGATGGAAAATCAGGTGCACATGACGGCCTTCCGCACGCTGGGCGCGTTGCCCACGCCCATGGCCTTCCCGGAGCTGTTCAGCGCGCTTCAGCAGGGTACGGTAGACGGCCAGGAAAATCCCATTGGAGTGATTGTCTCGGCCAAGTTCGTCCAGGTTCAGAAGCACCTCACGCTCTCCGGCCACCTCTATTCGCCTGCCCTGGTGCTGATGTCGCCTGCGGCTTACAACAAGATGTCGCCCGATGACCGCAAGCTGATCGTTCAGATTGCCCGGGAAGGGGCGGTGGTGTCGCGTCAGCGGGTTGAACAGCTCGAGCGTGAGGGGGTGGAGTCGCTGAAGGCCGCCGGGATGCAGATCCGGGCGCTCAGCCCCGACGAGAAGGCTGCGTTCCAGAACTCGCTCGCCCCGGCTTACGCCGAATACGCGAAGCGTTTCGGCCAGGCCAACATCGACGCCATCCGCAACGCAAAGTAAGGGCTGCGCTCGCGCGCGGCCTGTCCGGCGCAACCCCTGAGGTTGGGGTGCGCCGGCTTGCGCTGCGCAGGCGCTGCGCTCAGCCGGAGGGCTCATCGTGCGGCAATGGATTCTCGCAGCCGACCGGGTGGTCGGTCAGTTCGTTCTTGCCCTGGCGTGCATCACGCTCGCCATCGCTGCGCTTTGCGGCGGCTATCAGATCATCGCGCGCTTCGTGCTGCAGGAACCCTCCACCTGGACGGAGGTGCTTACCCGTACGCTCATGATCTGGAGTGTGTTCCTGGGGCTCAGCGCAGCGCTGCGCGGCGGGGCCTTGCTGTCGGTTGATCTGCTGTACCGGACGGTGGCAAAAACGAAGTACCTGCCGGTTCTTCACTTTTCAATTACTGCGGTCACCATGCTGTTTCTGCTGGTGGTGGTCTGGTACGGCTGGGACGTGGTGTACCGGGTGCGCTTTCAGAACCTGGCGGGGCTTGAGATCCCCATTTCATGGGCCTACGCAGCCATTCCGGTGGGCGCCATGTTCGGGGTGCTGGGCTTGCTCGCGAACTACCTGGACCCCAGGCGCGGCGAACTCGAAACGCAGCAGTAGTTTACTGATTCACCAGGAGCGGCGCCCATGGTTGCGGCAATCTTCACCATTTTTCTTGCGCTGCTCGCGCTAAGCGTACCGGTTGCGGTGGCGATCGGTCTCGCCTCCATTGCCGGCATTCAATTTTTCTCCAACATGCCGATGCTGGAGTCGGCCCGGCAACTCTTCACCTCGATCGACAAGTTCCCGCTGGTGGCGATTCCCTTCTTCATCCTGTCGGGAAACCTCATGGAGGCGGGCGGCATTTCCGAGCGCCTGGTGAATCTGGCTCGAGCGCTGGTGGGTGGCGTGCAGGGCGGGCTTGCGATGAGTTGCGTCCTCACCTGCATGATCTTCGCGGCGGTGTCGGGGTCCAGTGTGGCCACCACCTTTGCCATTGGCGCGATCCTCATTCCTGCAATGGTTCGCTACGGCTACCCGGTTCAGCGAGCGGCGGCGTTGCAGGCCTCGTCGGCTGAACTCGGCGTGATCATTCCTCCTTCCATCCCGATGATCCTCTACGGGGTATCGGCCGAGGTATCGGTGGGCGAGATGTTCATCGCCGGGTTCGGTCCCGGACTTCTGATCGGTGGCGCGCTGATCCTGTTCATCTTCGTCTGGTGCAAGATCACCGGTCATGGCAAGCGTGACGGCGAGGGCCGGTTGGAACTGGCGGTGGCCTTCAGGCAGGCGAGTCTCGCGCTCCTCATGCCGGTGGTTGTGCTGGGTGGTATTTACGGCGGCGTATTCACCCCTACCGAGGCGTCGGTCACCGCGGTGTTTTACGCGCTGATCGTCGGCATGTTCGTCTATCGAAAAATCGGCTGGCAGGATCTGGTCCGCGCGCTTCAGAAAACGGTGGTGTCCACCACGGTGATCATGCTGATCATCGCGACCGCAGGCCTGTTCGCGTTCCTCATCACGCGCGCGGGCGTACCCGCTGCAGTCGGCAACTGGGTGGCGGCGAATTTTGATGGTCCGATTGCCTATCTGATCGGGGTGAATGCGTTCCTGTTCGTGATCGGCATGTTCATCGAGACCGGCGCTGCGATTGTGGTGCTCGCGCCGATCCTGGCCCCGGTCGCCATCCAGTTCGGTATCGATCCCGTGCACTTCGGCATCATCATGGTGGTGAACCTGGCGCTTGGCATGATCACGCCGCCCTTCGGTGTGAACCTGTTTGCGGCCTGTACGGTCGCAAAGATCTCATACGACGAGATCATTCCGTCCATCATGCCGTACGTGGCGGTGGTGGTGGCCTGCCTGGCGGTGATCACGTTCGTGCCCGAACTGAGCCTGTGGCTGCGCGATCTGGTGTATCGCTAGTCGGCCGCGGTCGCACGAGGCGATCTCACGCGGCCGGCGCTTTGGCGAGGGGCCTTGCCCCTTCCGATCGTCCGAACCACATTGCATAAAGCACGGGCAGCACGAGCAGAGTGAGTAGTGTGGCCGAGGCCAGTCCGCCAATCACCACGATGGCGAGCGGACGCTGGGTCTCGGACCCAATCGCTGTGCTGACGGCCATGGGCAACAGCCCCAGCGCAGCGAGAAAGGCCGTCATCAGCACCGTTCGCAGCCGCTGCATTGCGCCTTCGGTGATTGCCTCGATCAGACCCATTCCGCTTGCGCGCAACTGCTGAAACACCGAAAGCATGACCACGCCGTTCAGCACTGCCTGCCCGGACAGTGCAATGAATCCAATGGCCGCCGAGACCGACAAGGGAATGTTGAAGAGGGTCAACGCGACGAAGCCCCCGATGAGCGCAAGCGGCACATTGACCAGAATCAGCAGGGCAGCTTTCAGCGATTTGAACGCATCAAAAAGCAGCACGAAGATCAGCGCGAGCGAAAGTGGCACCACCACGCTCAGCCGTTTCATTGCGCGTTCCTGGTTTTCGAATTCCCCGGACCAGCTGAGTACGTAGCCGCGCGGAATCTGAACATGACGATCCACCCGTTGCTTCATGTCGGCAACCACTGACCCCATGTCGCGCCCGCGGATGAAAATGCCGATGGCCATGGTGCGGCGACCGGCCTCTCGCGCAATATTCATCGCGCCCCCGGCTTCCCGCAGGGTTGCAACCGCCGACAGTGCCACGTAACCGCCATCGGGAGTAGGGATGGGAATATTGGCGAGCTGCGAGAGCGATCGCTGGCTTGGCGCCAAGCGGACGGCGAGTCCGAACCGGCGCTCGCCCTCCCAGATGCTGGTGACCGGCCGCCCGGCAAGTGCGGCTTCGATCACATCCTGAATGTCCGCTACGTTGAGTCCGTAGCGACCCACTCGGTCCCGGTCGATTTCGATCAGCAACTGAGGCAGTTCGCCCAGCCGATCGATTTCCGCCCGATACACCCCCTGAACCTGCTTCACCTCATGCTCGATCGCCTGCATGGCGCTGCGAAGCACGGCCAGATCGTCGCCGGCAAGCTTGATCACGATCTGGCCGTCGATCTGCGAGATGGACTCCAGCACGTTATCGCGAATCGGCTGCGAGAAAGTGGGCTCCATACCTGGAATGGATTGCACCGCACGTTCCAGTTCTTCCAGGAGCTGCTCGCGCGTGAGGCCTCGCCGCCATTCCTCGGGTGGCTTCAGGTCGACAAACATTTCCGCCATCGCGATGGTTTTCGGATCGGTGCCGTCCTCGGGCTTTCCCGCCTTTGAAACAACGGTGCGAACTTCCGGAATGCGGCGCATTGCCGATCTGATCTGATGGAGTACCGCCTGCGCTTCCTCGATGGATACGCTGGCCGGCAGGCGCACGTTGACCCAGAGCGTGCCCTCGTTCAGTTCGGGGAGAAATTCCGAGCCGAGGCGGGTGGCAACACCCATCGCCGCCCCAAACGCAACCAGCGCCGCGATCACCACTGTCTTTCGCCAGGCAAGCGCCCATCCAAGAACCGGTCGATAGATGCGCTTTGAGAAAGTGACCAGCCGATTGTCGTGGTGCGGCAGCCGTCGCCTCAGCACTTGCCGCGCGAGCAAGGGCAATAATGTGAGCGAAAGAATCAACGAGGCAATGAGCGCCGCCACCACCGACAACGCCATCGGCTGGAAGATTCGGCCTTCATGCCGCTCCAGGGCAAAGATCGGAATATGGGCTGCGATGATGATGAGCATCGAGAAGAGTGTGGGCCGGCCAACTTCGTTAGCGGCTGATTCAATCAGCTTGGTGCGCTCGCGCTCGCTCATGCCTTCACCGCGCAAGGAAAGCCGATACATGATGTTTTCAATCACGATGACCGCGCCGTCAACGATGATGCCGAAATCAAGCGCGCCCAGGCTCAGCAGGTTCGCGGGAATACCCATGATCCGCAGGCCCAGGAACGTGGCAAGCAGCGATAGCGGAATGATCATGACCACCAGCATGCTCGCCCGCAGGTTTGACAGAAACAGATAGAGCACCAGTGCGACCAGGATGGCGCCCTCCAGCAGGTTGGTGAACACCGAGCGCAGCGTGCGCTCCATCAGCCATGTGCGGTCATAGAACGGTGCGATCTGAACGCCGGGAGGCAGTCCGCGTTCGTTCAGGTCGGCGATGCGTTCCTTCACCCGGCGCAGCACTTCGGAGGGATTTTCACCACGGCGCATGATGACAATCCCGGTGACCACGTCGTTATCGTCGTCCTGCCCGACCGTGCCCAGGCGCGGGACTTCGCCAATTCGAACCTGTGCCACGTCGGAGACCAGAATGGGTGTGCTGTTTCGGGTCGCAATGGCGATGCGGCCAATGTCGTCGGTGCTCCGGAGGAGCCCGATGCCGCGAATGGTGAACTGCTGCCCGCCCTGCGAGACATAGCTCCCGCCAGCATTGGCGTTGCCGCGACCCAGCGCCTCGAGCAGTTGCTGGTAGGTGAGCTTGTAGGCGCGCATGCGGTCAGGGTCGGGTTGAACCTCGTATTGTTTGATGGCGCCGCCCATCGCAATGACGTCGGCAACCCCAGGTACCTGTCGCAACGAGCGTTCAACCACCCAGTCTTCGATTGAACGCAACTCAATCGGGCTGTAGCCCTCGCCGCGCAGACGGTAGCGAAGCACCTCGCCGACCGGCGTGGCATTTGGCGCGATGGTGGCTTCTACTCCCGCGGGCAACGACACCCCTCGCAGGCGTTCATTGACCTGCTGACGAATGACGTTGACGTTGGCGTGGTCGTCGTAGGTGATGACGTTGAACGACAGACCGAACTGCGTGTGGGAGAACAGCCGGATGGAATTGGGTAGCCCCGAGAGCGCGACCTCGATCGGGAGGGTGACCTGCTTTTCAACCTCCTCGGCTGCGGCGCCGGGGTAGAGCGCGATTACCGTGACCTGTGTGTCGGTGACGTCTGGAAAGGCCTCAACCGGGAGTTGTCGGAAGGCGACGATGCCCGCAATGACAAAGAGCAGCGTACCGATCAGAACCAGAAGCGGCTGATTCAGTGAATAACGGATCAGCCGTTTCATCGAGCAGCACCTCGACCCGGCGTCGAGGTGCGCTCGTTGGCGTCGGCTGCGCCACGATAGATTCTGGCGAGCAGCAGCGTGTTTTCGACCAGCACCTGCTCGCCGGTGCGAAGTGCGTCGCGAATCAGCACCCGCTCTGACCCGAGATAGGTGATGTCAGTTTGCCGGGGTTCGAATTCGCCGGGGCTGGGGGATACGTAGATCCAGTGCGTGTTGTCCTGACTCACCACGGCGGAGGCTGGCACGACTGCACCCTGTCCAGGCGACTGGCTGACCCGCACGCGGCCCAGCATCTCCACCTTGAGCAAGCGGGCGGTGTTGTCAACCCGGGCTCTGACCTTGAGGGTTCGCGTGAGGGGATCGATGGCGTCACCCACAGCCATGATCTCGGCGGGGAAGCTGCGATCAGGGTAGGCGTTGGCGATGAATTCAACACGCCGACCTGGTTCCACCTGCGAAAGATCGCCTTCGCGAACGTCAACCTGCAGCCAGAGCTGGGTGGGATCGGTCAGCACAAACAGCGCAGTCGAGCCGGGTCCGAATTGCTCGGGACGCAGTTCCTGGCCGGGATTGAGATTGCGTTCGACCACCACGCCGGCAATGCTGGCTGTGATGGCCAGACGCTGATTGATGGCCTCCGAACCGCCGTACAGACGTGTTCGGGCCTGCGTGCGGTCGAGTTCGGTTTGCGCGCGCAGGGCATCCGTTTCTGCCTGCTCGAGCTCCTTTCGCGCGGCGATGCCTATCGCGTGCAGATCGCGAACCCGGTCGAGCTGGCGATTTGCCTGGACGAGGTCTGCCCGGGCCCTGCTGGCATCGGCCTGCGCGACACCAAATTCCGGAGAGGCCAGCTCAGCCAGAACCTGACCCACTGCGACGCGGCCTCCGACGTCGGCCCGAATCGCAGAGATTCGCCCAGCAAATGCCGGATAAATGCGTTGCGTACGGTCTTCGTCCCAGATCACCCGCGCGGGGATGTCGACGTTGACTGGGCGTGCCGGCTCGGCAGCCACGGTTTTCAGTGCACCGAGTTGCGGATGCCCGGTCGGAAAGCGCAGCGTGCTGCCCGTGAGGATGGGCCGTGCGGGCGGGGGTTGGCCCGAGGGTGCATCCCGGCAGCCCGCGAGCAGGAGAGCGGCAAGGGTCGCAGCAGGAATCAGGCAGATCAGGCGCTTCGAAACCACGTGGCGTCCAGTGTGTGAGTTCAGCGTTATGGTGCGACGCTCAGCGAACGCAGACGCCATTCGGTATCGGCGCGTGCCGCATCGAGCCGCGCCTGGACCGCGTCGAGTCGTACGGCCCTGAAGGTGCGACGCGCATCGAGCAGATCGGTGAGTGAGGTGGCGCCCCGTGCGTAGGCTGCCTCGGCCCGTTCCAGGACTTCACGGGAGCGCTCAAGGATGCGTGTCTCGATGCTCTCCAGGCGCGCAGCCGTGGTGATGCGACGGAGGTGGAGCGAGGTCAACTCGGACTCGGCCGCAACCAATGTCTGGCTGAGCAACGCTTCTGCCCTCTGTAACCCCGCAACGGCCTGACGGATCTCGCCTTCGAATCGGTAGTTGAGTTGCCACGGGAACTGGGCGCGCAACTGTACCGAGGCCCGGTGGTCGGGGGGATAGTGATTGACACCGCCCCCCCAGGTGATATCGCTGACCTGCGAAGCGCGTGCGAGGTCGAGCGCAGCACGAGCGGCCTCCACCCTGGTGCGTGCCGCGCTGACGTCGGCCCGCTGGTCAACCAGCCTATCGATGGCCGGCCTGGTGGGCGGCAGCGTCTCCGGGCCGGCTGGCGCGTAGCGGTTCGCGGGCCCAGATGGCGATGCGGAGAATGCGGGCCAGCCCTCTGCCGCCTCGATCTGATCATTGACAAGGGCAGCTGCCTGGGCGAGCGATACGGCTGCGAGGCGGCGAGCGGCTCGGAGCGTGGCATCGTCCTGTCTGGCACGCTCGGTCTCGATCAGGACGCGAGCGGTCTCCTGTTCTGAGATATCGCCCTTCTGAAGACGCAAGCGGGCGCTATCGGCCATCTGCTCGGCGCTTCGCAGCATTTGGGCCGAATCGGCCTCCCGGTCCTGGGCGGCGAGAAGGTCCCAGAACGCACCCGCAATGGTGATCTGGCGGATGAGGAGGACATCGGTTCGATCGAGACGCGCCGCCAGAAGGCCGAGTTCCGCGCTACGGGTGCGGTGCATTCGCTTGTCGCCGCGTTCCCACACCCAATCCACCCCGATCCCTTTATCCAGGCGTTTGCCGCCCGCCAAAGATCCGGGACCCATACCGTTCTGAAGGTCGATGGAGGCGAGCGAGGCGGAGACGGTGGGTAGCGGGGCCCTGTCGGCAGCGACAACACCGCCCGATGCCGCATCGACATCGGCCCCTGCGATCAGGACCTCAGGATGACGCTCGGCCCGCAGCAGCACTGAATCGAGCGACAGCCGTTCAGGCGCTGATTGGGCGCCGCTCCCGGTTGCAACGCAGGCGACGAGCAGCCCTGCCGCGATCCGAAAGCGACTGGAACGAATCACTGGTTTTACTGGTTGTCGTATGCTCACCCTGTCGTTATCGCACGCAGCAACTGACCCGAACCTGACTTGCGCGACGGTTTTCCGAGCACGCAGCCCTCATGCGAATTCTGCTGATCGAAGATGACACGGTGCTGCGTCAGGTGCTTACGCGCAGTCTTTCTGCGGCCGGGAACCACGTTGACCCGTGCGACAACCTGGCCGACGCGGCAACGTTGTGGTCGCTGCAGCCCTTCGACGCCGTGCTGCTCGATCTGAATTTGCCTGCATCGCGCCAGCCCGGCGCGCCGTCCTCCAATGGGCTCGATTTGCTGCGCGCTGCGCGTGCGCGCGGTGACCGCACGCCGGTGCTCATCCTTACTGCGCGTAACCGCACCGATGAGCGGATTGACGGTCTCAACAGCGGCGCCGACGACTACCTGGGCAAGCCGTTCGAACTCGATGAGGTGGAGGCCCGGCTGAGAGCGCTGGTACGCCGCTCCCGGAGCTGGCTTGACGACGTGCAGACCATCGGTGCGCTCACGCTGGAGCGGCAGAAGCGGCGGTTCCTGGTTGGAGGCGAAGAATTGTCCCTGCCGTCCCGGGAATTTCAGGTGCTTTGGGAATTGATGAGCCCTGTCGGGCGGGTGGTGAGCAAGACCGATCTCGCCGACAAACTTTCCGATCTCGATGATCTGCTCGCGCCGAACGCGCTGGAAGCCTTCATTTCCCGGTTGCGAAAAAAGCTGGCCGGTAGCGGCGTTGGAATCCGTACCCTGCGGGGCCTGGGCTATTCGCTGGTTCTGGAGGGCGAATGAGCGCCGCCCGCAGGCTGCCCACGCTGGGCCGACGGCTGGTTCTTCATATGATCACCGCGCTGGTCCTGGGCTGGCTCATCGCAAGCTTTGGAATCGTATGGGTGGCGGCCCATTTCATGCAGCGGGCGTATGACCGGGGGCTGGTGGAAGACGCGCTGCTGGTGGCTGAGCGCGTGCTGGCAGACCCTTCATCCGCGAGCGGTCTGTCGCTCAAACTCACGCCGGCCGAACTGAGTTCGGTGTTGTTCGACACGACCGAATCAATCTATTTTCTGGTGCGTTCGGCAGGCGGACAATTCGTTGCAGGGCACCCGGGCCTGGCCGCACTGCCGGACGCCGAGAAACCCTTGCCGTATTTCATGGAACGCAGCTTCGATGGGGCTCCGGTGCGCCTTGCCACCATCCTCAAACAGGGTCCGCTGCCCTTCTATGTGACGGTCGGGCAGACCACGGCTGGTCGTGACGCCATGCTGCTGCAGCTGGTGGCTGCAACCCTCTTGCCGCTTGGGGTGGTTCTGGTGGTGCTGGTTTTCGGGATTCAGCGGCTGGTGGGGGCAGACCTTGCGCCGCTCGTTCGTCTGGAGCGCGATCTCCTGCAACGTGATGCACGCGACCTCGCGCCAGTTCATGTCGAGTCCAAGGTGCGCGACTTTGTGCGCTTGGGCGAAAGCTTCAATTCGCTCCTTGCGACCATCCGCCGCGCCGTGGTGGCGCAGCGCGAGTTTGCCGGCAACATCGCGCATGAGTTGCGCACTCCGCTTTCAGGCATTCGCGCGCTCGCTGAATTCGGCCTTCGCGACGGTGGCAAGCCGGTCATGAAAGAGCAGCTCGAAGAAATCATCCGCACGCAGGACAAGGCGAGCCGGCTGGTTGATCAATTGCTCGCGCTGGCCTTTGCCGAGGAGGTCTCGGGAACGCTCAAGCGTGAGCCAGTGAGACTGGATACCGTCGTGCGCGAGGCCTTGCTGCGATTCATTGCGCGCACCGATGCTCAGGGGATCGACCTTGGCGCGAGCGGACTCGATGCGCCCGTCGAGGTGCTCGGTAATGCGGCGCTCCTCGAGGGCGTGGTCAACAATCTGCTCGATAACGCCTGTCGACATGCGTTTGGTTCGTCTCCCGTTGGGCAGCCGCAGTTGACGGTGAGCGTTGAAGCGAAGGAGGGCAGTGCTGGCGCGGCATCCAGGGTCAAGCTGTCGGTGATTGACAACGGCATCGGGTTGCCCGAAGCGCGGCGTGCCGACATGATGCAACGTTGGCGCCGAACCTCGCGCGAGCCCTTGCTGCGCGAGGGCGCGGGTCTGGGCCTTGCCATCGTGAGCGAATATGCGCGACTTCTGGGCGCGCGACTGTCGCTTCACGCCGGGCCAGATGGCACCGGTCTGTCGGTAAGCATTGAACTCGACCGCGCCTGAGGGCGCATGCGGGGCGGGGGATCAGGCAATTCTGCCGGTGCGCGCGAGCGATACTGCCGCCGCCACGATCACCAGCACACATCCAGCGAGCGCAAAAACCGCGGTGACCTCTGTAAGCTGGCGCCGCTCGAGCGTCAGGCGCGAGCTGAGCTCTTTGTAGATTCGGCGCAGGTCGAGGGCGTCGTTCGCACGGAAATAGTCGCCCAGTGTGATGTCGGCGATCTTCTTCAGCGCCTCCTCATCGAGCCGCACCCGCATCGACATGCCTTGAGCGTTGAGTGTGATGCCTTCTGGCGTACCCACCCCCACGGTGAAGATGCGAACGCCATGCTGGGCGGCGAGTTCGGCCATCTTGAGCGTCTCGGGCCCGGTGTTGCCCTGGCCGTCAGTGAGCAGGACGATTGCCGCACTGCGGTTGGATCCAGGTTCCGCCGGTGGGCTGGTTTTGGGCGGCTCCTGGCTGCCTGAGCGGGCGCCCGACGCTGTGGCGCCTGCCGCGCCGGCGCTGTCGCGTCCCGGCGCTCCGCGCAGCGGCGTGCCGCCAGCACCCGGGCGAGGTCCGTCGCCCGAGGCCTCGTTGAGAATTTTCTGTACGTCGATGCCTGCGCCCGGCAACAACTCTGCAAGGCTCACGAGAATGCCGCTGCCGATGGCCGAGCCGCGCTGAAGCTGCAGTGAGTCGATCGCCTGGTAGAGGTCGTCCCGTTCGGTTGTGGGAGACTGGACGACCGCCGCGGTGCCGGAGATGGCGACCACACCAACCCGCAGCCGCGATGGCATGCCATCAATGAAACTGCGGGCAGCCGCCTGAGCGGCTTCGATACGACTGGGTTTGACGTCGGCGGCACGCATGCTGCCCGATGTGTCGATCGCCAGGATGACCGACTCGACCGCCGTGGGCATGAGCAGCATGGCCCGGGGGCGAGCCACGGCGATGAGGAGCAGCGCGAGCCCGGCCAGCGCGATCAATCCCGGACCGTAGCGCCCCAGGAAACCCCAGAGGCCCGAGTGCGTGAGCGCCTGCGGGACCATGCCCGGGTAGCGGGAATGCGCGCGCGAACGGGTGAAACGAAGCAGCAGCATGGCAAGCGCAGCCAGCGGCACGATCGCGAGCAGCCAGAGAAGTATCGGCCACAGGAAGCTGAGGGTCCGCAGGTCAATCATGGCATGCGGTCCCGTCAGACCGAACGCGATGCGGCGGCCGCACCAAACGCGCCAGCTGACAGCTGCGAGCGGCGCTTTCGCAGTTGCAGGAATCGAAGCAGCGATTCATCGAGCGGCTCATTGGTGGCGAGTTCCAGGCAATCCACGCCGCTGCGGGCCAGTGCCTCGCGGAGCTGCGTTTCACGCGTGCCCGCAGCCTGGGCGAAGCGCTCGCGGAAGCGGCGGTCGCTGCTGTCCACCCACAGCAACTCGCCGGTCTCTGCGTCCCGCAGGGCGATCATCCCAAGGTCGGGCAGCTCGACTTCAAGCGGATCGAAGAGCCGCACCGCCACCACATCGTGGCGTCGGGCGAGTTGAGACAGCGCCTGATCCCAGCCGGGCAGGCTGATGAAATCGGACACGACAAACACCACCGACCGACGCTTGATTGCCGCCAGCGCATCGGAGAGCACCGCGCCCAGTTCGGTGGCATCGTGCGGCGTGCCGCCGGTTTGCGCAGCATCGATCCTTTGCATCAGATGGAGTACATGCCGACGCCCCGACCGCGCTTGCACGAAAGTGTTGTCGTGATGACTGCCCGCGTGGATCAGCGCACCGATCCGGTTGCCGCGGCGTGTGAGCAGCCGGGCCACCACGGCACTGAATTCGAGGGCAAGCGTGCGCTTGGAAATCTGCCCGGACCCGAAGTCGGCCGAGCCTGAAAGATCAAGCAGCAGCCACGCTGCCACCTCGCGGTCTTCCTGATGCTCGCGCACATGGGGAACCTGCAGCCGCGCCGTGACGTTCCAGTCGATGTGGCGCACATCGTCGTGCGGCATGTATTCGCGCAGATCGGCCAGGTCAAAGCCGCTGCCCCGGAAGAGCGTGCGGTAATCGCCCTGCAGAATGCCGTCTAGCCGGCGAACGACCGTCCACTCCAGCTTCTTCAGCAGCCGCTCTGGGTCGGTTCTGACCGTTTGCAGCGACGGGCCACCCGCAGTCGCCAGGGCCCCCGGCGCGCCCGGTTCAGAGCCAGGGTCGGGCGCGCGCTTTCGGAACCAGCCAAACATGGGAGGGCGCTTTCCGAAGCCGGCCGGATCAGGCCGACTCTCCCAACCTGACATGGGTGGAGAGCGGCGTGTCGGGTGCGGGAATGGCTCTCAGCAGCTTGCCGATCAGTTGATCGGGGGAGAGGTTCTCGGAGAGCGCCTCGTAGCTCAGCACCAGGCGGTGACGAAGCACATCGGCCACCAGGTCGATCACATCGGCAGGCAGCACGTAGCTGCGTCCCCTCAGCAGGGCGAGGGCGCGGGCGCCTTCAATCATGCTGATCGTGGCACGTGGGCTGGCTCCGAAGCCGATGTAGCGCGCGAGTTCCGGCAGACCACAAGCTGCAGGGTTGCGGGTGGCTGCGACGATTCTCACTGCAAACTGCACCAGCGCCGGATCGACGTAGACGCGCCGGCATTCGGCCTGCAGCGTGGCGAGTTCCTCGGTGGTGGCCACTGGCGACACCTCAATCGCCGGACCGGTGACGCGCTCAACGATGACGAACTCTTCCTCCTCGGAGGGGTAACCGACCAGCACTTTCATCATGAAGCGGTCGACCTGGGCCTCGGGCAGCGGGTAGGTGCCCTCGGTTTCGATCGGGTTCTGTGTGGCCATCACAAGGAAAGGGTTCGGCAACCGATGGGTTTCGCCGGCGATGGTGACCTGGCGTTCCTGCATCACTTCGAGGAGCGCACTCTGCACCTTCGCTGGCGCGCGATTGATTTCGTCGGCAAGCAGCAGGTTGGTGAAGACCGGTCCCAGTGCGGTGGAGAACTCGCTGGTTTTCTGGTTGAAGACGCGTGTTCCGACCAGATCGGCGGGCAGCAGATCCGGCGTGAACTGGATGCGCTTGAAGCTGCCGCGCAGTGTTCGCGCGAGCGTGTTCACGGTGAGCGTTTTGGCGAGGCCGGGCACCCCCTCGACCAGCAGATGACCTCGGGCCAGCATGGCCACCAGCACCCGCTCCAGGAAGGCATCCTGTCCCACGACAACGCGTTTGACCTCATAGAGCACCTGCTCCATTCGGGCGGCGACTTCATTTCGCAGCGGGGCGGTGCCCGGCCGGTTCCAGGCAGGGTTCGATTCCTGGGCTTGCATGGGACAGACTTCCTGTAAGTTCAGAACGGGGGAATGCCGATCGCGGTGCCGGCACTTTCGATGGTGACAGCAAAGCCGATGCCTACGAATGTTCGCGCAGAGGTGGGGTTGAGAATGGCGGTGACGATACCCACCACTTCGCCCGACATGGTGACGAGCGGACCACCCGAGTTGCCGGGGTTCGCCGCCGCGTCGAACTGAATGAGGCCTTTCAACGGACGCTCGCCTTCCTCGGATTTGAATTCGCGATTGAGGCCCGACACCACACCGGCGCTGACTGATGGTCCAATGCCAAACGGAAAGCCAACGGCCACCACCTCGTCGCCTGGCGCCAGGCGGTTGCTCGCGCCCAGCGTGGCGGGTGGCAGGTCATCGGGGATTTCCTTGGGCTTGAGCACGGCGAGATCATTGTCGGGCTGGGCGCCCGCCAGCGTGGCAGTGGTTTCGCTGCCATCAAAAAACGTGACGCGAAGTTCCTCGGCGCCCGCCACCACATGCAGATTGGTGAGCAGCGTGCCGTCTTCCATGATCACCACGCCGGTGCCCGTGCCCCGCTCCTTCAGCCCGGCCTCGGGCTCGCTGGGGTCGATCGCGTAGCCGCGAATTCTCACAACCGATTGCCGGACGGCTTCGGCTGCGCGCGCGGCGCGCGAGGGCAGATCGCGGGTTTCAAGGGTGTGGAGCACCGCTGCGTCGATGTCTTCCTGGGTGAGCTGGGTTTGGGGTGGGGCCAGCGCATCGCGGATCAGAACAATGGCGAGAGCCAGTACGATGCCGGCAAAAAATGCCGAGACCTGACCATATTTCGCCAGGCGCGAGCGCAGGCGAGCGCGCCAGCCCTGCGCACTTGGGCCTTCCGGACGGCTGCCGGGGCTGACGCGATCGCCGGGGTTGGGCGGGCTGCTGGGCAAGGGCGCGCGACTGACCGCCGGCTCTGATCGGCGCATGGCGCCGCTACTTCCCGGGGAGCGGTCTTCGCTGGGACGTGACCGGCTGCTGTAGAGCGAACCGCGGCGCATGGCTGGAAGCTGACCCTGGATGGCTGTCGGTGGTAGAGTGGGACATTAGCATTGAATCCAAAAGCCGTGCGATTCATCTGGCCCGATTTTCTCTGGGGTCTGCTGGCGCTGCCGCTCCTGGTGGCGCTCTATGTATGGCTCCTTCGCCGCCGACGGCGAAACGCTGTGCGCTACGCGAGCCTGACCCTGGTCCGACAGGCGATTGGGCCGGGTCAGCGCTGGCGTCGTCACGTGCCGCCCGCGCTGCTCCTGGTCAGTATCGCGGCAGGTTTGGTCGCGGCCGCGCGTCCGGCAGCCAATGTGGTGTTGCCCGCCGATTACATGACGATCGTGCTGGCGATCGATGTGTCGCGCAGCATGCTCGCCAACGACGTTGAACCCAACCGCATCCATGCAGCCCAGGTGGCGGCGCGCGAATTCATCCGTGAGCTCCCCGACGGTATCCGGGTGGGGATTGTCACCTTCGCTGGGTCGGCCCAGGTCGTGCAGGGTGTCACTGACAGGAAGGAAGACCTGCTTGCGGCCATCGACCGGTTCCAGCTGCAGCGCGCCACCGCTACCGGTAGCGGCCTGCTGGTGGCACTTGCCACACTCATGCCCGAAGCCGGGATCGATCTGGAGTCACTGCTTTATGGCCAGGGATTCGGCCGGGACGGCGGCCGCGCCAAGGGGGCGATTGAAAGCCGCGCCACGCCACCCCCTCCGAAGGCGGCGCCCAAGGCGCCGGCTGCGGCGGTCGCTCCAGGCACGTATACCGGTGGGGCCATCGTGCTGCTGTCCGATGGCAGGCGAACCAACGGCCCCGACCCGGTGATGGCTGCGCGCAAAGCGGCCGAGCTGGGAGTTCGTGTCTACACCGTCGGGTTTGGCACCCCGAACGGATCCATTCCCGGCTATGAGGGCTGGTCGTTTTACGTACGACTGGATGAAGAGGCGCTCAAAGCGGTTGCCAAGGTCACCGAGGCCGAATATTTCTATGCGGGGTCGGCGGTCGATCTGCGCAAGGTCTATCAGCACCTCACTTCGCGCTTTGCGCTCGAACGCCGCGACACAGAAATCGGCGCGTTGTTCGCGGCCGCTTCTGCCTTGCTGGGGTTGCTCGCCTTCGGGTTGTCTGCGATCTGGTTCCGGCGCTCGGTCTGAAAGGTCTGGCCCGGTTTCGCGCGGCACCTCGCGCATGGCCCGGCAGGCGCCAGGCCACCCGTCAGGCAGGGTCTGCAAACTGCGCCGAGCGCTTTTCCAGTTGCGCGCGCACCGCTTCGCGCTGGTTGGGGCGTTCCATGATCGCGATCTGTGCGTCGGACTCGCGCTGCAGGCGGGTGGCCTGATTCCCGGAATAGGCGGCCGCCACCAGCGCCTTGCTGGCACGGATGGCGTCGGGGTTGCGCGAGGCGATGTCCCGGGCCATGGCAAGCGCTGTGTCCAGCGGTGCATCGCTCAACTGGGTGGCGAGCCCCATCGAGACCGCCTCGGCGCCGCCGACCGTACGTCCGGTGTAGGCAAGGTCCCGAATCCGGTCGGCGGGCATCAGCTCAGGCAGCACAATGAACGCGCCCATGTCAGGGATGATCCCCCAGCGGATTTCCAGAAGTCCCAGCTTGGCCTCGGGCGATACGAGCCGGATGTCGGCGCCGAGGGCGATCTGCAGACCGCCGCCCAGGGCAGCGCCGTGGACGGCGGCGATGACGGGCACCGGAAGGCTCCGCCAGACCATCGCGGCATATTGCGGAACGTTGCAGTCTCCGTGCGAGCGGGGGCCCAGCCGCAGTGATGCAGCACTGTCGGCCTCGCCGGCCATGGCCTGGAAGCGCCCCATGTCGAGCCCGGCGCAGAAAGCCTTGCCCACACCCGACAGCACGACCGCCCGCAGGCCCGGCAGGGTGCGCAGCCGATCGCCCGTTGCGATCAGCGCGTCGAACATGGCGCTGTCAAGCGCGTTGAGCTTGTCTGGACGGTTGAGCCGGACGTCGGCCACCCCCTGGTCGATCGTGACCAGAACCCGCGTGTCGTCGATCGCTGACATGTCCGGTTCTCCGGCTGCAATGCTGAAGTGGGTCAGTATAGGCCCGCGCTCAGCCGCCTGCGGTAGGTGCCAACGAGGGGTGGATCGCCGCACAACTCAAACGCCGCCAGCATGACCTTGCGCGCTGCGTCCTCACGAAATTTTCGGTCGCGGCCGATGATCTCCAGGCATAAATCCATGCACGCTTGCCACCGGCTCTGCAGAAGCAGCCACTGTGCGAGCAGCAGCCGGTTCTCGAGAGTGTCGGAGGCTTCAAGCGCGCGCCGCAGCTCGCTTTCGTCTCGGCCGTGCTCGGGCAGCGCGGAGATGGCCTGCGCGGCGTCCAGCAGTTGCCCCACGGCCGCGAGCGCCAGGTCGCTTCGGGCTGCGACGCGAAGCGGCTCGAACGCCGTGGCCGCATCGGTGCTTCGATTCATCGAGATCAGCAGTCGGACATAGTCGGCGCGGACTTTGTCCTGCGCCGGATTGATGGCCAGTGCGGTGGCGTAGGCGGAAGCTGCGTCCTCCAGGCGTCCCGCCGCCACCGCGTCCTGTGCCTCACGAACCTGATCGTCGCCCGGGCGGGGCAGATGCGGCGCGAGAAAGGCGTGAATCTGGCCCTCCGGCTTGGCTCCGACAAAACTGTCTACCGGTGCCCCATCACGAAACAACATCACCAGCGGGATGCTGCGGACCCGGAAACGGGCTGAGAGCTGTGGGTTCTCATCAGAGTTGATCTTGACCAGCCGGACCTGGCCCTCCAGCGCCTTTTCCACCCGCTCGAGCGCAGGGCCAAGCATCCGGCAGGGGCCGCACCACGGCGCCCAGAAGTCGACCAGAACGGGTTGGGTAAAGGAGGCGCGAATGACTTCGCTTTCGAAGGATTGTTCGTTGACGTCGATCATGGAAGTGTTGGAGAAGACAGGTTGATTGGCTGAGGTGCTGCGTCATCCTTGTCGATTTTAGGGCGAGCGGCGCAGCCTTCAAGTGTCCCGGGTATCCTCCAGGGCAATCCCATCATGAATGATCTCTCGTTATCTTTGCGCCTGGCGGCGCGCGACTGGCGTGCGGGCGAACTTCGCCTGCTGATTGCTGCGCTGGTGATCGCGGTGGCCGCGATTGCAAGTGTGGGTCTGTTCGTCGATCGGATGCGCACCGCCCTGTCCCTTCAGGCGCGCCAGCTGCTGGGCGCCGATCTGGTGCTGGCGGCGGGCCGAGAGCCCGATGCCGCGCTGTTGCGCGAGGCCTCCTCGGCGTCGCTCGCGGTGGTTCGAACCGTGTCTTTTCCGAGCATGGCGCTGGCCGGCGAGCGTTCAATTCTCGTCTCGCTCAAGGCGGTCGAGCAAGGCTATCCGCTGCGTGGCGCAATTCGGGTCGCCACCCAGCCGGGTGCACCGGACGCGCCGGCCGAGTCGATTCCCGCACGCGGCGAGGCCTGGGTGGACGCGTCGCTCCTTTCGCCGCTCGAGATCAATGTGGGCGACCGGATTGAACTGGGTGACAGATCCTTTCGGGTCACACGGCTGGTCACCCTCGAACCTGACCGTGGCGCGAGCTTCGTCAATTTCGCCCCGCGGGTGCTGATTGCGCTGGATGATCTTGCGGCAACCGGTCTTGTCCAGCCGGCCAGCCGGGTCAGCTGGCGGCTGCTGGTGGCGGGCTCAGCCGAGGCCGTCGGGCGCTTCGAGCAGCGTGTCCGTGAATTCGCCAGTCAGAATCTCCGGATCGAAACGGTAGACAACGGACGCCCCGAGCTCGGCGCCACGCTTAACCGCGCGGAGCGCTTCCTGTCGCTGGTTGCGCTACTGACCGTTCTGATTGCAGCAGTGGCGATCGCCCTTGGGGCGCGCCGATTCGCTGAACGGCATCTGGATGGCTGCGCGGTCATGAAGGCAGCCGGTCTGGGTCAACGGCGACTGGTGCGGCTCCTTCTGCTCGAATTGCTCTGGGTCGGGATAGTGGGCGGGCTGGTGGGTGCGGCCCTGGGCGCGGTGTTCCAGCAGTTTCTGGCTGATGCGGTCGCACCGATGCTGGGTGTGAGGCTGCCAGCGCCCGGGTGGATGCCGTTTGCGCAGGCGCTGATCACCGGCCTCATCCTTCTCCTGGGGTTCGGTGGCTGGCCCGTTCTGAGACTGGCCGGCGTACCGCCCCTGCGCGTGTTGCGACGCGAGTACGCGCCTGCGCGCGCCAACCTTTGGGGCGCAGTGGTGGTGGCTGTTCTGGCGTTTTCGACGCTGCTTGCGTGGCTTGCTGGCGACCGTCAGCTGGCCCTGATTGCTGCGGGTGGGTTCGCTTTAGCCACCCTGATGTTCATTGCGGTATCGGCGCTGGCCGTCTGGGTGGTCACCCTGATCCGGCGCGTGGGCCCGGTGGCACGTCGTCCGCTGCTCCGCCTTTCAATCGCGTCCTGGAGCCGCCGGCGCGCGCTTGCGATCGCCCAGACCGCCGCGCTTTCAGCCGGCATCATGGCGCTGCTGCTCCTCACCATCACGCGGACCGACCTGATCGACGCCTGGCGTCGCGCGAGTCCGCCTGATGCGCCCAACCGATTCATCATCAATATCCAGCCGGATCAGCGCGAAGCGGTCGAACAGGCGCTGGCGGCAGGGCGCATTGCTGCCGACCTGCAGCCCATGGTGCGCGGGCGGCTGATCGAGGTGAATGGAAAAGACGCCACGCAGCATGTTCCGGCGGGGGAGCGCGCGCAACGTCTCGTCGAGCGCGAGTTCAACCTCTCCTACGGCTCGCAGCCGCCCGCTCACAACACGGTCGTGGCCGGGCGCTGGTTCGATGCGTCGGCGATGGAGGTCTCGGCGGAACTGGGCATCCTGAAGACACTGGGCCTCAAGATGGGCGATACGGTGGTGTTCGATGTGGCCGGAGAGCGGGTCGAGGTACGCATCACCAGCGTTCGCAAACTCGCCTGGGATTCCATGCGTGCGAACTTCTTCATGATCCTGTCGCCGGCTGCGCTTGACGATCGGCCCACCACCTTCCTCACCGCGTTCCATCTGCCGGCTGCCTCGCCGGCACTGGATCGGCAACTGGTCCGTCGATTCCCCAACCTCACGGTGTTCGACACCGGACATCTGGTGCGGCAGGTGCAGCTGATGCTCGATCAGGTGGTTGCAGCGGTGCAGTTTCTGTTTGTGCTCACGCTCGCCGCAGGACTCACCGTGCTCTGGGGGGCGTTGCTGTCATCGAGAGACGAGCGGATCCGTGAGGCTGCGCTCATGCGTTCGCTGGGCGCCTCGTCGCGTTTCCTGTCGCGGGCGCAGCATGCGGAGCTTGCGTTCGGCGGCGCGCTGGCCGGACTGCTGGGCGCGGTGGGTGCCATCGCTGTGGGCTGGACGCTGGCCGAGGTGATCTTTGAATTCGACTATCAGCCGCGCTGGCAGGTGATCCCCATGGCCATGGCTGCCACCGCATTCCTCACGGTGCTCGCGGGCTGGCTGGGGCTGCGCGGCGTGCTGCGCGCGCCGGTTCGCACGAGTCTTTCCTCATGAGTGACGATTCCACGGCATTCGATGCGCTGGGCGGAGAATCCGCTGTGCGGGCGCTGGTCGACCGCTTTTACGATCTGATGGACCTGGAAGCCGACTACGCCGGCATCCGTGCGCTGCATCCGCCCGAACTCGATTCTTCGCGCGACAAGTTGTTCTGGTTTCTGTGTGGCTGGCTGGGTGGGCCGTCGCACTATGTCGAGCGGTTCGGCCATCCGCGGCTGCGCGCCCGCCATCTGCCATTTGCCATTGGCATCCGTGAACGCGATCAGTGGCTCGCCTGCATGGCGCAGGCGATGAGGGAGCTCGACATTGATCCTGCGCTGAGCGAGCGGTTGTCCGAAGCCTTCCACGGCACGGCCGACTGGATGCGCAACCGTGCCGGCTGACAACCCCCGCGGGGCTGGCTGTAGCCGTGTAAGCGAAGCCTTCCCGGGCGTTGCGCCCCGAAAGGCCTTCAGGTACAGACCGGGGGTTTGAACGCGTGCCTCAATCGTTGGCTAGCCCGCGCTTTTGGCGAGCGAGTACACCGTCGTGCTTCGCGCGCCCGAGCGGCAGTAGGCGAGGATCGGCTTGGGCAGGCGGGCGAGTTCCTGCTTGAGCGTGACTGCTGCACCCTCGGCCGGGTAGGCTGCCCCGACTGGCAGATAGACATATTGCAGCCCCGCAGCGACGGCTGCGGCCTGCATTTGCGCGCTGGGTGTCTGAGCGGAATCTTCGCCATCCGGGCGATTGTTGATGACGCTGCGAAACCCTGCGTCGGCAAGCTGCTTCATGTGTTCGGGGGCCAACTGGCCGGCAACCGCGTAGTCGCTGTCGATGTAGCGAATCATGATGGTCCTGTCTCGTGGAGATCGATGTTTATTTTACCGGGTGAAGCGCGGATTCCGCATGGTGAAATTTCGATGTTGCCTCGCAGCGTTAATTTGTCTCGTTGTGAAAAACTATTTTTCAATATATGAAATACAGATATAAACTATTGATTTATATATATTTATTAGATAGTTGATTTTTATTCTTTCTTCCCGCTTCGCAGCATGCGCGCCCCTAAGCTGAAGGCTGTCTCTAACCTGCCTCTCCAGGAGCCCCGCATGTCCTCCCGTGAACTCGAAGCTCAGAAACTCCAGAAAGATTGGTCTGAAAGCCCGCGCTGGCGCGGCATCAAGCGCGGCTACAGCGCCGACGATGTGGTTCGCCTGCGGGGTTCCTCCCCGGTTGAATATTCGCTGGCCCGCCGCGGCGCTGACAAGCTCTGGCGTTTGCTGCATGAGGAGCCCTTCGTCAACAGCCTGGGTGCGCTGACCGGCAACCAGGCGATGCAGCAGGTGAAAGCGGGCCTCAAGGCGATCTACCTGTCGGGCTGGCAGGTGGCGGGCGACGCCAACCTGTCGGGTGAAATGTATCCGGACCAGTCGCTTTACCCGGCCAACTCTGTGCCCGCGGTCGTCAAGCGCATCAACAACACCCTCACACGCGCCGACCAGATTCAGTGGATGGAGGGCAAGAACCCGAATGACGCCGGCTACGTCGATTATTTCGCCCCGGTGGTCGCCGATGCCGAGGCGGGTTTTGGCGGCGTCCTGAACGCCTTCGAACTCATGAAATCCATGATCGAGGCGGGCGCTTCGGGCGTTCACTTTGAAGATCAGCTTGCTTCGGCCAAGAAGTGCGGCCACATGGGTGGCAAGGTACTGGTGCCTACCCGCGAGGCAGTGGCAAAGCTGGTGGCTGCGCGACTGGCCGCCGACGTGTTGGGCGTGCCCACGCTGCTGCTCGCCCGCACCGATGCAGAGGCCGCCGACCTGGTCACCACGGATGTTGACGAAAACGACCGGCCCTACCTGACAGGTGAGCGTACCGTGGAGGGTTTTTTCCGGACACGCAAAGGCTTCGATCAGGCTGTGTCGCGCGGGCTCGCCTACGCACCCTATGCCGATCTGATCTGGTGCGAAACCGGAACCCCGGACCTCGAGTTCGCCCGCAAATTTGCCGAAGCCATCCATCGCCAGTTTCCCGGGAAGATGCTGGCCTACAACTGCTCGCCGTCATTCAACTGGAAGAAGAACCTCGACGAGTCGACCATCGCCAGGTTTCAACGCGAACTCGGTGCCATGGGCTACAAGTTCCAGTTCATCACGCTCGCCGGTTTCCACTCGCTCAACTACTCGATGTTCGAACTTGCGCACGGCTATGCCCGCGACAACATGTCTGCGTTCGTACGGCTGCAGGAAGCGGAATTCGCGGCTGCCGACAAGGGCTTCACCGCGGTCAAACATCAGCGTGAAGTCGGCACGGGCTATTTCGACGCCGTCACCACCACCGTTGAGCGCGAGGCCTCAACCGCAGCGCTGAAGGGTTCCACTGAAGACGAGCAGTTCTTCGACTCGCACGGTCAGCAGCGAAAGGCCGCCTGATCGGTGCAATCAGCCTGAAACCGCCCCTGGTCGCGCAGGCGCCGGGGGCGGCTTCAAGTCAGTCGAGCTTGGCGCCCGAGTCTTTCACCACCTTGGCCCACTTGGCTATTTCGGCATCTACGAATTTGCCCATGTCTTCGGGCGACTGGCCCCCGGCCTCTGCGCCCAGACTCTCCCAGATCCCTTTCAACTCGGCGCCAGAAAGCGCCTTGGCGATTTCCTGCTGCAACCGATTGACGATGTCGCGCGGCGTGCCGGCGGGCGCCCACACTGCGTACCAGGTGCGTGCGTCGTAGCCCTTCACTCCGAGTTCATCAAGCGTAGGAATGTCAGGAAGCGCAAACGAGCGCTTGGCCGATGACACAGCAAGCGGAATCAGACGTCCCGATTTGATGTGCTGAATCGAACTGCCCATGCCGTCAAACATGAAGTCGACCTGGCCTGCGAGCAGGTCCTGCATGGCTGGGCCGGCGCCCCGGTAAGGGATGTGGGCAGCAAAGCTCCCGGTAAGCGTCTTCCAGAGTTCTACCGTGAGGTGATGCGTGGTGCCGTTGCCGGCCGAGGCGTAATTGAGTCTGCCCGGGTTGGCCTTTACATATTCTGCAAAGCTTGCGTAGCTGCGTGCCGCCACCCGCTGCGGGTTCACCACCACGACATTGGGCACGTACGAAAGCACGGTAACGGGCGTCAGATCTTTCTGCAGGTCATAACCCAGCCGCGGATACATGCTCACTGCAATCGTGTGATGCACCGCACCCACCAGAAGCGTGTAGCCGTCCGGAGCCGACTTGGCGGCCACCTCGGCGCCCAGCGTGCCGCCTGCGCCGCCGCGGTTATCAATGACGAATGACTGCCCCAGGTTTGCCGACAGCACCTTGGTGAGCGGGCGTGCAAACGCGTCGGTGCCACCGCCGGGCGGGAAGGGCACGACCAGGCGCACCGGTTTGGTTGGATAGCTCTGCGCCTGAATGGAAAATGGCGACACGAGCGCAAGGGTCGCTGCGACGCTCAACAGCAATCGACGATTCTTCAAGGCGGTCTCCTCTCTGCTTGAATCGGCCGGATGATAGAGCAATCCCTGATCGGTGCAGCAATTCCGGGGGTTGTGGCAGGCGTTGTCGCCGCGCGACGGCCCCGCGTGGGACGGTCGATCATCCGGACTAGGCTTTCACGCTCAAGCTGCGGCGAGCCGCGCCGATCCTGGGCGTTTGCGTGATCGCGCGCCTGGCCTAGACCACTCTGACGAATTGTCCATATCGGCTCGGATCTCTCTAATGGGTTCGTCGTTTCCACCCAAGGAGATCCCATGAAATCACCCGCTTCCGGTCTGTTCGCGTTCCGATCCCATCGCCAGGCGGGCCAGGGCATGACCGAATACCTCATTGTGGTCGCGCTCATTGCCGTGGCGGCTATCGGCGTCTACAGCCTCTTCGGTCAGACACTGCGCAGCCAGACCGCTGGGCTCGCCATGGAAATCTCGGGTCAGTCCTCGAGCACGGCAGTTTCCTCTGCACAGGGCAGTGCGAGCAGCGCGCAGTCGTCTTCGTCGCAGCGAAAGGGCCTGGGCAACTATGGGCTCGACAACCAATAGCCGCCGGCGGCGCGCGCAGTCTGGGCAGGCGCTGGTCTTGGCCCTGCTGCTGATCGTGGGCGGAGCTTTTCTCCTCCTTGCGGTGTTCAGCAGCGGCCGTGTCCTTGCCACCCGTCAGAGTCTCAACGACGCGGCCGATGCCGCTGCGCTGAGCGCCGCCACCTGGCGCGCCCGTGTCCTCAACTATGCCGCCTACACCAACCGGGCAATGGTCGCCCAGGAAGTGGCGCTGGCGCAGGCGGTCACCATCGCGTCCTGGGCCCGCTACTTCGATGCGCTTGCCGCCAACGCCGAGTCTGCCGCTGCGGCTTATCCACCGGCGGCGCTTGCCCTGGCAGCAATCGCCTCCGGAGCCGATGTTGCGCGTGCCGCAACCGAGCAGGCAGCATCCGCCGAGCTGGAATGGCGGGCACATGAACAACTCGGCTACAAGGTCTGGCTTGAGCGAAGCCAGGCAGCGCTGCTGAGGTCCGCGCAGGTGTTCGGATTGGGCGCCATCGCCAACGAAGTGGTGCGCAGCGGCGACCCCCGTTTTTTCGCCTTTGCGCTGGGTGATGCCGGTGCGTTTGCTGCGTTCGCGCAGCCGCAGGTGGGCGCTGAAGACAAGGCAAGGTTTCGCGAGGTGGTGCTCCAATCCCTCGACCCCTTCACCGCCAGCCCGCGAAGCGCAGATCACCGGCTGCCGCTGCCGTCCTCGTGCGTGGGGCGAAGCGCAGACCTTGACAAGTGGACACTGTGGCTTCGCCGCCGAGGGGGCACTGCGCTTCACGAATCCCTCGAAACCTGGTCTGCCGTTGACACGCTTTCGCTTCACGACTGGCGGGCAGGCGGCTTTCTCGGGCTCGGTGCATGCCGCGATCGCGAGGCGGCGGCGGCGGGCTGGGGGAGCGCAGGTGCCGCCCCAGCCTGGAACGACCCGCAGTTGCAGAGCGCGTACACCAATCCCGGCGCGACCGCGCTGGCGCTCTTCGGAGCATCCAGCGATACGGCCTCGCTCGCAGGCCTCCCGAAGGTCCACGATCTGGGTGCCCAGATCCGACTCGGCGAGGCGCCTGCAGTGTCCCAGTTGGCGGTGCTGGCGCGGATCGAGGTGCGCGACATCGGAACCGCCGATGCGCTTGCGGTCACCAAAGGTCGGATGCAGCTCAGTGACGGTGACCATGGCCGCTACCTCTGGGCGCTCGCGGCAGCCGAGGTCTATTTCAGCCCACCGCCCGAGGCCTCCACACCGGCACAGCTTCCCAGCCTGTTCAGTCCGTTCTGGCAGGCGCGACTCATTTCGCCCACGGAGGCGCATCGTGCAGCGGCGGCAACCTATGCGCGCTAATCACGATCGCCAGACGCGCCGGCCGGTGCGGCAGGTCGGGGCAGTTCTCCGGCCAGCTTGTGCGGGTCGGCAGCGAGGACAGGCCCTGATCGAAACCCTGGTCTTCACGCTTGCGGCGATTGCGCTGTTGTTCGCGGTCTTGATGATCGGACGCCTGCACGCGATTCAGGCGAGCGCCGCGGGGGCGGCGCGGGCGCTTGCCTTTGAGTGCAGGCTCGAGAGTGCCGGCTGTGATGATCCCGCGCGTGCAGCCGACCTTGCGGCTGCGATTCGTGTGCGTCATCTCGGCTGGCTGCAGGGCGATGCGGCGCATTCTGCACGGTCAGGCGTTTCGTCAGGCGAGGGGGCAAGCCCCCACCCGTTCTGGACCAACCCCGACGGCACCCGCATGGTCGAGTCGCTGCAATCAGTTTCCTTGTCCTCGACACGACAGCCGCTTGATGCAGGAATCAATGTGGCGGCGACTGCGCAACCCTGGCTCGCCATGCCGGGGCTACCCGCCTTGCCGGTCGGGACTCAGCGCTTTGGTCTGGATGCAACGGCGGGTCTGCGTGCCTCGCAGGTCGAGGTTCCGGTTCGCCTGTCGCTGTCAGGCGCATCGAGCGCAAACGGCGGGACACCGCTCGTGATCCGTCTGAAGGCGCGCCTCGCCGTGCTGGGAGACGAATGGAATGCCAGTCAGTCGCTGGGCTCGCACGAGAGTTCGGTAGCGTCTCGGGTTGAACGCGGAAGCCGTCTCGATGCTTTCCGTGAATCAGCGCTCGATACCGGCTATGCGCTCACGCGAGGCATGCTGAACCTCGCCGACTCGCTGGGGTTCGAGCCGGGCGGGGCTGCGCTCTCGTCCCCCCGGCTCGATGTCACGATCGTCCCGCAGGATCGGCGGCAATGATGCGCGCAGCATGTCGCCAGGCGGTTCGACGGCTCGCCCAAGTGTTGATGCTGGCGGGCGCTTCGCTGATGGCGGCAACGCCTGACGGCGCCGCATTCGCAGGCGATCCGGTGACGCAGCCTCGTCCTGCTCCAGGGCAGCCTCCCGACCTGCCTGGGCGTCTCGTGATCCGGTTGATCAACCACCAACTCGAGATTGATCGCAGGGTCACCAGTGTCTGGTCGATAGCGGGTCAGGGCAGCGCTGCGCAGACCCTTGCTGACATTCAAGCGCACTGGGGGTGGATGGCATTTGATGCCGTATGGCAAAGCCAGCATGCGGGCTGGCTGATGATCGCCCGCCGCACGGGCGACCGGTTCGAAGCGGTCCAGATACGCGAACAGGGTGATCAGATCACTGGATATGTCACGCGGTGGCGCGATGCGGCGAGGGGCGAGCGCGCTGTGCAGGCGGGTCGTTCCTGGTTGCCGCCGTCGGTCGAGGCCGTGACTGAAGTGGTCTCGGGCGAGGCGGGTGCTCGCGTCACGACCTGGGTGGGGTCGTCGAATCTCCTGCCTGACAGGCTGCTTGAGCAGTTCGGCGGCATTGCGCGAGCGCAGGGCTTGCGGCCGGCAACGCAGGCGCGAGGCCAGTCCGCTTTGCACAAACCGTCGGCGTCCGACGCAGGCGCTACGGCAAAGGTGACGCCTGGCCCCCAGATCGAGCGCTACGTTGGCCCCTCGCTCGAATTTGTCGTCACCCTCGAGGCACTGACCGGCAAAACCGCTGTTGTTGCCCATCGCATGGAGTTCAAACGATGAGTCACCCCCTTGAACGGCGCACGCGGATTGCAGTGCCGGCTCGCCGAATCGAAGGCCAGGCTGCGACCGAAGTGATGCTGATCTTGTCGCTCGTGATCATGGCACTGGTTTTGATGCCCGATAACGTCATTGAACGCCTGATGGTTGCGATCGAAGGCCGGTACCAGGCAATCCTCAACCATGCGGGGAAGCCATGACTACCGTCCAGTCGCGTCCGGCGCGGTCCGTACTCCGTCTCGTATTGCTGGGCGCTGCGGCGCTAGGCTTTGCAGCGCTGTCCGTGGTGCTTGCAGACCGCCACGTGAGCGAAACCATTGCACGACAGCAGGCTGCAGCCAGGGTCGCGCCACCCGCCACCGTGTCAGTGGTGGTCGCCAAGTTCGATCTGATTGCTGGCGAGGCGGTCTCGGCCGACAACATGGCGGTTCGTCCGATTCCGGTCGATCTCGTACCCGGGTCTGCGTTGCGTCCTGAACAGTTTGACGCCAAGTCCGGGATGCGCCTCGCCAGGGGGCTTCGCAGCGGTGAACCGCTGCTCGCCGAGATCCTTCAGCCTGCTGAAACCGGTGGCCTGTCCGCGCGAGTAAGGCAGGGCATTCGTGCGCTCACTATTTCGGTCGATGACGTGAATGCGGTATCGGGCATGCTCCGACCGGGGGATCGCATCGACCTTCTGTTTTCGGCGCGAGCCCAGGGTGCAGACGCGGGAGCGGCGGTTGAGACCGCGCGGGTCCTGGTACAAAACGTAGCGGTTCTGGCTACCGGTCGGCAACTGAAGCCGGGAGCCGACGAGGGCGGGGCTCGGTCGTTCACCTCAATTACGGTCGAACTTTCCCCCGAGGACGCCACGCGACTGGTGGTGGCGCAACGCACCGGCCGGATTACCGCGCTCCTGAGAAACCCTGATGACCGGTTTGCGGTCTCGAATGCGCCGGTGGATGCGCACGCGCTGATGGGTACGGCCCCCAGGGCGGCTGCGGCGACGCCGCGGTCGGTTGCTTCAGTGGGTCCCGAAATCATTATTGGCGGAACGGGCGGCTTGTCAGCGGGCCGGTCACGTACGCAAGAGGAGCCCGCACCCGCAGCGAGCCGTGACGCGAGGCCCCTGGTGGCGCCCGCGGCGCCTGGGGCTCGTGTGCCCACGGCAGCGCCGACTGCAGCGTCCACCTCGGCGTCTACCTCGGCGTCTACCTCGGCGGCCGCTTCGATGCAGCCGCCAATGAGCCCAATGCCAGGCCCCCCACTTACGCAACCGCTGCTGATCAGGTGAGCGCCATGAACCGTCTCAAACCGCTTTCCGCTTCACTCGCAGGCCTGGTCATGATCGCGGGGCTTCCGGCGACTGCGGTCGCCATGCCCCCCGCGGCGGCCGAGCACCGTCAATCTGAGACACAGTCAATGCTCCACCTGTACGTCGGGCAGGCGCATCTTCTCAATACCGGGCCGCTGCGGCGGATCGCCGTGGGTAACGGTCGGGTCATCCAGGCAACTTCGCTCGACGATCGTCAGGTTCTTGTCATCCCGGAAGCGGCTGGGCAAAGCACGCTTCACCTGTGGCCGCGTGAGGGTGTCGAAAGAAGCTACGTGGTCAATGTCATCCCCGCCGATGTCAGCCGCCTGCTCACCGAGATCCGTGCGCTGCTGGGCGATCAGCCCAATCTTGGCTCCCGTGTCGTGGGCGACAAGGTGGTGATCGAGGGCCATAGCGTGTCCGAAGAGCAGGCAGTGCGAATTGCCGAAATCGGCAGCCGCTATCCGCAGATCGTCAATCTGGTGAGCAAGGTCGGACTCGAAAAAATGGTCGAAATGGATGTTCGGATGATCGAGGTGCGGCGCGACGCGCTTCAGAACCTGGGCATACGCTGGGCGCCGACAGCCAACGGCCCTGCGTTCGGCGTGGTGGGTGACACTTATCGGGGTGCGGCGTTCAGCAAGGGAATCGCAGCAGGCGCGGCCGGCACCACGGTGGCGAGCGCAGCGGCCCCGTTCGCCGCCTCACTCGGTGTCGCGGCCACCTTCAAATCGGTGCTTCACATGCTGGTGCAGAACGGTGAAGCGGTGATCCTCGCCGAGCCCAGGCTGGCCTGTAAAAGCGGCGGTTCAGCGCGCTTCATCGCTGGAGGCGAACTGCCTATCCCCTTTTCGTCGGGCTTTGGCGCCACGTCGGTGGCGTTCAAGGAATACGGCGTCAAATTCGACATCTCCCCGGTCACGGGTGCAAACGGGGTCATCGCGGCAAAAGTGGCCACCGAGATCTCGGCGATCGACTTCGAAGTTCAGGTGAACAGCATCCCTGGGCTTACCAAGCGGCGTGCTGAAACCGAGGTCAACCTCCGAGAGAACGAGACGCTGGTCATTGCCGGATTGTTGTCTGAGGAGACCTCCAGAAATGTTGACCGGGTGCCTGCGCTGGGCGAACTGCCGATTCTCGGCAAGCTGTTCCGGTCACGCCTGTTTCGCGATCGCCAGACTGAACTCGTGGTGTTTGTCACGCCGCGTCTGGTGAGCGAAGACCCGCATCTGGCGCGTGCCCACGCCATCGAGCGCCGCAACCACGCCCAGGAGCTCCGTGAACTTCTCAGGATGGTTGACTGATGCTCACGCTTTCCATTGAAAGTGCGGGCGAATCGCCCCGCACGCTTCACATAGAGAAGCTGCCCTGTGTGATCGGGCGGGCGCTTCCTGCCGATATTGTTCTAGGTGGGTGGCGGGTGGCCCGTGATCATGCTCGAATCGAAATCGATGCAGCGGGCTTGCACATCGTCGACCAGGGAAGCCTCGCAGGCACTCAGGTCAACGGTGAACGCATCGTAAGGTTTGGCCCCCTCACCGAGTCCGATGAAATCGTGATCGGTGGGCATCAGCTTCGCGTGCTCGCTTTGCCTGGCCTCGCGCGCGCTGCCAACGTGGGCCGTACTGCATCGAACGAACATGCTCTCGCGCACCACCTGGCCCAGAGCGAGCCCGTCAAGGCTTCTGCGGGCGCAGGGTCGGATCGATATGTGTGGCGACGACTTTTTCACCGCAGGTTGCTCAGCCAGATCGACCTGCAGCGGCAGGACATCCGGATGTTGTCCGGCGCGCAGCTGCGCGAGCAGGTCGGGCGAACGCTTGAGGATGTCATCCACAGCGAGGCGGCTCTTCCTCCCGACATCGATCGCAGCACACTGATCCGCGAGGTGCTCGATGAAGCCGTGGGGTTGGGCCCGCTGGAAGGGCTTCTGGCCGACGACACCGTTTCTGAAATCATGGTGAACGGCACCGCACCCATTCATGTCGAGCGCTCCGGAAAGATCGAGCAGACCGAGCTTGCATTCTCGAGTGATGACGCGATCCGATCGGTCATCGATCGAATCATTGCACCACTGGGCCGGCATGTTGACGAAGGCTCACCCATGGTCGATGCGCGGCTGGCTGACGGTTCGCGTCTGAACGCGGTTCTCCCTCCCCTCAGTCTGTCCGGACCGGCGGTCACCATTCGGCGATTCAATCGCCGACTTTACCTGGCCGAGGATCTGGTCGAACTCGGCACCCTCTCCGCGCAGATGCTGGCGTTTCTCAAGCTCTGCGTGACCAGCCGTCGCAGCATCGTCGTGTCTGGCGGCACCGGCGCGGGGAAGACCACACTGCTCAACCTGCTGTCCGGTTTCATCGGTCAGGAAGAGCGGGTGATCACCATCGAGGACGCCGCCGAGTTGCGACTCGATCACCGCAACCTGGTGTCCCTGGAAGCGCGCCCCTCAAATTCGGAAGGCCGAGGGCTTGTGAGTGTGCGCGATCTGGTGAGAAACGCGCTGCGCATGCGACCTGACCGAATCGTGGTCGGAGAGTGCCGCGGCGGCGAGGCGCTGGACATGCTGCAGGCCATGAACACCGGTCATGACGGATCGCTCACCACCGTGCATGCCAACAGTCCGCGAGATGCCCTGTCCCGTATCGAAGTGATGACGCTGATGTCCGGGGTGGATATTCCCCTGCAGGCGATCCGCGAGCAAATCGCGTCCGCGATTCACATTGTGGTGCAGCAGGCGCGTTGTCCAGACGGCAGCAGGCGGGTCACCGATATCTCGGAGGTTACCGGCATCGAAAGCGGTCGCATCCTGATGCAGTCCCTGTTCCGGCTCCAGTCGATTGAAGGGCAGGCGCCGCAACACCTTGCAAGTGGTCACATTCCGCAGTTTCTGGACGGAACGCCGACTGCCCGATCCGCGAGCGTGCTCGATCTGTTTGGAGCGGGGGCATGAGTGCGCATCCTTTTCTGATGCTTGCAGTCGTGGCGGCGGCGCTCGCTCTCTTTGCGGTGCTTGCTGTGCTCGGGTCGGTCGCATGGGGGCAACAGCGCGCGGATTTCAACCGCCGGGTCGAGCGGCAGTTGCGTGATCTCTTCATCTCGATCAACCCCGCCAAACTCTGGATGTTGCAGTGCGTGGGCGCGCTCGCGGTGGCGGCCTTGGCCGCGGTCATCACCTGGAATCCGGTGACAGTCGGGCTTTCGGCAGTCCTCGCCATGACACTGCCGCACTTTGCCATGGTGCGGCTGCAACACCTGCGGCGGCAAAAGCTGCGCCGTCAGATCCCCGATCTGCTGATGCTCATTGCGGGTTCCCTTCGCTCGGGAAGCGGGTTGTCGGTGGCCTTGTCGAGAACGGCGGGCGTGAGCCCCGCGCCGGCACGGCAACATCTCGAGTGGTTGCTGGGTGATCTGAAACTGGGAACTTCGCTTGCCGATGCGCTCACAGCGTTCGAGCGGCGCGCGGCGGCGGAAGAAGCCACGCTCATGGCCACTGCCATTCGAGTAGGTGCCGAGACGGGTGGGCCGCTTGCGCGAACGCTTGAATCGCTGGCCGATTCCGTCAGGAAACGGCTGGCACTCGAATCACGGATCCGCGCACTCACTGCCCAGGGCCGCCTTCAGGCCTGGATCATGGCGCTGCTGCCGGCAATGGTGCTCGCCTTGCTGGCGCTGGTTGACCCACCGTCGTTCGCCGAAATCACCATGACGCGCGGCGGTCGCATGGTGCTGGTCGCTGTAATGGTCGCTCAGGTGATCGGGTTTCGCCTGGTGCGACGGATCGTGACGATCGAGGTATAGCCATGAGCGCCTTGCCTGCGCCGCTTCTGCTTCTGTTTGCACTCTCGGCCGTATTGGTCGTGACGTTTGTCGCGGAGGCACTGCGCCAACTGCCCAGCGATCCAACCGCGCGGCGCGAACGTCTGCCCTTGGCCTGGCGCGCCGCATGGCCGGTATTGCTGGCCCTGGGCGTGGTGATTCGCCCCCTGATGTCGGTGCGACTTTTTCGCTCGCTTCAACAACGACTGGCGCGAGCGGGTCTCGATCAGGTGATCGCCCCGCAGCACATGATTGCAGCCCAGTGCCTGGCGGCGTGCCTCGCGGGTCTGGTTTTATTGTTCGCGCGCGGATTGGGCATATCGATCCCCGGCTGGACATTGCCGTTTGTGCTGACCCTGGCGATTGCCTGGCCGTTGATTTGGCTGCGCGAGTTGGTCGTCCGACGAGGCGAAAGCCTGCTGAGGCAACTGCCCTTCCTGATCGATCTGCTCGCCATGTCGGTCGAATCGGGCCTGCCTCTTGCTGCCGCCCTGCCGCAGGCCGTCGAACGCCTGCCCGCGGGAGCGTTGCGCGATGAGTGTCGACGGCTGATGCGTGATGTGAAGGCCGGAATGCCTCGCGACGAGGCACTTCGTACGCTGGCCGCGCGGCTTGAACTCGCCGCCGTGACCCAGTTCACGCTTGCGGTGTCTGCCGCTCAGCGTGATGGCGGCACCATCGTTCAGACACTGCGCGGGCAAGCCGAGCAGCAACGCAACGACCGCTTCACGCGGGCCGAACACCGGGCGGCGCAGGCACCCGTCCGTGTCCTGTTTCCCCTGGTGGTGTTCATTTTTCCTGGAACGCTGGCGGTGGTGTTGTACCCCGTCATCAGCCGCATGTTCAGCGAGGTGGCCAGATGGCAGTGAAAGCCGACTTTCCGCTCGCACGTCTTCGACTGCGGCGGGCCCGCGGGTTTCTGGGGCGTCTCGTCGGGTTGCTTGGACGCAATCGAATGCGGCGTGACGAGGCCTTTCTCATCGATCGATGCGCTGCGATTCACACCATCGGTATGCGGATGTCGATTGATGTCGTGTTCCTTTCGGAGCATGGCGTGGTGACCGATGTCCACAGTTGCGTGCGGCCCGGACGGGTGCTTCGTTCCCGCGGCGCTGCGCACGTTCTCGAATTCGCTGAAGGTGTCGCCGTGCAGCTTCGGCTCCGACCCGGCGTCAAGGTGACGGTCGGGCCAGCGACGCTTGATATCGCATTCACCGGAATGGAGTTCTCATCATGAATCACTCACGCCGTGTTGGCGCCCTGGGGGCTGGGTTGGCAATTTCGCTGATCGTGCTTGGAGGGTGTGCCTCGATGGATCCCGATGGAGAATGGCGGGGCACACCCGAGGCCCGCCTGCGCGCCTGCCAGTCGATGTTCGGTCCGGCAGCAACGTCGGTAAGAGAGCAGCTTGCCGCAGCGACCGGATCTGCGAGCAGGGCGGCGGGCGCGGCGGCGGGGGAGCGCGTCGACCCACCGACCGGTGCTGTACCGGCCGGAGGCCTCTGTCCAGGCCCCCGCCCAGATGGGGTGGCAGCGGGGGTGACGGGCGGATCGCCAGGTGGCGGCCGCGGCCCGCGTGTCGTCACCCCGGAGGCGATCGAACATGTGGTCGCTGCATCCGAGCATGCCTATTCCGAGGGCCGATATGAGCAAACAGTTCAGCTTCTCGAGCCGTTGCTGGCGGATCAACCGCAACACGCCCGTGGGTGGCTCCGGCAGGGCAACGCGCTTCACCGGCTCGATCGACGTGGCGAGGCGGCGGTTGCCTATCGGCGAGCCTCAGACCTTGCTGCGGAGAGGCTCGCGAAGGCAGGTTCGCCAGAGGCGGAATCGGCCGATGTATTGGCCAAAGCCAGCGCGAACCTGGCGATCCTCGGCATTGAGCAGGCCAGACAGGCGCTTGATGCGCTCGGCCCATCCGAAAGCAACCCGGTGGCAGCTGCGCATCGCGGGCGAATCGAGGCTGCACTGCGCGCGGTGATCGGCGTGGGAAGCGAGGGCTTGCCACCCGGATCATCCACCCCATCCAGGCAGCCCTCAGCCGCGGTGACCGACCGGCTGCCACGAACCGTTGTGCCCGTCCCGGCGCAACCGACGCCGTCGCCAACCGGTGCGCGTGCAGCCGAGCCAGTGCTGCTGGTTGACTCGTCTGCTGCCAAGACCCCGAGCACGATGGCCGCGCCAGGCCCTGCCGGCATCGAAATCATCCGGGGTCTGACGGGGCGATGAGCGTCGTGTCGCGCGCATCACAACGCGGAGCCGGCGCGCTTGAATTTGTGGTGGCAGTACCGGCCATGCTGCTGCTTGGACTCCTGGTCTGGCAGTGGGCATTGGTGATGCAGTCGCGCGCGATTGTCGACTTTGCAGCGCGGGAGGCAGCGCGTTACGGGGCACTCGGTCATGCGGCGCCCGAAGCGATCGAACAGGGCATCATTTCCGGCCTCACTCCGCTCTGGGTGGCCAACGCTGAACTGACCGGACCCGCGTCCGCGCTACCCGCTTCTGCGGTCCGGTTTGACGTTGCAGTTCGCGCGGGATGGCTCACCTGGCGGCAACTGTCACCCACTCGGGAGAGCTTTGCCGATTGGGGGATCCAGGCTGCGGCGGGCGCTCGGCCAGGGTCGGCGGACGCTGCGCTTGAAATTCCTGTCGATAATCCGTCGCTTCGATCGCGTTACGGGGCACCGCTATCTGTCAATGGGCGCCCGGGTGGCGACATGGGCCACCCGCCCATGGTGCCCGGATCGGAATCGTTCACGGCGCCCGAGTCGGGATCACTCATGGCGCCCGGCTCGGGCGGGCGTGCCGCGGAGCCGGTCGGTCCAGCCTCGGGGCAAACCTTTCGCGAGGCCGGAATCCTCAGGCTGGAACTCTCGGTTGGGGTGCCGCTTCATGTTCCGCTTGCGGGGCGGTTCATCAGCTGGGCTGCGCGCATGCTCGGAGGCTGCGAAGCGGGCGAGCCGCCGCGCCTGGGCGCGCTCAGGCTAGCTGGATCGGCGGCTGCCGCATCCGCTGCTGGGCGGGGGGGCGCTGACCCAAATCGGGCTTCACGCAGCGACCAGGCTCCGGCCTGCGCGCAGTTCAGCGGTCTCGACCACAGCGGCCGCGTCCTTCCGCGGCTGCCCGTGAACGTGGTGGCCGAGGCAAGAATGCAATCGGCGGCGCGTTTATCGGTCCGCACGCCTGGTGGGGTGGGCGCGAAGCGCTTCGGCGGGATGGGCCTGTCGGTGCCCGTCGCCTCCGAGACCAGCGAGCAACATCCACGGCAAAGGCCGCCGACCATCGCTGATCATTCGCCCGGTGGGCCCGCCTTCTCGATTGCTGCGCCGGAATCGTCAGCTTTCCAGGCAACTGGCGTCGAGCGACAACGCGGCTTTCTGCAAATTGGCGGTGAACGCGAAATCTGGGTGCCCGGCGCGTGCGGATTCTCGCCATCCTGACGGTCAAGCCATCCGGGCGCGCGCCCCGTTCGTCGCGCGCTCAGCCTGTTCTGGTGCTCGCAGGGTCATGGTGGGCGGGGTTGGCTTCCCAGCCGAAGTAGTGGCTGAACATGGCGTACAGATCGGGGAAAGCCTGGGCAATGGATTCGGGCATGGTGAAAAACGCTTCCGACGCCACGGCAAAGAACTCGGCAAGATCGGTGGCTGCATAGGCGTCAAGCGGCAGCTGCGCGTAGAAGTCGTCGGCGGCCTCCGACTCCGGATCGATATCAATTGGAATCGCCGCTTCAACCTCCTCGAGCATCCCGCAGAACTGCTCGTATGCAGCCTCCATTCGCTGGCTCCAGCGTGCGCGTGCGGCGGCAGGAAGCGGAGGAATCCCGTCCGCCTCGCCGTCCAGCATGTCCAGCTTGTGAACAAACTCATGGATGACCACCGAGAGTCCTGGTGCGCCCATTGCGGGGTCCACATCGGGCCATGCCAGCACCACTGGCCCGCCTGGCATGGTCTCACCTGACAACTCTTCGATGGACTCATGAACCACGCCGCTGTCGTCGACATGCGATCGCGGCGTAATGAAGCGATCGGGATAAACGATCACCTCAACAAAATCATCGTAGGGACCAAGGCCCATCCGCAGTATCGGCAGACACGCCTGCAGCGCGATTGCCGCGCGAACAGCATCAGTGATCTCGAACCCGTGTGTACCGGTGAAATGTTTTCGTGCAGCGAAACTGTCGGCGAGATCGAACAGGCGATCGCGCGCTTCAGGGGAAAACGCGTCCAGGAAGGGCATCTGGGCGGCGCACGCTTCCCACACCGAGCGGGTGATGGCCGGTTTTTTTGCAGGGCGGGAAAACCAACGTGCAAGCATGGGCCGAGAGTCTAATGCCAGTCGGGCGCATCCACCCCGACGCCCGAACGTGGCATTCTGTTTCCGGTATGACAATCCGTGCTGAGCCAGGCTCGCCGCAGTCCGTCGACGTTGCCGCCGATCCCGCCGCGCACGCGAGCATCCTCGCGCGTGCGCGGGCGCTCGCCCACGCGCTGGTCAAACCCGATGCCCTGAGCGGTGGCCTGCCGGTGATCGCGCATGCCGAGGGTGTAGAGGCCATCCTCGCCGATCTGGGTGTGGACGAAACCGCGCAGGCTGCCGCCTGGCTGGTCCGCCCGGCTGAACTCTGGCCCGTATCGGCGATTGCGCGAGACTTCGATCCGGTGCTCGCGCATCTGGTTGAGCGCATTCGCCAGCTGGTGCGGCTGAGCGCTGGCGGGGGTCTGGCGACTGCGGCGCAGGCGCAGCATGAAATGCTCCGTCGCATGCTGCTTGCAATGGCTGACGACATCCGCGTCGTGCTGCTGTCGCTGGCCTCGCGTCTCCAGACGCTGCGGCTTTGTGCGCGCAGCGGTCAGGCGCCAGACCGGGCGGTGAGTCGCGAAACCCTGGATGTGCTGGCCCCCCTCGCGAATCGCCTTGGGCTCTGGCAGATCAAGTGGGAGATGGAAGACCTCGCCTTTCGCTTCCTTGAGCCCGAGACGTACCGGCTGCTTGCCGCGCAGCTCGAGGAAAAGCGTACCGCTCGCGAGAGCTTCGTGAAAGCCGCGGTGGCTCGCTTGTCGGACGCGCTCTCTGCGCAGGGTGTGAATGCGCAGGTGAGTGGCCGGCCCAAGCATCTGTACAGCATTCATCTCAAGATGCAGAGCAAGCGGCGTGACCTCGACACGATCCAGGATCTGCGTGGCCTGCGCGTCATCGTCGAGAGCGTGGCCCACTGCTACCAGGTGCTCGATCAGGTGCACAGTCTCTGGACGCCAATGCCCTCGGAGTATGACGACTACATTGCGCGGCCCAAGCCCAATGGTTACCGCTCTCTCCATACCGTGGTGGTGGCCGAGGACGGTTTGCCTCTGGAAGTTCAGATCCGGACGTCGGAAATGCACCGGTTTGCCGAGTATGGTGTGGCCTCGCACTGGCGCTACAAGGAGGCGGGGCGCTCAGGGTCGGTATCACCATCGGCTGCTGTCGAGCGGAGCATCGACTGGGTGCGGCAGCTGCTTGCCTGGCAGCGCGAGGTGGGTCAGACGCTGGGTGGTGCGGGTGTGGACGCTGCGCAGCCCGAGCTTGCTTTTATTTATGCGCTCACGCCACAGGGGCGGGTGATTGAGCTTCCCGCAGGGTCCACCGCAGTCGATTTCGCTTATCACGTGCATACCGGTCTCGGTCATCGCTGCCGCGGTGCGAGGGTCGATGGTCAGTTGATGCCGCTCAACCGGCCGCTCCAGAACGGTCAGACGGTTGAGATTGTTGCAGCCAAGGAGGGCAGCGCAGAGGGACCGTCCCGCGACTGGCTGAATCCCTCGCTGGGTTATGTGGCGAGCCCGCGCGCGCGTGGCAAGGTGCGTCAGTGGTTCAATGCGCTCGAGTTGGCGCGCGATGCTGCGGCGGGGCGTGAGCGTATCGAGCGGGTTCTGCAGCGTGAGGGCAGCACCGCGCTGTCTTTCGAGGAGTTGGCGCGCAGGCTGGCAGAGCCCGATCCGATGGCGATGTTCGTGGCGGTCGCGCGCGAGGAAATCGGCCCGCGTCAGCTCGAGGATGCAATTCGGGGAGGGAGCGACCCAGCGGCTGCGGAAAGCGAACCCGGGCTGTTGCAGCGGCTTGCCCGCCCGGGAGCGAGCCCAAGCCCGCAGCGAGCCGGGTCGGTCCTGGTGGTGGGCATGGACTCGCTCATGAACCAACTGGCCCGATGCTGTCGCCCACTGCCGCCCGATGCGGTGTCGGGCTTTGTGACGCGGGGGCGAGGCGTTTCAGTCCATCGAACCAATTGCCCGACGTTTTCCCGGCTGGCCCGAGAGGCACCGGAGCGTGTGATCGACACCAGCTGGGATCCGCGTGCGCTCAAAGCGGGGGCCGGGCCCGACCAGCGCCGTTTTCCCGTGGAGATCGAGTTGCGCGCGAATGACCGGCAAGGGTTGTTGCGTGATGTGTCCGATGTGTTCGCCCGGGATCGCCTGAATGTGACGGCCGTCAACACGCTCAGCCGTCAGCAGCAGGCGCTGATGCGGTTCACGATCGAGGCGTCTGATGCGGCGCAACTCGAGCGGACGCTGGTTGCCCTGAGGCGAGTTGCTGGCGTGGTGGACGCGCGCAGGCGGATGAACTGACCGCACGCCGGCGCATTCGCCGGCTGCGCGGCGGTGGGCAACTTGGCCTCGCTTCGGCGGATCAGCTGACCGCACGCATGCTGTGCGCTGGGGCGCCCGGGGCCCCGGGTGTTCAGCCGCCAGCAGGTTTGGCGGCCGCGCTCTTCGGGCGAAACGCCTTGCACACCGCCTCGTTGGTCTCGATGCGGGCGGCGCCAATCAGGTCCAGGCAGTAGGGAACAGCTGCGAAAATTCCGTGCACTTTCTGCGTGCCGTCAGGGTGACGAAGCCCTTCCAGCGTTTCGCGAATCGACTTGGGTTGGCCCGGCAAATTGATGATCAGCGCCTTGCCACGGATGACCGCGACCTGGCGTGACAAGATCGCCGTGGGAACGAAATTGAGGCTGATCTGGCGCATCTGCTCGCCGAAACCGGGCATCTCGCGGTCGGCGATTGCCAGCGTCGCCTCGGGCGTGACGTCACGCACCGCCGGTCCGGTGCCGCCGGTGGTGAGGACCAGGCCGCAGCCCTGCTGGTCGATCAGTTCGATCAGGGTTTGCTCGATGACAGGTTGTTCGTCGGGGATCAGTCGGACCACGGCTTCCCACGGCGAGGTCAGGGCCTGTCCCAGCCACTGCTCCAGCGAGGGGATGCCCTGGTCCTGGTAAACGCCAGCCGATGCCCGATCGCTGATGGAAACGAGTCCGATTCGAATGGGGGCAGTCATGATGAAGCCGAGATGCTGGATTGATCGGGGGCCTCGAGCGTGGCGCGTACCAGCCGAAACAGCTCGCGATACCGGCGGCCACGCTGACCGGTGGCCACTTCAGCCCGTGCCTTGTCAAGCAGGGTGGGCAGCGCAACGCGGGTGTCCGGGTAACGCTCCAGCCAGATGTTGACGGCCGATGGGTCACCCAGCAAACGCTCCCGCCACTGTTCGGCCGCATGCATTCGCGCGGTTTCGGTGCGGTGCTGCTGGCGATCGCCTTCCAGCGCCTGGTGGATGGAATCGGAGTCTGCCTCGCGCATCAGTCTGCCGATGAACTGCATTTGCCGACGACGCCCCTCGCGCGCCCGAATGCCGCGGGCGAGCCGGACAGCGTCGATCATGCGTTCGGTGACCGGCAGCTGCAAAAGCCGTTCATCGGACAGTTCGACCAATCGCTCGCCGAGCACTTGCAGCGCATGGCTGTCGCGCTTGCGCTGCGATTTGCTGGGGGGATCGGAGAGGGCGTCGGAGACGGGGGTCTCGCCAGTCGCGGAGGAGCGTCGCATGAGGTGGGCGCGGCTATGCGCTGAGTCAGACCGGGGCAGTTGCTATGATACCGCGCTCTTCAGAAGGGACCATGATGTTCGATCACGATCAGCAGCGGCTTCGCGAGATGGCAGAGACGATGCTGCGCCGCGCGCGCGAATTGGGCGCAAGCGACGCTGCGGTGGATGTGTCCGAGAACACGGGCTTCTCGGTCAATGTCCGGCGCGGCCGGGTGGAAACGATCGAACAGCACCGCGACAAGGGTATCGGTGTCACGGTGTTTGTGGGAAAACGCCGCGGGCACGCGAGTTCATCGGATTTCAGCGCGCGCTCGCTCGATGAAACCGTCGACGCCGCCTGGCAGATTGCTCGGTTTACCGCCGAAGACGACTGTGCCGGCCTCCCCGATCCCGACACGCTCGCGCTTCGCTACCCGGAATTGAATCTGTTCCACCCCTGGGGCATCCCTGTCGATGAGGCGGTGCGGATCGCCTGCGAGGCGGAGGCGGCAGCTTTCGATACCAGCCGTCTGATCCGCAACTCAGAGGGCGCCTCGGTGTCGGTGAGTCACGGTCAATTTGTTTCAGCGAATACGCTCGGGTTCTCTGGCGGATACCCCTACAGCCGACATTCGATTTCATGCGCGCCCATTGCCGGCTCGGGCCGCAAGATGCAGCGCGACGACTGGTATTCGTCGCATTGCAATCCCCTCAAGCTTGCCGACCCCGCAGCGCTTGGGCGCTATGCCGCCGAGCGCGCGCTTGCAAGGCTGGGCGCGCGCAGACTCTCCACGCGCAAGGTGCCTGTGCTGTTCGAAGCGCCACTTGCCTGCGGGTTGCTGGGCCATCTGACGCAGGCGGCCAGCGGCGGGGCGTTGTATCGCAAGTCGAGTTTTCTGGTCGACGCACTGGGTTCAACGCTTTTCGCACCGCACATCAATATCGTCGAAGACCCTCACCAGCGCGGCGAGCCTGGCAGTGCCCCCTTCGACAGCGAGGGCTGCGCCACCCATCGCCGCGCCGTGGTGGAGTCGGGCGTTCTCAAGGGCTATTTCCTCTCAACCTATTCGGCGCGCAAGCTGGGCATGAAGACCACCGGCAACGCGGGCGGATCACACAACCTGCGGCTCACCAGTCGCCGGACGCGCCGGAGCGATTCGCTCGAGGCGATGCTTGCCAAACTGGGCACCGGGCTGTTCGTGACCGATCTCATGGGGCATGGGGTCAACTATGTGACGGGTGATTATTCGCGCGGTGCGGGAGGCTACTGGGTCGAAGGCGGAAAGATCGCCTATCCGGTCGAGGAAATCACCATTGCCGGCAATCTGCGCGAGATGTTTGCGGGTATCGCCGCGGTTGGATCTGACGAACTCACGCGAGGCACCAAACGCTCTGGCTCGGTGTTGATTGACGCCATGTCGGTGGCGGGCACCTGAGAGTTGGCGCGGCCTTGAGCAAAGCGTTTGTTCGCGATGATGCTGACGCGGTCGATGACGATGCCGACCCGCCAGGGGTAGAGGCCATCCCGGCAGGCTCCAAAAACTACATCACGCCGGCCGGGCATCAACGGTTGCGTCACGAACTGCTCCATCTTCTGGATGAAGAGCGGCCCGAGGTCGTCCGGGTGGTCTCCTGGGCGGCGTCGAACGGCGACCGGTCAGAAAACGGCGATTACCTTTACGGCAAGAAAAGGCTGCGCGAAATCGACCGACGGATCCGTTTCCTCACCAAACGGCTGGAATTGGCCGAAGTGGTGGATCCGGCGCTGAGGCGCGGCACCACCCAGGCGTTTTTCGGTGCCACGGTGCGATTTCTGCGAAATGGCGAACGCGAAGAGACGGTGACGATTGTTGGCGTGGACGAGGTGGAGCCGGCCACCGGTCGAATCAGCTGGGTCTCGCCAGTGGGACGGGCGCTTCTGAAGGCCAACGAAGGGGATCTGGTGAGCCTCAAGGTGCCAGGCGGGGTGGACGAACTCGAGGTGATCGAGGTTCGCTACGGCTAGCCGCAAGACGGCTGCAACCGCCGATTAGTGGTGACGGCTGATTCGCGAGACCTCTGGCAAGCGCCGCAGGTTGCGAAGCACTCGGGCCAGATGAACCCGGTCGCGCACCATCAGAATGAAGCGAAGCGAGGCAACCCGTTCTGCGCTTTCGTCCATGGACACATGCGCGATGTTGGCCTCGCTCGCGGCGATTTCGGCGGCAACCCTGCCCAGCACGCCGCGGTCATTGCGGACGCTCACTTCCAGCTCGGAGCGGAAGGAGCCGCTGACCTGCTCGGACCAGTCAACGTCGACCCAGCGCTCGGCATCGCGATCGCGCTGGCGGAGCGCCGTGCTGCAGTCGGCCCGGTGCAATACCAGCCCATGTCCGCCCCGAAGATGGCCGACCACGGAGTCGCCGGGTAGCGGGAAGCAGCAGGTGGAATAGCTGACGGCACTGCCCTCGTTGCCAGTGATCACCATGGGTGCCGGCCGCGGCAGCATGAGCGCCGCAGGCGTGGCCGCCGTTTGCAGCGCGATGGTGCGCGCCACGACGGGCGCCAGCCGCTTCCCGAGACCAATGTCTGCGTACAACTCCTCTATGGTGCGTACGCCGGAGTCGCGGATTGCGCGGTCGAGCACCGTGGTTTCGAGCGAACCAAGCGCGATTCGAAGCGCTGCGAGTGATTGCTCGAGAAGCCGCCGCCCCAGCATTGCAGATTCCCGATAACTGAGCGTGCGGAGACTGTGCCGGATGCTGGCGCGCGCCTTGCCTGTGCGCACGAATGCAAGCCAACTCGGGTCGGGACGCGAGGTGGAATCGGTGAGCACCTCCACCACATCGCCGTTGACCAGTTCGGTTCGCAGCGGCACCAGCTCCTCGTTGACCCGACAGCCCACCGCGCGATCGCCGATGTCGGTGTGGATGGAATACGCATAGTCGAGCACGGTCGCCCCGCGCGGCATGGCGCGAATCTCGCCCCTGGGCGTGAACACATACACGGCATCGGGGAACAGATCGACCTTGACATGCTCGATGAATTCAAGCGAATCACCGGTTTGACTCTGGATGTCGAGCAGGGACTGCAGCCACTGATGGGTGCGGGTGTGAAGCTCGGAGAAGCTCACGTGGTGCGCCTTGTACAGCCAGTGCGCCGCAACGCCCGACTGCGCCACGCGCTGCATCTCGTGGGTACGGATCTGAAACTCGACCGGTGTGCCGAACGGCCCGACCAGCGTGGTGTGCAGCGACTGGTAGCCATTGATCTTGGGAATGGCGATGTAGTCTTTGAAACGCCCCGGGACCGGCTTGAAGGTGGTGTGGAGTGCCCCGAGCGCCAGGTAGCACTGCGGCACCGTGTCGACAATGACCCGCATGCCGTAGATGTCGAGCACCTGCGCAAACGACAGGTGCTTCTCGCGCATCTTGGTGTGAATGGCGTAAATGGACTTCTCGCGACCCTGCACCTGCGCGCCCTGGACGCCTGCCTCGGGCAACGCCTTGTTTGCAGCCTCGAGAATGCGCCCCAGCACCTCGCGGCGGTTGCCGCGCGCAGCCTGCACGGCTTTTTTCAGGGTGCGGTAACGGAACGGATGGGTCGACCGGAAAGCGAGGTCCTGCAGGTCGCGATAAAGGCTGTTGAGCCCCAGCCGGTGCGCGATGGGCGCGTAGATGTCCAGGGTTTCCTGCGCGATACGCCGCTGTCGGGCCGCGGGCAGTGCCTCAAGGGTCTGCATGTTGTGCAGCCGGTCGGCGAGCTTGATCAGAATGACCCGCACGTCGCGGGCCATGGCAAGGAGCATCTTCCGAAAGCTCTCCGCCTGCTGGTGTTCCTTGGAGGCGAACTCGACCCGGTCGAGCTTGGACACGCCATCCACAATGTCGGCGACCGCCGAGCCGAATCGTTCAGCCAGAATCTGCTTGGCGACCGTGGTGTCTTCGATCACATCATGGAGAAGGGCCGCCATGAGCGAATCGGCATCCAGTCGCCAGCCGGACAGGATTTCGGCTACCGCGATCGGATGCGAGATGTAGGGCTCGCCGCTTGACCGGAACTGACCGAGATGGGCCTGATCGCCAAAGCGGTAGGCTTCGCGGATGCGGCGCAGGTCGTCTTCGCCGAGGTACTCGCCCGCCCGCTGCATGAGCGTGGCAAGCGAGACGATTTTGCGCTCGTCGGCCGGCGCGGCGAACCCGCCACCAGCGGGCAAGCGCTTTCCGGAAAATGAATCGGGCGGAGGGGGCCTGGACCCCGTCGCAACGCTGGCGAGTCGCTCGGGCATGGGGAGCGACGCGCTCTGGCTCAGGTGGGAACCCGGCGCAGCATTTCCTGGCCGACTTTGCCGGCCGCAATTTCGCGCAGAGCGGTGACCGTGGGTTTGTCACGGGATTCGAGCTTGGGCGCATGACCCTGCGCCAGCATGCGTGCGCGATAAGTGGCCGCCAGGGTGAGCTCGAACCGATTCGGGATTTGCTTCAGGCAGTCTTCAACGGTGATGCGTGCCATGGGGAACCATTGGTAGTGGAAGGGTGGGGCGATTCAGCGAGCCAGACGCAACTGAGAAAACACCACGGGGTTGCGCGCAAGCTGGCGCGAATATCGCAACCGAGCCGCGCGGACCACAGCGCGAAGCTGCTCGAGAGCGATGCCAAAGTCTTGATTGATAATAACATATTCGAATCGCTCGGCCTGCGCGAGCTCGGCCTGCGCGGCGTCTATCCTGCGCTGGATCACGGTCTCCGCATCCTGGGCGCGGGCGCGCAGCCGCCGCGCCAGTTCCTCGATCGATGGCGGCGCAATGAAGATACCGACCGCATCCGGATAGAGGCGCTTCACCTGCTCGGCGCCCTGGCAGTCAATTTCCAGGATGATGTCCTGGCCCTTGGCCATCTGCGCCTCGATCCAGGCCCGCGAGGTGCCATAGAGGTTGTCATGCACGCGGGCCCACTCAAGGAACTCGCCCTCGCTGCGGCGGCGCTCGAACTCCTCGACGCCGATGAAGCGGTAGTCGATCCCGTCACGCTCGCCGGGACGGGGCTGCCGCGTGGTGAACGATACCGACAGCCGGACATCGGGTTCGTTCTGCAGCAACCCGCGCACCAGAGAGGTTTTGCCGGCGCCTGAGGGGGCGACGATCACGAACAGACTGCCCGGATTTTCAGTGCGGCTCATTCGAGGTTTTGCACCTGTTCGCGGATCTGTTCGATGAGCAGCTTCAGGTCGATCGCTGCGCGGGAGAGGTCGACGATTGCTGCCTTCGAACCCAGGGTGTTGGCCTCCCGGTTCAGTTCCTGAAGCAGAAAATCGAGCCGCTTGCCGACTGGGCCCGCCCCGCTGCAGGCGTCGCGCAATTCATCGAGGTGGGCCAGCAGACGGTCAAGTTCTTCGGTGACGTCGGCACGCATTCCGTAGAGCGCGAGTTCCTGCCTGACACGGGCCATGGTTTCCTCGACCGGCACGCGCGAGCCCAACGATTCAACCGCTGCCTGCAGACGTTCGGATAACCGCTTTTCGTGCGCCGCGAGCAGTTCCGGGCCGCGCTCGCGAAGCGGCTTCACGATCTGGGCGATGGCCTGGGCGCGCTCGGCAATAACGGCCACGAGACGGGCGCCTTCGCGGGCACGGTGAGCGAGGAAACCCTCCAGCGCTTCGCGCCCGGCATCGACTGCGAGCGCCGCGAGCGCGAGGGCGGCGTCGTCTTCAGCGAGCACGCCCGGCCAGCGCAGAACCTCGGCGACTGTCGGGGCGGCTGCGTCGGGGATCCGGGCCCGCACCTCGTCGCTGAGCGCGATCAGCCGCTCGAGCGCATCGGTCTGGATGACCTGCCCGCTGCCCCGCCCAGTCGCGCTGCGAAAACTGATCCGGCACTCCACCTTGCCTCGCTGGACCGCAGCGGAAATTTGCTCGCGAAGCGCGGCTTCCGCCGCCCGAAGGTCGTCCGGCGCGCGAAACGACAGATCGAGAAATCGGGCGTTGACGCTGCGGATCTCGACACTGACCGACCCCGCTTCGCCTTCGCGCAGGGCTGTGGCAAAACCGGTCATGCTCTGGATGGGACGTGGGTCGCCCGGCTTCTTAGTCAAGGATGTCGGCCGTTCTGTTAACCTCGGTTGCAGCAGGATTGTAAGGAATTCGATCGCCGAAGGGGTCGTTGCGGCCCACCGAATGATCGGGTTCCCTTGACCGGAGGGTTCAATGTCGGGCAGGACATCAGGGCGCGCCGCCAGCGCGCTGCGCGAAGTTCGGATTGTGCGTGGATTCACGCGGCACGCGGAAGGGTCGGTGCTGATCGAGTGCGGCGATACCCGCGTGTTGTGCACAGCCAGTATCGAAGCCAAGGTCCCGGGCTTTCTGAAAGGGGCAGGGCAGGGCTGGCTCACGGCAGAGTACGGAATGCTGCCGCGGTCCACCCACACCCGCAGCGACCGCGAAGCCGCACGGGGGAAACAAAGCGGGCGAACGCAGGAGATCCAGCGCCTGATCGGTCGCAGTCTGCGATCGGTGTTTGACCTCACGCTCCTTGGCGAGCGAACCATCACCCTCGACTGTGATGTGCTGCAGGCCGATGGTGGCACGCGCTGCGCGTCGATCACCGGCGCATTCGTGGCCGCCTGTGATGCAGTGGCTGCGCTCCTGCGAACCGGAGCCATTGCGCGAACACCGATTCGCGACCAGGTCGCGGCGGTATCGGTCGGAATCGTTGGCGGTCATCCTGTGCTCGACCTCGACTATGGAGAGGATTCGGGTTGCGACACCGATCTGAATGTGGTCATGACGGGCCGTGGCGGTTTCGTCGAGGTGCAGGGCACTGCCGAGGGCGAGCCGTTTTCGAGGCTTGAACTCGACACCCTGATTGCGCTCGCCGCCCAGGGAATCGGTGAACTCGTGTCGGCCCAGCGAAGCGCCCTGGGCGCGAATCACCCGGCGCTGCCGGTCTGAACCGCGTATCTGCGCAGAGGATGCCGTTGAACGCTGTTGCAGACGCCAGGCTGGTTCTTGCGAGCGGCAACGCCGGCAAACTTCGCGAGTTTGATGCCCTGTTGAGGCCGCTGGGATTCGACCTGGTGCCGCAGTCCTCGCTGGGGGTGACCGAGGCTGATGAGCCGTTCGACACCTTCGTCGAGAACGCGCTGGCAAAGGCGCGTCATGCGGCGCGCTCAACCGGACTGCCGGCCCTCGCCGACGACTCGGGGATTTGCGTGCGTGCGCTGGGTGGCATGCCCGGGGTGCGCTCGGCCCGCTACGCGGCGCTCGCAGGCGGCGAGCACTCCGATCACGCGAACAACGCGCGACTGGTCGCCGAGCTCGCCGGGCAGGCGGACCGGCAGGCGAGCTATGTGTGCGTGCTGGTGCTGGTTCGGCATGCAACTGACCCCATGCCGCTGATCGCCGAGGCGCAATGGCATGGCGAAGTCATTGCATCGCCGCGCGGCGCCGGTGGCTTTGGTTATGACCCCTATTTCTGGTTGGCTGACGAAGGCTGCACCGCGGCCGAATTGACCGCCTCGCGCAAGAACCAGATCAGCCACCGAGGCCGGGCCCTGCGGGCGCTGGTTGAGCGATTGAGGGCGGGCGCTGGCGTCGTGCCGCCCGGGGCCCGGTGAGCGAGGCGCGGGTTCAGTGGCTGCGCCCTGCGCCCGCCGTGGCCGAATCCGGGGTGACTGCGCCGCCGCCGCTGTCGGTCTATGTCCACCTGCCCTGGTGCCTGGCCAAATGCCCTTACTGCGACTTCAATTCCCATACCTGGCGCGGCTCTGGGGGGCTGCCGGAAGACGATTATCTGGATGCCCTGCAGGCCGATCTGGAAGGGGCGCTCCCTCTGGTCTGGGGACGCGCCGTACAAACGGTGTTTGTGGGGGGCGGCACGCCCAGCCTGTTCTCGCCGGGCGCCATTGATCGGCTGCTCACGCTCCTCAGAACACGTTTGCGCTTTGTGGCCGGCGCCGAGGTCACGATGGAAGCCAACCCCGGGACCTTCGAAGCGCAGCGCTTTCGCGACTTCGCTGCGGCGGGCGTCAATCGGCTGTCGATCGGCGTGCAGACCTTCAACGATCGTGCGCTGCAGGCGATCGGGCGTGTCCATGACGCGGCACAGGCTCGCGCGGCGGTAGACCTCGCAGCCAAGGTCTTTGACACCTTCAATGTCGACCTGATGTACGCGCTTCCCGGGCAGTCGCTCCGGGATCTCGAGGCCGATCTTGACGAGGCGCAGGGGCGTGGCGCACCGCACCTGTCGTGCTATCACCTGACCCTTGAGCCCGGGACGCCGTTCGCGCGTCGTCCCCCTCCGCTTCCCGACGACGAGGTGTCCGCCGACATGGAGGCGCTGGTGGAAGCGACGTGTGCGAAGGCGGGGCTCGAGCGCTATGAGGTTTCTGCCTATGCACGGCCGGGCCACCGCTGCCGTCACAACCTCAACTACTGGCAGTTCGGCGACTATCTTGGAATCGGGGCTGGGGCGCACGGCAAACTTTCGTTTGCGAGCCGGATCGTGCGCCAGGCCAGGGTGCGTCAGCCGGCGCGCTATCTGGCCGCTCTCGCTGGGGAGGCGTTTGCACACGGGCGCGATCTGCCGCCCGATCCAGCCGATGCGGCCGTTGAGGCAGCGCCCTGGCTTGATGAAATCCGTGTGGTGGGCACCCCGGACCTGCCGTTTGAGTTCATGCTCAACGCGCTTCGGCTGGTGGAGGGGGTGCCGGTTCAACTGTTTCTTGAGCGGACGGGGCTATCGTTCGCGTCAATTGCCCAGACCGTCGAGCAGGCCCAGGCGCGCGGGCTCCTCGACGGTCGCCCAGGACTGATCCGGGCCACACCGCTTGGGTTGCGTTTTCTGAATGATCTTCAAGCGATGTTTCTGACCAGGTAAGCCCACTGGGTTCGCACCATATTGAGGCGTTGACGGGTGTTTGCACTAGAATTGTGCAAACTTGGAGCCTCGAATGTGATTTCCGCCTTTGTTTGGTGCGGAGATCGGTTCGGGTGAGTGGCACGGATGCTGCTAAATTTCCGCGACAACAATTTCCGCCCGACCCACCAAAAGATCGGGCGGGCATTTCAACCTGCAGACAGGAGCGCTTCAGCATGGCATCGGCCAAAGACGTGATGAAAATGATTGCGGACAACGAGGTCAAATTCGTTGATTTCCGCTTCACGGATACCCGCGGTAAAGAGCAGCACGTCTCTGTGCCGAAATCGGCCTTCGACGAAGACAAGTTCACGTCGGGTCACGCCTTTGACGGCTCATCCATTGCCGGCTGGAAGGGTATTGAGGCTTCGGACATGCTGTTGATGCCGGATGCCGACACCGCGCAAATGGACCCGTTCCGCGAGGAGCCCACGCTCATCCTCTCCTGCGACGTGATCGAACCGTCGGATGGCAAGGGCTACTCGCGCGATCCCCGCTCGATCGCGAAGCGGGCCGAGGCTTACCTCAAGTCAACCGGCATTGGTGATACCGCCTTCTTCGGTCCCGAGCCCGAATTCTTCATTTTTGATTCGGTCACCTGGAACGTCGACATGTCGGGCTGCGGGGTCAAGATCAGTTCCGAGGAAGCGGCGTGGTCGTCGGGTCGCGAATATGAAGGTGGGAACCTCGCGCACCGGCCAGCGGTCAAGGGCGGTTATTTCCCCGTGCCACCCGTTGACTCGTTCCAGGACATGCGCTCCGAGATGTGCCTGATCCTCGAGCAGATGGGGGTGCCCGTGGAGGTGCATCACCATGAGGTCGCGGGTGCGGGTCAGTGCGAAATCGGCACCAAGTTCTCGACGCTGGTCCGCCGGGCCGACTGGACCCAGTTGCTCAAGTACGTGGTGCTCAATGTTGCACACAGCTATGGCAAGACCGCCACGTTCATGCCCAAGCCCGTGGTGGGTGACAACGGCTCCGGCATGCACGTGCACCAGTCGGTCTGGAAAGATGGCGTGAACCTGTTCGCTGGCGACAAGTACGCCGGGCTGTCGGACTTCGCGCTCTACTACATCGGCGGCATCATCAAGCATGCCCGCGCGCTCAACGCAATCACCAACCCCGGCACCAACTCGTACAAGCGCCTGGTCCCCGGTTTCGAAGCCCCGGTGAAACTTGCCTACTCGGCGCGCAACCGCTCGGCATCGATCCGCATTCCTTACGTGGCCAATCCCAAGGGTCGCCGGATCGAGGTGCGCTTCCCTGATCCCACCGCCAACTCCTACCTCGCCTTCTCCGCCATGCTGATGGCCGGCCTGGATGGTGTGCAGAACAAGATTCACCCGGGTGAGGCAGCCGACAAGAACCTGTACGACCTGCCGCCTGAGGAAGACGCGAAGATCCCGACCGTCTGCTCCTCGCTCGATCAGGCGCTCGATTACCTCGACAAGGACCGCGAGTTCCTGACCCGTGGTGGTGTCTTCAGCAACGACATGATCGATTCGTACATCGCACTCAAGATGGAAGAGGTCACCCGGTTCCGGATGACCACGCATCCGGTTGAGTTCGACATGTACTACTCGCTCTGATCAGGCGCGCTGCCGCGTATCGCCAGTCCGGGAGCGCGGCACATGCAGCAGGATGAAAGCATGACGACGGGGCGGTTATCCGCCCCGTCTTTTTTGGGCGGTTCATCCGGCGGTACCCTTTTCGTCCATCGTGCGGAATGTAGCCATGACGGTTGTTTCGGTTGATCAGACAGCCCGTCGCAGCGGTAGCGGCCCGACCCTGTCGGGAACGCAGACCATGCGGCCCGATTCGTTCGATCTGCTGGCCACGTCGGTGGTCATGCTCGACACGCAGGGGCGGGTGGTACGGGTGAACGCCGCGGCCGAATCACTCTTTGATATTTCCAGCCGCATGATGATCGGTCAGTCCTTTCATCGAATGTTTTCCAATGGGCATGTGATCGAGGCGCTGCTTCGCGAAGCGGTCAACAGCGAGTATGAGCAGAAGCGGGTTGATCTCCTGCTCGAACGTCCGGCGCGCGAGCCGCTTGCGCTCTGGACGATGGCCAGCCGGCAGGATGCCGGGGCCGCGGCACTTCTGCTCGAGTTCCGTGAACAGGACAAACGCTGGCGGGTTGATCGCGAAGAGCGCCTGATCGATTCCGCGCAGGCCAACCGCGAACTGGTGCGAAATCTCGCTCACGAGATCAAGAATCCGCTAGGCGGAATTCGTGGGGCTGCGCAACTCCTCCAATCTGAACTGGATTCTGCCGATCTGCGCGAATACACGGAAGTCATCATCAAGGAAGCCGACCGGTTGCAGGACCTGGTCGACCGACTGCTCGCGCCGCATCGCAAGGCGCGACTGCTCGCCGAACTGAACGTCCACGAGGTCTGCGAGTACGTGCGGTCACTCCTTCTCGCCGAGTATCCGCGAGGCCTCAGAGTGGTGCGTGACTACGACGTCAGCATCCCTTCGCTCACGGGCGACCGCGAGCAACTGGTGCAGGTGTTGCTCAATCTGGTGCGTAACGCGGCACAGGCCCTGCATGGACGAGGCCGGATCGAACTGCGTACCCGGATCGCGCGCCAGGTGGTGATCGCGAAGCAACGCTGGAAGCTGGCACTTGAATTGCATGTGATCGACGACGGTCCTGGCATCCCGGAAGACATTCGTGAGCGAATTTTTTTTCCGCTGGTATCGGGACGTGAAGGGGGAACGGGTCTTGGACTGACACTGGCGCAGACCTTCATTCAGCAGCATGGAGGCCTGATCGAGTGCGACAGCCGGCCGGGCCGAACCGATTTCTGCATTCTTCTGCCTTTGCGGTGAGTGGTCAACGATGAGCGCAGTCTGGGTAGTGGATGACGATCAGTCGATCCGTTGGGTGCTTGAAAAGGCGCTCGGCCGTGACGGCTTCGATGTGCGTGCGTTCTCGAGCGCAAGGGAGTGCCTGCGCGCGCTGTCGGTCGACGAGCCTGATGTCCTCGTCTCCGATATCCGCATGCCGGGCGAATCCGGCATCGAATTGCTGCAGCAGGTCAAGGTGGATCACCCCGCGATGCCGGTGATCATCATGACTGCCTTCTCGGATCTGGAAAGCGCGGTTTCGGCATTCCAGGGCGGTGCCTTCGAGTATCTTCCCAAACCGTTCGATGTACCGAAGGCGGTCGAGCTGATTCGTCGCGCGGTGGAGGAATCCGAACGCGACCAGCTCGGGGCGGATCCGGTCGAGCCTGGGGTCGATATCCTGGGACAGGCGCCAGCCATGCAGGAGGTATTCCGCGCGATCGGGCGGCTGTCACAGTCCAATGTGACCGTTCTGATCACCGGTGAGTCGGGAACCGGAAAGGAGCTGGTCGCGAGGGCATTGCATCGACACAGCCCGCGAGCCGATCGGGTGTTCGTTGCGCTCAACACCGCGGCCATTCCGCGTGACCTGCTTGAATCCGAATTGTTTGGTCACGAACGCGGTGCGTTCACCGGTGCGCAACAGATGCGGCGTGGGCGGTTTGAACAGGCGGAGGGCGGCACGCTGTTCCTCGACGAGATCGGGGACATGCCGGCTGAACTTCAGACCCGTTTGCTGCGCGTGCTGTCGGACGGGCATTTTTATCGCGTGGGCGGGCACCAGCCGCTGAAGGCCAATGTGCGAGTCATTGCCGCCACGCATCAGAATCTCGAAGATCGCGTTCGCCAGGGTCTGTTTCGTGAAGACCTGTTCCATCGTCTGAACGTCATCCGATTGCGCCTGCCGGCGTTGCGCGAGCGTTCGGAAGACATTCCGCTTCTCATCCGGCATTTCCTGTCCCGAAGCGCGCATGAGCTGGGCGGCGAGCCCAAGCGTGCGAGCGATGAAGCAATCCGCATGATGAGCGGGTCGCCCTGGCACGGCAACGTCCGTCAGCTCGAAAACGTCTGTCGTTGGCTCACAGTGATGGCGCCCGCGCAGGTCATTGAAGTCAAGGATCTGCCACCCGAAATTCGCGGGGCGTCTCCGCCCGAAGGCGCCGCAGGCTCCTCTGCCATGAATAGCTATGCAGGCTTTGCAGGTGGCATGGGCGCTGGCCTCGGAGGCAGCGCCGCCACCGGGGCAGGCGCTGCCCATGACAGCGCCATCGCGGCATTTCAGTCCGAAGCGGTGCCGTTCTCGGCGCCCCTTTCCCGGTCCGATCAGGCTGTGCAGGCAAGCGGAGCCGGCGCTCAACACGGGTCAGGCGCGGCGCCCCCGGCTTCGCTGGCTGGAATCTTCCCCTGGGGCACTGCCGTGCCCGCATCGAATCAGGCAGGATTGCCTGGCGCAGCCTCGCAAGCATCGGGGGAGCCAGCCACCAGCCTGCCTGAGTCGCCAGGTGCCGACCTGCCGCCGGCGTGGGTCGCGCAGCTCGAGAAAGATGTGTCGCTGCGTCTCAACGCACAGTCGGTGGAGGAGCGGCTCCAGGGGGACAGCGAGCTGATGGATCGACTCACCCGACTGTTCGAGGCGGCGGTGATTCGTACGGCGCTCCGCCACACGCGGGGTCGGCGGATCGATGCGGCCCTCAGGCTGGGTATTGGTCGAAACACCATCACCCGGAAAGTGCAGGAACTGAAGCTCGAGGAAGGGTCCGACCTGACCTGAGGGGCTGGGCGCGTGGCGGGCAAGCGCCGGGTGGTCAGGTGAGTTCCGCCACCACCGGCGCGTGGTCGGAAGGCTGCTGCAGCTTGCGTGGTTCCCGGTCGATGCGGCAGGCTGTCAGGCGAGAGGCGCTCGTTCGGTCCACCAGGATGTGATCGATCCGAAGGCCTGCGTTGCGGCGAAACCCCAGTTGACGGTAGTCCCACCAGCTGAAGCTGCGATCAGCCTGCGGAAATACACGGAACGAGTCAACGAACCCTGCCTGGATGAGCGCACGGAATCGCTCGCGTTCGGGGTCTGAGCAGAGCACCTGCCCGGTCCAGGCGAGCGGATCATGCACATCTTCGGATGCTGGCGCGATGTTGAAATCGCCCAGGAGCGCGATCGGACGACCCGTTGCAAGGGTCGCCTGCCCCTCGGCTGGCAGCTGAGGGGTGATCCATTCGATCAGGGCATCGATCCAGCGCAGCTTGTAGTCGTACTTGTCGCTGCCGACCGCCTGGCCATTGGGGAAATAGGCGCACACGACGCGCAGCCCCGCCACGGTTGCACTGATCAGGCGCTTTTGTTCGTCCGGGAACAGCGGGTTGCCGATCACCACGTCGGTGGGTGCGCCAACCGTTTCCCGACGGCACAGAATGGCCACACCGTTGTAGGTGGGCTGACCGCTGAACACTGACTCATAGCCTGCGGCTGCGAGTTCAGCGGCAGGGAAGCGGTCGTCGATCAACTTGGTTTCCTGCAGGCACAACACGTCGATCGGGTGGGCGGCGAGCCAGTCGAGCACCTGTGGCAGTCGAACCTTCAGTGAATTGACATTCCAGGTGGCGATTTGCATGGCGGTGTTCCGGACCTCAGACGGTTTCGACCATGCCGCTGTGGCGCAGCAGCGCCTCAGGGCTGGGCTCGCGGCCACGGAACGCCCGGAACGACTCGATTGCGGGGCGACTGCCACCCACCGCCAGGATTTCGCTCAGGAACCGTTGCCCCACGCCGCTGATCTTTTCCGGATCCGTGGCGACTTCTTCGAACGCGCCGTAGCAATCGGCCGAGAGCACCTCCGCCCATTTGTAGCTGTAGTAGCCCGCTGCATAGCCGCCAGCGAAGATGTGCCCGAAGCTGTTCTGGAACCGGTTCCAGGCAGGCGGAATCAGCACCGCGACTTCCTCGCGAACCTGATCAAGCAGCGCCTGCACGGACGCGGCGTCGGGCACTGCGCGCGGCTGCGCGTGAAGCTGCATGTCGAACAGAGCGAACTCGATTTGCCGGAGCGTCTGCATGCCGGCCTGGAAGTTTCTCGCTGCCAGCATGCGGTCGAAAAGCTCGCGCGGAAGGGGTTCGCTGGTATCGGCATGGGCCGACATTTCGCGGACCACCTCCCACTCCCAGCAGAAGTTCTCCATGAACTGGCTGGGCAACTCCACCGCATCCCATTCAACGCCATTGATTCCCGAGACGCCCAGCTCATCGACGCGGGTGAGCAGATGATGCAGCCCGTGGCCGAACTCATGAAACAGGGTGATCACGTCATCGTGAGCGAGCGTGGCTGGGCGATCACCCACTGGTGGCTGGAAGTTGCAGTTGAGGTAGGCAACCGGTGTTTGCAGCGTGTCGCCCACCCGCTTGCGGCCGCGCGCGTCGTCCATCCATGCGCCGCCTCGCTTGGTGGCCCGCGCGTAGAGATCGATGTAGAACTGACCGATCAGCCGGCCGTTATGTTCGACGCGGTAAAAGCGGACATCGGGATGCCAGGTCTGCGTGGCTTCTTCGGCGATGCGCAGGTCGAACAGGCGCTCGACCAGCGCGAACATTCCCGATAGGACGCGCGGTGCCTGGAAGTATTGTTTGACCTGCTGCTCGGAAAACGAATAGCGCGCCTCCTTCAGAAGCTCGCTTGCCCAGGCGATGTCCCAGGCCTCCAGTGCCGGCAGCCCCAGCTTGTCGGCGGCAAAGCCCCGCAGCTCGGCGAGGTCGCGTTCCGCAAAGCGTCGTGCACGCCCCGCGAGGTCGCGCAGAAAGCCGATGACCTCCTCGGCGCTGCGAGCCATTTTGGGTTCGAGCGATACCTGTGCGAAATGCGCGTACCCAAGAAGCTCGGCCTCTTCGTGACGCAGCGCGAGCGTTTCGGTGATGAGCGGCGCGTTGTCGAGGGAGGATTGGCCCAGATCGGATGCGCGGGTGACGTAGGCGCGGTACATCTGCTCGCGAAAGGCCCGGTCTTCTGCATATTGCATGACGGGCAGATAAGAGGGCATCCGGAGCGTGAATTTCCAGCCGCTTCGGCCCTCGGCGTCGGCTTCGGCGCGTGCTGCGTCACGGACATCCTGCGGCAGCCCCGACAGCCGGGATTCGTCGTCGATGAACACCGCGAATGCGTTGGTGGCATCGAGCAGGTTTTCGGAAAATTTCTGAGATAGCGTTGCCTGCCGGTCCTGAATGTCGGCATAACGTTCCCGGGCCGGTGACACAAGCTCGGCTCCACCAAGGCGGAAATCGCGCAGGGCGTTGTCGATGATGCGCTGGCGGGCCGGTGACAGTGTGGCGAAGTCCGGCCCGGCCCGCAGCGCCTTGTAACGGCCTTGCAGTCGGGTGTCCTGCCCGAGTTCGGTCCAGAACTGGGTGACCCGCGGCAGTTGCGCGTTGTAGACCTCGCGCAATTCGGAGGAATCGGCTACCGCATTCAGATGACCAACGATTCCCCATGCCCGAGACAGGCGCTCGGTGGCCGCTTCAAGCGGCACGACGACGGACGCCCAGTTGATGGGCGCGTCGTCGCTGCAAACCGACTCGAGCGCAGCGCGCGCATCGGCAAGCAGCGTGTCGAGCGCGGGTTCGACCCAGGTCGGTCTGAAGTCCGCGAATCGGGGCAGGCCGGAGAAATCGAGCAGGGGGTTGTTACCTGGAGCGTCTGTCATTGTTGGCTACGATTGCAGTGGGATGAAGGCAGTAAGGTACGCGAGGCAGATCTGCGGTCAGTGCTTGCGCTCAGCCGCTTCGAGGGTATTGACCAGGAGCATGGCCCGGGTCATGGGACCCACGCCACCGGGGACCGGGGTGATGGCACTTGCCACCTCGCGTACGGACTCAAAATCGACATCGCCGCACAATTTGCCGGTTTCGTCGCGATTCATGCCGACGTCGATCACGATTGCGCCGGGCTTGACCATGTCGCCGGTGATCATGCGCACACGCCCGGCGGCAGCGATCAGGACATCGGCACGGCGCGTGTGGGCTGCCAGGTCGCGACTGCGGCTATGGCAGATCGTGACCGTTGCATCGGCCTGCAGCAGGAGCAGCGCCTGGGGTTTGCCAACGATGTTGCTGCGACCGACCACCACCGCCTCGGCGCCTGCCAGTCGGGCGCCGACATGCTCGAGCAGCCTCATGACACCGTAGGGCGTGCAGGGCAGAAACCCAGGCTGTCCGGTCATCAGCGCGCCGGCGCTCGCCACATGAAAGCCGTCCACATCCTTGTCGGGCGAAATGGTTTCAATCACCCGGCGAGCGTCGATGTGAGCCGGTAACGGCAACTGCACCAGAATGCCGTGAATGGAGGGATCAACGTTGAGTGCCTGGATGCGGGCCAGCAGGTCTGCTTCCGGGGTTGACTCGGGAAGGCGTTCAAGCACCGAGCGAATGCCGGACTCCTCGCAATCTTTCACCTTGTTCCGCACGTAGACGGCAGACGCCGCATCATTACCCACCAGAATGACCGCAAGCCCTGGGGGGCGGCCCCGGGCAGTCAATGCCGCGGCGCGCTCGGCGACCTGCGCGCGAAGGCTGCGCGCGAGGGCGGCACCATCGATCAGGGTGGCTGTCATGGATTCGATTCCCGGTGTTTGGACTGAATGCAATTTATCACGCACCCGTCAGGAACTTGCACGGGCTCGAACCTCAAGATAGAATCGAGGGCTTCGTTGGGGGTATAGCTCAGCTGGGAGAGCGCTTGCATGGCATGCAAGAGGTCAGCGGTTCGATCCCGCTTACCTCCACCAACAGCAGTTGCAGGTCCCGTTCGTCTAGAGGCCTAGGACACGACCCTTTCACGGTTGTAACAGGGGTTCGAATCCCCTACGGGACGCCACACCTCGTGGCGCGGATTCGGCGGTGGTTTCAAGGGCGGATGCCGTGGTTGGCAGTCGCCAACTCACCGGGCCTCGCCGCCTCCATCCTGTCTAGCGCCCCGCCCGCCGCATTCTGGTGGCCACGTAAATGCCCGAGGCTGCAATCACGCCGATGCCTGCCATCGACCAGGCATCGGGAAAATCGCCAAAGACCACATACGCCACCAGCGTTGCCCACACGATCTGGGTGTAGCTGAACGGGGCGAGCTTGGACGCCGGTGCGTAGTCGAACGCGCGGATCAAGGTGAGATGGCTCGCGGCGTTCACCATCCCTCCCACGATCATGAGCGCGACATGCCACCAGGCGATTGGAGTGGTCCAGTTGAACGGGAGCGCGAGACTGAACAGCGCAAGCCCAACCAGCCCCGGATAGAAAATCGAGGTGTAGGCGCTCTCCAGACCGGCAATCCGCCGCGTGAGCACCTGATAGATCGCCATCGATAAAGCGGTGCCGAGCGGGAGCAGTGCAGCCCAGCCAAACACGTCTGCGCCGGGGCGGATGATGAGCAGCACTCCGGCGAAGCTGAAGCCAATGGCGAGCCACTGACCCAGATCCACTTTCTCCTTGAGCATGATCACCGCGAGCAGCGTGACCAGGAAGGGCGAGACAAAGGTGATCGCTGCGGTTTCAGCAAGCGGCATCTGACTGAGGCCCGTGACAAACATGAGTGCAGCCAGTGGCAGCAGCAGCCCGCGGGTGAGCTGGATACCGGGGCGACGCGTGCGGATGAAGCCCAGCCCCTGCCTGGAGCCCACGACCACGATCAGCACCAGCGTGTGAAAGAAGAACCGGATCCAGAGGATGTAGCCGGTTGGATAGTACTGGGTCATGTACTTCGAGATCGCATCGGTGATTGCAAACAGGAACACCGCGATCGCGACCAGGCCGATCCCGCGCAGGATCTGACGTGCCTCGGCGTGGTCACTCAGGCTCATTGAACTGCGGGCCCTCAGGGGACGACCTGCTCATGCTCGGGCAAGGGCTCGCCGCGTTCGGTGCGCATGATGTTTGCCAGCATGCGCGAGATTGTTGGTTGAAAATTGTCGGCAGCGATACCCGCCAGATGCGGTGAGACGACGAGATTGTCGAGTTCGAGGAGCGGCGAGCCGGACGGCAGAGGTTCGATGTCGTACACGTCGGTGGCTGCGCCCAGGATGACGCGCGTCTTGAGCGCCCAGTGAAGATCGTTCTCGTTCACGACCCCGCCACGCGCGACGTTGATCAGCACGGCATGCGGTTTCATGCGCTGCAGTGCATTGCGGTCGATAAGGCCCGCGGTCTCGGCGGTGAGCGGACAGTGGAGCGAGACCACATCCGATTCCGAGAGCAGGCGCTCCAGCGCAACGATTTCAACGTCGTGCTCCGACGCCGGCGCGCCCGAGCGGCGGGTGGCGAGCACGCGACATCCAAAGGCCTTGAGCAGCGTCGCAACGCGTTGCCCGATGGCGCCAAACCCCACCAGACCCACCACCCGCCCATGCAGCATCAGGCTGTCGTGCGGCAGGTTGCGCGATCCCCAGTATCCCTGTTTGAGCTGGGCATGCCCCCAGGCGAGGTTGCGAAGCAGCGCAATCATGAGGCCGATCGTGAACTCGGCCACCGGTATGGCGTTGCTGCCCGGCAGGCGCGCGACAGCGATCCCTGCCGCTCGGGCGGCCTCGAGGTCGATGTTGTCGACACCTACGCCCCATTTGTGCAGCAGTCGCAGGCGGGTTGCGGCCTTGAGAAGCTGCGCGGGGACCGGGATCTGGCCGGTGATGGCATAGTCGGCGCCTTCGATCAACCGGCGCTGAGCATCCGGGTCGTAAGACTCGGCCATCACCAGTTCGAATGCCGGGTCTACCAGCGCGGCAAAGCGCTGGCGGCCCGACTCGGACAGCGGGTCTAGAAGGACGATCCTGGGGCGGTTCGGGTGGGTCATAGGCTGATCATGCTCAGGCGGCATCGCTTGATGCCGGGAGGTGGCGCACGGGCTCGCGACGAGGGGCTGGCATCAGGATGCTGAAAATCCGGTGCCCGGCTGCGCGAGTCCGCCGGAGGTGGCAACCGGTGTGCCATCGGCGCGCCAGCAGGCGGCACCAGTCATCATGCCATCGTCGTCAAAACTGATTGCATTCATGCCGCCTGCGACACGCGGAACGCTGCGCACCGCATGGCCACGCTCTGCCAGCGCCGCACCCGTATGAGAGGCCAGCGGGGCTTCGATTTCCAGTTCGCCGCCTTCAGTGAAGATCCTTGGCGCCTCGAGCGCCTCCTGCAGGCTCATGCCGTGGTCCACGAGGTTCACGATCGTCTGCATGGCGGACGGAAAAATTCGCAAGCCGCCAGGCAGTCCCAGCGCCACCCGCAGCCGCTGCTTCTGCAGCAGCATCATGGGCGCCATCGAGGTGAAGACGCGCTTGCCCGGCGCCACCGACAAGGCGCCGCCCGGATGCGGATCAAAGTTGTACATGTAGTTGTTGGCGAGAAGCCCGGTGCCGTCGATCATCATGGCTGCACCAAAAGCGCCGTTCAGGGTCTGGGTGCTGGCGATCACCATGCCCTCGGCATCGGCAATCGTGAGGTGGGTGGTATCGCATGATTCCGATCCACGGCCGAGTCCGCTGGTCCACGTTTGCCTGCGCGAGCGATCGATCTGGCGGGCACGCGCTGCCGCATATGCCTTCGAGGTGAGCGCCGTCACCGGCACATCGACGAAATCCGGGTCGGCTGTTGCCACCGACCGGTCGGCAAAGGCGAGTGCCATGGCTTCTGCCAGCCAATGCGTGGCATTGGTTGATCCGAATCCTGCCCCCTGCAGATCGAAGGATTCGAGCACGTTCAGCATCTGAACGATATGAACGCCGGAGGAGGCCGGCGGTGGCGGACCGACGATTTCATAGCCCCGGTAGGTTCCGCGCACCGGTGTTCGGTCACGAACCGCATAGTGAGCGAGGTCGGCTTCCGACATGATTCCCCCCGCACTCGCGAGTGACCCGACCAGCGCGCGGCCCAATGCACCCTGATAAAGCGCTGCAGCGCCCTCGCGCGCAATCATGGCAAGTGTTCCCGCGCACTCGGGTTGGCGCAGCACGGTGCCCGCCTCGATCGGGCGGCCGTTGGGCAAAAAGAGCGCGGCGAGCGCCGGCTGCCGGGCGAGCGCGGCAGCCTGCTCGGCCACGTTGGTCGCGAGATAGGGCGTGACCTGAAACCCGCGCTCGGCCAGGCGGATGGCGGGTTGCATGACATCGGCGAGCGACATCCGGCCAAAGCGCTCCAGGCATGCACACCAGCCCGCGAGCGCGCCCGGTACGGCCACTGCGAGTGCGCCAAGCTCGTTGGCGCGACCCACCGTGAGGCGCCGCTCCGCGATACGGGTGGACGCAACCGGCTCATACAGCGCAGGGTGTGCCGCCTGTGGGGCGCAGCCAAGTCCGTCAAGGATGATGTGCTCACCGCCTGGAAGTCGCAGATGCGCGAGGCCACCGCCCAGCACGCCCACCATCATGGGCTCGACCACGCCGAGCGCAAACAGCGCCGCGACCGCGGCATCGGCGGCATTGCCGCCCTCCAGCAGGATCTGCAGTGCCACGCCCGAGGCAAGCGGATGATTGGTGACCGCCACGCCCCGCGCGCCGCGCACCGGCTGCCGCTGGCAATCGACGCGAAAGCGACCGGCGGAGCGCGGGGATGCCTTCATTGCGTCGGCGCCCGTTCAGGCACCCGCCCGGAGTTGCTCGCGGAGCGCGGTTTTCAGCACCTTGCCGTAGTTGTTCTTGGGCAGTGCGTCGAGGAAGACGTAGCGTTTGGGGCGCTTGAAGCGCGCAATGTGCGAGAGGCAGAGCTCGTCCAATGCCTCGCCCGACAGCTCGGTGCCTGGTCGCCTCACCACGAATGCCACCACCTCTTCGCCCCACTCGGCATGGAGGGCGCCCACGACCGAGCATTCGAGCACTGCCGGATGACGCAGCAGCACCTCCTCGATTTCCCTTGGATAGATGTTGCTGCCGCCACTGATGATCAGATCTTTCGAACGGTCACGCAGGGTCAGATAGCCCTGCTCGTCAAACGAGCCCACGTCGCCCGTCCAGAGCCAGCCGCTGCGGAGCGCGTTCCGCGTGGCCTCGGGGTTGTTCCAGTAACCAGCCATCACGCAGTCGCTTCGCGTGACCACCTCACCGATTTCGCCTGTGGGCAGGTCGAGGCCATCATCGCCCACCACGCGGATCTCGACACCGGTCCGCGCGATGCCCACGGAGCCCAGTCGCGCGAGGTGGTGCGCGCCGCCATCACCCGCATGATCACGTTTGGCAAGTCCGGTGAGGGTCATTGGACTTTCGCCCTGTCCGTAGAGTTGCCACAGGCGCGGCCCGAAGACCTCGAGCGCGCGCTGCAGGTCGCTCACATACATCGGTGCCCCGCCGTAGTAGAGGGTGCGAAGCCCCCGGTGGGCCGCGCGAACCGACGGTGACTGCAACAGCCGGATCACCATGGTGGGCGCTGCGAACATGGTGACCCGAGGATAGTGTTCGAAGGCGTCGAACACCAGATCGGGCTCGAATCCGGGAAGCACCACCTGATGCCCGCCCGCGAAGAGATGGGGCAGGCCGTAGAGGCCGGACGCATGGGAGAGCGGTGCCGCATGGAGCTTGGTGTCACCCGGTTCCACGTGCTCGATATCGGCGAAATAAATCCACGACATGGCAAGCAGGTTGCGGTGCGAGAGCATGGCGCCTTTGGGGCGACCCGTGGTGCCGCTGGTGTAGAACAACCACGCAATGTCGGTCGGTGCGCGCTCGACACAACGCGCTGGCGGCTCGTTGAGAAGGCTCAGGTAGGCGGCGCTACCGACCACGGTGATGCTGGGGGGAGCGGTCTGTTGCCCGAGTTCGGGCGCCAGATCGGCCACCAGTCGATCGGTGGTAAAGACGGCCCGTACGCCCGCGTCACCCACGATATGGCTTACCTCTCGCGGATGCAGCTTTGAATTGACGGGTACTGCGCACAACCCAGCCGCCCAGCACGCAAAGAGCAATTCGAAGAATTCGGGTTGATTCTCCATGCAGATCAATACCCGGTCGTGGTCGTCAAGCCCCAGCTTGCTGCGCAGCGCGCCGGCAAGTCTCAGCACGCGCCCGGCCAGTTCGGCGAAGCTGAGCGTGCGACCGTTGCCGGTGACGGCGGGCGTGGCGGGGTGGCTGCGGGCGCGGTTGAGAAGATAGAGAGCGAGGTTGGACATGATGGCGGCGACGGTGACGTAGGGGGCAGGTGACGGGTTCAGGTTCAGGCGGTATCGCGCCGCAGCCCGGCCGCGATGGCGCGAGACTGTTCGTGTGCTGCGCGCCGTTCAGCGATATCGGCTGCTGATAATTGATCCGGGTTCATGTAGCGCAGCCGCCAGTCAGGCGCACCGGACCAGCGCAAGGGGTTCTGGACGGTGGTGCGCGCAGAGGGTGCCGATTCCAGCACACGCAAAGCCAGTTCGAGTGTGGCGTCCTGCGAAGGCAGGTCGAATGGCCGCCCGCAGGCGGCACCCAGCGGGAAATCGCTGAACAGGAACCTCGGGACGCCGACATGCTCGACGATATCGCGTGCGCAGCCCATCACCACCGTCGGAATACCGTTCGCCTCCAGAAGGCGGGCGGTGAGCGATTGCGTCTGGTGACAGATGGGGCAGTTGGCGACCAGCACGGCGGCCTGGGCGCCCTCGGCGCGCAGTCGCCTCAGGACCTCTGGGGCATCGGTTTCGATGGTGTGTCGCTGACTGCGGTTGGTTGGCACGCCAATAAAATTTGCGGCAAGACTGCCGATGCGATGCCGGTCGCGGGCCCGCCGCAGGGCGGGTAGCGGAAACCAGAGGTTCGGGTCATCGACGAGATGGTCGCGATCGACTGCCACATGCGAAACGCGCAGGTCGTGATCGGCGTCGGTTGAGCCCGCGTAGACCTCAAAGAATTTGGCCGCTGCGTTGTAGGGCGCCCGCACGCTCTGGTCGCCGCATTCGGCGCGGTAGGGTGCAGCGGTGGTGATGAGTGCGAGCCTGAGCGTGGAGAGCGGCGCTGCCAGGGGCGTGAACGGCACGTCGAGGTAATGTGCATACCGGTAAGGAGCGCCGTAGCCCAGCGTCTGATACCAGCGATGGGTGCGTTCGATATAACGGACTGGCTGATCCCAGTCGGGTGCAAAGTCGGGTGCAAAGTCGGGACTTGCAGCGTCGGTCGTCATGGTGGCAACAGGGAGCGTTACTGGCCCACGCCGGCAGAACGCACCGGCAGGGGACGATCGTGTCGGGAACTGCGGTCTGCCCGTCAGGCAGGCTGTCCGTACACCGCCTCGATCTTCGCACGCTCCGCGCATCGGTGCAGCCCCGGTGTCGGATCGTGCAGAATCACCGTGGCGAGTGATGAGACACCGCCCACCAGGAGGTCCTGCCATGCATCCGCTGTTTGATGTTCCCGCTGCGCACCGTGCAGCCTGGCCCGCGCGCGTGCCCTGGCAACTGCCGCGCTGCGAAACCACGCTCTGGGACAATCTCGACATCACCGCGCGTCGCTATCCCGAGAAAGCTGCGCTGGTCTTTTTCGGGCGATGCTTCTCTTATGCGGAACTCCACCGGGAGGTGGAGAAACTCGCCGGGTGGCTGATGCATGAGGCCGGGGTACAGCATGGTGATCGGGTGCTGGTGGCACTGCAGAATTCGCCGCAGCTGGTGATCGCCTACCTGGGTATTCTGCGGGCCGGTGCGGTCATCGTTCCGTCGAACCCCATGTCCAGGGCGGGCGAGTTCGCGCACAGCATCGGCGACTCAGGCGCCCGGGTTGCGATCGTGGCGGCGGATCTGCTCGCCCACGTCGCGGCAAGCGCCGATCACCTGTCGCCTGCTGCGCAGCTCGCGCAGATTGTCGTGACCCGCTACTGCGACGCCATGCCCGATGTGATCCCCGATGAGGAACAGGCGCCGGCCGCCTGGCAGTCGTGGCTTGACGCCGACCCGGTGCTGCCGGCGCACGCGGTGCGCTGGACCACGGTGATGGAACGGGCCTTGACCCCAGCCGCCTATCGCGGCCATGCCGATGACCTGGCTGCCATCTGCTACACCTCGGGCACCACCGGCAAGCCCAAGGGCTGCATGCATACGCATCGCAGCCTGGGGCACAACGTGCGTGCCGGACCGCTCTGGAATGGCACCAGTGCAAGCGATGTGATGCTGGGTGTGGTGCCCGCCTTTCACATCACTGGCATGCAGTTCTGTGTCCACCAGACGCTTTACCTCGGGTCCACTGTGGTGCTGATGCCGCGCTGGGATCGCGATCTTGCCGGGCGCCTGATCGCCCGCCATCAGGTGACGGGTTGGACCAACATTCCGACGATGGTGATCGATCTGTTGGCGAGTCCCCATCTCGATACCCTGGACCTCTCCAGCCTGCGCTACATCGGTGGCGGGGGCGCCGCCATGCCGGAGGCGGTGGCAGCGAGGCTGCGGGAGCGCTACGGACTCGATTACGTGGAAGGGTATGGGTTGACCGAGACCGCCGCGCCTTCACACAGCAATCCGCCGCAGGCAGCGCGTCGCCAGTGCCTGGGCATCCCGTATGTCGGCGTTGATTCCCGCGTGGTCGACCCCGACAGCCTGCGCGCATTGCCACCTGGCGAGACGGGCGAAATCGTGATTCACGGGCCGCAGCTCTTTGTGGGTTACTGGCAGCGACCGGAGGAGACCGAGCAGGCGTTTATTGAGCTCGAGGGCAAGCGATTCTTTCGAACCGGCGACCTCGGCCGGGTGGATGCGGAGGGCTATTTCTACATCGCCGACCGTCTCAAGCGCATGATCAACGCGAGCGGTTTCAAGGTGTGGCCTGCGGAGGTCGAGAATCAGCTCTTTGCCCATCCGGCAATCCAGGAGGCCTGCGTCATTGGCACTCGCGACGCGTATCGCGGTGAGACGGTCAAGGCGGTTGTGGTGCTGCGGGCGGACTACCGTGGGCGGGTCAGTGCAGAGGAGATCGAGCACTGGTCGCGCGAACGAATGGCCGCGTTCAAGGTACCCCGCGTGGTCGAATTTGCCGATGCCCTCCCGAAATCGGGTTCGGGCAAAGTGATGTGGCGACTGTTGCAGGAGGAGGAAAACGCCCGCGCCACCGGGTCTAGCTGACGAAGCGCGCGGCGATCCGGCCGATGGGCCCGTAGTCGGCTTCTATCGTGACACCGGGGGTAACGGATACCGGGATGGCGCAGGTGCCGGTGGTGATCACCTGGCCTGCCTCGAGCGCCATGCCATGTGCGCAGAGTTCGTTTGCGATCCAGGTGAGCGCGATGCGCGGATCGCCCAGCACGTTGCGACCAATACCGGTCAGCGGCTCGCGATCACTCAAGGTGATTGCAACGGTATGCGCGGCAAGATCGAGCGAACGCCAATGCTCGGGGCTGGCAGCGCCGAGGATGAAGCGGTCCGCGCAGGCGTTTTCGGCGATGAGTTGCGCGGCGCCGGCCCGGATGAAATCGTCATAGCGTGAATCGGGTACTTCGATTGCCGGATGGAGCGATCCGACCGCTGCCATCACCTCCTGGACGGTATAAGGCCGATCGCGAGCCGTAAGCGGGCGGGCCATGCGAAACGCGAATTCAAGCTCGGCCACCTTCATCAGGCTGGATGAGATCGGCACCGGCACGCCTTCGGGAACGACCTGCGTGTCGTGCAACATGCCCGCGAGTGGACCCTCCACGCCGATATGCGCTTGCCCGGCACTGCTGGTGGCGGCGATCTTCCAACCGAAGAGGCGTCGCCCGGAAATCTCGAGCATTGCGCGCTGGATCGCATAGCCCTCGGCGCGCGAGCCCGGGCGGCAGCGCTCGGGCAATTGCGGGAGCGTGCTGCGGGATTGCCAGGCATTGAACAACAAGGCTGCGGCTTCTCGGGTTGTGCGGTCATTGAGCATGGCGAACATCCTGGTCGGCATTGACATCATGTTGGGTGAGGGCGAGCACCGCCCCGGCGAGGAGCGTCGCCACCGATAGCGCAAGTCCCGGCGTGAGCGACCCCCAGTGATCGGCCAGCCAGCCTGTGAGGACCGGCCCCGCCACCTGGCCTGCGGCAAACACAATGGTGAAGCCCGCCATGGCATGGCCCCAGTCGCGCATGGGGATGCCCTTCTTCACCAGGCTCTGAATGGCCGAAGGAATGGAAAACATGGCTGCGCCAAACAATGCCGCCGACAGCATCATGATGGGTGCTGCCGCGTGCAGCAGAGGCAGCAAGGCGCCGCAGGCAAGCGTGGCCATGGCGGCTGCCAGCGGCCGTCCGCCCGACCAGCGCTCAACCGGGCCCCGCCAGATGGCCGGCGCGAGCAGCGTGGTGGCGCCCAGCATCATCCAGGCGGTGATCACGGTGACGGTTTGTGCGCCGTGCTCGCGCATCCAGGCAATCACGAAGGTCATGTAGCCGATGTAGCCCAGACCAAAGCAGAGATAGGTGATGAGAGCCCTGCGAAGCGGCGCGATCGATGAGTGCGGCGTGGCGGGTGTGAAGGCCTCACCGTTCGGTGGCGTGGCCCGTGATGCGGCTGCGCCCGCGTTCGATCCCGGCTCGATGATTTGAAGCGCCGCCCATACCGAGGCCACGGTCATGGCGAATGCGGTGACGCCCATTGCCTGCCAGGCGAGCGGCCAGGCGGTCGCACCGTGGGCATCGAGCAGAAGGGGAATGGCCGCGCCACACAGCATCAGCCCGATGCCGCCGCCCGCAAAGTAGATGGCGATTGTGGTGGTGGCGAGAGCGGGCCGCGACGGCATCACGTTGCCCGACAGCGTTCCGCCGCAAATGAAAACAGCAGCTCCGCCCACGCCACCCAGGAGCCGCATCAGGCTCAGGATCGCCGGTTCGCGCGACAATCCGGTGGCGAATACGGCAAGAGAGGTCAGCACCATGCCAGCGATGAAGAGCGTACGGTTGCCCGCGCGCGCCACCCAGACACGTGTCAGAACCGCGCCGATCAGGTAGCCGGCCGCATTGGCGGTGTTGAGCCATCCCGCCTCGGCATAGTTGAGGAGGAGATCGTCGCGCATGGCAGGAAGCACCAGCGCATAGGCGAAGCGCGCAAACGAGTTCGAGACGGCCGGTCCGAACGAGAGCAGGAACGCCAGCACCCAGCCCGCGATCAGAGACGGGTCGCGGGCTGGGGCGCTCATGCTGCCTCAGCGGGCGGCGACAACAGCCCGCGCAGCGAGTACCGGGATCAGGTGGGCGCGATACTCGGCCGAGGCGTGCAGGTCGGCATTGAGATCGGACGCGTTCACCTTGACGCCGCGCGCGGCCGCTGCGGTCCAACTGGCCGAGAGCGCCTGTTCCAGCGCCGGGACCCGGAAGGCACACGCTGCCGAACCGGTGACGGCCACTCGCACGCCATCGGTGAATCGGGCGACGAACACGCCGACCAGTGCATAGTGCGAGGCCGGTTGCCGGAACTTGATGTAGGCCGCCGCGAGTGGCTGCGCGAAGCGGACCGACTCGATGATTTCTTCGGTCTCGAGCGCAGTCTGGTAGATGCCGGTGAAGAATTCATCGGCCGAGATGCTGCGGCGATCGGTACGGATCGAGGCCTTGAGCGCAAGCACTGCTGCCGGGTAGCAGGCTGCGGGGTCGTTGTTGGCGAGGCTGCCGCCCAGAGTGCCGCGCGCGCGGACCTGCTGATCGCCGATGCCGTCGGCCAGATCGGCAAGCGACGGAATGTTGGCGCGCACCAGTTCCGAGCGAGCCACCTCGGCGTGGGTGGTCATGGCGCCGATGGTGATGGCATCGGGCTGCCGGGTGATGCCGCGCAGGGTCGCAACGCCCGACAGATCGATGAGGTCGGTAGGCGCAGCCAGCCCAAGCTTGATGGCCGGAAGCAGCGATTGCCCGCCGGCGATCAGGCGTCCGTCGGCGGCCCGGCTCAGGGTCGCGATGGCATCGGCAGTGGAGGCAGGGCGGTGGAAATCGAAAGCATTCATTTCGGTGTTCCGTCTGGAAGTCGCAGGCGAAGGTCGGACGCGGCGTTGGGGGCGTTCAGGCCGAGGGGCCCTGCAGTGCGCGCCACACGCGCTCGCTCGTGAGCGGCATCTGGATGGCGGTAGCGCGCTCGCCCAGGCCGCTGCGCGCAAGCGCATCGACGACCGCATTCACAACCGCAGGCGTGGCGCCGATGGTGCCCAGTTCCCCCACGCCCTTCACGCCCAGCGGATTGGCCTTGCAGGGCACCGACTGATCGAGCCGGGTTTCAAAGCGCTTGACGATGCCGGCGCGGGGCATTGCGTAGTCGAGGAAGCTGGCGGTGACGAGCTGAGCCTGCTCGTCATAGACGAGTTGCTCGCAAAGCGCCTGTCCGATGCCCTGCACGGCGCCGCCATCGACCTGGCCCAATACGATCATGGGGTTGACCACGCGCCCCACGTCGTTCACGGACGCATAGCGATCGATGGCCACTTCACCAGTGTCCGGATCGACTTCCACTTCGCAGATGTGGCAGCCATTGGGCCAGCTCGGCCCGTCGACCTTGGTGACCGACTCAAGGAAGATGCTGCCCGAGGCTTCGCGCGCCGCGACATCAAACAGGCTGATCTGCAGGTCGGTGCCCGCCACCCGGAAACGTCCAGCTTCGTATTCGAGATCCGAAGCGGGTGCCTCGAGGGCATCGGCTGCCTTTTGCCGGGCGATGTCGAGCACCTTGACGGCGGCCGCCTGCAGGGCCGACCCGGCGGTGAAGAGCGAGCGGGACCCGGCGCTGCCGAATCCCTCGCCGCGATCAGTGTCGCCTTGAATGATCCGGATGCGCTCGAGCGGAATGCCGAACGAGTCGACTGCCAGCTGCGCATAGGTGGTGGCGATTCCCTGACCCATCGCCTGCGTGGCGGTGAAGATCTCGATGAAACCATCGGCGGTGACGTTGACCGTGACCCGGTCATCAAGCACATTGCCCCCGGTCCATTCCAGGAAGGTGGCGATGCCGCGGCCGCGCAGGCGCCCTTGTTCGCGGCTTGCTTTCGCACGCGCCTCGAACCCGTTCCAGTCGGCAAGGTCAACGCCCTGCGCCATGATGCTGGGGAAATTGCCCGTGTCGTAGACCTGACCCATCGCGTTCTTGTAGGGCATTTGCTCGGGCCGCACCATGTTGCGGCGCCGCAGCTCGATGGGGTCGATGCCGGTCTTGAGCGCGGCGGCGCTCATGAGGCGCTCGATCACATAGACGGCCTCAGGCCGGCCCGCGCCCCGGTAGGCACCGAGCGGCGTGGTGTTGGTGAGCACAGCCTGGATGTGAAGATCGATGGTGCCGATGTCGTAGATGCTGGTCGTGATCCAGGGGCCGATCAGAAGCGGGATGGCACAGCCTGTGGGGGCCGGGTGAGCGCCAATGTTGGCCTGGGTGCGCACGCGGAGCGCAAGCACGCGGCCCTCGGCGTTCAGCGCCAGATCGGCCTGGCTTCGCAGACCTCGGCCGTGTACCGCGGTGAGGAACTCTTCGCTTCGCTCGGCGATCCATTTCACGCTGGCGCGCATCTGCCGTGCAACGAAGGCAACGGCGACGTCTTCGGGGTAGGCACCGGTCTTCATGCCGAAGCCGCCCCCGACGTCGCCCACCAGCACGCGCACCTGATCCTTGGTGAGCCCCAACTGGTCGGCGATCGTGTTGCGGGCGCCGGAAGGCATCTGCGAACTCATGCGCAGGGTTGTGCGGCCATCGGCCGGATCAAAGCTTGCGAGCACCGAGCGCGGCTCGATCGAGGCCGGCGCGAGCCGTTGATTGTCGAGGTCGAGCGACACCACATGGGCGGCAGCGGCGAAGGCCTGGTCGGCTGCCTCGCGGTTGCCGTAGCGGGTTTCGGCCACGACGTTGCCCGGGGCACCCGACCACACCTGGGGGGCGCCATCGGCGAGCGCTGCGGCCACACTGCCGACCGCAGGCAACTCCTGGTAATCGACCATGACCGCATCACGGCCGGCGCGGGCAGCATCGGCAGAGGTGGCAATCACCGCCGCCACGGCTTCGCCCACGAAGCGCACGACCTCGGGGGCGAGGGCGTGCCGGTCGGGCGGCGGGGGCGGCGTGCCATCGGGTCGCTTGAAAATGGGTGGGGGACCGGCAAAGGGTTTGACGCCGGCTGCAACCAGATCACGGCCGGTGAATGCGGCGACCACGCCCGGCGTGGCCAGGGCCGCCGCCAGGTCGATCGAGCCGATCCGGGCGTGCGCCATGGGCGAGCGGACAAACACCAGGTGAAGCAGGCCCTCCGGCGCGAAATCATCAACATACCGGCCGCGGCCAGTGATCAGCGCGGGGTCTTCGATACGGCGTACGGAATGTCCGCTGCCGAAGCGGCCAAAGTCGTTGTCGGCGGTCACGTGAGTGTCCTTGTGACAGGTGGATTGCGGGAGACGAAGCGGTTGTGCGCCCGGCGAAACCGGGTCAGCGTCCGGCGCCTGAGGTGGCGGCCTGGCGGACCGCCTGGACGATGTTGGCGTAGCCCGTGCAGCGGCACAGGTTGCCCTCAAGCGCCTTCTCGATCGCGGCCTCGTCGGGCTGCGGGTTGGCTGCAAGAAGACTTGCGCTTGCCATGATCATGCCTGGCGTGCAGAAGCCGCACTGCAGACCGTGGCAATCCATGAAGGCCTGCTGCAGCGGGTGCAGCGTGCCATCGGTGGCTGCCAGACCCTCGATGGTCTTCACCGTGGCGCCGTGCGCCTGCACGGCAAGCATGGCGCAGGCCTTGATCGCCTGACCGTCAAGCAGGACGGTGCAGGCGCCGCACTGGCTGGTATCGCAGCCAACGTGGGTGCCGGTGAGGCCGAGATCAAGCCGGAGAAAATCGACCAGCAGTCGGCGCGGCTCAACTTCGCGCTCGACCTGCTGACCGTTGACAGTCAGGCGAACAGTGGGCATGGGGGTACGCTCCAAGGAAACAGCCGAGATGTTAGCGCGGAACCCTGTTGCCGGCATGCTGGCATCATAGGGATCTGGCCGGCCGTGTCGGCGTCAACGCAATAAACCCCTCGATGCGCGAGCATTTTCGACTCTCTCATGTGGTGGCGGGATTCGTGTCGGTCCTGGTGGGCTATGCCAGTTCCGCGGTCATCGTATTGCAGGCGGCGGCCGCAGCGGGCGCGACTGCGGCGCAGCAGGTCTCCTTCCTCTGGGTGCTGGGGGTGGGAATGGGGCTGGCCACCATCGCGCTTTCCCTGCGTTACCGGGCACCGGTGCTTGCCGCCTGGTCGACTTCCGGCGCGGCGCTCCTGGTGACCGCGCTGGCCGGTGCGACGCTGGGTGAGGCCGTTGGCGCGTTTCTGTTTTCGTCGGCGCTTCTGGTCCTGGTCGGATTGCTGGGCTGGACCGATGTCATCCTGCGCTACGTGCCGCGCTCGGTGGCGGCGGCCATGCTGGCCGGGGTGTTGCTCCGGTTCTGCACCGGGATGTTTGCGCTCCCGGGCGCCGGTCTGCTGCTCGCGCTCGCCATGGTGGCGGTGTATCTGCTGGCCAAAAATCGAATGCCCAACTATGCAGTGCTTGCGAGTGTCGGCGTTGGGGTGGTCGGCACCATGGCGACCACCGGGCTCGACCTCGCGGGTGTCCGGTTTGACCTTGCAGGCCCGGTGTTTGTTGCGCCCGAGTTTTCGCCTGCGGTGCTGGTGGGCGCAGGCCTGCCGCTCTTTCTGGTGACCATGAGTTCACAGAATCTCACGGGCATGGCGACCTTGCGTGCGCACGGGTACAACACGCCGGCTTCCCCGCTCATCGCAACCCTCGGCGCCACCGGCCTGGTACTGGGCGCCGCGGGCGGCTTTGCCTACAGCGTGGCGGCAATTTCGGCTGCGGTCTGCATGACCGACGATGCCGAGCCCCGGCCCGAACGCCGCTATCTGGTCACGCTCTGGGCAGGCGGCTTCTATGTGCTTGCCGGTTTGTTCGCGGCAACGGTGGTGGCGTTGCTCGCTGCATTGCCGCAGGCGCTCGTCATGGCGATCACCGGGGTGGCGCTGCTCGCCACACTCAGCAATAGTCTGACGGTTGCGGTCAGCCAGGACGCAGAGCGCGACGCCGCGATCGTGACCTTCCTGTGCACCGCCTCAGGCATGTCGCTGTTTGGCGTGGGGAGCGCGTTCTGGGGCCTGCTTTTCGGTGTTGCGGTGCTGCAATGGCGGCGGCGTGACGGCGACAGCACGGCTAAAGGTTGAACCTGCCGAACCGCGCGCGGGCTGAGCCCGGTTCGCGTCAGCGCGCGATATCGAGCGTGGTGGTTCGACGCAATTCACGCCGGTAGCGGGTGTCGTCGAAGGGGCGTCCCCGGTGCATGGTGGCGCGGTTGTCCCAGATCACCAGATCGCGTGGCTGCCAGATGTGCCGATAGACAAAAGTCTGCTGGGTGGCGTGTTCAATCAGGTCGAGGAGAAGGATGCGTCCCTCGGGAACCGGCCAGTCGACGATGTGCGACGCATGAGAGGCCAGATAGAGCGCGCGTCGTCCCGAGCCTGGGAGCGTGCGGACCAGGGGGTGGACAGCCCCCGGAAGTCGGGCTGCTTCTTCAGGCGAAAAATCGAATCCGATGGTGTGCCGGGAATGAACGATGGAGTGGAACACGCGCAGGCCTGAGAGGCGGGTTTGTTCCTCGGGTTCAAGCGCGTCCCAGGCGCTTCGCATGTCGGCGAACTCGGTATCGGCACGTACCTCGGGAACCACCTTGGCCGATAGCAGCGAATAGCGTCCGGCGGGATCAACGAACGACGCGTCGGTGTGCCACAGGCGATTGCTGAGAATGCTGAGCCGACGGCGATCGGCCAGTTCAGCCAGCTCGCCATTTGCTTTCACACTGGAAATGTCGGTGAGCGCTTCATTGCCGAAGCGGTTTGCACCCAGGGCCGACAACGAGGTCTGGGTGTGCAGCTTGCCGTCGAAGCGGGTCGCGAAATCGACCTGTTCGTCATCGGTGAACGGCTGATCGCGAAAGACCAGAACGGCGTACTGATCCATGGCAGCGCGGATCGCTGCCAGCATTGCCGGGTCGCGCGCCTGGCGGAGATCGACCCCGACCACTTCGGCGGCGAACAGGGAGTGAAGCGGCTTGCAATTGAGCATGGGAGCTCCGATGAACGGGCAGACAGCAGCGATTTTATTGCGGGTGGACGAGCATCGCCAGGCGTCGGGTCCGGTTTCGGATCGGTCGCTGCGGACGCCCAGGGTGGTGTGCGCAAGGTATTCTTCCGCCTCTCTCCGGGAGCCACGCCTTGAAGCATGTCTTGAAAATCACGGTTGAATTCGGTGACTGCGATCCGAGCGGGATCGTTTTTCACCCGAATTTTTTCAGCTGGTTCGATGCGGCCTCGCTGCATTTCTTTCGCGATAGCGGCATCCCGCCTTGGCGCGAGACCCTGCTCACCCATGGCATCCTGGGTACGCCGATTGTTTCCACCCGGTGCGACTTCCGGGCGCCGGCTCGATATGGCGACCAGATCGAGGTCCACACCTGCATATCGGAGTGGCGCGAGCGACGTTTTACGCAGCACCACCAGATCCTGAAGGGCGACATCCTGATTGCCGAGGCCTTCCACGTGAGGGTGTTCGCCGGGCCTCATCCTGATGATCCGGAGCGCATTCGTGCGGTGCCGGTGCCGCCGGCTTTCCGCGAAATGTGCGATCGGAAATATCCCCCGCAGCTGCAGGAGCCGGGCTGAGCGGGCCAGGGGCCAGGGGCGGGCGCGCCCCACCGATCCTGGCGACGCGCGCTCCCCGGCGAACCGCCCCGCCGGTCAGCCGTTGTGGCAGACCTTGCCGTGGCGGGCCAGATCGTAGCCACCCAACCGACCGGCATGCGCTGCGAAGCGGCGACCACGCCCGAGCTCGAGCAACCGATTGAGCGGCGGATCAAACACGCTTCGTCGCCACGCAACCAGCTCGACCTCTTCGCAAGCGAGCGGCAGGAAAGGCAGCCGGTGCCTGTCTGCGACCGCGCGGATGGCAAAGCCAGCATCCGCGTAGCCATCGGCGATGGCTTCAGCCACTTCGGTTTCGCTGAACGCCGGAGTGTCCAGGGCCCGAAGCTTCTCCAGGTTCGCCCCCGAAGCCCGTAACAGCCGCGCGAACAGGAGATTGCTGCCCGCCCCTGGCTGGCGGCGGATGAAGCGGGCTCGACGGGCGATCAGGTCCTTCAGCGACCGGATGCGAAGCGGATTGCCCTCGGCAACGATCAGCCCCTGCTCGCGGCGGGCCCAGTGCAGCGAGACCACGGGAAGACCTGCCAGCGCGCTCTGGATGGCTTCGGTGTTGTAACCGGCGCCGCTGGCGTTCGGGATGTGAATCAGCGCCGCACACGCCCTGCGGCTCGCAAGTCGTGCCAGACCGTCACTGCTGCCGTGACAGTCGAGCATGAGCCCCGAACCTGCTTCGCGTACCGCCCAATCAAGCAGTGGGTCATGAGACCCGGCAATGACAGCGGGCACGTCGACCGACTCGTGCAGAACCGGACCTCGCGTCGAGGCTGCAATCCAGGCGTCGATCCGGTGGCGCTCGAACAGGAGCTTGCCGCGTGCGCGACCAAACGGGATCTCGCCTCGGGACACCAGGTGGTAAATCGTCCGGGGACTCATTCGGAGGAGTTCTGCCACTTCGGCAGTGGTGAGCAGCGTGGTCTCGACCGATTGCATGGGCGCGGTGGCTGAGGGCAAAACAGTCTTGGCGGGAGGCTTCGGCATGGAGGATTCCTGGTGTGCAGCCTTAACCGTGCGGGCGGAGCATTATGCAAATTTTACGCACACATCTGATTTATTTCACTGACTGCTAAATTTCTTCCGGCCTCAGCCCATCCGCCCACCCTGGATCACAGCCGCTTTCAATGAACGACCTTGCCGCAACCTTCCCGATGGTTGCTGACCTGCTTTCCGGCCGGCAGCCAGGTCTTTGGGCGATCGTTGGCCTCAGCTTGAAAGTAAGCGCCCTTGCCACGCTTGTCGCGTCAGTGCTGGCGTTGCCGCTCGCGGCTGTAATTGCCCTGTTTGATTTCCGTGGCCGCAACCTCCTCATCGCCGTACTGAACGCCCTGATGGGCTTGCCTGCAGTAGTGGTTGGGTTGCTGGTCTATCTGCTCTTGTCGCGAGCCGGTCCGCTGGGCCCGCTGGGCATTCTGTTCACGCCATCGGCCATGGTGATTGCCCAAGCCATCCTGGTGTTGCCGCTGGTCACCGCACTGGCGCGGCAGATCCTCGAGGATTCACTGCGCGAGCTTGGGCCTTATCTGCGTTCGCTGAAGGCGAGCCGTGCGCACCTGGTTCTGACTGTCCTCGCGGAAACACGCTTGTCGCTCCTCACTGCGCTGCTTGCCGGCTTTGGCCGAGCAGCGGCCGAGGTTGGCGCGGTCATGATCGTGGGGGGCAATATCGAAGGCGTCACCCGCACCATGACGACCGCAATCGCACTGGAGACCAGCAAAGGCGATTTGGCCCTTGCCTTGTCGCTGGGGTTCATTCTGATTGCCGTCGTCCTGGCAGTGAACGCCTGTGCGCAGTGGCTTCGAGTTCGTGCCCATGCAACGCTTGGTTGAGCCGCCAGCCTCGCTCGCCCTGGATGCGCTTGCCTTTTCGGCTGGTGGGCAATCCATTGTCAAGCCGGTCACCCTGGTGCTGCCCTTATCGGGGCGAACACTGATCCTCGGCCCGAACGGCGCCGGAAAGAGCACGCTCCTGCAACTCATCCACGGCATGCTGCCCCCCGACCACGGGTCGGTCGCTGTTCGTCAGCCGGGAGCGGCTGATCGCCCGGTCGGGGCGCATGAACTGGGCTTCGTCCTGCAACGGCCGGTGATGCTCGCCCGATCGGTGCTTGAAAACGTGACTCACGCGCTGGCGGTGCGTGGCGTGGCCCGCGCAGAGCGCGAGTCGCGAGCCCGGCATGTGCTGGCGGGGGTAGGGCTTGCCGCGCTTGCGTCCAGGCCAGCGCCGCGCCTGTCTGGTGGCGAGCAGCAGCGCCTTGCGATGGCCAGGGTGATGGCAGCAGACCCCGCGTGCCTGCTCCTGGATGAGCCGACCGCGCATCTCGACCCCGGCGCCACCGCATCCATCGAGCGCTTGCTTCGCGATTGGTCGACCGCTGGCACCGGGTTCGTCATGAGCACACACGATCTCGCGCAGGCCCGTCGACTGGCTGACCAGATCATCTTCATGCATCGAGGCGAAGTGATCGAGTTCGGCCCGGCGAATCGTTTCTTCGCCTCGCCCGCCACCGAAATCGGTGCGCGCTTTCTGGCGGGCGACATACTTGAGTGAGTCGAGGAGAAATCAATCATGAACGCTGGCAATCGACCTCATGCGGCTCGCCGGCTGATCGCCGTCACGCTGATCCTCGCCACGTCAGGCGGCCCAATGGCGACGGTGGCTCAACCGCTATCACGGACGGCCGAGTCGGCTGATGCGAGCCATATCGTGATGGCCTCCACCACCTCGACCGAGCAGTCGGGCCTGTTCACGCATGTGCTGCCGCGCTTTACCGCGAAAACCGGTATCCAGGTCCGCGTCGTGGCGCTGGGAACCGGGCAGGCGATCTCGGTTGCCTCGCGCGGTGACGCCGATCTGCTGTTCGTCCATGACAAGGTTGCAGAGGAAAAATTTGTCGCTGACGGGTTTGGGCTCGCGCGGCGGGATGTGATGTACAACGACTTCGTCGTGGTGGGCCCGGCGTCTGACCCCGCCCGGTTGTCGGGCGTTCGCGATGTGGTCCGGGCGCTTGGCCAGATCGCACAGGGGCGGCATCCGTTCCTGTCCCGGGGCGACCGCAGTGGTACCCACGCGGCCGAGCTTCGGTACTGGAAAGACGCGGGGGTCGATCCCAAGGCCTCGGCGGGCGCTTGGTATCGCGAAACCGGTTCAGGTATGGGGCCGACGCTGAACATCGCCGCGGCGATGAACGCCCATGCACTCACCGATCGGGGCACCTGGCTCAATTTCCGGAACCGCGGGGAGTTGAAGGTGCTGGTCGAGGGCGATGAACGCCTGTTCAACCAGTATGGCGTGATCGTGGTGAACCCTGCCCGTCACCCGCATGTGAAACTGAAGCAGGCGCAAGCCTTCGCCGATTGGATTGTGTCTTCTGAGGGCCAGCAGGCGATCGCCGACTACCGGATTGGCGGCGAAGCGCTGTTTTTCCCCAACGCCAAGCGCTAACCCAAAAAAGAGGGGTCCGGGCGACTGGTTCAACAGCCTGCCGGGACCCCGTGAACGGCGCCGGGGGATGCGGGGCGAAATCAGGCCGGTTCGCTTGCGATCTTGAGTCCCAGTTGATTGGCTGCGATCACCGCCTGGGTTCGGTTGCGTGCCCCGAGCGCACGCAGCACCGCGCTTACGTGAATCTTGACGGTGCCTTCGGCGAGATCCAGTTCGCGGCAGATGAGCTTATTGGGCAGACCCCTGAGAATCAGTCGAAGCACGTCGCACTGGCGCCCGGTGAGGCCCAGGCTTCGCGGATCGCGCGAGGCGGGGCGTGCGGGTTGCACGCGAGACATGGCGTTGTTCGGAGTCCAACCCGTGTTCGTGACAACCTCCTTGGGCACATACATGTGGCCTGCTGCCACCATCTGGAGCGCATAGCGAAGCACGTCGTGGTGAACGGTTTTGGGTATGAAGCCCTGCGCGCCCAGATTGAGGCAGCGCATGATGGTGTCGCGTTCGCCATCGGCCGACAGCACCACCACCGGCGTGTCGGGGCGCAGCAGTCGCAGGCCCTGCAGGGCATCGTAGCCGTCGCTATCGGGGAGCCCGAGGTCGAGCAGGATGCAGTCGACGCGGTTGCCTTCGGCGAGGAGCCGACGGGCTTCGCCGTAGCTTGCCGCGAATTCGACCTTGGAGTCGGGTGCAACGGTTTCAAGCGTGTAGCGCAGTGCGTCGCTCATGATCGGATGGTCATCGACCAGCAGAAAGCGTTTGGCCGGACGATGCATGAGGGAGTTCGAAAGGTGCATGTCGTTCTCCTTGAAGGAGGTTGGTTATTGGTTGACGAAGTAAAGTACGCCCGATGAATGATGATTGGCGTTTCTGCGTAGCACCAATGATGGATTTCACGGATCGGTTCTGCCGGTACGTGCATCGCGCGTTCACTCGACGGGCGCGTCTATACACCGAGATGATCACCACCGGTGCGCTGATTCACGGGCAGCGTGACCGATTGCTCAGATTCGATCAGGGCGAGCATCCGGTGGCGTTGCAGATTGGTGGATCCGAGCCCGACGATCTTGCGCGTGCTGCAGCCTGGGGCGAACAGGCGGGCTACGACGAAATCAATCTCAACTGTGGTTGCCCCAGCGAGCGCGTGCAGCGTGGGGCGTTTGGCGCCTGTCTGATGGCCGAGCCCGATCTGGTTGCCGACTGTGTGCGCGCAATGCGCGAGGTGGTCAAGGTGCCGGTCACCGTCAAGCACCGGATCGGCCTTGACCGGGACGAATCCTATGATTTTGTCGCGCGCTTTGTTGATCGGGTGGCGCAGGCGGGGTGCAAGGTGTTCATCGTGCATGCGCGGAACGCGTGGCTTCAGGGGCTGAGCCCGAAGGAGAACCGTGAGGTCCCGCCGCTTCGCTATGAGACGGTGTATCGGCTCAAGCGTGACTTCCCTTCACTCACGATCGTGATCAACGGTGGACTGCGCAGTCATGAGGAGGCTCTCAAACAACTCGACCATGTCGATGGCGTCATGCTGGGACGAGCGGCCTGTGATGATCCCTGGCTGCTCGCGCGCGTGGATTCACGCTTCTACGGTGCGGTCGACCCGATCGATGACCGGTTGCAGGTTCTTGAGGCGATCCGGCCGTTTCTCGCCCAGCAGGTGGTTGAAGGCGTGTCGGCGCGCGCGGTGCTCAGGCATGTGATGGGGCTTTTCAACGGGTTGCCTGGCGCGCGTGCGTGGCGGCGAACCCTGAGCGACAGCGCGCTGCTGGCGCAGTATGGCGCGGGTACGCTCGATCAGGCGCTCGCTCGAATGCTTCGCACGTAGGCGAGAATGGCAAGAAAAGCGATCGCCGCGAGACCAGCTTCGATCGTGCCAAGCAGCACACCCAGTCCCTGGTCACTGGCGGCCCGCACCAATCCTTCCATCAGATAGATCATGACGATCATCGACCACCACTGGAACGCGCGCACACGGCCCGCATGCAATGCAGGCAAGGCGAGAGCCAGGGGAATGACCTTGAGGGACAGCAGCCATGCGCCCGGACGCAGCGGCGCGAGCCATAACTCCCAGGCGAGACCGAGGATGATCAGCGCGACAAAGCAGCCGACGACAAGACGTCTGAGGGTGATCGTGGAAAGCACACGGCCGATTATAGAGGCGAGCCTGCGATGACCTTGTCGCTACGCCGGTTACCCATCGCATGGGTAGGTTTCGATCGTCGATTGCGGTTCATGCGGGAGCAGCTTGTCGGCGCCCGCTCGGGAGCGATCTGTGCTTGAGCGTAGAGCGGGCGAGGCCACGTTTCGCGAGCGGACCCGGCGGCTGGTGTTCGACATGCTTCGCCGGGCGCGACGCCTGCGTCTTCAACAGACCGCCGCCAGCCTCGCGTTTCTCTCCCTGTTTGCAGCCGTGCCGGTACTGTCCATTGCGTTGTCTGTGCTGTCTGCCTTACCGGTGTTTGAACGGCTGCAGGAAAGCGTTCAGGATTTTTTGCTGCGCAATCTTTTTCCGGAAGCCTTCAGCGAGACTGTCATGGGCTATCTCGAGGAGTTCGCGGGGCGGGCGAGTCGGCTGTCAGTCGTGGGCGGCATTCTGTTCTTCATGACCGCAGTCACGGCACTGCGGGTGATCGAGACCACGATGAATGCGATCTGGAGCACCGCAAGGCGCCGATCCCTGCCGCACCGGATCGGGCTTTATTGGGCGCTCCTCACGCTTGCGCCAATCGCGCTTGCGGCGGTGCTGGCTTTGAACAGCCGCGTCATCGCGGAGCTGATGAGTGGCGTGGAAATGATCTGGGTGCAGTCGATCTGGTTCGCAGCGCTTCCCTGGCTGCTGGGCGCAGTAGGGCTGTGGCTCATGTTTCTGCTGCTGCCAGCGGTACGTGTGGTTCCGCTTCATGCGCTGGTGGGCGCGTTGCTGTCGGGCGTGCTGCTGGTGTTGCTGCAGCGCGGCCTGGGCTGGAGCGTTCGCCAGTTGCCCACTTATGAGGTGGTGTACGGCGCGTTTGCCGCGTTGCCGCTGCTTCTGATCTGGTTGTTTCTCGCCTGGGCGGCTGTGCTCGCGGGTGCGCTCCTCGCAGCGAGCCTTCGGCACTGGTCCGCGCCGCTCGATGAGCCCACGCCTGATGATTCGCCTGGCACCCGATTCGATGACGGCGTCACGGTGCTGCGGGCGCTGCTTCAGGCCTTTGCGGGTCAGCAGGCCGCTGGCAATCCCCGGGTGATTGCAGTGGCCGCGTACAGTCTCGCCGAGCACTTCGGGCACAACGCCCAGCGCGCCGAGCAGGCGGCCGAGATGCTGGAGCGCCTCGGGTATGTCATCCGGCTGGTGCATCTGGCCGGGCGTCCATCCACGCCGGGTCTGCCTCATGCCGAGGGGCACGGAAGGCGCGTGGGTGTGTCCGATGTCTGGTCCGAGCGGTGGGCCTGGGCGGGTTCACCGGAAGCGCTCACGCTGCGACCGTTGTTTGACGATCTGTGGTGGGCAGGGCAGCCCGGTGGGGCTGCTGTCTGGCAGGGTGACCGGCTCGACCTGCCTCTGGATCAGGCGCTTGCCGGCTGAACGTCGGGCTTGAATCGCAGCGAGCGGGTGAAGCGGTGCAGCGCTTCAAGCACCGCGTCAGGGCGTTCACTCATCAGCGCATGACCGCTGCCCGGCACCTCGGTGATTTGCGGAGCGGGCAACTGCTGTGCGAGAGCTGATTCGGTCAGGGCTGCGGCGAGGGCCTTCGCTGCCTTGGGCGGAGTCATCATGTCCCGGCCGCCGAGGACCATCAACGCAGGGCAGGCCACGCGGCGTGCCGCATCGAACGCCTGGTCATACGCGTTGCAGGCGGAAAAATCGTTGAGAAGCACCCCTTTCGCCTGGCGCTCCATCAGTCGGCGGTTCTGGACGAAGATTGAAAACCCGGGTCCGGGACACCCCGGTCGCGCATTGAGGGTGGCGTGCGACCAGGCGTTGATCATGTCGAATGCGCGCGGTTCGTCGGTACGGGCGGCCTCGAGCAGCGCGTCGGACACCTTCATGGGCGCGGCTGAAGCCACCAGCGCAATGCCCGCCGCCACCTCGGGGTGGTCGGCTGCGCACTGCAATGCCACCAGGGAACCCATGCTGTGCCCGCAGAGGAGCGCCGGCCCAATGCCGCAGGCGCGGGCCATTGCAGCGACCCAGTCCGACATCCGTTCGATGGTGGGGAGTGGTGCGCCGGCGCTTCGCCCGTGACCGGGCAAGTCAAGCGCGAGCACATCGAAGCCGTGGTGCGCGAGATAGCGCGACTGCAGGATCCAGACACTATGGTCATGCTGGGCGCCATGAATGAACATCACCGCGGGCCGGTTGCCGCTCACTGGCCGGCCACCGGTGTAGGCATAGGCGGAAAGTCCGTCAAGCTTGACGTGCATGATGGTTGACTCCTCCTCAGCCGCGCTCGGCTGCGCGAAAGGCGGCCTTGAGGTCAGCGATCAGATCATCGGGATCCTCGAGTCCGATCGACAGGCGCAGGGTTCCTTCGCTGATGCCGGCGGACGCGAGGGCGTTGGCATCCATCCGGAAATGGGTCGTGGAGGCAGGATGGATGACCAGCGAACGCGCGTCGCCCACGTTGGCCAGGTGCGAGAACAGCCGCAGCGCCTCGACGAAGCGCCGGCCGGCCGCGCGATCGCCCTTCAGGTCGAAGCTGAAGACCGCGCCGCAGCCTCGGGGCATCAGCCGCGCGGCCAGTGCATGGTCGGGGTGCGAGGGGAGTGCCGGGTAGGACACCCTCGCCACCATGGGATGCTCGGCAAGGAAGTGCGCGATCCGGACCGCGTTTGAGACATGGCGTTGCATGCGGACGGGAAGGGTTTCGATGCCCTGCAGGATCTGGAATGCATTCATCGGGCTCAGGCAGGCGCCGAAATCGCGCAGCCCCTCGCGGCGCGCGCGAAGCAGGAAGGGGGCTACTGTGGATTCTTCGGCAAACACCATGCCGTGGAAGCCTTCATACGGCGCGGTCAGTTCAGGAAACCGTCCCGACGCGTCCCAGTTGAAACGGCCGGAGTCAACCAGCAGGCCGCCGATCACCGTGCCGTGGCCGCAAAGAAACTTGGTGGCCGAGTGGAACAGCAGGTCTGCGCCGTGCTCGAAGGGGCGAAGCAGCCATGGCGTTGTGAAGGTCGAATCGACCAGAAGCGGAATGCCCTGCGCATGGGCGATGTCGGCCACCGAGGGGATATCGAGCACGTCGAGGCCGGGATTGCCCAGCGTTTCGGCAAACAGCAGCCGGGTCTGTGGTCGGATTGCGGCGCGCCATTCGTCGAGATGCCTGGGATTGACGAAGGTGGTTTCAATACCGAACCGCGCCAGCGTGTAATGGAGCAGGTTGTGCGATCCGCCGTACAGCGCGCTGGAGGCGACGATGTGCGAGCCCGCTCCCGCGATGGTGGCGATGGCCAGGTGCAGTGCCGCCTGACCACTGGCCGTGGCGATCGCGCCTGCCCCCGCCTCGAGCGCAGCGATCCGCTCCTCGAGCACCGCCACCGTGGGATTGCTGATCCGGGAATAGACATGACCAGCCTGCTCCATATTGAAGAGGCCGGCTGCATGATCGGAATCGCGAAACACGAACGACGCCGACAGATAAATGGGCGTGGCGCGCGCGCCGGTGTCACTGTCAGGGGCCGCGCCAGCGTGCAGGGACAGCGTATCGAATCCGTAATAGTCGCGTTGGCTCATTTTGAGAGTGCTTGAAGTGGCCGGCGCAGTATGAACATGCGGCTGACAGGGGTCAATCCAGGCAATTCGGGCGGTTTGGATAGAATCGAATGATGAAAATTCTGATCAGCAATGACGACGGTTATCTGTCGCCGGGAATCGCGATGCTCGCGAAGGTGGCCTCACGTTATGGTCAGGCGGTGGTGGTTGCACCCGACCAGGACCGAAGCGGCGCCTCGAACTCGCTGACCCTTGATCGACCGCTCACCGTACGGACCGCGCCAAGCGGCTTCATGTATCTGAACGGCACCCCCACCGACTGCGTTCACATCGCCATTACCGGCATGCTGGGGTGGCGCCCCGATCTGGTGCTGAGCGGCCTGAACGACGGCGCCAACATGGGTGACGACACCATCTACTCGGGCACCGTCGCCGCAGCCATGGAAGGCCTTCAGCTGGGGGTCCCTGCCATTGCGTTTTCGATTGTGCAGAAGGGCTTTGCGCACCTCGAGGCAGCTGGCAGCATCGTCGACCGTATCGTGCGCCGCTGGGTCGAATCGCCGCCCGACGCGCCCATGCTGCTGAACGTCAACATTCCTTCGTTGCCCGAAGACAAACTCGGGCCTATCCGAACCACCCGCCTCGGCAAGCGTCATTTCGCCGAGCCAGCCATTCCGGGACGTAATCCGCGTGATGAGCCGATCTGGTGGATCGGGCCGCCCGGTTCCGCCCGTGACGCGGGCCCGGGTACCGATTTTCATGCGGTCGAGTCGGGCGAGGTGTCGGTCACGCCACTGGAAGTCGACCTTACCGGCTACAGTCGCCTCGAACGGGTAGGTGGATGGCTGGCATCGGCTTGAAGCCGGGTGGATGTGCTGTTCGCGGCAGCGCCTGCGCGTCCTGACGGGAGAATGGCTTGAGCAAAATGGCGCGCTGGATGGATCAGGCGGCCATTCCGCGACCTTCAGCACCCAATCGGTCGAGGCGCAGGGTGTCGCAACCCGATTCTGCCGAGCGGCCGGTCGACGCGCGTACGGCCGCGGCCGAATCGGCTGAACCCGGTCTGGTCTCGGACGCGGTTCGACTTGCAATGGTGGAGGGGCTGCGGCGAGCCGGGGTTCGCGACTCGGGCGTGCTCGAGGTCATGCGCAACGTGCCTCGACACCGCTTTGTCGAGCCGGCCTTGTCGAGCCGCGCCTATGAAGACGTGGCGCTCCCCATCGGCCATGCGCAAACCATCTCGCGACCCTTCACGGTTGCCCGCATGATCGAGCTGTTGGCTGCGCCGCTCGAGGTTACCGCGCGCTCGGCCGCGCGTGTGCTGGAAATCGGAACCGGCTGCGGTTATCAGGCGGCAGTGCTCGCCGGCCTGTTTGGCGAGGTGGTGTCGATCGAACGCATTCGCGGTTTGCATGAGCAGGCTCGAACCAACCTGCGCAGCCTGCGTATTGCCAACCTCCGCCTGGTCTTTGGTGATGGGCAACTGGGTGTACCCCAGGCCGCACCCTATGACCTGGTGATCGCTGCTGCCGCGGGCGAGAGCATTCCGGAGGCCTGGCTTCAGCAGATGCAGATCGGCGGGCGCCTGATCGCGCCGGTGTCGGGAGGGAAAGGGCAGGCGCTCCACCTGGTTGAACGAAGCGGATCCGATCGGTGGCAACTGACCGTGCTTGATGCGGTACGATTTGTGCCTTTGCGGGACGGTACGGCGTAAGCTTCGGTCTGCGTCCATCATCGCCAGTCGCCCGCGCCAGCCAGTGTCGCCAACACACCCCATGACGTCTTACACCACGGATTTGAAAGCCCGGCCCGCCGGGCGAGCACGCGCGAGGCCGCTGCCGGCCCCGCTTGTCGCGTTGGCGCTTGTCGCGCTGCTCGCCGGTTGCGCCGCGCCACGGCCCGCGCCAGTCGAAAATCGTTCGTCGGCGCCGCCTTCTGGATCGGGTACCGCAAGCGCGAGCGCGCCACGGCCTGCTGCGGCCACGCCGCCTCGGCCGGCGCCCTCTGCCTCCGGGGCACCCGCCAGCCGGGCAGGCGCGCCAACTGCTGCGCCGACCTCGTCCGGCCAGAGCCCGTCGGGATCCACCGCGCGTGCGCCGGCTGCGCAGGCCTCGCCGGTCAAGGTAACGCCGCTTGAACCGGTTCGCCCCGCGGGAACGGCCGATCCCGCCGGCGACACGGTGCCGTCGCTGGTCCGTTCAGACGCGAGTGGCGCGGCTCAGCGCACAGAAGCGCCGGCGAGCGCCACTGGCCGTCCGTCGGTCGCGGGGGGCGCGCCGTCTGCTGCGGCGCCTTCGGCGTCCTCCTCATCGCCGGCCACCCCGGCGCAGTCCGCACCTTCTGCGCCTGCAGGCCCGCAGGCGGCGCCGGCAGTGGTCGCGCCGCCGGGTCCGCTAGCATCGGCTGCGCCGTCTGCGGCGGCTGCCGCGTCAACCGACCCCCAGCGGTTCACCTGGCCCGCATCGGGTCGTGTGCTCGAAGGGTTTTCCGAGCCGCGCAACATGGGTATCGCGATCGAAGGTCAGCCGGGTGATCCGGTCTACGCAGTGGCTGAGGGCAAGGTGATTTTCAGCGGGGTGGGGCCGCGCGGTTACGGCAACCTCATCATCGTCAAGCATGAAAACGAGCTGCTGTCGGTCTACGCGCACAACCGGTCGCTGGTGGTTCGGGAAGGCGATCAGGTCGCGCGCGGTCAGAAAATAGCCGAGATCGGCGACAGCGACGCCGACCGCCCCAAGCTGCGGTTCGAGATCCGGCGCGAAGGGCGTCCGGTCGATCCGTCCAGATATCTGCCGTCCCGTCCCGGGCAGTAACAGCCCTCCGGCCTTGCGCCTGGAACCCCATGACGCCCGTCCTCGTCTTCGATATCGAAACCATTCCTGATATCGCCGGTTTGCGGGCCGCCTGGGGGTTCGACGCTGCGCTGCCCGATGCCGAGGTTGCAGAGCAGGCGTTTGCGCGTCGCCGCGAGCGTACCGGCGGTAGCGACTTCCTGCCGCTTCACCTGCACCGTGTCGTGGCGATCGGTTGCCTGTTGCGTGATGAACGCGGGGTGCAGGTGCGGTGCCTGGGTCAGCCCGACGAGGGCGAAGCGCGACAGATCCAGCAGTTTTTCCGGCTGATTGATCGGCATACGCCGCAACTCGTCACCTGGAACGGCGGCGGCTTCGATCTGCAGGTGCTTCACTACCGGGCGCTCGTCAACCAGGTTCAGGCTGCGCGCTACTGGGATCAGGGCGAGGACGACCGCGACTTCAAGTACAACAACTATCTCAGTCGTTATCACAGCCGCCATCTCGATCTCATGGATCTGCTTGCCCTCTACAACGGGAGGGCAAGCGCTCCCCTCGATGAACTGGCACGTCTGTGCGGTTTTCCCGGCAAGCTGGGCATGGACGGCTCGCAGGTCTGGCCGGCGTGGCAGGCGGGACGCATCGCCGAGATCCGCAACTACTGCGAAACCGACGTCGCCAATACCTGGCTGCTGTTCTGTCGGTTTCAGTTGCTGCGGGGTCACTGGTCACCGGAGCGTTACCAGGAGGAAATCGCACTGACGCGTAGCGCCCTGGATGGGCTTGCCGCCGGGCACGAGCACTGGCGGCAATTCGTCGCGGCGTGGCCGCAATGAGGCGTGACGCCCGCGCAGCCGATCCGGTCCTCGTCGATCTCGATATCGAATCGCTCGATCTGGAAGCGCAAGGGGTGGCGCACGCTGACGGCAAGGTGGTGTTCGTGTCGGGCGCACTTCCGGGCGAGCGTGTTCGCGCAGCGCTCAGGCGCCGCAAGCCCCGGTTCGATACGGCAGACACGGTTGCGGTCCTGCGCGAGAGCAGTCAGCGAGTGCGGCCGCGCTGCGCGCACTTTGGGGTCTGCGGCGGCTGTTCAATGCAGCATCTTGATCCGCTTGCCCAGATCGCGGTGAAGCAGCGTGCGCTGGAAGATCAGCTTCATCATCTGGGAAACGTCACGCCCGATACCGTTCTTCGCGCGATCGCCGGCCCGACCTGGGGGTATCGCTACCGGGCTCGGCTGTCGGTTCGCCACGTCCCGAAAAAGGGTGGGGTTCTGGTCGGATTTCACGAACGCGGCTCGAGCTATGTGGCCGATATGCGCGAGTGCCATGTGCTGCACCCTCGGGTGGCCGAGTTGCTGCTGCCCTTGCGTCAACTGGTATCGGAACTGACCCTGCGCGACCGGTTGCCCCAGATCGAGGTGGCGGTGGGTGAGACCGCAGGATTGCGGCCATGCATCGCACTGGTGCTCCGGGTGCTGCAGGCACTCACCGAAGACGATCGCGTGCGCCTGCGGCAGTTTGCGGCGGCCGAAACGGTTGAATTGTGGCTGCAACCCGCAGGGCCCGATTCAATTGAACTGCTCTGTGATGACCGGGGTGGCGATGGCGGTTCGTCGCTCGCCTATCCGCTCCGGGAGTTCAACGTGGTCATGCCCTACCGGCCCACCGACTTCACCCAGGTCAATCACGCCATCAACGAAGTGCTGGTGCGGCGCGCGCTCGCGCTGCTGGCGCCCGCGCCAGGCGATCAAGTTGCCGATCTCTTCTGCGGTCTGGGCAATTTCAGTCTTCCGCTCGCGCGGCGGGCGGCCATGGTGCTGGGGGTGGAAGGCAGCCCTGCGCTGGTGGCCCGTGCGGCCGACAATGCCGCGTTGAACGGTCTCGCGGACCGCACACGCTTTCTGGCGCAAAACCTCTTCGATATGGATCCGGAGCGCTGGCGTGCGCTGGGCGGCTTCAATCGTGTGCTGATCGATCCGCCGCGTGAGGGTGCACTCGAGGTTTGCAAGGCCATTGCGGCGCAGCCAGTGGAAGATACCCGCCACCGGCCGTTACGCATCGTCTATGTGTCCTGCAACCCTGCCACCCTGGCGCGTGACGCAGGCGTGCTGGTGAACCTGGGCGGCTATCGGCTGTCGGCCGCGGGTGCGGTGAACATGTTTCCCCACACGTCACACGTGGAATCGATCGCGGTCTTTGATCGCACCTGAGCCCGGAATGAACAAGGCCACGCGTGAACGTGGCCTTGGTTGTGCGCCCCGCCAGGAGCGCTGTGCCGATCAAGAGGGTGGTCAGTCGCGATCGCCGCCCACGATCCCCAGAATGGCGAGCAGGTTGCTGAACACGTTGTAGACGCTCAGGTAGATCGAAAGCGTTGCCGTGACGTAGTTGGTTTCACCGCCATTGACCACGCGCTGCAGGTCAACCAGGATGAATGCCGAGAAAATCAGCACGGCAAGCGCGGAGATGGTGAGCATCAGCGCCGGCATCTGCAGCCAGATGTTGGCGATTGCGGCCACCAGAATGACGAGGAAGCCCACGAACAGCCACTTTCCAAGGCCGCTGAAGTCGCGCTTGGAGACGGTGGCAACGGTGGCCATCACGCCGAAGATGGCCGCTGTTCCACCAAATGCCGTCATGATGAGCTGGGCTCCGTTGGCCATGCCCAGCACGTTTCCGATGAGGCGCGACAGCATGAGGCCCATGAAAAACGTGAAGCCGAGGAGCAACAGGACGCCGATGCCGCTGTTCTTGAAGCGTTCGATCGCAAAGAAGAAACCGAAAGCGACCGCCAGGAACACCAGCAAGCCGATGAACGGGCTGCCAGCGAAAAAGCTGAAGCCGGTTCGCACGCCGATCCAGGCGCCGAGGACGGTGGGGACCATGGAGAGCGCAAGCAACGCGTAGGTGTTGCGCAGAACCCGATTACGGGCGGCAACGTCGATCAGAACCGACGGACTGCTTCCGAACGTATTGTCACCGTATTGCATGGCAGGAACCTCCGAATGAAGACGAACATTATGTGCGCGACGGTCGCCCGACTTTCAAGGGAAGCCGCAGGGTGGGCAGGGTAATCACGCGGTGCCCGCCCTGCAGCCACGGGACAGGGGTGATTTCGCCCCGCTTTCTGCTGGATGACGGTCACGCCTGTGATAGTATCTTCGGTTCTGCGAATTGCAAGCGAAAGTGTTTAATCTGTCGCAACAATGCATCGCAAGTCGTTCATTTAAAAGAATTCCTGGAGCCACTATGGCGGTTGAGCGCACTCTTTCGATCATCAAACCCGATGCCGTCGCGAAAAATGTGATTGGCCAGATCTACAGCCGGTTCGAAAACGCCGGCCTCAAAGTCATCGCCGCCCGAATGACCCAACTGTCGCGGGCCCAGGCGGAAGCCTTCTACGGTGTTCATCGCCAGCGCCCGTTTTTCAAGGATCTGGTCGATTTCATGGTGTCCGGTCCGGTCATGATCCAGGTGCTGGAGGGTGAAGGCGCCATTGCCCGCAACCGCGACCTGATGGGCGCAACCGATCCCAGGAAGGCGGCACCTGGCACCATCCGCGCCGACTTCGCCGACAGTATCGATGCCAACGCGGTACATGGCTCGGATGGCGAAGACACTGCCCGGAACGAGGTCGCTTTCTTCTTCCCCGGCCTCGATATTCACTCGCGCTGAGGTCACGTGATCCAGGCCGGTTCGCTTCGTCTTGCCCGGGCCGCCCTCGCGGTCGTCCCGGGACGATGAGGGGCCCGTCATGCAGTCGCGGGTCGAAATCCTGGGCCTGTCTCCGGATGCGCTGACCGCCGCCTGCGGGCAGTGGGGTCAGAAGCCCTTCCGGGCGAAGCAATTGCTGCGTTGGGTCCATCAGCGCGGCCAATCCGATTTTTCCCTGATGACCGACCTCGCTCGCGACTTCCGCGAGCAGCTGCAGGCTCATGCGCAGGTGCTCACGCCGCCTGTGCTCCGCGACCATGTGTCGGCCGATGGCACGCGCAAATGGCTGCTTGATGTGGGCAGCGGCGACGCGATCGAAACGGTTTTCATCCCGGAAACCTCGCGGGGTACGCTCTGCGTGTCCACGCAGGCCGGCTGCGCGGTGCACTGCCGATTCTGCTCCACCGGGCATCAGGGTTTTTCGCGCAACCTGTCGTCTCATGAAATCATCGGCCAGCTCTGGCTTGCACTCCGGGCGCTCGAACGGGACGGCGTGCATGGTCGGGTTCCTCCTTGCTCAGATGAAATCGAGGACGACGAGGACGACGCAGCCGGGCCGCGCTCGCGGCTGATCAGCAATGTGGTGTTCATGGGCATGGGCGAGCCGCTGCAGAACTACGAAGCCACGCTGGCGGCGTTGCGGATCATGCTGAGCGACCACGCCTACGGGCTGTCACGACGTCGGGTCACGGTGTCCACCTCGGGCGTCGTGCCCATGATCGACCGCCTGCGCCTCGATTGTCCGGTGGCGCTTGCTGTGTCGCTGCATGCACCCAATGACAGCCTGCGCGACCAGCTGGTGCCCATCAATCGCAAGTACCCCATCGACGAACTGCTGGAAAGTTGTCTTCGATACCTCGATCGCGCGCCGCGCGACTTCATCACGTTCGAATACGTGATGCTCGACGGCGTCAATGATTCCGACGAGCACGCCGAACAGCTTCTGGAGCGCGTGCGGCGGGTGCCGTGCAAATTCAATCTCATTCCGTTCAACCCGTTCCCGGGCTCGGGCTTGCGCAAGTCGCCTGCGGAGCGCGTGCGTCGTTTCGCGCAGCGACTCTCCGACGGCGGACGGGTCACCACGATCCGGCGCACCCGGGGCGATGATATCGACGCTGCGTGTGGGCAGTTGGCCGGCGAAGTCCGCGATCGCACTGGCGTGGGCGAACGGATTCGTCGCCGGGTCATTCCGCTTGCGGAGGCGCAATGAGCTCAGACACTGTCGCCGGTGCCACCGCGCCGGGGCCGGAAGAGGGTGGCACGGCGGCCGGGGCGGCCGTCGCCATCGCATCGCTCGCCGAACTGGTGAAGCTGCGTGACGCCAGGGGTTTCAGTGCCTCCCTGGTGTCGTCGCGGCTCAGGCTTGCACCGCGGCAGATTGCTGCGCTCGAAACCGGCGACTGGGCGGCGCTTCCCGGTCGTACCTTCATCCGCTCCAGCCTGCGTTCCTATGGCCGGCTGCTCGAGGTCGATGTGGCGCCGCTGCTGGAGTCCATCGAATCCGAGTTGCCCGGAACCGACGTGCTCAAGGCCGACTCCGAGCTGAACCGCCCGATGCCGCGAGAGGGGGCGCTCGGTTTTGGTGGCAACGGTTCGGGCAGCCGATGGGTGTGGATGCTTCTGCTGGTGGGCGGGGTCATTGCGCTGGCGTTTTTCTATGGCGGCGGCGCAACGCTCCTGAACCGTAATCTCAAACCGGCGGCCCCCGAGGCAACTTCACCGGGCCCGTCGGGCGAGCGGTTGTCGCAGCCCACCGAGGCGGGCGCAGCGTCCGGCCCTGCGGGGAGCGCAACGCGGTCCGACCCGTCGCCGCAGGTCGGCGGGCCGGTGGCCCAGCCAGTTGCGCGCTCTGGTGCAGGCGCTGGCCCGGGCACGGGCACGGGCACGGGCACGGGCGCTGGTGCTGGTGCTGGTGCTGGTGCGCTGGCCGGAGGCGCGATCGCCGGTCCTGCGAATTCGCCGGTCACGTTGCCGGGAACGCCCGCAAGCACCGCGCCCGCCACCACCGCGGGCCCCGTCACCGGCATGCCTGCGCCAGCAACCGCGTCATCAACCGTGCCATCGCTGTCCTCCCAGGCGGGCGGTCAGCAGCCCGCAAACCCGCAGCCAGCTTCGGCTGCACCCGTCGTCGCTGCCCCCGCCGCCCCAGCGGCCGCGCAGGGCGCTGCAACGGCTCCAACCCCTGCGACCCCGCCGCCTTGGCCCGCTGCGGTTGTCGTGCCGCGCGGTGCCGGCGCCTCGGGTGGCGCTGGAGTGCCGCTCAACCCCCTGGTCATGCGATTCCCGGCCGATTCCTGGATTGAAGTGAGGGACGCGTCGGGCGCGATCCTGATCACCGGCACCCAACCCTCCGGCACGGTCCGCGAGTTGAGCGGCGTGTTACCCCTCTCGCTCATCATTGGTAATGCCGGTGGCGTCGCAGTGACCTGGCGGGGCGTGCCGATCGACCTCGCTCCGCACATGCGGCAGGGCATTGCACGGTTTCGGATCGAGTGAGGCGATGATGAACGATGCTCCCATGGCGGTTGGGCCGCTCAAGCGTCGACAGACGCGTGCCATGACCGTTCGCTGGCAAGATCATTCGGTGGTGATGGGTGGCGGTGCACCGGTTGTTGTGCAGTCAATGACCAACACCGATACCGCCGACGCCATCGCAACCGCCATTCAGGTCAAGGATCTGGCCAGGGCGGGGTCCGAGCTGGTCCGCATTACGGTGAACACGCCGGCCGCCGCCGAGGCGGTGCCTGCCATCCGGGATCAACTCGACCGGATGGGGGTCCATGTGCCGCTGGTGGGAGATTTTCACTACAACGGACACAAGCTGCTGCAACAGGTTCCGGGGTGCGCGCAGGCGCTCTCCAAATACCGCATCAACCCGGGCAATGTCGGAGCAGGCCGGCGCCGCGATGACAATTTTGCGCAGATGATCGAGGTTGCGTGCCGCCACGAGAAGCCGGTGCGGATCGGCGTCAATTGGGGCAGTCTCGATCAGGACCTGTTGGCAAGACTGATGGATACCAACGCCGCGCGGCCCAATCCGTGGGACGCGCAGAGTGTCATGCGTGAGGCGCTGGTGACCTCGGCGCTGGAGAGCGCTGCGCGGGCCGAGTCGCTCGGGCTGCCTGGGAACGCGATCACGCTGTCTGCCAAGGTGTCCAATGTTCAGGATCTGGTTGCGGTCTACCGGGCACTCGCCGCGCGCTGCGACTATCCGCTTCATCTGGGCCTCACCGAGGCGGGCATGGGCAGCAAGGGCATCGTAGCCTCCACTGCCGGCATCGGGGTGCTGCTTCAGGAGGGAATCGGCGACACCATTCGCGTGTCGCTCACGCCAGAGCCGGGGGGTGATCGCACGCGCGAGGTGGTCGTCGCCCAGGAAATACTCCAGACCATGGGACTGCGCGCATTTGCGCCCCTGGTGGTGGCCTGTCCCGGATGCGGCCGCACCAGCAGCACGTTTTTTCAGGAACTGGCCTCCAGCATCCAGAGTTTCCTGCGCGAACAAATGCCCATCTGGCGCAGTCGCTATCCTGGCGTTGAATCCATGCAGGTGGCGGTCATGGGGTGTGTGGTAAACGGCCCAGGCGAAAGCCGGCATGCCGACATCGGCATTTCGCTGCCTGGGGCCGACGAGGCGCCGGTGGCGCCAGTCTTCGTGGACGGCGAGCGCACGGTCACGCTCAAGGGTGAGCGGATCGCCGAGGAATTTCAGGCAATCGTTGAAAACTATGTGCAGCGCCGGTACGGCGCCGCGCGCGACCTGGAACACGCATGAAGCCTGCCGTCGGGCGGGGTCAGCACAGAGCAATCGTGTCTGCCGCCCCCGGCAGCGCACGTGATTTTCGGAGGAACTGGGTTTGAGCGACAGACTGCAGGCGGTCAAGGGCATGAACGATGTACTGCCCGCCGATGAGCCCTTGTGGCGTCGGTTTGAAGAATCGGTGGCCTCGAGCATGCGCTCCTATGGCTATCGGAGAATCCGCACGCCCATCGTCGAGCCTACCCGCCTGTTTGTTCGCGGTATTGGCGAGATGACCGACATCGTCGAGAAGGAAATGTATTCCTTCGTGGATTCACTCAACGGCGACTCCCTCACCCTGCGTCCAGAAAATACCGCGGGCGTGGTCCGTGCGGTCATCCAGCACAACCTGCTCCACGAAGGGCCGCAGCGCATGTGGTACACCGGGCCCATGTTCCGGCATGAACGGCCGCAGAAGGGGCGCTACCGGCAGTTCCATCAGGTGGGTGCCGAAGCCCTTGGTCTGTCCGGACCCGATGCCGACGCTGAAATGATTCTGCTCTGCCAGCGGCTCTGGGACGACCTCGATCTGACGGGTATCTCGCTGGAACTCAATTCCCTGGGGCAGCCCGATGAGCGACGCGCGCACCGTGATGCGCTGATTGCCCACCTTGAAGCTCACCAGGAACTGCTTGACGACGACGCGCGTCGCCGTCTGCATGCAAACCCGCTTCGCATTCTGGATTCCAAGAACCCTGCGATGCAGGGCCTGATCGAGGCTGCGCCCAAGCTGATGGACCACCTGGGTGAGGCCTCTCGCCAGCATTTCGACAAGCTCCGGCGTCTCCTCGATTCGCAGAATATTCCCCACCGCGTGAACCCACGGCTGGTGCGCGGGCTCGACTACTACAACCTCACGGTGTTCGAGTGGGTGGCTCCCATCGGCGGCAGCCTGCTCACGGTGTGTGGGGGCGGGCGCTACGATCCGCTGGTCGGCATGCTGGGTGGAAAGCCCGCGCCGGGCATCGGCTTTGCGCTCGGGGTCGAGCGTATCCTTGAACTCATGCGCGAACAGTCGGTGGAGACCGAGACGGGGCAATGCGACATTTATGTTGTCCACTCGGGCGAGGACACGCTCGCGGCTGCGCTGCACACCGCCGAGCGGCTGCGCGATGCCGGCATCGATGTCCTGATGCATGCGGGGGGTGGCAGCTTCAAGTCACAATTCCGGCGCGCTGACGCGAGTGGCGCGCAATTCGCAGTGGTGCTCGGTCCCGATGAGCTTGCCCGGGGCGAAGCCGGACTCAAATGGCTGCGTGACGAGGGGGCTGCCACAGGCTCTGGGCGTCAGCAGTCGGTGCCGCTCGAAACGCTTCCCGACAGCGTCATCGATGCGCTGCTGAGCGATGCCGATGACGATTTCGATTTTGACGAACCCGAGCGTCAGGATGCCCCTGACGACCGACAGATTCACTGAGCGCAGGAAGTTGCACTGATGGCGTATGACCTCGAAGAACAGGAACAGCTGGAAAGCCTCAAGGCATTCTGGAAGAAGTACGGCAACCTGCTGATGACCGGGCTCACCGTTGTGCTGCTTGCCGTGGCGGGCTGGCGTGGCTGGGGCTGGTATCAGCAGCAGCAGGC
>JBMSQB010000002.1:0-149776 GCA_049423065.1 Burkholderiaceae bacterium
GGGACTGTGCTCTCCGTCTCCACTGCTGGCGCAGTGGTGCCGGAGGCGGGACTCGAACCCGCACGCCCTTTCGGGCACCGGATTTTGAGTCCGGCGCGTCTACCTGTTCCACCACTCCGGCAGGAGTTGCTTCGATTATTGCACAGGGGAAAGGTCTACCGCCGGCACACCCAACCGCCTCCCCTACAATCGCGCCCATGCGCATCACCGACTTCGACTTCGATCTCCCCGACGATCTGATTGCCCGCGAACCCACACCCGAGCGAAGCGCATCGCGGCTGCTCGTCCCGCTCGATGCGCAGATCATCGAAGACCGGCGCTTCGCAGACCTCCCGCAGCTTCTCGCAACCGGCGACCTGATCGTTTTCAATGATTCGCGCGTGCTGCGCGCACGACTGCGCGGTCACAAACAAACCGGCGGCAGCGTTGAAGCACTCATTGAGCGCGTGACCGATTCCCACCATGCACTCGCTCAGATGCGCATGAGCAAACCCGCGCAGATTGGCAGCACCCTCAGCTGGCAGCGCGCGCAGGCCAAGGTGGTCGGCCGCACGGGAGAGTTCTGGCAACTCGCGTTTGATCGCCCGGTGTTCGAGGTGCTCGAAGACGAGGGCGAGATGCCGCTGCCGCCCTATCTCAACCGCGCGCCCGGCCGCGATGACGACACGCGTTACCAGACGGTTTACGCACGCCACCCAGGTTCGGTGGCAGCGCCAACCGCGGGACTGCACTTCGACGACGCGCTTCTCGCAGCACTTGCGGCTCGCGGGATCGAATGCGCCTTCGTCACGCTTCATGTGGGCGCGGGCACCTTCCAGCCGGTGCGCGTCGACGATATCCGCGAGCACCGCATGCACAGCGAACAGTATGAGATTCCGGACGCCACCGCCACAGCCATCCGTGCAACGCGCGCCCGCGGCGGACGCATCGTGGCGGTGGGCACCACCTCGCTTCGAACCCTGGAGTCAGGCGCCACTGGCCAAAGCGGCGAGGTTCGTGCCGGGCCAGGAGACACCGCGCTCTTCATCACCCCGGGCTATCGTTTCAATGTGGTCGATATCCTGGTCACCAATTTCCACCTGCCACGATCAACGCTTCTGATGCTGGTGAGTGCCTTCGCCGGACTTGACCTGATCCGCGCCGCCTATGCGCACGCGATCGCTCATCGTTACCGCTTCTTCAGCTACGGCGATGCCATGCTGCTTGAAAGACCCCACCATGCTTGAATTTCAACTGCTTGCCCGCGACGGCGCGGCCCGCCGAGGGCGGCTCCAACTCAACCATGGCGTCGTCGAGACCCCCATCTTCATGCCGGTCGGCACCTATGGCGCGGTGAAAGCGATGGCACCTCGCGAACTCACCGAGGTCGGCGCGCAGATCATCCTCGGCAATACCTTTCACCTTTGGCTGCGGCCGGGCACCGAGGTGATCGGGCGGTTCGGCGGACTGCATGGCTTTAACGGCTGGCACGCCCCGATCCTCACCGACTCGGGCGGCTTTCAGGTCTGGAGCCTGGGGGCGCTGCGGAAAATCAGCGAGGAGGGGGTGCGTTTTGCCTCGCCGATCAATGGCGACCGGCTGATGCTCACTCCGGAGGAGTCGATGCGCATTCAGCACGCGCTCGACTCCGATATCGCCATGGTGTTTGACGAGTGCACCCCCTACGACACCGCTGGCGTGATCACCACGCACGAGCAGGCGGCCGATTCAATGCGCTTGTCGCTGCGCTGGGCAAAGCGCTCGCGCGCCGAGTTTGACCACATTGCCAACCGCAACGCGCTCTTTGGCATCGTCCAGGGCGGCATGTTCACCGACCTGCGCGAGGAATCGCTCGGCGCGCTGACCGATATCGGGTTTCACGGCTACGCAATCGGCGGACTGTCTGTGGGCGAACCCAAGGAAGAGATGCTGCGCATTCTCGACCACACCACGCCCCGACTGCCCGATGATCGCCCGCGTTACCTCATGGGTGTGGGCACCCCGGAAGACCTGGTGGCGGGCGTGGCCGCCGGCATCGACATGTTCGACTGCGTGATGCCCACCCGTAACGCAAGGAACGGCTGGCTCTTCACCCGATACGGCGACCTGCGGCTGCGCAACGCCCGCTATCGCGACGATCCCAGCCCCATTGATCCCACCTGCAGTTGCCATGCCTGTGCGAATTTTTCGCGGGCCTATGTCCATCATTTGCAAAAGGTCAATGAGATCCTCGGTGCACGACTGGCCACGATCCACAATCTGCATTTCTATCTGACGATCATGAGGGAGATGCGGGAGGCGATCGCCCAGGGGAACTTCGAGGCCTGGCGGCGGCAATTCGCGTCCGACCGGGCACGCGGGCTGTGATGCCCACCTGCAGCGCCGCAGTCTATAATCGAAGGTTTGCCGAAAAGGAGAGAATTCCGTGCTGATTTCAACGGCTTACGCGCAGGCCTCGGGCGGATCCGCAGAGAGCCAGCTGGTCGGTTTCCTGCCGATCATCCTGATGTTCGTGGTGCTCTACTTCCTGATGATCCGTCCTCAGATGAAGCGCAACAAGGAGCATCGCGCCATGATGGGCGCGCTCAAGAAGGGTGATGAAGTCGTCACCGCCGGGGGCATGGTCGGCCGCATCACCAAGGTCGGCGAAACCTACGTCACGATCGAAATCGCGCAATTGCCCGAGGCTCGCCACGGGCAGGACCCGCAGGGCGTGGAGGTCACTTTCCAGAAAAGCGCCATCCAGACGCTGCTGCCCAACGGCACGATCAAGGCCATCTGATGCGCGCGGGCCGCTGAGCACCGGTGCCGGGCGATCCGCGTCTGCCCGGCATCGCCAAACCCCGGCGATATCCCGCACGTCACAACGATCTGGCCCGCTCCAGAGGACACGATGAACCGCTACCCGATCTGGAAATACATCGCGATGCTCATATCGCTGGTGCTGGGCCTGCTTTACACCTTGCCGAATTTCTACGGCGAGGCGCCAGCGGTTCAGGTCTCGAGCGGGAAGGCCACCGTCAAGGTGGAGGCGGCGATGATGGGCCGGGTGGAGGCAACCCTCAAGCGCGCGAGCATCGAGCCCACCGGCCTGTTTTTCGATGGCAACTCGGTCAAGGTGCGGCTTCGTGACAACGATACCCAGCTCAAGGCCAAAGATGCCCTGGTCGCCGATCTGAACCCCGACGCGGCCGACCCGTCTTACATCGTGGCGCTCAACCTGCTGTCGAGCTCGCCTGACTGGCTGACCGCCCTGCGCGCGCTTCCCATGTATCTGGGGCTTGACCTGCGGGGCGGCGTTCACTTCCTGCTCCAGGTGGACATGAAGCAGGCGCTCAGCAAGCGGCTCGATGCCACGGTGGGTGACCTGCGTACGCAGCTGCGCGAAAAAAATCTCCGCCATGCCGGCATCAGCCGCTCGGGCGACACCATCGAAATCCGCTTCCGCGATGCCGACACGCGGGCCCGCACGCTTACGCTGCTGCGCGACACGCAACCCGATTTCAGCCTGTCTGAAGCCGGCGAAGGCGCTGAACTTCGGCTGGTCGCAGCCTTCAAGCCCGAGGCTGCGCGCCGAGTACAGGAATCGGCACTCAAGCAGAACATCACCACGCTGTCGAACCGGATCAACGAACTGGGCGTGGCCGAGCCCATCATCCAGCAGCAGGGCCTCGACCGTGTCGTGGTGCAACTGCCGGGGGTTCAGGACACCGCCAAGGCGAAAGACATCCTGGGACGAACCGCCACGCTGGAAGTACGCATGGTGTGCGAGGCACCCGACGAGCAGGCCGCCTTCGCTGCCGGCACGGTCCCGTTCGGATGCGAGCGCTACACCGAACGTGACGGCCGCCCGATCCTGATCCGACGCCAGGTGGTGCTCACCGGCGACAACCTCAACGATGCACAGGCGGGCTTTGATTCGCAAACCCAGGAGCCTGCGGTTCATCTCACCCTGGATGCCAAGGGCGCGCGGATCTTTCGCGACGTCACTCGCGAAAACGTCGGCAAGCGGATGGCGATCCTGCTGATCGAAAAGGGCAAGGGCGAGGTGGTCACCGCGCCGGTGATCCGTACCGAAATTGGCGGCGGGCGCGTACAGATTTCTGGCCGCATGACCACCACCGAGGCAAACGACGTGGCGCTCCTGCTGCGGGCAGGCTCGCTTGCCGCCCCCATGGAAATCATCGAGGAACGCACGATCGGTCCCAGCCTGGGCGCCGAAAACATCAGCAAGGGGTTCCTGTCCACGGTCTGGGGCTTTGCCGCAATCGCCCTTTTCATGTGCGCCTACTACCTGCTGTTTGGCGCATTCTCCACGCTCGCGCTGGCGCTGAATGTTCTCCTGCTGGTGGCGCTCCTGTCGCTCCTGCAGGCCACCCTCACGCTTCCCGGCATTGCCGCCATTGCGCTGACCCTCGGCATGGCAATTGACGCCAACGTACTGATCAACGAACGCATTCGCGAGGAACTCCGGAACGGCGCCACGCCGCAGGCGGCGATCGTGGCCGGGTATGACCGCGCCTGGGGCACCATTCTCGATTCCAATATCACCACGCTGATCGCAGGCGTGGCGCTGCTGGCGTTCGGTTCCGGCGCCGTGCGCGGCTTTGCGGTCGTTCACTGCCTGGGCATCCTCACCTCCATGTTTTCAGCCGTGTTCTTCTCGCGCGGTCTGGTCAATCTCTGGTACGGGCGCATGAAGCGCGTGCCCAGCCTGTCGATCGGACAGATCTGGAAGCCCGACACCGCGGCGGCCTCGCCCACCAAGCGCGGCTGATCGCGCGCCGCCGCCCCCCCGACACCACCGCATAGCGACCCCGCAGGAAGCCACCATGGAATTTTTCCGGATTCGGCGCGACATCCCGTTCATGCGCAACGCGCTGGTGTTCAACGTCATCTCGGTGCTTACGTTCGTGGCGGCGGTCGCGTTTCTGGCCATCCGTGGCCTCAACTTCTCAATCGAGTTCACCGGCGGCACCGTGATGGAAGTCGCCTATCCCAAGGCGGCCGAGCTTGAAACCATCCGGGCCAAGGTGATCGAACTCGGCTACGCCGACGCTCAGGTGCAGAACTTCGGCACCTCGCGCGATGTCATGATCCGACTGCCCCTGAAAGACGGCTCGGGGGCGGCCGCGGCACGCCAGAGCGATCAGGTCATGGCGGCGCTCAAGGCAGCCGATGCCGGCGTCGAGCTGCGCCGGGTCGAGTTCGTCGGCCCGCAGGTTGGGAAGGAGCTCTTCACCGACGGCGCCCTCGCACTGCTCCTGGTGGTGGTGGGCATCATGATCTACCTCGCCTTCCGGTTTGAATGGAAATTTTCGGTGGCGGCCATCGTGGCAAACCTCCACGACGTCATCATCATCCTCGGATTTTTCGCGGCCTTTCAGTGGGAGTTTTCGCTATCGGTGCTGGCTGCCGTGCTGGCGGTGCTGGGCTACTCGGTCAATGAATCGGTCGTGATCTTCGACCGGATCCGGGAGAACTTCCGCAAGATGCGAAAGGCAAGCACCGTCGAGGTCATCGACAACGCCATCACTTCAACCATCTCGCGCACCATCATCACGCACGGCTCCACACAGATCATGGTGCTGTCCATGCTGATTTTTGGCGGACCCACACTCCACTATTTCGCGCTTGCGCTCACCATCGGCATTCTGTTCGGCATTTATTCGTCAGTGTTCGTGGCGGCCGCCATTGCAATGTGGCTGGGTGTGCGCCGGGAAGACCTGGTGAAGCCGCCCAAGAAAAACCAGGAAGGCGAGCCCGAGCTTCCCTGAGCGGCCTCGCCCGCTGCCAGCCCGAATCACGCTGCGCGACACCCGCATTCGCCGGCCCGTGCGTCCTCGCCAAAGGTTTTCCTCGCCATGGATATCGCCCTCTGGATCCTCGCACTCGCACTGATCGCCGTCGGCCTCGTCGGTACCGTCATGCCTGCCTTGCCAGGCCCGCCGCTGGTCTTGCTCGGCATTCTGCTCGCCGCCTGGATTGATCGCTTCGCCAAGATTTCCGGGCTGGTCTGCGCCATTGTCTCGGTGCTCGCGCTGGCAGCCATTGCCATTGACTGGATCGCCGGCGCACTGGGCGCCCGCCGGGTGGGCGCCTCCAAATGGGCGGTGGTCGGCGCGACCGTGGGCGCCATCCTCGGCGTACTGAGCGGCTTCTGGGGCCTTTTGTTCATGCCGCTCGCCGGTGCCGCGATCGGCGAATTCATCGCCCGCCAGGACCTGCTGCGCGCGGGTCAGGTCGGGCTTGCCACCTGGATCGGCATGCTGCTGGGAACGGTCGCCAAACTTGCAATTGTCGCCATGATGATCGGCATTTTCGCGGGGGCGCTGCTGCTCGCCTGAGTCGATGAACACCTCCACAGTTCGCATCTGGGATCTGCCCACGCGGCTCTTTCACTGGGGCCTCGCAATCAGCATCGCCGGCTCGATCATCAGCATCAAGACCGGTCACACCGATTGGCATTTCCGGTTTGGCTACCTGATCCTCACGCTGCTGCTCTTCCGGCTGGTCTGGGGCTTTGCAGGCCCGCGCTACGCTCGGTTTTCAAGCTTTCCACCCAGCCTTGCCGCGGCCTGGGCCCATATCCGCGGGCGCGCAGCCCCCACCCCGGGCCACTCACCGCTCGCAGCATGGTCAGTGTATGCGCTGCTCGCCTCGTGCACGTTCCAGGTGGTGAGCGGGCTCTTCTCGAACGACGGCATCATCTGGGACGGACCGCTTCGGAAGTGGATCACCGGCAGCACAAGCGATGCCATCACTGCGCTCCACCTCGCCAACCGGTTTGTGCTGATTGCCCTCATTGCGCTCCACCTGCTTGCCATCGCCTGGTATCGGTTCGCGCGAGGCAAACGGCTGGTGCGGCCGATGATCAGCGGTGACAGCGCAGACGCGCCCGCCAACGCCGAACCGGCGCAAGACGACGGCGCGGTGAGACTTCGCGCGCTCGCGATTTTTCTTGCCGCGGGTGCGGCGGTCGGCTGGCTGGTCCGCTGAGCGCCTCAGCCAGCACCGCCCAGGCAACCGATCAGCGAACCTGCCGGAAACTCTCGTGGCACTCGCGGCACACCCGCGAGGTGGCGCCCACTTGGGCTTTGAGCCCGTCAAGCGTGGCCACGGCGGCTGGCAGCTTGGCGGTCTGCGCCTTGAGGTCGCCCTGCAGTTTGGTAAACGCAGCAGCGTCTTTCCAGGGATCGCCCTTGATCTTGGCCGCACCAGTATTCGATCCTGGCGGGAACGCATCCCATGGCAGGTGACTCACCACTTCAACCACCCGCGCCGATGCCTGCGCCGCCGCGGCATCGAACGGCACATCACCGCGCGCCATGGCGCCCAGTCGCCCCATGTGCGTGGTGAGCACTGTAAAGGCCGACTGGCGATACTTGATCGCATCATCGGGCTTGGCAAACTGCGCCGACGCGCCGGCGCTGTAGAGGGAACCGGAGACAGCGAGCACTGCCGCTGCAAGTGCGAGACGTTTCATGGCGACAACCTCGGAACGGTGCGATGGAGGGTGGAGCACCTGTTGGCACTCCCGCAGTGAATCAGGATATCAGCCCGCCCGTGAACAAACCCTGATTGACCCGCCTCGTTGCTCAGTCGCTTCGCGACCTGGTCATCGGCGATCCGCCTGGTCGCCCCCGATCCGAGACGGATCGCCCCCTGAGTCAGATTCTGCTGGCGAGTTCGGCCGCCTTGCCGACATAGTCTGCGGGCGTGAGCGCACGAAGACGCGCCCGAGCCTCCTCGGGGATGTCGAGCGTATCGATAAAGCGCACCAGATCCTGTGCAGTGAGCGTGCGGCCGCGGGTGAGCTCCTTCAGCTGCTCGTAAGGGTTGGGGACCCCGTATCGACGCATCACGGTCTGAATCGCTTCGCCCAGCACCTCCTGGTTGACCTCGAGATCATGGGCCAACCGCTCGTGATCAACCTCGAGTTTGCCCAGCCCGCGCAGACACGCATCGAATCCAAGCAGAGCGTGACCCAGCGCAACCCCGACGTTGCGCAAAACGGTGGAATCGGTGAGGTCACGCTGCCAGCGCGAGATCGGAAGCTTCTCGGCAAGGTGCCGGAGAAGCGCGTTGGCCAATCCCAGATTGCCCTCGGAGTTTTCAAAATCGATCGGGTTGACCTTGTGCGGCATGGTTGACGAACCCACCTCGCCCGCTTTCAGCTTCTGCCGGAAATAGCCCAGCGAGATATAGCCCCAGATATCACGATCAAGATCAATGAGAATGGTGTTGATACGGGCCAGCGCATCGAACAGCTCGGCCATGTAGTCGTGCGGCTCGATCTGGATCGTGTAGGGATTGAAGGTCAGGCCCATCGATTCGACCACCCGCCTGCAATGCGCCTCCCAGTTGATCTCGGGGCACGCGATCTGGTGGGCGTTGTAGTTCCCCACTGCGCCGTTCAGCTTCGCAAGCAGTCGTACCCCGGAAAAATGATCGACTGCGCGATCCAGTCGGGCGACGAAATTGGCGATCTCCTTGCCGAGCGTGGTGGGCGAGGCCGGCTGGCCATGTGTGCGAGACAGCATCGGCACATCGGCAAGCGTGTGCGCCAGTTCGCGCAGACGATCTGTCACCGCACGCAGCGCCGGCAGCATCACCTGCTCGCGCGCAGCGCGAAGCATGAGCGCGTGCGAGGTGTTGTTGATGTCCTCGGACGTGCAGGCAAAGTGGATGAACTCGGCGGCGCGTTCGAGTTCGGCATCGCCCTGCACCGATTCCTTGAGGAAATATTCGACCGCTTTGACGTCGTGGTTGGTGCGCGCCTCGATCGCCTTGATGCGAGCGGCTTGCGGTGCGCCGAACTGATCGGCGATCGCCCGCAGTCGCGCGCGCGCAGGCGCTGAAAACGCGGGGAGTTCAGGCAGGCCAGCCTCGGCGAGTGCAAGCAGCCACTCGACCTCCACCCTGACCCGCCAGCCCATGAATCCCGACTCGGACATGAGTGCACGCAGCGCGCCCAATTTCGGTGCATAACGCCCGTCCAGAGGGCTGAGCGCCTGAAGCGCAAACGCAGAGGAGTCGTCGGAAACACTCATCGGAGTGGGGCGCGAACGCCTCGGAATTTCAGGAAGCGCAATGCTAGCACCCGTGCACCTGCCGACGATTTTGAGGAGAACTGACCAATGCTGCGGCCGCCTTGATCCAACACCGGAACGGTCATCCGTTTGGAGGATGGTCGATTGATATACTCGGACGTTGCGTCATGTGGCGCCCCCGCAGTCTGGTTTGCCCCGCATCGCCTGGAACACCTTCTTCCCTCAGAGCAAATACCCTGATGAAACTCGTCGGCTCCCATGGCAGTCCCTTCGCACGCAAAGTGCGCGTTGTGATGGCTGAGAAGAAAATTGATTGCCAGTTCGAGTCCATCAACGTGGCCGAAAGCCACGCCCACACGCTGCAGTTCAATCCACTGGGCAAGGTTCCCTATCTCATCCTCGATGACGACGAAGTGCTGTTCGATTCGCGCGTGATCGTCGACTATCTCGATAACCTCACCCCGGTGCATCGTCTGATCCCGGCAAGCGGCCGCCCACGCGCCGAGGTCAAGGTCTGGGAGGCCCTGGCCGATGGCATGCTTGAGGCAGCTGGTCTGATCAGACTCGAATCCATGCGCCCACAGGCCCAGCAGAACGAAGCCTGGGTGCTCAAGCAACAGAGCAAGGTCGACGCAGCGCTCGCCGCGCTGTCAAAACGGCTGGGTGATCAGCCCTACTGCGTCGATGGCAAATATTCGCTCGCCGACATCGCCGTGGGTTGTGCGCTGGGTTATCTGGCCTGGCGCTTTCCGCACCTGGAGTGGCGCCGCCACTATTCAAATCTGGGTGCGCTGGTTGACAAGCTCTCGGCGCGGCCGAGCTTCGCCGATACCGTACCGCCCGCCCAATAAGGGCGCGGGCTCGAGCGACCCGCCGCAGCGACCCCCGCCGCAGCGACCCACCGCCACGCCGTGCTTGCCGCCTAGCCACGCCCTTTCAGCGCCCAGCGCCACAGCGACTGCGGCTGCATGGGAATGATGAGCAGCCAGTGCTCGACAATGGCGAGGACCAGAAGCGAGCCCACCAACCCCAGCGCCGTTTCCTCGTAGGCGCTATCGGTTCTGACCGCCGCGACCCAGACCAGCACCGCAATCACGCTGGCCAGCCCTACGCTGAAGGGAAAGAGCGCATTGAAGCGCCGACGCGAAAAATAACTGAGCAGGTAATGGAGCGAAGGCGGCAAAAAGGGCTCGTAAAAATTTTTCACGCCCAGAAAAATATTGAGCTTGGCGCTCAGCCGCATCACCCATAAAACCAGCCACACCTGCGCTGCCACCGGGTTGGGCGCACTGAGGCTGGGCAGCAGCACCGCGACCCCGAGCAACAGCAGTGCGAGTTCGTGATGCGCGATGGCGGTGAAGGCATACCAGGCACGGCGCCAACCCGACACCGGCGGGCATGGCGCACGGTTGGGTCCGGTGACCAGCCCCAGCAAAAACGCCACTTCCTGCCATGCCCAGACCAGCACGGCCGACACGAAAGCGAGATAGGCCCCCAGCGGTGTGACCAGGTCGCGTGTGACCACCACCCCTGCCATCCCGAGGAGCAGCAAAAGCGAGGCCGCCGCCATGGCCCCGCGCTGCCGGCCCGCCGAGGGCTGGATCGCGCGCAGCACCAGCCCGGTGGACAACCACCAGACGCCGAGCGTGAACGCGATGGGCAGGAGGAGCGCCACGTGGACTCAGGCTCGCTGCGGAAGCGGGCGACGACGCATCACCAGCTGGGCGCGAGCCGCGCATCGTCTGGTAGCCGATTCTCGCGTACCGGAAGCAGGAACATGCGGCTGAAGACGACAGCTGCCTGCGCCGCAAGCAGTCCGCGCCGGATCGTGGAAAGCACACCACCCTTGGCCTTCTCGGCATCCACCGCGTTCTGAAGGTCACGCAAACGATTGAGACCCGCGATGAAACGCGGATCGTCGTAACACAGCGTGACCGGGAACACCTGCTTGCAGATCTCGGTGGTGATCGCAAACACCTTCTGATCGTATTCGCTGGGATCGAGCCCGAGCGCCTGGTGCAACGCAGGCCGCGTGTGATCGCGCACATACATGGTGGCAAACACCGCGAGCTGGAAGAACCGGATCCAGAGCCGATTCACGCCCGTGAGCAGTTTCGGGTTGGCACGCATGAGCAGCGCAAACGCCTCGCCGTGCCGGAACTCGTCATTGCACCATTTCTCGAACCACAGAAAGATCGGGTGGAAGCGAAGCTCTGGATGACGCTCCACCTGACGGTAAATGGTGATGTAGCGCGCGTAGCCGATTTTTTCCGAAAGGTAGGTCGCGTAGAAGATGAACTTGGGTTTGAAGTAGGTGTACTTCTTCACCTTGGTGAGCAGCCCCAGATCCACGCCGATGCCAAAGTCCTTCAGCCACTGATTGATGAAGCCCGCGTGTCGAGATTCGTCGCGAGCCATGTAGCCAAAGAGCGCCTTCATGTCGGGGTTGTCCACCTTGCGCCGCAGTTCGGCGTAGAGCACGCAACCCGAAAACTCGGACGTGATCGAGCTGATCAGGAAGTCGGTGAATTCCTTGTAGAGCTCGGGATCGAGCCTGGAGTAGTCACGATCCATATCCGCGGGCCGCTGGAAATGGTCGATGTTGTTATCGCCCTCGAACTCGGCCATCAGCGCATTCCACTGCGGGCGGATGTTGTCGACCGAGATCCGATTGATGGCATCCGCATCGGTTGTGTAGAACCGAGGCGAAATGAGGGACTCGGTCATTGCCATGCGGGTTGATTCACTGATCTCGTCGGGGCGACGGCCTGGCCTTTGCACGGTACTCATCACGGAATCTCCGGAAATGAACTTATCGGATGTTGAGATAGGACTGAAACACCGCTGCGTTGGCGGGTCCGAATACAGTGAGGTCCACCGTTCGGCCGGTGACCGGATCCAGCAGGCGGAGGCTGCCGGCCGATTCGGCCCGCAATTCAAACGGCTCGGCGGGTGTGCCACCCTGGCGAAGTCTTGCCTGGGCAAGGCCCCGCAGCACCCCGCGGGCAAACCCCGCCTCGCCGACAATCGGTTCTAGCGGCTCGCGGGTGCGGGCATCAATCACCTCCACGCTGCCGTCTCGTGCATCACGAAACAGGAGCTGCCTTGAGTCGAGCACTGCCACCACCGGCAGGGGCTCAGGGGCTTGCGCCTTCTGATACTGATGCCAGGCCGTGAACGCGAGGCTCCCCAGCATGGCGAGGCCAACCAGGGCAAGCGGCCAGCCCTCGATCCGGGGCCGTGCAGTGAGTGCGGACGCAGACAATTGCCCGCTGCCGGGGTGTGGGAAGGCGTGCGGGCCCACCCTACCCTCGGATGGCTGAACGCCGAGCCGGTCGTCAGGCGGTCTGTGCATGACGAATTGCTACCCCTTGTGCCACCCCTTGGGCTACCCCTCGCGTGTCCCCTTGTGCCACCGGCTCTGCAATCGGCTGTGCCGCTGCATCGGGCGTGGCGCCTATCCGCACCCGTTCGCCGACTGGCTGGGCAGCGAGCCAGGCGTCGGTCAGCAGCGCAGCGGGTTCGTCGACCACGGCGAGCGCCCGCAGCATGGGCTGCGGGTGCGACAGTCGCCAGGGCCGGGCATGCGGCCACAGGTGTGCGTAGGCGATCTTGTCTTCGGGCAGAAGCTCAAGCACCAGATCACCCGAGCCATCAGCGCGCCGCCGGACCTGCGCGCTGGCGATGCGACGGTAAGGCACATTGAAAGTGAGGCTCAGCACCATGCCGATCCGCATCACCACACGCCGGTCGGTGATGGTGTAGACAGTGGTTCGTGCGGTGAGATCGGCGAGCAGCCAGAGGAGCCCCAGGCCGATCGCAAAGCACGCCGCAGCCCAGCTGGTGGACGCAAGCGCCTGGGCGACCGAACCGGTGTCGTGATGAACCAGCGCAAACCGAAGCCCCAGCAGCACCAGGAAATACACCGCCACCGCGCGCAGATGGAACACATCGAGCGCGATACGGCGCTTCTGAGGCGAGCCCTGCCACAGCAGACGCTCGCCCGCCGGCAGCGCCTCGGGCAGCCCGTGCTGCGGCTCGATCTCGTGTTCGTGCCCGAGGCTGTGACGGTGTGCGCTCATAGGATCGGGTCACGACGGCCAGGGGTTGCGAAGAGCGTGCCTGCGCCGTAATAGCCCATGACTTTTTCTTCCTCGAAGAGCGTGATGCGATCGGGTCGGCGCAACCCGGGCACGCCTTCAAGCTGCTCGCCGCGAATTGCGCGCACGATCACCTTGCGGCCATGCACACGGTCGGAGATGACGCGGCAAAACGTGATGGGCAACATGACGCGGCGCCCCGCCGCGGTCTGCACCTCGAGATACCGGATCATGTGCTCGGAGCGGTCCACCCAGATCTCGACCACCGTGCCACCCGCCGCGTCATCAACGCCAATGACCGGCATGCCGCGTGGATCCGGATCGCCCTCCACCAGGGAGAAACCGGGCGCTGCCGCAAGCGGCACGATCTTGAGATCGCCATCCACCGTGAGATCGGGCTCATCGGTTCGGCGCGTAAAGGCACCCGGGCCGATGCCGCTTGTCATGGGGTCGCCCGTGGGCTCGAAAGGCATCCCGGTGACGGGCGCTGCGCGCTCGCCCTGCACGCGCGGCTCGTGAAGATCGCGCTCGTGCGGCGAGGGGAAATCGCCATGAAACCGAGTGCGGTACATCTTGACGCGCGGCATCGGAAGAATGCCGGGCTCGCGCTTGATGGATCCGTCGCGCCGGTCGCTTTCAAGCGGGAAGCCCTCGCGCTTGCTTTCATAGAGCAGATAAAACACCAGCCCGGCAAAAAACACCCAGAACACGTAGAGCACCATCTGCGCTACGTCGACATATTGGGTAATGGCACCTCTTCCCATGGTCATCTCCTCAAAAGGCATCCGTTCAGCCCGGAAACTCAGCCAGTCCGAAATTGCGGCGATCGCCGCCCTGCGCGCGCAGATCGCGTACCAGCGGCCCGATCGCAGCCAGCGTTGCGAACAGCAGCACCAGTTCAAGGTGGTAGACGGCGCTGTAGCCGACTCCCGCGTAATTCAGAACGGGCCCCAGGCCCCCGGAGAGCGCGAGGCTGCTTACGAGGTCGCGCAGCCACCCGCCTGCGGCCACGGCAAGGCCAGCCGCGCTGGCCTGCGCCGCCCCCCAAGCGCCCAGCGCAAGCCCGTTCATGCCGTTGGATTCGAGATTCATGGCCGCGGTGAGCGTACCGACCGAGAAAAGCCCGCCGCCGAAACCGATCAACACCGTGCCCGCACGAAAGAGCAAGGGTGCTTCCAGCGGCTCGGCAAAAATCACGAGCGAGAATGCGAACACACCGGCCACTGCACCCCAGGCAGCCAGTCGGTGCGGATTCATGCCCTGCCGGAGCCGCGCAGCAGCCAATGCAAAAGCGGCCAGTGCACCGCCCGACATGAACGCGGTCAGCGCGCTGGTCGCCGATACCGACAGGCCCAGCACCTCACCACCGTAGGGCTCGAGGATGATGTCCTGCATGGTGAATGCGGCGGTTCCCATGAAGAGCGCCACCAGGAAGCGTCTTTGCCCAGGCTGGGCAGCGAAGTCACGCCAACTGTCGCGGAAGGCGGGCCGGGCAAGACCAGGGTGTGTCCTTGATGGGTTGCGCGCCTCCTGCTTCCAGAGGGCCACCAGGTTGAGCAAGAACGCGACGAACGCCGCGCCCTGTACCACCTTGATCAGCGTGATCTTGCTGAAATCGGCCAGCAGCAGACTGAACACAAAGCCACTCACCACCATGCCCACCAGCAGCATGGTGTACATCATTGCAACCACCCGCGGCCGATTTTCCTCAGCGGCAAGATCGGTCGCAAGCGCGAGCCCCGCTGTCTGGACCGTCTGGATGCCCGCACCCACCATCAGGAAAGCCAGCGCGGCCGACAGCGGGCCGATCCACTGCGGCCAGTGGGTATCGCCCGACAGCAAAATGAGCGCGAACGGCATGATGGCCAGCCCGCCAAACTGCAGCATGGTGCCGGCCCAGATGTAAGGAACCCGCCGCCAGCCCAGCACCGAGCGGTGCACATCCGAACGAAACCCGACCAGCGCGCGGAACGGCGCGAACACAAGCGGCAGCGCAACCATGGTGGACACCAGCCAGGCCGCCACACCCAGTTCAACGATCAGTACGCGATTGAGGGTACCTACCAGGAGCGCGGTGGCCATGCCCACCGACACCTGAAACAGCGCGAGTCGCAGCAGGCGCGACATCGGCAGATCGGGCGTGGCCAGATCGGCAAACGGCAGCCAGCGCGGGTCGATACGTGACCAGCGCCGGGGCGAGAGCAGATCGGGCAGCATCATCGCCGGATCAGCTCCTGAGCCTGCGAGGTGTAAAAGCCGCGGGCCACGCGCTCGGTTCGGCCCAGTTGCCATCCCAACGGACCCAGCGCCTCGGCGAGCATGCGGTGCATGCGTTCAGGCGCAACCGGCACGATGGCGGGCGAGCGGTCGCCCCGGGGAAAGAGTCGTCCCGCCATCATCATCATGCGAAGCGGCAGGCTGCCCGGTGCAAAGGTGAACACGATGGAGCGGCGCACCCTGGGCGCAACCGCCACGAGCGCCGCTACCGCCTGCTCGGGCGCGTAGTGGATGAGCGAGTCCATCGCCACCAGGTGATCGAAGTCGCCAAGCGCAGCATCGAGCATGTCGCCTGCAAGCAGTTTGACCTCGCCGGGCGACAGATCGTCCGGCAGACGCTCGCGCGCCAGATCGACCAAAGTGGGTGACAGGTCGATGCCGGTCACCGCCGCACCCAGCCGTGCGCAGTCCACGGCCAGGAGTCCGGTGCCGCAGCCGGCATCCAGCAGCGTGCGCGCGGCCAGCGGAAAACCAGTGGGCGGCTGGGCCGGATCCGGGCGGGACACCCAGTCAACCAGCAGGCGACGCATGTGCTCGCGCCCCGCACGCACCGTGGCGCGTACGCCGCTTACCGGGGCGTCGGACGTGAGACGCGCCCAGGCCTCAGCCGCTGTGCGGTCGAAATACGCCTCGATCTGACCGCGGCGCTCGATATAGCTGGTTTGTGCCATCAGTCAAACCCCAGCAGATCAAAAATTTCGCGGTCCTTGAGCGACGCCGGTGCACTCCCCGGCGTACCCGCCCACAGACTTGCGGCCAGCCGCAGGTATTCCTGCTGAACCGCATCCAGTTCAGGGGAAGAATCCATCTCGAACAGCGTTGATTTCTTCAGGCGGCTGCGGCGAATCACATCCAGGTCGGGGAAGTGCGCGAGCCGGTTGAGACCCACCCGATCGGCAAAGCGGTCGATCTGGTCGGTCTGCGCGCTCCGATTGGCGATGACGCCGCCCAGCCGCACGCGATAGTTCTTCGCCTTCGCGCTGATCGCCTGAACGATCCGGTTCATGGCAAAGATCGAATCGAAATCATTGGCCGCGACGATGAGCGCCCGTTCGGCATGCTGGAGCGGCGCCGCAAATCCGCCACACACCACATCGCCCAGCACATCGAAGATCACCACATCGGTTTCGTCGAGCAGGTGGTGCTCCTTCAGGAGCTTCACGGTCTGGCCCACCACATAGCCGCCGCAACCCGTACCGGCGGGTGGGCCGCCCGCCTCGACGCACATCACACCGTTGTAGCCCTCGTAGACGAAGTCTTCGACGCGCAACTCCTCGGGGTGGAAATCGACGGTTTCAAGCACATCGATCACGGTGGGCACCAGCCGCTTGGTGAGCGTGAAGGTGGAGTCGTGCTTGGGATCGCAGCCAATCTGCAGCACGCGCTTGCCCAATTTGGAAAACGCCACCGACAGGTTCGACGAGGTGGTGCTCTTGCCGATGCCACCCTTGCCATAGACGGCGAACACCTTGGCGTTGCCGATCTTCATGGAAGGATCGAGTTGTACCTGAAGGCTTCCCTCGCCGTCAGGCGGCACAGGTCGGCTGCGCCGTATTTCGGTGACGGGAACGGTTGCGACATTCATGGTGCTGCTCCTGTTGCTACGCCTTCAATTCGGTCTTCGAATTCCTCGCCTGCCCGACGCAGCGCCTCAAGGAGTTCGGCATCGGGGGTCCAGTACTGACGTTCAGAGGCCTCGAGCAGGCGGTTGGCCACCTTGGCCGATGCTGCGGGGTTGAGTTGCGCGAGCCGGTCGCGCATCGCCGGGTCGAGCATGAACGTGCGGGTGAGTTGCTGATAGACCCAGGGCTGGACCTGCCCCGTGGTGGCCGACCAGCCCATGGTGTTGGTGAGATGCGCTTCGATCTGACGTACGCCCTCATAGCCGTGGGCAAGCATGCCCTCGTACCACTTGGGGTTGAGCATGCGGGTGCGGGTTTCGAGCGCCACCTGCTCGGAGAGCGTGCGTACGCGCCCGGCACCGGTGGTCTGGTCGCCGATGTAGACAGGAAGCTCGGCTGACGCGGTTCCCGGGGTCGGTGACGAACCCGCTTTTGCCTTCCGGGACTGCGCCCGCCGCACCGCGCGCGTGACGCCGCCCAGCGTGTCGAAGTAGGTGTCGACCGTGGTGACGCCCACCTCGATGGAGTCAAGGTTCTGGTAGGCAAGACCGACATCCTGCAACACCGACTGAAGGAGCGCGGGTTGCTGCAGGGGCTTGCCGGCGCGGCCGTAGGCGAAGCCCTTGCGGCGGGTGTAGGTCTCGGCGAGTTCGTCTTCGTCCTGCCATGCGCCCTGCTCGATCATCTGATTTACGTTCGCACCGTAGGCGCCGTCGGCGTTGCCGAACACCCGAAGCGAAGCGGTCTCGAGATCGCAGCCATGCTCGGCCATATAGGCAAGTGCATGACGGCGGACAAAATTGAGCTCGGGCGGTTCGTCGGCCGAGGCCGCAAGAAACGCGGCTTCTGCCAGCATGCGAATCTGGAGCGGCAGCAGATCGCGGAAGATGCCCGACAGCGTGACCACCACATCGATTCGCGGCCGGCCGAGTTCGGCGAGCGGCGTGAGGGTGGCGCCCGCCAGGCGTCCGAAGGAATCAAAGCGCGGCGCCGCACCCAGAAGCGCAAGCACCTGACCGATGGGTCCGCCCTCGGTCTTGAGATTGTCGGTTCCCCACAGCACCATGGCCACCGTTTCGGGCAGGCCGTGCCCCTCGTCGGCATGCCGGGCAAGCAGACGCTCGACCTGACGCGCACCATCGATCACCGCAAAACGGCTGGGCATGCGAAACGGATCAAACCCGTGGAGATTCCGCCCGGTGGGCATGGTTTCGGGCGTGCGCAGCACATCACCGCCAGGCGCGGGCCGAATGAAACGGCCTTCCAGCGCGCGCAGGAGCGATTCGATTTCATGGTTGGCCTGCATTTGCGCGTTGGCGCGTGCGAGCACCGCGGCGAGCGCCTGCGCCGCCTCGCCCTGCCCGAGCGCAGACCGCGCAAGCGCCTCGGCCTGCGATTCGGTGGCTGCGTCGATCAGGGCATCGACTGCAGCGAGCACACGATCATGCGCCACCGGCTCGCCACTCATCGGCTGATGCGCCTGCGCCATGGCCACCAGAATGTCGCGGCGCGCCTCGCGCGAAAAGGGTTCGCCAAACACATGCAGCCCGCAGGGAATGAGCGTGCGCTCCATTTCCTCGAGTGACCTGAGCAAGGCCAGCACCGCGCGGTCGTAGTGGGCAAGCGTGAGCTGCTGCCCGGCGATTGTCCCGGCCCCCTTGAGGAGGGCGGTATCGAATTCCAGCGCCAGCGCCTGCTCCTCGATCAGCGCGAGAAGGCCAGCGTGCTCGGACTCTGCGGCTGGTACCGACTGCGGCAACTCGATCGGGGTGGCGCGCCAGCGATCAATGGACTGCCGCAGTTCACGCAGCCCCGCATAGAGACCCGCCTCGGCAACCGGTGGCGTCATGTAGCTCACCAGTGTGGCGGCCGAGCGTCGCTTGGCGATCGTGCCCTCTGACGGGTTGTTGCTCGCGTAGAGATAGAAATTGGGAAGGTCGGCAACCAGGCGATCGGGCCAGCACGCCCCCGATGCGCCCACCTGCTTGCCCGGCATGAACTCGAGCGCACCGTGGGTGCCAAAGTGCACCAGGGCGTCAGCCCGGAACTGCTCCCGAAGCCAGCGGTAGAACGCACAGAAGGCATGCGTGGGCGCCAGGCCTTTTTCAAACAGTAGCCGCATCGGGTCGCCCTCGTAACCGAACCCGGGCTGCACTGCGATCACGACCTCGCCCAGATCGAGGCCAAGTACGAACAGCTCGCGCCCGTTGGTGAGGACGCGACCAGGAGCTGGCCCCCAGCACTTTTCGATATCGCTCAGCCAGCGCTCCTGCCGCACATGATCGGCGACCGGCACGGTGGCAAGCACATTGGCATCGGTACCGTGCCGCGATGCATTGCCACCCAGGAGTGCGGTACGCAGCGCTTCGGGCGATTCGGGCAGAGTCAGCCGGTAGCCCGCCTTCTGCATGGCGGCCAGCGTGCCATGCACCGATTCGAACACCGACAGATGCGCGGCGCTCCCCACGGCGCCACCGTTGGGCGGGAAGTTGAACAGCACCATCGCCACACGGCGATCGGTGGCGGGCTTGCGCCTGAGCGCCACCAGCCGCGCCACGCGTGCAGCCAGCATGTCGGCGCGCTCCGGGCACGACACCATGTCCTGGCTGCTGCGAATGTCATCAAAGCGGCAGCTGCGGTCGCAGCCCGCGCACACCGCGCCGGGCGCGCCGGGTCGCCCACCGAAGACGATCGGAGAGGTGGCGCCATCGAGTTCGGGAATCGCCACCATGATGGTCGATTCCACCGGCAGCAGGCCTCGGTCGGACCCACCCCAGTCGGCAAGCGTCTGGAATTCAACCGGATGCGCCGCCAGGTAGGGCACATCGAGATCGGCGAGCATGGCCTCGGCGGCCTGGGAATCATTGTAGGCCGGGCCGCCAACCAGCGAGAACCCGGTCAGCGACACGATCGCATCCACCGCCGGCTGGCCGTTGCGGCGGAAGAAGGTATTGACCGCAGGTCGCGAATCGAGTCCGGTGGCGAAGGCCGGAATGACTGCGAGCCCCCGCGCCTCGAGGGCGTTGATCACGCCATCGTAGTGCGCTGCATTGCCGGCCAGAAGATAGGAGCGAAGCATCAGCACGCCCACCGTGCCACGCGGTGCGGGATCGGGTGCACGCGGCAGCCGACGCGCGTCGTCACTGATGCGCCCGGACATACGCGGGTGATAGACACCGACCTCGGGATACTCCACCGGATCGGCGGCCTCGATACGGCCTCGCATGCCTTCGCGCGGCCCGCTCGCATAGCGGTTGATGAGACTCGCCGCAAGCCCCTCCATGTTGTCCTCGGAGCCCCCCAGCCAGTACTGCAGGCAGATGAAATAGGCGCGCAGATCCTGAGCGGTGCCGGGAATGAAACGCAGGATGCGGGGCAGGCGCCTCAGCATCTTCATCTGCTTTTCACCGGAATCAGCCCCGCCCTGGCCCGGCTTGGCGCTGCCGCGCAGCCGCTTGATGAATGCCAGTGCCCCGCTTGCCGGCTTGGACATGTCCAGCCGGCCCAACCGGGTCAGCCGAACCACTTCCGGTGCCGACATGGCGCAGACCATTGCGTCCACCTCGGTTCGACGCTTCTGCAAGAGGTCGATGATGGGCAGGAAATGCTCTTCCATGAACAGCATGGTGACCACCAGCATGTCGGCGGCCTCGATGGCGGCACGACACTGCGCGAGGCGCTCGGGGCTTGCGGAGAATTCGGATGCCGCATGCATCTCCAGGCTTGCCCCCGGAAGCCGCGCGGCGAGTCGACGCGCGGCGCTCACCGTGGCCGAGGCGAGATGCGTGTCCATGGTGACGACCACGATGCGAAGCATCGGGCCGGCTGCACCGCCGCCGCTCCGACTGCGGATGCGTTCAGCGGCCATAGTGCGCCTTTGCCTCGTAGAGCGTATCGCGGGTGATGAGCGCCACGCCGCGCTCCGCGGCAAAGCGTTCGGTATTGCGACGCGCCTTGCCGCGCACGAAAAACGGGATCTTGCCGAGTTCGCGTTCGGCCTCGGGGGCCCATTGCGGCGAGCCCGGCGCAGGTCGCACGGTGGCCGTGGCGGGCGGGGTGTCCGCCAGCGCGATCGGGGTGGCATCCGGTTCTCTTGCTTCGAATGCCACCTGGGGCGCGCTACCAACAACGATGGCCTGCGACTCGCCGGGAATGGACGTGTCGCTCGTGGCCTGCCAGGAGGCGGTGGCCGGGACGCGAGCGCCGGAGGCTGCCGGCGCCGCCGTGCTGGCCTCGGCAGTCTGCGGGGCACCGCCCTGTGAGGCGTCGGAGAGCGTATCGCCTGCCGCCGCGCGCCCATGACCCGACCGGCCAAGGTGCGAAGGCGCTGCACCCTCGTGAAACTCGAAGTCGTCGCGGAACATGCCGAGCAGATGTTCCTCGAGGCCCATCATCAGCGGATGGACCCAGGTATCAAAGAGGACGTTGGCGCCCTCGTAGCCCATTTGCGGAGAGTGGCGGGCGGGGAAATCCTGCACGTGCACCGGTGCGGAAATCACCGCGCAGGGCAGGCCCAGCCGCTTGGCGATATGCCGCTCCATCTGGGTGCCAAGCACCAGATCAGGCTGTAGCGCGGCAACGGCACGCTCCACCTCGAGATAGTCGTCAGTGATGAGCGGCTCGACGCCGTAGCCTGCCGCGGCCTCACGTACTTCGCGCGCAAACTCCCGGCTGTAGGTGCCCAGCCCCACCACGTTGAATCCAAGTTCGGTGGCCGCATAGTGGGCAGCAGCAAGCGCGTGCGTGGCATCGCCGAACACGAACACCCGCTTGCCGGTGAGATAGGTGGCATCGACCGATGCGCTGTACCACGCCGAGTGCCCCGGGCAGGCGCGGCGGCAGCGCGCAATCGCGGCCTCGGGCTCAAGCCCTGCAAAGGTGCAGACTTCGCGAATGAACGCCTCGGTGGCCTGTACACCGATGGGCACGGTGTGTGTATGCGGCTGCTTGAACTGCCGGCGCAGCCACCCGGCAGCGAGGCCCGCAGTTTCCGGATAAAGCACGACGTTGAATCCCGCCTCGGGCAGCCGCGCCAGATCGGCCGGACTCGCCTGCCAGGGCGCGATCGCATTGACATCGATGCCGATTGCCTCCAGGAGCTTTTTAATCTCGATCAGATCGTCACGGTGCCGGAATCCGAGCGCGGTGGGGCCGAGAATATTGCAGCGCAGCCGCGCGCCTGGCGCAGGCTCTGCATTGCCCGGCGGCCGGGCCAGCGCCCGCACCATCTGGAGCAGGGTCTCGGCGGCGCCCCAGTTTTCCTTGCGCTGATAGGAGGGCAGTTCGAGCGGCACCACCGGGATGGGCAGCCCCAGCGTCTGGGCGAGGCCCCCTGGATCATCCTGGATCAGTTCGGCGGTGCACGAGGCGCCCACCATCATGGCGCGAGGCTGAAACCGCTCGAACGCCTCGTGTGCGGCACGCTTGAAGAGTTCAGCCGTATCACCGCCCAGGTCGCGCGCCTGGAAGGTGGTGTAGGTGACCGGCGGGCGACGATTTCGCCGCTCGATCATGGTGAACAGAAGATCGGCGTACGTATCGCCCTGCGGCGCATGGAGCACGTAGTGCACATCACGCATTGCGGTGGCGACCCGCATTGCGCCCACATGCGGCGGGCCTTCGTAGGTCCAGAGGGCAAGTTTCACCGATGGGCCTCGCTGATCAGGGCGCTGATGCGTTCACGACGCACAAACGGTCGGGCAAACAGTTCAGCCAGATCGCCCGCCTGCTCATAGCCCTGAATGGGACTGAACACGAGCTCGATCGACCATTTGGTGGTGAAGCCCTCGGCCTCCAGCGGATTGGCAAGCCCGAGCCCGCACACCACCAGATCGGGACGCTCGGCGCGACAACGCTCGAGCTGGCGTTCGACGTCCTGTCCCTCGGAAAGTCGCACGCCCTCGGGCAGCGCCTGCAACTCATGCGCGAGGAGCGTGCGATGGAGATAGGGCGTGCCAACCTCGGTGGGCCGCATGCCGAGCTCCTGCGCAAGAAAGCGCGCAAGCGGCGGCTCGAGTTGCGAGTCCGGAAACAGAAAGACGCTGCGGCCTTCAAGCTGCGATCGGTAGCGCTCGAGGCTGCGACGGGCCCGCGCCCGTGCAGGCGCGGTGACGGTGTCCAGCCGTTCCTGCGAAATGCCAAAGGCCTGCGCGGCCGCCGCAAGCCAGCTGGTGGTGCCGTGTTCTCCGAGCGGAAATTGCGCGGGCAGGTGAACCGCGCCACGCGCCTCGAGGGCGCGTGCGGTATCGCCCAGGAAGGGCTGCGCCAGGAGGAACCGGGTGCCAGGCGACAGCGCGGGCAGATCGCGCGAGCGTCGCGGCGGAAGACAGTCGACCCTCGCGATTCCCAGCTCGCGCAGCAACCCGGTGAGCTGATCTTCCACCACATCTGCGAGGGCGCCCACCACCAGCAGCGACGGCTCGGCAGCCTGCGCGACCGGCATGTGCGGCACGAGCGCGGCGAGGCAGGCGTCTTCGCCCTGGGTGAAGGTGGTTTCGATGCCGCTGCCCGAATAACTCAGCACGCGCACCGACGGCGCGCGCTGGGCATCCAGACGCTGGGCCGCACGAGCCAGATCGAGCTTGATGACCTCCGAGGGGCACGAGCCCACCAGGAACAGCAGGCGAATGTCTGGCCGGCGCTCGAGCAGCTCGCCGACCACCCGGTCGAGTTCCTCGTTGGCGTCGACCAGGCCGGCGAGATCACGGTCATCGATGATGGCGGTGGCAAAGCGCGGCTCGGCAAAGATCATGACGCCCGCCGCCGACTGCAGCAGGTGCGCGCAGGTGCGCGAGCCCACCACCAGGAAGAACGCATCCTGGATCTTGCGATGCAGCCAGATGATGCCGGTCAGGCCGCAGAACACCTCGCGCTGACCGCGCTCGCGCAGCACCTCGGGCTCGGGCCGCTCGCAGCCTTGTGCCGAAACTGGAGAAATCGGAATTCTTGCGTTCATTGTGAACGCTCCTGGCGGGCTCGACGCAGCTTGTACAGAAACTGGCCGGCGTTGATGACGTAAGTGGCGTAGGCGGCCAGCGCGAGCAGCATCTGGCCCCGGGCATCGAGCAGGGTGTCGCCGGCAAACCACGCCACCAGACAGGCCGAGTGGAGCGCGATCACCAGCATGCTGAACACGTCTTCCCAGAAGAAGGAGGGCGCAAACAGGTATTGCCCGAAGACCACCTTCTCCCAGATGGCGCCAGTCACCATGATCAGGTAGAGGACCAGCGTCTTGACCACCACCGAGGCCGCCGCAACCGCCCAGCCCTCGCCCGTGGCGAGATAGCGGACGATGAGCCCGAGGCTCGCCAGAAACACCACGAACTGCAAGGGGGCGAGCAGGCCCTGCACCAGCGTCCAGCGGGTGGCATCGCGGCGCGCGCGTTCCTCGGGTGTATAGACCGGGCGCGCCGGGGCCGGCGGGCCGGCTGGCTGGATGATCCCGGTCAGTGTGCGCGACATCGTTTCCTCTGGGCAGGTGTGGGCGTTTCGACCGTCCGAAACGCTGATCCAGCCGACTCTAGGACCGCCCCGAAAAAATGTCAACTTTGATTTACGTCTACTGCGATTGACAAACCTGTCCGACCGGACGATGATTGCTGTCCAAGACAGGGGAGGACAGATATTGAACACGGGGAAACTTCTGTGAGGATGCCGTTACTCGGCGATTCACACGGCGCTGGACACAGCGCCCGGAATCGGCAAAAGTCGACGGTAGACAGGGGCACTGTCGGCTGGCACTCGCCTGCCCGATCGGTTGTTCCCAAGGAGGTCCCCATGAAGTCAGGGCAGTCCGGCGTCCTGGATCAACCTGGCGAGCCATTGCTGGAACTGCTTCTCACCGAGGTGGTTCCACGACTGACCCGTCTTGCCTGCAGCCCTGGTCCTGTGCTGCCCAGCGATCGCAGCACCTGGCCGGGCAGACCGGTTGCGTCGATGAACCTGGGCGATGGGCCGCCCCGGGTGGGGCCGCTCCTCGTGCATGCGCTCGAACTTGCGGAACTCTGCCAGCAGGGCGATGGCCGGGCCGCCGCTGCCCTCATCGCGCAGCTGCGCGAAAGCGGCGTACCGATCGAGGCCATCTTTCTGCAGGTCATCCAGCCGGCCGCGCAGCATCTGGGTCAGGGCTGGAGCGACGACCGGCTGAGCTTTACCGATGTCACGATCGCGCTGGGCCATCTGCAGCAGCTTTTTTCAAGCCTGCTCGACGACTTTCAGTGCCTGGGCCTGCCGGATACGCCCGCCACAGCCGCCCCGGAAGCCGGCCCCCCATCAGCGTTTTTCTGCACCATGCCGGGCGCTACCCACCGACTGGGCGTGCAAATGGTCAGGGCGTTTTTTGCCCGGGCCGGCTGGCGTACCCGGCTGGGCCACGGCGATGAAGCTGCACTGATCAGCCAGATCACCGCCATGAGACCCGCCCTGATCGGGCTCTCGCTCAGTTCGGAAACCGATCTGCGTTCGGCTGGCGCCCTGATCCTGCGCATGCGCAATGCCTGTCGCGGTTTTCGTCCCACAATCATGGTGGGCGGCGCGGCCGTCCCATTCTTTCCAAAATTGGTGGAGCGCCTGGATGCGGACATCGTATCGGGCGATGCAACCGACGCGCTCAATCGGGCGGTCCGGCTGTTAACGGAGCATTCGGTTGGGACACGCTGACGAATCCCGCGGCAAACTTGCCGCGCTCGACGCAGAAGCCAGCGCCGCGCTGGTCGAGGCTGCCTCCGACATCGCACTGGTTCTCGACGCCAATGGCGTGATCTCCAGCGTGTCCATGGGCACCGACGACTGGCCCACCCAGGACATCCAGCACTGGGCCGGTCAGCCGTGGTCGCAAGTGGTCACCAGCGAAAGCCGGCCCAAGGTCGACGAACTGCTGCGCGAGGCGGGTGCCGGGCGGCGCACCTCGCGCTGGCGGCACATCAACCACATTGACGCCACCGGGCGCGACATCCCCATCCTGTTTTCCCTGATCCGCGTCGGCGATTCCGGGCAAATGGTGGCCGTCGGTCGCGACCTGCGGGTGGTGGCCTCGCTGCAGGCACGCCTCCTTGAAGCGCAGCAGCGGATGGAAACCGATTACCTGCGCCTGCGCCGGATCGAGAACCAGCACCGGCAACTGCTTGATGTCATCCGTGATCCCATCCTGATCGTCCAGCCCGACGAGCACACGGTGGTCGATGCCAACCGCGCCGCCTCGCTCTATTTCGGGCTCGATCGCGAAACACTCGCCACGCGCACGATCGACAGTTTTCTTGGGCCCAAGGCCACTGCAGCCTTCCGCGTCACCGTCGAGCAGGTGATCGGATCCGGGCGACCCGCCGAACTCACCCTCAAGTTCGGGCATGACAAGAAGCCCGCTCACCTGTTCATCTCCAGCCTGCGGCAGGAAGAAGAGACGGTGGTGCTGCTGCGGCTCGAGCCCGAATCGCGGCTTGCCTTCACCGGCGAAGATGCGTCGATCCTCGAGGCCATCCGCCAGTTCAGCGACGGCGTCGTGCTCACCGACGCGAGAGGCCTCATCCAGAGCGCCAACCCGGCCTTCGTTGAAATGATCCAGATGGCGCATGCCGGACAGATCATCGGCGAGCCGCTCAACCGCTGGCTGGGACGCTCGAACACCGACCTCGCGGTGCTGATCAACAGCCTCGCGCAGGGCGGCACCATCCGGCTGTTCGCCACCCGCCTGGTGGGTAGCGGCGGCATTCCTGTTCCGGTCGAAATTTCCGGCGTCGCGGTCGCCAGCGAAGGCGACCCCTACCTCGCCTTCGTGGTCCGCGATACGGGTCGTCGACTGGGCGCGCAGGACGAACCCACCGCCGTCACGCGATCGAGCAGCGATCTCGCGGCACTGGTGGGTCGGATGCCGCTGAAAGACATCGTCGGCGAAACCGTCGATCTCATCGAACGGCTCTGTATCGAAGCTGCACTCAAGATCACGCGAAACAACCGCGCCTCGGCAGCCGACATGCTGGGGCTCTCGCGACAGAGCCTGTACGTGAAGCTTCGCCGCTACGGGATCGAAGGTCCCGACCCCGACGACAGCGGTGCCTGAGGCAGGCACGGCGGGGATCTCCGGCCCGCGGGCCGGGTCGGGCACCGACCCGACAGCGACCAGCGTCGCGCTGGTGCTGGCGGTGTGGCGCCCGGCCTACATCGCATGGGGGCTCGCGCAGCTGATGCAGGGCCCGCTCATCCAACCCGCTGCCCCGACCATGCGCTGGCGCAAGGTGCTTGGCAGCGGTCACGAAGGCGGCTTCGGGCTCCGCCCGGCCTGGAACCGCCTCGGGCTTTTCTGCGCATTCGACCAGACCAACTCCGCCCGCGAGTGGTTGGCAGAATCCGACGAGGTTGCGCGCTGGAAGGATCGCGCCGGGCAGTGGCTCACCGTTCTGCTCGAGCCGCTCGCAAGCCGCGGGAGCTGGTCAGGTCACAGTCTGGCGGTCGCCCAGTCCGATGCCGCACCGCCCTCCGACACCATGGTGGCCTCGCTTACGCGGGCCTCGATCCGCCCCCACCTCGCCCGCCGGTTCTGGTCGCTCTCGCCCGCTGCAGAGGTCTCGCTCGCCCAGGCGCCCGGCTGCCTGCTTGCGGTTGGGCTGGGCGAGGCGCCGCTGCTGCGGCAGGCTACATTCAGCCTCTGGCATGACCAGCCTGCCATGGACGCCTACGCGCGAAGCGGCGCCCATCTGGAGGCCATCCGCCAGGCCTACTCGCAGGGGTTTTTTTCCGAGTCCATGTTCACGCGGTTTCGGGTGCTCGAGATCGGCGGGCACTGGCCGCAAGCCAGCCCTGCGCTTGGCGAGCGGCTGGGCAGCACCGTATGAGCACCCGACGCGTGATCGTGATCGGCGCGGGCGCGGGTGGACTCGCCGCCGCCTGCGACCTCGCCCGCCAGGGCGTTGAGGTGACGCTCGTTGAGCGCGCACAGGTCACTGGCGGCAAGATTCACCAGCATGAGGTCGGACCGGTAAGAATCGACGCCGGCCCCACGGTGCTCACCATGCGCTGGGTCTTCGATCAGCTGCTGGCCGACTGCGGCGAGCGCTTCGAAGACGGCACGCTCACGCTGCGGCCGCTACCGATCATCGCGCGCCACGCCTGGACAGCAGGCGAGCAACTCGATCTGCACGCGAGTCCTGAAGCATCGGCCGATGCAATCGGCAAGCTTGCAGGCGCCGCCGAAGCGGCCAGATTTCTCGCCTTCTGTGATGAAACGCGCAGGCTCTACCACTCGCTTGAGCACGCCTACATTCGCGCTGAACGCCCGACGCTTGCCTCGATGAGCCAGGATCTTGGCGTGCGCGGGCTCGCGCTGCTGGCGGGCCTGGGCCCCTTCGCAAGCCTCTGGCAAAGCCTCGCCCGGCACTTCCACGATCCGCGCCTGCGGCAGCTGTTCGCGCGCTACGCGACCTACTGCGGCGGCTCACCCTGGGAGGCACCCGCCACGCTCGCGCTGATCGCCTATGTCGAGCTGCGCGGCGTGTGGGCGGCCGACGGAGGGATGCAGGCGGTGGCCACACGCATCGAGCGTACCGCCCGCCGACTGGGGGTTGATTTGCGGCTGGGGTGCGGGGTTCGCTCGATCGATGTGAGCACCGGGCACGCAAGCGGCGTGACCCTCGATGATGGCAATCGAATCACCGCGGACGCAGTGGTGTTCAACGGCGACGCGCAGGCATTGGCCGGTGGCCTTCTAGGCGAGGCCGCGCGCCCCGCGGTTCGGCCCGATGGGCTGTCGCCGCGGTCGCTGTCGGCACTCACCTTTGCGATTCACGGCGTCGCTGACGGCTTTGACCTCAGCTACCACAACGTGTTTTTTCAGCCGGGCTATGCCACCGAGTTCGACGACATATTCAGGCAGGGTCGACTGCCCCGGCAACCCACGCTTTATCTGTGCGCACAGGACCGGGCAGGCACCGACGCCATGCCCCCCGGGCAGCCCGAGCGCCTGTTTTGCCTCATCAACGCGCCGGCACGCGGCGACCAGTCTGCGCCTGCTGCCGAGGAGATCGAACAATGCCGAAGCAAAGCCTTTACCCATCTGCAGCGCTGCGGCCTCACGATCCGTGCAGCAGCCGCGGCGCAGGTCTGCAGCACACCGCAGCAGTTTCACCAGCGCTTTCCGGCGAGCGGGGGCGCACTCTACGGGATGGCCCCGCACGGCTGGATGTCCTCCTTTCGCAGACCCTCGGCCACCACAGCGATTCCGGGGCTGTTCCTGGCGGGGGGCAGCGCACACCCGGGGGCGGGCGTGCCGATGGCCACGCTGTCGGGCCGGCTCGCGGCCGCAACCCTGATGGCACACCTCGATTCGACCAGGCGGTCGGCTCGGGTGCGTATCTCTGGTGGTATGTCGACGGCCTGAGCGATTGCGGCAGGCACGCCATCACGCTGATTGCGTTTGTCGGAAGCGTGTTCTCGCCCTACTACGCCTGGGCTCGCGAACGAGCCGCGCGCGCCGGTGCGCCGGTTGATCCGGAAAATTTCTGCGCAATCAATGTGGCGCTCTACACCCCCGGCCGCAAGCGCTGGACGATGACCGAGCGCAGCCGCGCGAGCATCGAGCGGAGCGCCCGCGAGTTCAGGGTCGGCCCGAGCGCACTCGAGTGGACCGGCTCGGAGCTGGTGATCCGGATCGATGAACGCTCGGCGCCGATTCCGCTCGCAGTGCGCGGAACGGTTCGCCTGAGCGCCCCGCGCTGGTTCGACTGGCAGCTTCCGCTCGACCCCTCGGGGCGGCATCGCTGGGGGCCACTTGCCCCCGCAGGAAGGATCTCCGTTGACTTCGACTCGCCGGGCATCCAGTGGCAGGGCCACGGCTATCTGGACTCAAATGAAGGCGATGAGCCGATCGAGTCGCGCTATGACGAATGGGACTGGTCGCGAGCGACGGTTGATGACGGATCGTCCGCGGTGGTCTATGACCTGCGCACCCGCGACGGCCGCGAGCACCTCATCGCCCGCCGATTCCAGACCGACGGCCAGGTGACCGAGTTCGATCCCGGGCCCCGCCACGCACTCGCCCGAACCGGCTGGCGGATCGGCCGATCGATTCGGTCGGAGGGTGCAGGCCCCGCACCACGCATCACCCGCACGCTGGAGGACACACCGTTTTATGTACGCTCGCTTGCAGAATCCACGGTGGACGGACGGCAGGTGGTGTCCGTGCATGAAACGCTGAATGGCCCCCGCCTGCGCTCAGCGCTGGTCCGACTGATGCTGCCCTGGCGGATGCCACGCCTGCGTTGAGCGCTCGCGCTCGGCCACCGTCACCAGCAGGTTCACCATCCAGGCCGCTTTTTCCGCAACGCTGCGGGGCGGCAGATCGGCGATCGCCGATGAGGCAGCCTCCACGAGGAAACGAATCGCATCGAGCGGCACATGACCCCGCGGCCGACGCGGCGCTGACAGCGCGCACGGCAGACTTTGCGCCACCCGGACAAGCTTCCGACGGCCGCTCACCACAGCACGGCGATTGATGGAGTCGAGCCGGGCCCGGCGAATCTCGAGACCGATATCGGAATAGATCAGCCGCGCCGCGAGGATCGCCGGACGACAGCCGCGCGGCAGATTCCACAGCCCTTCCTCGGCCCGACGGTAGAGCGCGTCAGCCTCGTTCAGCAGCCGCTCGACCAGGCGCCCGATTGCCGCCGAGAACCGCGGATCAAGGAGCCAGACATCGGGGTCCAGCCCCTCTTCGCGCAGCCACTCAAGCGGGAGATAGATGCGTCCCATGCGCGCGTCTTCGCCGACATCGCGGGCGATGTTGGTGAGCTGCATCGCCACGCCCAGCTCGCAGGCCCGCGCAAGCGCCCGTTCGTCGCGCACCTCCATCACCAGCGCCATCATGGCGCCGACCGTGCCGGCCACCCGCGCGCAGTAGTCAAGCAGCTCCTCGAAAGTGCGATAGCGCCGGCCCTGCGCATCCCACTGAAAGCCTTCCAGCAGCGCAAGCGGGATGCGGCGCGGCAGCCGATAGCGATGCACCACGCGCGCGAACGCCTGATCGGCTGCGATGGCATGAGGCGTACCGGCGTACACAGCGTCGAGCCGGCGATGGAGCGCGGCCAGCGTGTCGGGGCTCGCTCCGCTGCCATCGACTTCGTCATCGGCCACACGACAAAAAGCGTAGAGCGATACGGCGGCATCGCGATAGCGCGCGGGAAGCAGCCGCGAGGCGGCAAAGAACGATTTCGATCCGTGCCGCATCAGCTCCACACAATCGGGCGCGGGCGCAGCAAGCAGACGCTCGATCTCCGGGCTGGAATGCATGTTCACAAGACCGCCTGCGCGCGTGCAACCCGGGCGGCGGGCGGAATGATCGAATCAAGCACCTTGGCCGACGTGAGCACGCCTGGAATGCCTGCACCAGGATGGGTGCTGGCCCCCACCAGGTAGAGATCGCGGATGTCTTCGCTGCGGTTGTGCGGCCGGAACCATGCGCTCTGCAGGAGCCTGGGCTCCATGCCGAAGGCCGCGCCTTTGAAAGCGAGATAACGGCTCTCGAAGTCGGCTGGCGTGAGATAGCGCTCTGTGCAGATCGCCTCGGACAGGCCGGGCAGAACCGTATCGCCCAGCATCTGTGCGATGCGCTGCCGATAGGGCTCGGCGCGGCTTGCCCAGTCGATGCCGGCCTCGAGATGCGGCACCGGCGAGAGCACATAAAACGTGTCGCAACCCTCGGGCGCAAGGGAGGTGTCGGTTGCGGTGGGCCGATGCAGGTAGAGACTGAAGTCGTCTGCCAGCACCTTGCGATCGAAGATGTCACCCAGCAGCTCGCGGTAGCGCGGGCCCAGCAGGATCATGTGATGCGGAATATCGGGGTAACGCCGTCGGGTGCCGAAGTACCAGACGAAGAGCCCCATTGAATAGGCTGCGCGCTCCACCTTCCGATCGGTCCACACCCTGCGGGGCTCGGCCTTCAGCAGATGCTTGTAGGTCCATGCGCTGTCCGCATTCGACACCACGATGTCGGCATCGACCCGCTCACCGCTTGCGAGAATGGCCCCTCGCGCACGCTGATCCACCACCCGGATGCGAGCAACCTCCGCACCCAACCGGATCTCGCCACCCAGTTCGCCGATCAGCCTGGCCATTGCACGTACGATCGCGCCCGTGCCGCCCATGGCGGAATGCACGCCGTGGATGCGCTCGAGCGAGGGAATGAGGCTGTAGACACTGGTGACCGACATCGGGTTGCCGCCGATCAGAAGCGGGTGAAAGCTGAAGACCTGACGAAGCTTTTCGCTCTTGAAGTGGCGCGAGGCCATTTGATAGATGCTGCGCCAGGCGCGCATCCGGACCATGGCCGGCAAGGCCGCGAACAGGTCGCCAAGCGACTCGAAGGCCACCGTGCCCAGCCCCTCGTAGCCCAGCCTGAAACAGCGGTCGGCTTCGGCCATGAACGCGTGCAGGCCGCCCACATCCTGCGGACTGACCCGCCGCACCTCCTCGATCATGGCCTGCGGCTCGCGCTGGTAGTCGAAGTGGGTGCCGTCATCAAAACGAATCCGGTAGCAAGGATTCATCGGCCGCAGGTCCACGTCATCGGCAAAGCGTCGGCCAGCCAACGCCCACAACTCCTCGAGAAGGAACGGCGCGGTCACGATGGTGGGACCGGCATCAAAGGTGAAGCCGTCCTGCGTGAAGACACTCGCACGCCCACCCGGCTGATCGAGCCGCTCCAGCACCGTCACCCGATAGCCCTTGCAGAGCATGCGGATGGCGCAGGCGAGGCCGCCAAAGCCGCTGCCGATGATCACCACCCGGGGCGCGCCCGACGAGGCGGCACGACCCGGGGTGACCCGCACGGGGGCGGCGCGCGCCTCGCCCAGCGCGGCCTCCGGCAGGGGCGGTGCGATCGGGGCACCTCGCGGGCCCGCAAGCGGCAGGGCGTCGGACGCGGATTGAAGCATCGGCGGTTGTCGCCTCCTAGCGACGGATTCGGGGGGCCGTACCGAAACAAACTGTCCGGGACGACGCCAGGATGTGTAAATTGCAATTGACGTTCGGTTTTGTCAAGCAGAGAATCCACGGATGACTGTCCGCACCGTCCCCACCCTCTCGGCGTTTACCGAGCTGCTCAAGCCCATCACCTGGTTTCCACCCATGTGGGCGTTTGCCTGCGGCGTGGTGGCCTCGGGGGCACAGCTCGCCACGCACTGGCCGCTCGCCCTTCTGGGCGTGCTGCTGGCGGGCCCCATGGTGTGCGCAACCAGCCAGGCGGTGAACGACTGGTTTGATCGCCACGTCGATGCCATCAACGAACCGCATCGCCCCATTCCATCCGGCCGCATGCCCGGGCGCTGGGGGCTGTATGTCGCCATCGCCTGGACAGTGCTGTCCCTGCTGGTGGCTACCGGGCTTGGGATATGGGGCTTTGCCGCCGCCGCGCTCGGACTGGTGCTCGCCTGGGCCTACAGCATGCCGCCGGTTCGGCTCAAGCAGAACGGCTGGTGGGGGAACCTCGCCTGCGGCCTGTCCTACGAGGGGCTCGCCTGGATCACTGGCGCAGCAGTCATGGCGGGCGGCGCGCTGCCCGAGGCGCGCTCGCTGCTCCTTGCCTTCCTCTACAGCATCGGTGCCCACGGAATCATGACCCTCAACGACTTCAAGGCCATCGAGGGCGATTCGCGCATGGGCATCCGGTCGCTGCCGGTGCAACTCGGCCCCGACCGGGCAGCACGGGTGGCGTGCTGGGTCATGGCGGTGCCGCAGATCATCGTGGTGATTCTGCTCGTGCAGTGGGGGGCGCCGGTGTCGGCGGTATCGGTTGCTGCGCTGATCGCGGCCCAGGCAGTGCTGATGCGCCGCCTGATCGCGGCCCCGATCCAGCAGGCGCTCTTCTACAGCGGCTTCGGCGTGCCGCTCTACGTCTCGGGAATGATGGTCAGCGCCTTCGCGCTTCGGGGTCTGGGCTGAGCCGCACGGCACGTATCCGTGAGGCCAATGCGATCAGGAGGAAACAGTGAATCAATCGCTCGAACCGGAACACGAACCTGTACTGCCTGCCGGCTCGCAGTTCGGCTGGCTGTCGATCGCGCGCCTGGGCCTCATCCAGGCCTGTCTGGGTGGCATCGTGGTGCTCGCCACCTCGACACTCAACCGCATCATGGTGGTTGAGCTTGCCCTGCCTGCCGTGCTGCCGGGACTCCTGGTGGCCATGCACTATGCAGTACAGATCCTGCGGCCGCGAATGGGCTTCGGATCCGATCGCTCGGGGCGCTGCACGCCCTGGATCCTGGGCGGCATGGCGGTCCTCGCCTGCGGCGGTCTGCTGGGCTCGGTCGCCGTGGTCACCATGAGCGGATCACTTGGCACCGGCATCGCGTTATCGGTGCTGGCGTTTCTCATGATCGGTATCGGGGTGAGTGCAAGCGGCACTTCGGTTCTGGTCCTGCTCGCCAAGCGGGTGGCCCCGCGTCGGCGCGCGGGTGCCGCCACCCTGGTGTGGCTCATGATGATCGCCGGATTTGCGGTCACCGCGGGCATCGCCGGCCATCTGCTCGACCCTTATTCGGAGGCCCGCCTGCTCGCTGTGGCTGCCGGGGTGGCCGCAATTGCGCTGGTGGTCACCATGCTGATGCTGTTCCGGCTCGAGCGCGCGGTCGACGCTCATCCAGCAGAGGAAACCGGCCCCGCCTCCGAGGGCTTTCGCGCCACGCTCACCAAGGTCTGGCGCGAACCCGCCGCCCGTCACTTCACGGTTTTCGTATTCATTTCGATGCTCGCCTTCAGCGCGCAAGACCTCATCCTCGAGCCCTTCGCAGGCACGGTCTTTGGCTTTACTCCGGGCGAAACCACCAAGCTCTCGGGGCTGCAGCATTCGGGCATCCTCTGCGGAATGTTGCTGGTGGCGCTTGCCGGCAGTGGCCGCATTTTTGGCCGCCGCCTGGGGTCGCTGCGTTTCTGGACGGTAGGCGGCTGCATCGCATCGGGCTTTGCGCTCGCAGGCCTGGTGGCGGCCGGTGTGGCCGGACCAGGGTGGCCGCTTCGCGCCAACGTGTTCCTGCTTGGCGCGGCCAATGGCGCGTTTTCGATCGCCGCCATCGCTTCCATGATGCGGCTCGCGGGCGAAGGCGAAGGCCGTCGCGAAGGCACGCGCATGGGGCTGTGGGGCGCAGCACAGGCGCTCGCCTTTGGCAGCGGCGGCCTCCTCGGAACGGCCCTCTCCGACCTGGCCCGTCTTGTCATCCAGGACACCGCGCTCGCCTATGCGGTGGTGTTCGGCCTGGAGGCGCTCCTCTTCATCCTGGCCGCGCGCCTGGCCAGCCAGATTCGCGAACCCGCCGCCGCCGGCGAAGCCCAACAGACCCCACCCCAACCCCTCGCCCCGGGAGGCGCCCATGCCTGAAGACACCCTCTATGACGTCGTCGTGGTCGGCGGCGGCCCAGCCGGTGCCACGGCCGCAGATGATCTCGCTCGCGCCGGCCGACGCGTGCTGCTGGTCGACCGTGCCGGTCGGATCAAGCCCTGCGGCGGTGCAATTCCACCGCGCGCCATCCGCGACTTCGACATTCCCGAGAGCCTGCTGGTTGCGCACGCACGCTGCGCACGCATGATTTCGCCCTCCGACCAGCGGGTCGACATACCGATCGAAAACGGCTTTGTCGGACTGGTTGATCGCGATGAATTCGACGAGTGGCTGAGACAGCGTGCCGCACAGCACGGCGCCACCCGGCTGATCGGCACCTTCGAGCGGCTCGACGGTCCCGATGCCGATGGCATCACCACCGTGCGCATCCAGAGCCGCGCGAGCGCAGGCGAGCGCGCCGAGGCCCCGGTCAGCATCCGCACCCGGCTTGTGATCGGTGCCGACGGCGCAAAATCGCGGGTTGCCGCACAGGCCATCGCCGACTCCGACAAAGGCAAATTCGTCTTCGCCTATCACGAGATTGTGCGCGCGCCGGCCGCCGAGGATCGCGCTGGCGTCGACTACGACCCCTCCCGATGCGACGTCTATTACCGCGGCACGCTGTCGCCCGATTTCTACGGCTGGGTGTTTCCCCACGGCAAGTGTTTCTCGGTGGGCACAGGCAGCATGGACAAGGGCTTCTCGCTTCGCAGCGCGGTGGCCGACCTGCGCCGAACTGCAGGTCTGGACCGCTTCGAGACACTGCGCCGCGAGGGCGCACCGATTCCGCTCAAGCCGCTGCCACGCTGGGACAACGGCCGCAACGTGGTGCTGGCGGGCGACGCTTCAGGTGTGGTCGCTCCCGCATCGGGTGAGGGCATCTACTACGCCATGCTGGGTGGCCGCCTGGCAGCCGACGCCGCGCTGGCTGCGCTTCAGAGCGGACGTGGCGCCGAGCTGGCATCGGCCCGCAAACGTTTCATGAAAGAGCATGGTCGGGTGTTCTTTGTACTGGGTCTGCTGCAACGGTTCTGGTATGGCAACGACAAGCGGCGCGAACAGTTCGTCAAGATCTGCCGCGATCGCGACGTGCAGCAAATAACCTTCGATTCCTACATGAACAAGCGACTGGTCCGCCGGCGTCCGCTTGCACACTTGCGTATTTTCCTGAAGGATCTTGCGCATTTGTTCGGCATCGCCAAGGCATGACCCCCTCGCAGAAACCGCCCTCGCAGTCCGTCCAGCAGTCCCCTTCGTCCGACGCGGCAACGCCTCTCGCAGGCGCTGCCGCGAGCCCGCCTGCGCGCGGTCTGGGCATCGACTCGCTGGTCGCAGCGGTCGCCGTCATCATCGTCGCTGGCACCGGCGGCGCCCTCACCCGGCTCGATGACTGGTACTACGCGCTCAAACAGCCCGCGTTCAAGCCTCCCGACTGGGCCTTCGGGCCCGCCTGGACACTGCTTTTTTTCATGATCGCCTGGGCGGCAGTGGTTGGCTGGCGCGCTGGTGCCCACCAGGATCCTTCCCCCCGCATGCGCATGCTCACGCTGTTGGCCATCAACGCGCTCGCCAACGTGGGCTGGAGCCTGCTCTATTTTTTCCTGCGCCGCCCCGACTGGGCGCTCGCCGAGGTGGTGATCCTGTGGGGCTCGATCGTCGCGCTCATCCTCCACTTCCGACCCTACGCACCCCGGGCCGCGCTCCTGCTCGTGCCCTACCTGCTCTGGGTGAGTTTTGCGGCAGTACTCAATTTCGAGGCGGTGCGGCTCAATCGCTGACCGCGTGTCACCTGTTGCGCGGCTGCGGCCACCGACTGCCGCCGCTCATTACAATCGGCAGTTCCGCAGCCCACGACCCAGGTGACGACAATGGCCGTAATCAACCCGAGCGCCGATGCCGACCGCGCCTTTCAGGTGATGAAGCAGGGTGGAATCGCAATTCTTCCAAACGATGTCGGCTACTCGCTCATCGCAGCCCACGGCCCGGCGCTGCGCCGAATCTTCGACACCAAGCGCAGAGCGCCCACCAAGCTGAACGCCATGCTGGGCAACGACGACCTGCACCGCGAGCTTCATCGGGTGAGCGACCGCGGGCGCGCGATCGTTCAGGCCATCACCCAGGACTATGACTTGCCGCTTGGGCTGATCGCACCCTGCCATGCAGACCATCCGCTGCTGCGCAAACTCGACCCTGACACCTATGAGCGGAGCACCAAGGACAACACCCTGCTGATGCTGCTCAATTCCGGCCCCTTTCATGCCGCCATCACCAGGGTGAGCCTGCGCGAGCAGACACTGCTGTTCGGATCGTCTGCCAATCTTTCACTGCACGGCACGAAATTCAGGGTGGAAGACATCGAACCCGAAATCCTCGCGATTGCGGATGTGACGATCAACTATGGTCTGATGAAATACCACCCCTGGCAGGCCTCATCCACCCTGCTCGATTGCGAAACGCTTCAGGTCGTGCGGTTTGGAAGCTGCTATGAAAACATTCAGGACATTCTGAAGCGGCACTTCAACATCACGCTGCCCGAGCGGCCTGCAGCCTGACTCCCCTTTCCGGAAAGAGACCCCCACCATGAGCGAGCAAACCACTCCTGATCCGATTGCCGATGGCCGCCAAGTGCATGACACCGTTGTTGCGGGCGGCGTAGCCATCTTCAAGGCCGATGTCGGCTACGCAATCGTGGGACACACCGAACCCGCCATCCGCAGGATCTACGAAGCCAAGCAACGCAGTTTCTCAAAGCCCTGTGGCATGTTCGGCTCCTATGACATGTTCATGGAGGTCATCGAGATTGACGCGCGGGCGCGAGATTTCGTGCGCGCCGTGATCTTCGATCATCAGCTGCCCATTTCGATCGTGGCGCCCTTTCGGGCGGATCATCCGCTGTTCCGGGACATCGCCCCGTTTGTGATCGCCAACGCGTCGAAAGCGGGCACGATGGATATCCTGATGAACGCTGGTCCCACGCACGACGAAATCGCGCGCCGAGCGCTCGAAACCTTGAAACCCGTCTTCGGCTCTTCCGCCAACCGCTCGCTTACCGGCAGCAAGTTTCACTTCCGCGATGTCGAATCGGAGGTGGTCGCCGCCACCACGCTCGCGCTTGACCGCGGCGCCTCGAAGTACAGCAATGCGCGCGGGCTCGGGTCGTCCATCATCGATCTGCGCAGCTTCCGGCCGGTTCGAATCGGCATCGTGTTCGATGAACTGTGCGCGGTGGCGAAAAAACATTTCCAGATCGACATTCCTGCCCAGGTCGATCCGGTCTGACGCGCGGCCCGCCTACCTCACGAACACCGGCGCATCGGGACCAGGATTGGGCGAGCGCGCATACGTGGGGGGCAGGCGAAGCGAGGGCGAATAAGCGGTCAGTGCCAGTCCATCCCGCAGGCGTCTGGGCAGATCGGGATTGGCAAGAAAGAGCTTGCCAAAGGACACCAGCTCGCAACTGCCCTCGCGCAGCATCTGCTCGGCACGCTCGGGCGTGTACGCACCATTGGCGATGAGACAACCACGCCAGTGTCGCCGCAGAAATTCTGTGGAAGTGCCACCCAGGTAGTCATAGGCGCAGTCCTCGACAATACCGGTATGGACGTAGGCGAGCGGTAAATCGGCGAGGGCCGACAGCAGCGCTGCATAAGCTTCATTGTCGCCTGGGGTCCAGGTCATTTCACCGAAGTAGGCGGCGGGCGACAACCGCAGGCCCACCCGCCCCTCACCGAACACATCGATGCAGGCGCGCACCACTTCGATGCCAAACCGTGCGCGACGCTCGGGGTCGCCTCCCCAGTCATCGGTGCGGCGGTTGGTGTGGCTGCGCAGAAACTGTTCGATCAGATAGCCGTTGGCGCCATGGACCTCGACGCCATCGAACCCAGCCCGCCTGGCCCGCAGGGCGCTTTCCCGGTGCTGCGCGATCACGCCCTCGACTTGCGTGCTTGAGAGCATGCGGGGGCGTTCGTTGTACAGGCTGGCAACGCCCGCCTGCCGGCGCGGCACCCGGTCGAGCACGTCCGAGGCGCCCACCGGCTGCTGCCCCGAAAAATAGGAGTGCGCCACTCTTCCGGTATGCCAGAGCTGAACGAAGATCCGACCCCCACGCTCATGAACCGCGCTCGCAACGCTTGCCCAAGCGGCCTCATGAGAATCGAGGAACAGCCCAGGCGTATCGAGATAGCCCTGGACTTCCGGGGCGATCATGGTGGCCTCGGTGATCAGCAGACCCGCTTCTGCGCGACTGGCGTAATGCTCGATCGCATCGTGCGGGGGTGACAGATCGGCAGTGCAGCGATTGCGCGTGCATGGCGCCATCACGATCCGGTTGGGCAACCGAAGTCCACCGCCCAGCTCAAGCGCTGACCAGAGACTCGCCGATGGCATCAGGGCTCCAGGGGCGCATACCAGCGTACCGCCGGCATCATGACCCCGCCCCGCTCACCCGGCGTAACCGAGCCATAGCGCTCAGCGTAGACAGGCGGCAGCGGCCTCGCGCGCGGCGACGACAACCACAGGCGCAGCAGATGCCGGCGACGCTCCGATTCGGGCCAGTCTTCGAAACCCATCCGGTCATGCAGCATGGTGTGGTTGTGCACAAACTGCATGTCGCCGGGCTCGAAATCCATCATGAAATGCAGCGCCGGGCTCTCGGCGAGCGAGTCGAAATAATCGAGCGCCTCGACATGCAGCGGCGTAAGACGAAAGGCCTCGGGAAAGCGCTGCGCAGAGTCGATGTATTGCCGGTGGTAGATGGTTGACATCAAGCCCTGGTACCAGTTGAACACCGGAATCGAAAAGAAGGGCTGGCCACCAGGCGGCACTTCACCCCGCCGGTCGGTGGAGAGCGGATCGAACAGCGCGGCAGCGAGCGCCGGCTCACGCTCACGCATCTCGTTATAGATTGTGTTGGACGAAACGAGCGCCGACTCGCCGCCCCGCCTCGACTTGCGCAGACACAGAAGACCAACAATGTCGCAGGAATCGGTGTGAAACGTTTGCCGCGCATGCGTCTGGTAAATGCGCACACGCGGATCCTTGGCATCAAGGCCCATGTCGATCACATGCCCCAGCATGTGACCCTGCGCATTCTGGGGCCGGGCGAGCCCCAGGTGGGCGCCCACCCCATAGAACGCCGCCGCACTCACCGCGCGTGGCCACTCATCAACCGGCAGCCCCCGCAGCAGCGCAAAGCCCGCACCGCTGACCAGCCGCTCGTGCCAGGCGGCGAGCCGCGCGGACAACCGCGGCAACGGAAAACCGGCCGCTCTGATTTCGCTGATATCGGCGCCGGTGTCGAGGAAGCGCTCCGCCGCCTGCTGCAGTTCGACAAGATCGGCATCGTCCAGGGCAAAGCACCAGGTGTGCGGGCGCTCGGCTACCTGGGGTCCGTACCAGACCGACGCCCCCTGGATCGGCCCGGGAAGTGACTGCGCAGACATCATGAACGCTCCTCGGTGGCCCCGGGTCGCGCGCGCAGCGCGAGGACCGCCCGCCGCTGGTCGCGCACCGGTTCAGGCGCCAAAGCTGAGCTCACCGATCGGCGGATTGCAACGGGAAGGCGTGAGCAGCCGGACCTCCTGGTCGCGAAGGAAAGGTCGCACCTTGGTCAGGTAAGCCTTGAAGGCCGGATCCTGATAGAGCTGATCACGCCGACGCTGCCGATCATTCAGATCCTGGTAGGCGAACATCATGATGATCTGGTTGATGTTGCCAACCTCGGTGCGGTAAAGCCCAAGGAAGTTGCCGCAGATACGGACCTGCGGCTCAAGGCCCTCCGTTTCAAACAGCTCCATGAATGCCGAGACGGTTCCGGAGTGAAGCGTGTAGGCGCGATAGTCGATGATCATGGGCGTTGAGCCTCTGAAGAAAGGGTTTAAACCAGGCGTGCCGCTGCTCGGGCCACGATCGCTTCACGCGCCGCCTGCATGGCGGCCGACGCCTGTTGCACTTCATTGACCCGGGCTGGCGGCGCGCGCAATGGACTGCCCGAATCAAACGGTGGCGCGGGCGCATATTCGAGGCCGAGCTGGACGCGCTCGGCAACCGCTTGTCCCCAGAGCCTAGCGACCACATGGAGTCCGAAATCGATGCCCGCGGTGACGCCCCCGCCAGTAATGAGGGGGCCGTCCTCAACCACACGGTCGTTGACAGGCGTCGCGCCAAAGGCTGCAACCAGCGGCAACGACAACCAGTGGCACGTGGCACGACGGCCGCGCAACAGCCCTGCCGCGCCGAGCACCAGCGATCCGGTGCACACCGCGCTCACCACCCTCGCACTGCCCGCCTGACGCCTGAGAAAGGCAAGCGTGGGTTCGTCTTCCATGAGCGCTGCGACACCGGGTCCACCCGGTACGCAAACCACATCGAGCGCCGGGCAATCGGCGTAGGTGGAGGTGGGTTCGATCTGCAATCCCTTGGCCGCCCTGACCGGTCCGGTGCGGGGTGCGATCAGGTGCACCTGTGCCCAGGGCACGCTGGAAAACACCTCCCACGGACCGACGAGGTCAAGCAGCAGCATGTCGTTGAAGGCCAGCAGACCGATCTGCAGGCGCTCCGGGGTGGAGGCAGAAGGATCACCGACAGGGCCTGCGCTCATGGGCATGCCCCTTGCGGCAGGAGAATGGGCGAGAGCGCTGCGGCCACCTGCAGCAGTCGGTCGTCCTCATAGCGCCGCTCGATCAGCTGAATGCCGATGGGCAGCCCGTTGGCGCCAGTCATGCCGGGCAGGCTGATACAGGGCACACCCAGCGCAGTGAACATGCGGTTGAAGGTGGCCTCCCCCTGCGAAGCCAGACCGGGTGTTGCTTCACCGGGGGCACTCAGCGTCATGACCGCATCGAACCCGGACATCATCGACTCGAACTCCACACGCCGGGCTGCAACCGCATCAAGCGCCGCCCGCATCTGCGCGGGATGGTAGCCATTGCGGTTTTCAACCTTCTTTGCAAAGTCGCTGTGCAGCCGATCCCGATGGGCGAGATACTCGGGAAGAAAAGCAGCGCGCCCGCCTTCGTGCATGAGGGCATCCTGTTCGGCGGTGAGCGTATTGAACGAAGCAGGCATCACGAAGGGCCGCACACGAACACCGGCCCTTGAAAACCGCTCAGCCGCTGCAGAGAGCGCTGCCCGGGCGTCCTCCGTGGCGGCCGACCACATTGGCGTCTCGCACAAGCCGATGGTGAGCGTATCGGGCGCGGGCGGCGAAAGCTCGGCGGAATCGAGAATCCGGTAGGCCTGGGCAAGCAGCCAGAGATCGGGAACCGAGCGCCCATAGAGGCCTACGGTATCCAGGTGCAGCGAATAGTGCTTGATGCCTTCAAAGCTGATCCGGCTGATGGTGGGCTTCATGCCGTGGATGCCACAGAACGAGGCAGGCCGAATCGTTGAGCCGCCCGTCTGGGTGCCAAGCGATAGCGGCGCCATGCCGTCGGCGACTGCGGCGGCCGATCCCGAGGACGATCCACCTGGCGTTCGCGAAAGATCATGCGGATTGCGCGTGAGCGGTCGTCGGCCACCGGAGGCAAACTCGAGCGTGTCGGTCTTGCCCAGCATGACGGCGCCGCTTGCCCTCAGGACGGCGACACAGTTGGCATCTTCGCCGGGTCGATGGCCTTCATAAATCGGGGAGTTGTGCTGCGTGGGCGCATCGCGGGTGTTGATCACGTCCTTCACTGCAAACGGGATGCCGTGCAGCGGTCCTCGCCGCGGCTCGCGGTCACGCTCCCTTGCACTGGCGAGCACGGCAGCCGGATCGATGGAGGTGAAGGCACGCACCTGCGCGTCGCGCGCGGCCACGCGCTCGAGGAACGCCCGTGCGTAGTCCTCACAGGTGAGAAGCCCCTCGGCCATTTTTGCCGAGGCCTGCGCAGCCGTCATGCGCCACAGATCCATGCTTACTCCTGCCCCTGATAGGTGTCCAGCAGTGCGCCATACGTGGTTGGCCAGACGCCCGGATGCGACAGGATGATCTCCAACGCACGCCTGAACGCTGCAATGCGATTGGGTTGCCCGGTGAGCCAGCTGTTTGCCGAGATCGTGAAGACCCGTCCACCATACTGCCCGGCTTCCTGCCAGAGCGTGACAAAGCCATCCACCAGTTGCTCGACGTAGGCGTCATTCGATAGGTTGAAGTCAAGCACCGACTGGCGGTCATTCACATCAAGTGCGAACGGCATGCCGTACACAGCACCCGTGCCGGCATTCATGCGGACCGGCAAGTCGTCGATGTTCCAGTCAAGCGTGTAGCGAATCCGATGTTCACTCAAGAGATCAAGGGTGGCGTGCGATTCAGACTGCATGGGCGAAAGCCAGCCTGTCACAGACTGGCCTGATGCCTGCCGCAGAAGCGCGAGCGCAGCGGTGATCGCAGCGCGTTCATCCTCCACCGCCGACTTGCCGTGAAACACCTGGCTCATATCCAGCCCATGCGCCACCACTTCCCAGTTGCGGCGGGTGATTTCCTGCAACAGAAACGGGGCGCGCTCGGCAACGCGTGCGTTGATCGCGACCGATGCCGGCAGCCCCAACTGCTCGAGCACCTTGAAGATGCGGTAGATGCCAACCCGCGTGCCATAGTCGCGGGTGGTGTAGTTCCAGTAGTCAGGGTACGGGCGCTCCATGCCACCCACCGCCTTGACCACCATCTGCGCCGGGTTCATGTTCAGCGGGAAAAATTCCACCACCGGCACCACGACCAGCGCGACGCGCGCATCACCTGGCCAAACAACCTTCTTGTGCCGGAACAGATTGCGGTAGTCGTAGCGGTCATGGTCCATGCCGGGCGCACGACGCGGGTATTCGAGATACGAGCGGGGCAGCGTCATGAGAGGTCCTTTCTAGGCGCCAAGCGCGCCCATAACCGGGTCATAGTGATTGGCGAGATACCACTGCGCAATTTCACGACCGGTTGCGAGCCAGACCTTGTCGCGACGGGTGATGTAGCGCAGCGCCTCGTCAAATTCGCGCAACCGGTGCGGCAGGCCGATCAGCCATGGATGCAGCGGCAGACACATCACCTGCGGATTGTCCGCACCCTCCTCCCAGAGCTGATCGAACTGCGCCTTGATCGTCTCGGTGTAGCGGCGCGGCGTCATGCGCTTGAGCGCCAGACAGGTGTAGTCGTTGATCTCGAGCGAATAGGGCATGCTGATCAGGCGGTGATTCGACTTCACCTTGACCGGCAGCGGCTGATCGTCATGCATCAGATCGCAGGTATAGAGCACGCCGGCTTCGGCCAGCAGATCCATGGTGTCCACGGTGTTGGACAACGCGGGCGAGAGCCATCCCGACAAGGGCTGCCCGGAGGCCCGATAAATGGTGGCCTTCACGTCTTCGATCAGCTCTCGCTCCTGATCGGTATCCATGCCGTAGAGGTAGCGCGTGTTGTAGACACCGTGCGAGAACAGTTCCCAGCCACGCTTGACACAGGCCTCGATGATCTCGGGATAGTGATCGCATACGCCAACGTTGAGCGAGACGCTGCCGCGCACGCCGTAGCGGTCCATCACCTCCATCATGCGCCAGACACCTGCACGATTGCCGTAGTCTCGAAGCGTGAGCCAGTTGATATCGGGCGCGGGACGCGGCGTGGGACTTCGCACCGGACTGGGCGGTGGATCGTATTCATAGTGTTCGATATTGGGCGCGACCCAGACGGCCAGTCGTGCACCCCCTGGCCAGCTGATTTTCGGTCGAGCGATGCTGGGCAGATAGGGATAGAGCTGCGGATCTTCATTCATGAGTGGGCGGCTCCTGGTTGGCGTGCGGGAAAGTTCGGCAGACGTCATGCAAGAAGGGGCAGGTCTTCTGTGCCGCGCCAGCGATCGATCGTCTGCAGGGCTTCGAAAAGACGCGTCGCGACGCCCTCGCTGATCGATGCAGCCGCCGCACATTCGGCAAACTTTGCCGCGATCTGCTCGCGTCCCAGGGGAAGATCGGCGTGTCCGGTTGCGCGATGAATTTCATCGGTGCGCAGTTCGCGGCCATCGGTAAGCCGCAACCGGACATAATCGACTGGCGCGGCGTTCGGGTAACCGGGATCGGACTCTGCGGTACGTTCGATGCGCACCCTGCGCATGAGTGACTGAACCGCCTCGCTCGCCACAAAATCGTCGCTCAGTTCGGCAAGACCCACCTTGCCCCGAAGCAGGCTGGCCGCCACCACAAACTCCAGACTGAACTTCGCCTCAAGCGCCGTGCGCGGTGCATGGAAGGGCATGACCGAGGCAAATTTTTCGCTGACCCGGGGGATCGCTTCGACCACCAGGGTGGCGTCAACAGGATGGCGGGCCAGATAGAACAGCATGGAATCGATGATTCGCTGCGAGGCCCCCACCGTGGGATATTTCTTGATGTTGAGGCCCAATGTGTCGATGAGCGCGGGCGCATCAGCACTGGGAAATGGTGTCTTGAGGTCAACCCGGCCGCCGGGTGACAGCGCGCGCATCAGCCCCACTGGACTCTCCAGCGTGACCGCACCGGCTTCAAGCCCGCCTTGTGCCCAGAGCGCAGCCTGAATGCCCGACTGAGCCGCCCGGCCCGCATGAAGCGGCTTGGTCATGGTGCCGAAGTTCGCCATGACACCGCCCGCGAACGAGGCGCTGAGCGAGATCGCATCACGCATGGCTTGCGGGGCCAGGCCGAGCACCACGCCGGCCGCCACCGCTGCAGCAACCGGCCCCAGGACCGCGGTCGGATGCCAGCCCTTGCTGTGCAGATGATCCGGCTCGCGCCGCATCAGGTTGCCCCAGACCTCATAGCCCGCGACATAAGCGGACGCCAGCCGCATGCCGGTCGCACCCGCCGCGTCACCGACGGCAAGGAGCGTAGGGACCAGTACCGCGCTCGGGTGATTGGAATAGGCGTAGTCGTCCCAGTCGGTAGCGTGGGCAGCGACTGCGTTGACCAGTGCCGCCTGAGGTGCGCCGACACGCTCGCGCGCAAGCAGCAGGCGCGCTACCCGAGGCGAGCCCGGATCCTGCCGGACCAGGCGCTGCACCACCCGGGTCACCGGCTCGTCAAGACCCGCAAACATCACTGCCACGGCGTCGGTAAAGCCCAGCCGAACAATCTCGAGACTGCGCGCCGACGGCTGTTGCGCCGTCATTGCGCAGGCGTACCGCGCGATCTGCTCGGTGAGGGGGGCGCAGTCTTCGCCCGCCGCCGCTACCGTCGGTCCTGCCATGAGGATCTCCCGTTAGACCCGCTGCCCTGCGCGTGACTCGCCACGGCCTGGCAATTCAATCTGGACGATCTTAGCGCGCTGCAAGCGCGACACCTGGCTTGAAGCAGGCAATCTGAACCGCCGACTCGGTCACCAGCGCCGGTCGCTCTGCCCGGCAGCGATCGTCAGCGGCCGGGCAGCGCCCGGCAAAGCTGCAGCCCCGGGGAAGATCGACCGGGCTGGGGATCTCTCCCTGCAGCACCACCCGTTCGCGACGTTCGCGTACATCGGTGGAGAGCTGCGCAGAGAACAGGGCCCGCGTATACGGATGACGCGCATGATTGAAAATCAGAGCCGTGGGCCCGCTCTCGACGATTGCGCCAAGGTAGAGCACCACGATCCGATCGGCAATCAGACGGACCGTTCCCAGGTCATGCGTAATGAACAGATAGGACACCTGGCTCTGCGCGCGCAGTTCGGCAAGGAGCTCGAGGATTTCGGCCCGCACCGAGAGATCAAGCGAACTGGTGGGCTCATCGAGGACCACCAGCCTGGGTTGGGTCATGAGCGCCCGCGCAAGTGCAACGCGCTGCAGCTGGCCACCCGAGAGCTGCGCCGGAAAACGGTCGAGAAGACTGCCGCCAAGATGCACCCGCTCGGCCATGCCGGCAATGCGCGCGAGCCGCTCGGCTGCGCTCAGCGTGGTGTGAAGCTTGAGCGGCTCCTCGAGGACCGAGCGGATCCTCATTCGCGGGTTGAGCGTTGCCCAGGGATCCTGAAACACCATCTGCATGTGAGGTCTCAGCGCTCGCAAGGCCGACTGGCTGAGCGGCGTGATATCGCGCCCCTCGAGCAACACACGGCCCGAGGTGACGCGCTCGAGCTGGAGTGCGAGCCGTCCGAGCGTGGTCTTGCCGGAACCCGATTCACCCACCAGCGCCACGGTCTCGCCAGGCGCCACGCTGAACGACACATCGTTGACCGCATGCACCCTGGTGCCGCGCCTGGGCCCGGGGAAGTGCTTGACCACCTGATCGAGTTGCAGCGCGGCGGTCATGGCCCTGCCTCCGGGAAGTGGCAGCGCGCAGCATGCGCCTCGTCAGCCGGCAACGGCATCAGCTCGCCCTGGCAGACCGGCTGCGCACGCGGGCAGCGGTTCTGATAAGGGCACCCCGGGGGGAGGTTGTAGAGGTCTGGCGCCGCACCAGCGCGCACCGCCCCACGCCCCAGCGTCAGCCGGTCGGGGGAGCTGCCGATCAGATGCCGGGTGTAGGGATGAAGCGGCCGGGTGAACACCTGCTCCACCGGGCCTGCCTCGACCACCACCCCCGCAAACATCACGCCCACCCGGTCGCACACCTGGGCGACAACACCGAGGTCATGCGTGATGAGGAGCGCCGCCAATTGACGCTCCCGCACACTGGCTCGCAACAGATCAAGAATTTGCGCCTGGACGGTGACATCCAGGCCTGTCGAGGGTTCATCTGCGATCAGGAGCTGTGGATCATTGACAAGCGCCATCGCGATCAGCACGCGTTGTGCCATGCCGCCAGAGAACTGGTGCGGCCATGCCCGCATTCGCGCCTGCGGATCGGGGATGCCAACCGCCTGCATCATCTGCAGGGCGCGAGCCTGCGCCTGCTCGGCGCTTGCCTTGCGGTGAACCCGGTGGATGCGGGCGATCTGCTCGCCAACGCGGGTGAGGGGATCGAGCGACGTTCGCGGCGACTGAACGACCATCGCGATCTGGTCGCCACGAATCGAATTCAGTTCGTCGTCATTGATTGTCGTGAGTTCGCGTCCGTTGAATTCGATGCTGCCACCGACCCGCCGGGCCGGCTCGCGCAGCAGCCCCATGATTGCATGCGCAGTCAGGGATTTACCGGCACCGGTCTCGCCCACCAATCCAAAAATTTCTCCGCGGTCGACACTCAGATCGACCCCGTTGAGCGCTCGGGCAACACGGACCTGATCAAAGCGGTCGCGCGCCACGAAGTGGACATGCAGATCGCGGACCCGGAGCAGACTCATGACCGTCTCATCGGCTGGTCTTGCTTCGGCGCGGATCGAGGAGTTCCTCGAGCCCGTCGCCAAACATTGAAAAACCGATGATCAGAATGACCAGCGCGAGACCCGGCACGATGGAGACCCACCACTCGCCGCTCACCATGTATTCAGCGCCCTGACGGATCATGGCCCCCCACTCGGGCGTGGGCGCCTGGATGCCAACACCGATAAAGGCAAGTGTCGCCGATACCCTCACCGCCCAGGCCATTCGGATCGGCATCTGGGCCATGGCGCCGCGAATGCAGTTGGGCAACAGATGGACAAACACGATCCGCCAGGTTGGATTGCCGGCGTTGATCGCTGCCTCGACAAAACCGCTGGAGCGCAGCGCCAGCACCTCGGCTCGGACCAGCCTGGCGAAGACCGGCACATCGAGCATGCCGATCACCAGCACCACGTTGGCAAGCGATTGCCCGGTCGCCGAGACGATCGCAAGCGCCAGAATGATTGACGGAAATACCCGCAGCGCGTCCATGATGCGCAGCGTGATTTCATCAAACCAGCCACCGCGAAAACCGGCATACAAACCGATCGGCACACCGACCAGAAAACCGAACAGCAACACCGGTATTGCAATGCCATAGGCGTAGCGTGCGCCGTAGAAGGTTCTTGACAGCACATCCATCCCGTTGCCGTCGGTGCCAAGAAGAAAGCGTGTACCGGGTTCATCCAGCACATGATCGGCGAAAGGCTTGACCGGGTCATAGGGCGCCAACACAGGCGCGAGGACCGCAAGGAGCGCAAACGCCAGCATGATCGCCAGTCCCACCGCGCCGGTGGGCGAGGCCCGAACCAGTGCCACGGTTCGCAGGTGCCACAAGCTGAAGCCGCCGCTCACCGGCTCACCTCGTGAGCGCGGGGTTCGAGCTTGAGCACCAGCAGATCACCGAGGGCAAACACCAGCATCGCGAGCGCCGACATCAAGAGGACATAGCCCTGGACCACAGCAAAGTCGGCCTTGAGGATGGCGGTCAGTCCGAACTGCGACACGCCGCCCCAGGAGAAGATCAGTTCAAGCACGGATGCGGCGCCAAACAAGGCGGTGAGCTCGGTGGCGCCGTAGGTGATGATGGGAACAGCGGAATTGCGCCACACCATCCGCTCGACCATGCTGTGCGGGAGTCCGGCCGCCCGCGCATACCGCACGTAATCACTTGCGCGCACATCGAGCGCAATGGCACGGGTTTGCTTGAGCATGGGTGCGGCAAACACGATGGCCACCACAGCGCACGGCAACACCATTCGACCGGCCGCCGACCATGCCGCCTGAAGATCCCGGGCAAGGAGCGCATCGATCAGGTAGCTGCCGGTGATCACCGGCGGCGCGGTGATCATGAGATCAATCCGCCCCATCGGTGGCGGCGCCCAACCCAGAATGAAAAAGAACACAAAAATGAGGGCAAGGCCGAGGAAGATCGTGGGCATGCCGAATCCAAACAGGGACAGGAGCCGACTCAGCTGGTCGAAGCGGCCATTGACCGAACGGGCCGCCCGCATACCCGACCAGACGCCCAAAAGCCCTCCCACGGCAGACCCCACGAGGACCAGCTCCAGCGTGGCGGGCAGGCGCTGGAGCAACTCGGTCAGCACCGGGCGATTCGAGAGCCACGAGGTACCCAGGTCGCCGTGCGCAACGCGCCGCACATATTCGAAAAATTGGGCGAGCAGCGGCTGGTCGAGCTTGTAGGTGGCACGGATGGCAGCGATTTCCGCCTCGCTCGCCGTGGGTCCGGCCAGCATGCCCACCGGGTCGCTATCACCCAGCCGCACCAGCATGAAGGTAAACAACAGCACGCCGAACAGAATGGGCAGCGCGAGCGCGAGCCGGCGCAGGATCAGTTGCAGGACTGCAAGCATGGGAAACAGCCGCGATCAGCGCGAGCCGCGAGGCGGCCGCAACCTCGAGGCGCAGGGACGGCGCAACGCGCGCTCCGCCCCCAGCCCCGGGACCCCCATCGGCGCGATGCGTTCGGCGATCGCGACCTCAGCGCTCGCAACGCAGATCAGAGAAGCGCGGCCAGTCATCGGGATGCCAGACCCAGCCCTTGATGCAGGGGTTCATGACCTGGTGGATGCCCGGATAGTAAAGATAAAGCCAGTCGTTGTCGGCGGCGTGCAGGCGCTGCGTACGCGCGATCAGATCATTGCGCTTGCCTTCATCGAGTTCGGTCAGGGCCGCGCCGATCAGCTTTTCGACCTCGTCGTTCTTGTAGGCATTGCGATTGGCCACGCCGCTGTAGTAGGCGAAGATCCAGGCAGTGAAGACAGGATCGAGCACGAAGGTGGCATCACCGCTCGGAAACATCGGCATGTCGCGCGTTTTGATCAGCCCGCGATTGACGAACTCCGGATCGGGAATGCGCTGAATGTTGAGGCGGATCCCCGCCTCGGCCAATTGGCTGCGAAGCTGAATGCTTACTGGTTCCATCCACCAGTAGGTGCCCGCATAAAGATAGGGCAGATCGATTCCGTTGGGATAACCGGCCTCGGACAGCAGGGCTTTCGCCTTGGCAACGTCACGCCCCGGGCGCTTGAACGCAGCAACATGCCCAGGCACCGTCGGTGGAACAATCGAGGTGACGGGAACGCCCAAGCCCTCGAATACCGATTTGTTGAACGAGTCGAAGTCGGTGGCAAGCATGACCGCTTCGCGAATCCGACGGTCGTCGAAGGGCTTGATTCCCATGTTGAACTTGACCGCCGCCGGCTGTGTGCCCGTGACGGATTCGACCTTGACCGTGCGGTCGCGCTTGAGGTCAGCCACCTGCTTGAGCGGCGTGTCTTCCAGCCACTGCACCTGTCCGGTTTTCAGCAGCGCGACCCGGTTGGAGAGCGAGGGTACCTCGCGATAAATCACCCGATCGTAGTAAGGCTTGCCACGGAAATAATTGGGATTGGCGCGCAGCACCACCTGCTCGCCCGGCTTGAATGAATCGATGTAGTAGGCACCAAAGCCCACCAGATTCTGATCGATGTATTTGTTGCCGAACGGGTCGTCTGCGGTGGCGTGCTTGAGAACCTGGGTTTTGTCGTGAAGGGTCGGGAAATACATTGTGAGCATCGGGAGCAGCAACCGTGTGGGCTGCTTCATCACGATGGTGACTTCATAGTCGCCCGTTTTTCTGAACTCCGCCACGCCGATCAGGTTGTAGAGAAAGAACGAGGTCCGCTTGATGGTCCATGCGCGCTCGAGGCTCCAGACGATGTCATCGGCCTTCATCTCGTTGCCCCAGGCGCTTTTCACGCCCTGGCGCAACTTGAACACATAGGTTTTGCCATCAGGCGATACGGTCCAGCTCTCGGCCAGATTTCCCTCAACCTGGGTGGGGTCAAGTTGGGTGCGGCCATCGGCACCCTGCACCCGTTTGAATCGCACCAGGCTTTCGTTTGCCTGCACGATCATCTGGCGGGTGGCGACCTTGGGGATATCGCCATCGAATCCGGTGGGGGTCTGCGGCGCGGCTACCACCAGCGTCTGCTGCGCGGCAACGCCCGAGACCGACGCGAGCAACGCGATCGCTGTCAGCGAGGCGGCCACATGACTGCGGGTCCAGGACCTGATCGACACACACGGCTTCATTCGCGACCTCCTTGTCGGTTGCAAATTCAATATATAGGACTCGTGTGGGGGCCGCAACAGCGTGCATCGATGCGCGAGAACCCAGATTGGCTCAGCTTGATGCGATCAAGGTCAAGCCGCACTGCTCGCCAATGTCGACGGCGAGCCGCCGCACGCGCGGACGCCCGGCGTCGCGCCGGGAGGCGGCTGGCGCTGCCCCGGGCGAACGATCCGAGCCCGGCCACGGCGTGCAAGCGATGCCGCTCCCTCGGCATCCGCTCGCCAGGGCATCGATCGAGTCAAAGCTCAGCTCCACGGCCACAGGACGAAGCGCCACGGCCTCGGCGTCGATCTCAAGGCGCAGCACGGTATCGCCCAGAGCAACCACCAGCGCAGGAAGCACACGACCGGCCCCGCGTGTTTGCGGCGCCGGCATCGCGCCGATCGTCCGCAGGCCGGCGATTGTGGAGGCCCCTGAATCGGGACGCGCAGGCAGTCCAAATGCCGCCAGCCTGCGTGCGAAGGCCGCCACCCGCTCGAGGGGTCCGACGTAGCAGATCTCGCGTACCGATCGCGCACCGTTGGCATGCTCACAATCGGCGGGTGATCGAAGCAGTTCAGGCGTGAGATGCTCGACAAAGCAGAAGTAGGAGGGATCGTTCGGATCCCAGGGCGAATCAAAAAAAGCGAAGCGCGCGATCCCTTCGCGATCCGGTTCGCGCACCGGCCGGGACCAGCGACGCAACGCCCCTACCCGCGCGGCCGGATCGGCGCCTGGCTGCCGGCTGGCTGCATCGAATGCTGCGTGGGCCTCTTCGGCATCGCGCACCGACAGCGCGAGCACATGCAGACCAAAGCGCGCAGCCGGAGCAGCGGCAAGCGGATGCGGCGATCCGGGATCGGTGATCTGCATCAGCTCGACATACCCTTCAGGCAGCATCAGCGTGTGTTGTGAACTGCCCGCCGAAACGGTTCGGCCCTGCGGATCAGACATCGTGTGATCCGCGCGTGCGCTGAGGCAAAACCCCATCGCCTCAAAACGCGCGCGACTGCGCTCAAGGTCGGGCACGATCAGACCGACATGGTCAAAGCCCGGGGCACTCATGAGCGCGTGCGCCTCGCGTCAGTGGTCGCGCACCGCGCGCGATCAAACGTCGGGGTGATCGACATCAGCGCCAGTACTCAGGCCTTGAAAAGCCCTTGGCCTTGGGATCGTTTTCGACAAACCGACGATAGGTATCCGACTTGTAGCCTTCAACCAGCCTGGCCACCAGCGCGCCTTTCGCAACGTCGTCACGGGCCGCCAGAATGATCCGATATTGCGGCGCGGGGTCCTCCAGCGCGAGCGCCGAGGAGAGCAACATGCCGGCTGCGATGACGTGATTGCCAAGGATCGCCGCGGCATCCATCTCGGGCAGCGCTCGCGGCATCTGGGGCGCATCAAGCAGCACCAGTTGCAGTTTGCGGGGATTGCCGGTGACGTTTTTTTCCGTTGCACGGCCCGCCGGCACGGATGCATCGATCGTGATCAGCCCCTGCGACTGCATGAAGGCGAGCGAGCGGCCCAGCGAGGTGGGATCGTTGGGGACAGCCACCTTGCCGCCCTCTGGGAGTGCCGCAAGGCTTTTGTGCTTGTTCGAATAAAGCCCCAGCGGTGCGCTGGGCACCTGCAACACCTCGACCAGCCGGCCCTTGTGCTGGCTGTTGAAGGTTTCCATGTAGGCACGGTTCTGAAACACGTTGGCATCGAGCGAGCCGTCCATCAATGCGGAATTGAGTTGCAGGATGTTGGAGAACTCGGTGGCCTGTACCTTGACACCCTGGCTCTCGAGAAAGGGTTGCACCCCACGCTTGAACTGGTCCGCGTAGGGACCGGGAAAGAACCCGATGCGCAATACCGACTGTGCGGTGGCGGGCAGACTCGCGGCGCCAGCCAGCGCGGCACTGCAGGCGATCAGAAACAGGCGCTTCTTCATGTTGGGTCTCCGTAGATGGGCGTCGTGAAAATGAAAGTGTTGTCGGCAAGGGATCTGGAGCGTAAGGCGCAACCGTCCCTGCGCTAGCGGCGGTCGCTGCGGCGTACCAGCCAGTCGCCCAGATACTGGGTGCACTGCACCAGCACGAACATGATGATCACGCACCAGATCATCACCGCGGTTTCAAATCGATAGTAACCGTATCGGATCGCGAGATCACCCAGACCGCCGGCACCGACCGCACCCGCCACCGCCGAGTAGGCGATGAAGCCGGTGGCGGTGACCGTGAGGCTGCCCAGAATGGCCGGCAACGCCTCGGGCAACAGCACCCGGGAAACGATCTGAAGCGGGCTCGCGCCGCAGGCGCGTGCCATTTCGATCATGCCGCGCGGCACATCGCGCAGGTTCTGCTCGACCAGCCGCGCAAAATACGGAATGACCGCGAAGGACAAGGCCACCGCAGCAGCCCGCGGCCCGATGCTGGTGCCCACGACAATGCGCGAAAACGGGATCAGCAGCACCAGCAGAATGATGAACGGAAACGAGCGCAGGACGTTGACCAGATAGCTGGCGATACCGTTCAGGAGCGGCCGCGGGAAAAGCCCCCCGGAAGAGGTGCTGAAGAGCAGGACGCCGAGCGGCGTGCCAAGTACCACCGCAGCCATCAGCGTGACCCCCACCATCAGAAACGTATCGGTGGTGGCCTTCCAAAGGTCGGGACCAAACTGCACCAGTGCGTCGAAGAGCGTGGCTGGCGTCATGCGAGATCATCCTCCTGAGGCAACTCGGTCTGGTCGGTCCAGCCGCGCGCGGTCTCGAAAAAGAAACGACCCAGTGCGCTCACCGGCGCGGGGTTCGCCATGTCGATCCGGTCCACCACGCGCCCTTTTTCCAGCACCACAGCATGCTCGCAGAGATAGTGCGCCACCTTGATGTCGTGGGTGACCAGCACCATCGTCATTCCACGTTCGCGGTTCAGTTGCTTGAGAAGCCGGAGGATGGACAGGGCCGTGTGCGGATCGAGCGCCGAGGTGGCCTCGTCACTGAGGAGAATTCGCGGCTCGGTCGCGAGCGCCCGCGCAATGGCCACCCGCTGCTTCTGGCCGCCCGACAGTTGCGCCGGGTAGCTCGACTCCTTGTCGCTCAGTCCCACCGCAGCGAGCGCCTCCCGCGCACGCTCGCGCCGGCGCGCGCCTGCCACCCCGGCCACCTCGAGCGCGAAGCTGACGTTTTCAAGCGCGGTGCGGCTGCTGAGCAGATTGAACTGCTGGAAGATCATGCCCACCTGCCGGCGCGCCTCGCGAAGCTCGGCCGCCGACAGATCGGTGAGGTCCTGTCCGGCCACGCGGATTCGCCCTGCCGAAGGCTCCTCCAGACGATTGATGAGCCGCAGGAGCGTGCTCTTGCCGGCACCCGAAAAACCGAGAAGCCCAAATACCTTGCCCGCCGGGACAGCAAGATCGGTAGGCCGCAACGCGTGCACCGCGCTGTCGCCGGTACCAAATGTTTTTTCGACCTGTTCGAGCTCAATCATGACGGATACGGGGAGGAGCCCAGGCTGCACGGGTCGCATCAGCCACTTCACCCAGGCGCGGGGTCCATACGGTTTCAAGACTCAGCGCATGATCCAGCACCCGCTCGAAACTGGCAATTCGAAGGGGCGCTCCCGTCACCCAGGGTCGCACACAGAAATGAAAGAGACGCGCCGACCGGCGCGCGTCGCGATCAAGCTGCGTGAGGGCCTTGATGAAGTGATCTTCGAACATGTCGAGATTGCACATCCGGTTGATCAACACCGTCTGGTCATCAAAATCGGCCCAGAGCGGCGTCGCCAGCAGTCGCCCCGGCGTGTTCATTTCATAGGGCTGCTCGTCGTTGGCCCAGTCGCTGAGGTAAGACAACCCCTGCTCGTCGATCAGCTGCGGGGTGACGGTCGATTCGCCATAGTCGGGACTGAACCAGCCGCGTGGCCGAATGGCGCAAGCCTCCAGCCGCGCCAGCGTCTCGGCAATGTAGGCCCGCTCTGACGCAACGCTCATCTGGCTCGACTGCGGTCGCGTGATCGACAGCCCATGCGCGATGAACTCGGCGCCATCGGCCTGCAGGCGGTCCACCAGATCGGGGTACAGCTCGGCGCTGAGCGCATCAATCGCCACAGTGGGACGCATGCCGCGCGCCCGCAAGGCCTCAAGCAGACGGAAGATGCCAACCCGGTGCCCGTACTCACGCGTCGACACCCTGGAAATATTGGGGAAGTCACGGATCAGCCCGCCACCTACGCTACGGAGCTGCGGCCAGTTGGCTGGCAGCGGATCCTCATAGGCCTCAAGAATCAGGAGCGGCACCACGGCCAGCTGGCCCGGCGCCTCCCAGCGAAGCGGCGGGCGCGCCGGCAGCGGCTGCCAGGCCAGATGCGGATGGTCGTAGCCCGGTTGACGAACGCCCGGCCACGGACCGGCAGGGGGCGGCGGACCGAAGTCGCCTCGAACCGACACGGTTGGTCGCGCCAGCGCCCGGTCGCGCCGCCTCGCTTCAACCTCCTCGGCATGCGCCCAGTGCGCGGCGTAGTCATGCGCGAGATAGTGCTCTGCCATTTCGGCTGCGGTTGCAAACCACACGCCAGGCCGGGCACAAATGTGGTCGAGGATCTGGCGAAGATGCCCGATATGGTGAGGCTGACCGATCTGGTAAGGGTGGAGCGCAATGCAGAAGACGCGGCCTCCGCTTTCGCTCTCCGCATAGAGTCGGTCGAAGGCATCGAGACAGGCTTGCACGAAATACCGGCCGCCATAAGGCCGCCCATCCCATAGCGGCGCATCGTTCAGGTCATACGAATACGGCAGCGAAATCAGCCGGTGACCCTCGACCCGAATGGGCACCGGCACATCGTCATGCACCCAGTCGGCGTGATAGAGCATGCCCGACTCGGCAATCAGCGCCGGGGTCCGGGTGGTGTTGGTGATGGCTGGCGTGAGAATGCCTTTGAGCGACATTCCGGTGTGTCGCATGAGGCTGTCGATGTTGTCGCGGTAAAAGGCACGCTCGGCGGCTTCGTCCATGCCGTAAAGAAAACGCGTGTTGTAGAGACCGTGGCTCATTACGTCCCAGCCACGCTCGCGGATGAGCGATGCGATCTCGGGAAAGTGGTCCAGGAGAGCCAGATTGAGCGAGACGGTGGGCCGTACCGGATACTGCTGCAGCACCTCGTCCATCCGCCACAGTCCGACCCGGTTGCCATAGTCGCGGAATCCGTATTCGCGAACATCGGGATGAACCGGAACGCGGTCCCATGTTTCCCGACCGATTGCCGGAGGCGGCGTGTATTCATAGAACTCGATGTTGGGCACGATCCAGACAGCGAGTCGCTTGCCGCCAGGCCAGCGGATGGGTGGACGCGAGGTCACTGGCGCATAGCGGACGAAGTCACGAATGGAGGACATGGCGAGTCTCCGGAACAGTCAGGCGGCCCGAGTCGGGCCCACCACGGGCAGACAGAGCGCCCCGACGTGATCGACCTGATCGAGCGTCTGGAGTTGCTCGTACAGAGCGAGCGCACGATCATCGGCAACCCCTGCATGCCGCGTGCATCCGAGAAACTTTTCCAGAATGGCTGAGGGCGACAGGGGCGTGTCGGCGTGGCCGGCAGCACGCCGCACCTGCGGTGATTCAAGCACCCTGCCATCACTCAGGTGCACGAAGATCTGATCAAACGGCGCCGCGTCCCGCCATCCTGGCTCAAACGCTTCGGTCGTGACGAGTTGTGTGCAAGCCATCAGCCGCTGCATGACCGGGCTGAGAACCACCTCGTCTTGCAGCTCGCTGAAGCCTACCGCCCCATGGACGAGTGCTGCGCTCACCGCGAAGGGCAGGCTGAATTTGGCCTGCAGGCTGTCCTGAGGCAGGGCATAGGGCATGACCGCCGCATGCCGCACGCTCACGTGGGCCACGATGGATGTGATGCGGTCTGGATCGGGCGCCTGCGCTGACCGCAGGGCAAGGGCTGCATCGATCCCGCGCTGCGCGGCGCCCACCACCGGATACTTCTTGATGTTGAGGCCGAGCTTTTCCGAGCGCCATCCGGCTGGCATGGCAGTGCTCAGGTCTACCTTCCCCGCAGGAGAGAGTGCTTTCAGAAGGCCGCGTCCGCCCTCGATCGCGCTCGGCGAGGCTGCCAGCCCCGCGCGCGCAAGCCCGGCAGCCTGAACGCCCACGCTTGCAGCACGGCCACCGTGCCAGGGCTTGGCCATGGTGCCAAAGTTTTCGAATACGCCACCGGCGCTCGACGCCGCCAGCGCGAGCGCATCCGACATCTGCGCCGCCGACAGGCCCCAGACGACGCCCGCCGCGACCGCGGCCCCGAGCGGCCCCAGCACGGCCGTGGGATGCCACCCCTTGTCGTAGTACAGATCGGGTTCGCGCAGAAAGGCATCGGCCCAGACCTCATAGCCCGCGGCGTACGCGCGCAGCATTCGAGCACCGTTTGCCCCCACAGTTTCGGCCGCAGCCAGGATTGCCGGAACCAGCACCGCGCTGGGGTGGTTCGAAAACGCGAAGTCATCGTAGTCAAGCGCGTGCGCAGCGGTGGCATTGACCAGCGCCGACTGGCTTGCATGGGTGCGATCAGCGCGACTGACCAGCCAGCATCTCGGCGCCCCGCCCTGCTCGACCACCCAGTCCGACAGCCGCGCGACTGCGGGCTCGCGCGCCCCGGCGAGCATCACGCCCACTGCGTCGGTGAAGCCCAGGATTGCCACCCGGCGAACCGCCTCAGGCAGGGCACGACCCGCCATCCCGGCAGCGAATCCGGCATACATCCGGGTCAGCGGCAACACAACGGAAGGATGCGGTTCGGCCATGTTGGTGTTCACGCGTTCAATCGAGGTTCAGCCCGCCCTCGTGGGGGATCGTCGCAGACCATTACTGCTCGGGCCTGATGTTGCCCCGCCTGACGATGTCTGCATACTGGACCAGATCGCGACGCAACTGCTCGGCAAGCAGCTGTGGCGTGCCGGTCCAGGTCTGAAACCCCAGCGTGTTCATGCGCTCCTGAACCTCGGCGCTTTGCATCTGCGCGTTGATGGTCTGGTTGAGCAGGCTGACGATATCGGCAGCCGTCCCCGCGGGCGCAAACACGCCGTACCAGAGATCCACGGCATAGCCGGGTACGCCCGCCTCGGCCACCGTCGGCAAGTCGGGCATGGCTCGCGAGCGCTCGGCTGGCGCGACCGCGAGGGCCCGGAGGCGCGCGCTCTCGATATGCTGCTTGACCGACGCCAGGGTGAGGAACGCAGCCTGCGTCTGGCCACCCACCAGATCATTGATTGCTGGCCCGCCACCCTTGTAGACGACATGCGTGATGTCGACGCCCGCCATCTGCGAAAAGAGCGCTGCCGCCAGATGCTGGGGCGTTCCGCTCCCCGGGTTGGAGTAATTCAGCCGCCCGGGCGCAGACCGGGCAAGCGCAATGAATTCCTGGACTGTACGAGCCTGCACCGAGGGATGCACCACCAGCGCCATCGGCGCCGAGGCCATCATCGCGACCGCGCTGAAATCCTTCAGGAGATCGAAGGGCAGCTTCTGAAGGCTCGCGTTGATCGGCATGGTGTTGGCGCCAAGGAGCAGCACCGAGCCGTCAGCGGGCGATTTGGCAACCAGATCGGCGCCGATGTTGCCGCCCGCTCCCGGCCGGTTCTCAACCACAACGGGCTGCCCCAGCGCGGCACTCAGGCGCGGCGCCACTGCGCGAGCCAGGATGTCGGTTCCACCGCCGGGCGCATACGGCACCACGAACCGGATTGGCCGGTCGGGATAGCGGGTCTGTGCGGCGAGCGGCGTCACCGCAAGCGCCGACAGCACGAGGGCTGCAATCACATGAAGCGGGCGCCGCCGCGCAAGGCGGAGCGTGGACTGCGCGAAAGCGGTCGAGGGCATCGTCGGCTCTCCATGTTTGCAAGGATTCGGGACTCTACCGCGGAAGCGCGCATCGTCCATGCGTCTGTCTCGCGCGCCGGGCGCACAAAAAAAAGACGCCACCCGAAGACCGGGGGCGTCTGGCACGAGACACCGGAGGATGGGTAGGAATGAAACACTGTGCCAAAACTGTCGGCCTGACCCAGTCTGGGTCCTGCCTGAAGTCCGGTACCGAAGGGTCTGTATGCGCCTCCTGGGTGGTTGGGGGTGGCCCCGGCGGCACCGCCGCAGCGCGGCTCCGTGCACCCGGGGATGATTGGGTCTCGCGTTACTGGGTTCGCGCCTCGGGTGCTGATTGGCCCGCTTGCAGCGCCGATGTGCGCACCGTTGCGCCCGGGGGCTTCGCAAGCTCCGGATGCGCAGTGAGCATCTTCGCGCCGTTCAAGGGCTTGTTGGCTCCTTGATGGCAGGTCGCGCAGTTGATCTTGGCGATATCACCGGTGCGTCCCAAGCGCTCCTTGGGCTGCCCCGGGGTGAGCGGCACCATGAACACGTTGTTCAGGTCGCGAACCATCCGGATACCGTGCCAGGCCTGAACCCGCGCGGGGGGGCTCTGACTCCACTCTGCAAACGCCCGCGTGTTGTGGCAATGCACACAGCCCACGCCAAGACCCTCCGACATGTGGACCATCAGTCCATGCGTGACCTCGGCCTGCTTGAGCGGCACCTGCGCATTGACCGGCAGCGCAGTGGTGGCCGTGACGCGGATCTCGTCCTTGCCCAGAAGGTAGGGCGTGAAGGGGTCGTAGGGCAGCGATGAATTGCCGACCGAGGCCTTGCCAGCCTTGTTCTGGCCAAAGTCGTTGCCAAGCATGCGCCCTGCGGTGGGTGCCGGTGGGTCGGCGTACCACTTGTACTCGGGCACGTTCTTTCCACGGTGGCAGGTGTAGCAGGTGACCCCGGTGTCGGCGACGTGGTTCTTCCAGTTGCCGTTGATCTCCTGCGTCATCTGGAGCATGCGACGCGAAACCACCTTGGTCTGCATCGAGTCATCGGCAAAATTTGCCGGGTTATGGCAATAGACGCAGCCCTGCTCCGGCGATACCCAGTTGCTCATCGCAATCATGGTGCGGGTGAATTCACCGACGCTCAGGTGACCCAGAACCTTCACATTCTGGTAGACCTGGGCCGCCTTCGGACCACTGGAATCGGCGGGATCAAGCGCGGGGGGAGCCTCGTGGCGCGAGGCATTGGCCGCCTGAATCCTTGGATTGGTCACCTTCTCCATGCCGGTGCCGCGAAAGCCGATCTGACTGGTGTCCATCGGCAAGCGCTCGCAGCCTGCGAGCAATGCGCTCGCCAGGACACCTGCGGCGGCGACCAGGGCGATTCGGAAGTACGCCATGTCGGGCTCCTGTTATTTCGCGACCGAGGGATCAGGGACCGGGCCCCAGATCTCGGGATAGGCGGGCGCGACGCCGTGCTTGACCGCCCACAGATACCAGTTGTCGACCACCGTGCCGGTGAGCAGGATGCCGATGCCGCCGGTGATGCAGGTGAGCACCGCAAACCACCACGCCCAGCGATGAATCGACTCCATGGTGGCGTTGAAGCCCATGGTCCAGCGCCAGAAGAGCGCTGCGCGTTCGCTTGCCGTGCCCCGGTCATAGATCTGCTCGATCTCGCGCTCGCCGCCGTAACGGCCAACCGCCAGGATGGTGGCCGCATGCATCGCAAACAACAGGGCCGAGCCATACAGGAAGGCAATCGACAACATGTGGAACGGGTTGTAGAACAGGTTTCCGTAGCGAAGCGAGAATGCGGTGGTCCAGTCGAGATGGGAGAAGATTCCAAACGGCACCGCCTCCGACCACGAGCCCATCAGCACCGGCCGGAAAAAGCCCAGCACCAGAAACAGCCAGATGGCCGCAGCAAATCCCCAGGCGATGTGCGTGCCCAGACCCAGCGCACGTGCCCGCCGATACACCCGGGCCCACCAGAGAAGAATCGATACGGTGATGAAGAAACCCGAGAACAGCCACCAGCCACCTTCGTTCATGGGCGGCAGGCGCAGGCCGTATTTGGGCGACGGCGGATCGACCGACAGCCAGAAGAGCTGCTTCACGAACTCGATCGGACTGTAGTTCACCTGAACCAGCATGTTCCAGCCAATGGCGGTAAAGCCGATCACGAAGAAGATCAGCGAGGCCACGCCCAGAAAGCCGAGGTAGATCGGACCGATCTGGGCATTGCCGAACCACGCGAGCGCCTGCACGTGAATGCCGCCCGTGCGTTCGGCGGTATCGCGCTCGCGCTCAAGCGGGACACCTGGGTATGTCGGCGCATCAACCCGAACCCTGGTGAACAGGTTCTGGTAGTAGGGGACCGGAAACAGTGTTGTTTTCATTGAACGTCTCCCGTCAGGACCAGATCGGCAACCGCAGCCACCAGCCCCACCACTCGGGCCAGCCACGGGTCCAGAACGGCCCGCTGATCACGATGCACACCGCACTGAAGAACACTGCTGACAGCGCAAGGAACAGACCCAGCCGGTGAATGCCGAGCGTGCCCACCGAGTAGCCGATGATGTCGCGAAAGAAGGAGTCTTCGTGCTCGGGCGTCTTCACCAGTTCACCCTTGGCCGGGTTGGTGGAGGACAGGATCAGGCCGCCGTGCATGGCCAGCGCAAGCGCGGTGGTGAAGAACAGCGACACCGCGATCATGTGCGCCGGGTTGTAGTGAAAATGCAGATACTGGTAGCCCACGTTGGAGACCCAGTCGAGGTGGCTGAGAATGCCGTAGGGAAAGCCGTGACCCCAGGCACCCAGCAGAATCGGTCGGATCACCACCAGCGTGACGTAAGCGAAAATCGCAAAGCTGAAGGCCACGGGCACGTGGTATCCCATGCCGAGCTTTCGGGAAATTTCAACCTCGCGCAGCGCCCATGAGCCAAACGCGCCGATGGCACAGACCGTGATGATCTGCCAGAGCCCGCCTTCCTTGAGCGGTGCCAGCCCCAATCCGTATTTGAGATCCGGCGGCGCGATATTGATCTGCCACAGATTCCAGGTGCCGCCGATGGCAGCGCCGTAAAGAATCAGCGCAGTGCCCACGAAGGTGAAAAACACCGTGGTGATGCCAAAGAAACCCACGTAGAACGGACCCACCCAGAAATCGAACAGGTCGCCTCCGAGCAGCGTGCCTCCACGCACCCGATATTTTCTTTCGAAGCTCAACATCGCCATCTGCGGGCCCTCCCAGCTGTCGTCTCGGGCGGCGGACCGGCTGATGCCGGACCGCCTGCCTTTCTTCCTGCGCCTACTTCTTGGCGGCAGCAGCGGCCTGAGCGGCCTTGTACTGCGCCTGGCTCATTCCATCGAGCCAATTGAAGCTGGTCGTGCTGAGCAGAATGAGGTGAATCATTGCTGCCAGCCCGAAGAGGAAAACGCCTTGCGCAACCATCGCGCGCAGCGGGTCGTACAGTTTCCAAACGCGCCACATAGATCAATCTCCGTTCAGATGAGATGCGACATCAGGGTGTAAACCGCCCCCCTGACACCGCCCACCAGGGTTTCACTGCCCTCCGCACCAGGAAGCCAGGAGCGCCACGGCAGCAACAGCACCGACGCGACCAGCGCCACGCACAGAAATGTGACGAAGCAGACCGCAAAGATGAAGTGATAGGCGAGCGAATCGCCACGAGTTTCATGCCGAACCGATGTATTGCTGAGTGGTGTCATGACTATCCCCGAACGGGTGGAATCAGTGGAACCAGGGGCGCCAGGCCCAGACGAGGATGTGTGCGATCACGGCGATTGCCGTGAAGCCCACCAGACCTTGCATGTAGTACGTGTGAAACTCCTGGGCTTCCTCGTCAGTGAGCCCTGAGACGCTCTTTCCACTCATGGGGTGTTCTCCATTGAGGTGGCCGTGAAGGCCAACTCCACGCTGGGCCCGCGTGGATCAGGCAGCCGCAGCACCGTGCCACGACGTTCGGTACGCCTCTTTAGTGAGGCTTTGTTCGAGGAGAGGGAGGCAGCACTCATACGCTTACCGCCTGCCGAACGACTCCGGCCGCGCGATCAACGCGGGCCGCAGTCACACGGTCTTCGCCAGCCTCGCGGGCTTCGCGCTCGGCGCGGTCCCGCAGACGCTTGGCCACAGAGATCTGGATCAGCACTGGCTCGTCGGCCACCCGCTCGGCCAGACGCTCGCGGGCGTCCTCATCCCAGTCGAGACTGCGCGCATCCGGCGCCACCGTTCCGGTGGGCGTGGGATCGACCCGGTCCATATCGGTGCCAAGCGGCAGGATGTGGAACAGCGCATCGAACAGGCCGTTACAGAACTCCTGCACAAGATAGGTGGCGCCCGCGTAGCCCATGAAGGGCGTACCGGTGTGGCGGCGGATGATGGCGCCCGGGAACGAGGCCGGCACGTAGGTGGCACGCGCGCCCTTCTCGGCAAGGTACATGCGCTCGTTGTAGCTGCCGAACATCACCAGCGGCGTTTTCTCGTGGCAGAGCTTGCGGATCGCTTCGTTGTCGGTTTTGTCGCCAGGCTTGCGCGACACCGCAAACGAACAGGGCAAGCCGAGTTCGACTTCAAACAGGTTCCTGAGCCCGCGTGCGTAGGTGTCGCTTGCCACCACGGCGAAACTGGCGGTACCAAAAAAGTCCTGGGTGACCGAACGCCACAGATCCCAGACCGGCTTGATGGTGGTGTGCTTCTCGCGCTCGATGAACGGCTCGGGATCAAGGCCCAGCAGCTCGCCCAGTGCCCGCAGAAAACGCGTGGTGCTGTGGAGCCCGATTGGCGCCTGAAGCCAGGGCCGCTCGAGGGCTTCGCAGAGGAGCGCGCCAAACTCGCGGTACATGCAGATGTTGACCTGCGCATCCGCGAGCTTGGAGACATCAGCCAGGTGTGCGCCCAGCGGAAAGGTGAGATTCACCTCGGCACCGATGCCTTCAACGAGTCGGCGGATTTCCGCCAGGTCGCTGGGCATGTTGAACGTTCCATAGGCCGGGCCGATGAGATTGACCAGCGGCCGCTCGCCCGGCTTGCGGGGCTTGGGCTCGGGCACCTTTCTCTGGCCATACTCGGACCAGAGCCAGAGCATGGCGCGGTTGGCCGCCTGCCACTGATCCTCGTCGATGGTGCGGGGCAGGAACCGCTGAATGGTGGTGCCTTCCGGCGTGACTCCACCGCCAATCATTTCGGCGATCGAACCGGTGACCACGACAGCCGGCAGGTCGGGGTCGAGCACGGCATGCGCCCGGCGCATGGCATTTTCGGTTCCTTCGCGGCCCAGCTGCTCTTCGGCAAGGCCGGTGACAACGATGGGCAGTTCATGGGGCGGCAACGCGTCGGTGTAGTGAAGCACCGACGTGACCGGCAGGTTCTCGCAGCCCACCGGGCCGTCGATCACCACCTGCAATCCCTTGATGGCGGTGAACACATAGACAGCGCCCCAGTAGCCGCCCGCGCGATCGTGGTCGAGGACCAGCATCAGCCCATCTCCTCGGATTTGCGCTGCGCGGCGGCCTTCTGCACGCGACGGCGGGTGAGCGCGCGAAACTCGGGACGATCGACTGGCACGCCCTGCCAGACGCCGGCTTTGTCACCCTCGCCAACGTCGCCAAAAAACGCCTTCATCTGGTCGAACCGGTCGCGGTTGCCGATTGCGGCGTTGATCACTTGCGCAAGCGAACCGGCGCCTGCGGCGCCCATGAGCGGTCGTGCAGAGATGAGATTGGTGAAATAAAGCGCGGGCAGGCTCTTCTGCTTGGCCGCCTGCACAACCGGCGTGGTGCCGATGGCAAGATCGGGGCCGTATTCCTCGATGGCAGCCAGATCGTTTTCGAGCGAGGCCCGGTACTGCACGCGTGTGCCGTGCTCCTCGAGCCAGGCGCGGTCGGCTGCGCTGTGCACGGTTTCAGGACACGCCGAACCGACGTAGGGCACATCAGCCCCGCTCTCGATGAGGAGCCGTGCAACCAGAAGCTCCGACCCCTCGTAGCCGCTGACCGTGATGCGTCCTTTGATCGGCGCGCGGGCGAGCGCAGCGCGGATGCCGGGCAGAACTGCATCGCGCGCCGCACCGATGGCACGCTCACCCACACCCGCCGCCTCGCCGACAACGCGCAGCCACTCGGCCGTTCCTTCGTAACCCACTGGCGCCGACCCCACGACCGGGCGACCCGCAGCCTCGAAGACACGGATGCTTGCGGTGTAGAAGGGATGCACTGCGGCAACCGCCGCGCAATCAAGCGCAGCATAGAGCTCGCGCCATTCGCGCGTGGGTACGGTCGTGCCCAGTGCAAGCCCAAGCGGCGCGAGCATCTGACCCACCGTCATCGGGTCGGCGGGAAAGAGTTCGCCCAGCAGCGTGACAGTGGGGAGAGCGACCCGCCCCTGCCGTGGCGCAGCCACCGGACCCGAGCGGGCTTCGTTGAGCGCGTACTGCAGCATGGCGCCCGCCAGCACATCCTTGGCCTCTGCATGGGTGGGGACACCGAACCCCGGCACATCGATACCGATGATGCGGACGCCGTTGATTTCGCGCGGCAGCAGCTGAAGCGGTACGCCACTTGCAGTGGGCACGCACAGGTTGATGATCACCAGCGCGTCATAGCGCTCAGGATCGGCTTCACGATAAACGGCTTCGCGGATGTCTTCGAAGAGCTTGCCGGTGACCAGCGTTTCGGAGTTGAACGGCACGTAGCCGACACTGCGGCGCGCGCCGTAGAAATGCGAGGTGAAGGTGAGCCCGTACACGCAGCATGCCGAGCCCGACAGGATGGTGTGCGTGCGCCGCATGCGCAGGCCCACCCGAAGCGAGCCGAATGCCGGGCACATGCTTTGCGGCTGATCATGCGGGCCCTTGGGGTAGTCGGCTGCATAGCGCGCCAGCGTTTCGCTCTTTCCCGCCTTGCGCGCGGCGTCGAGCATCTGATCGCGACCGCCGTGGCAGGAGAGCCCCGCCACAGCACTTGCCTGCGCTGACGCGTCGGCTGCAGCGGTCTGCCCGACAGACTCGTCTGCCGGCAGGATCGGGATGGGTTGGCGCGCGTTCATGGCGGATGCGTGTGCTCAGATCTGTTCGTAGACCACTTCGAGCGAGGGCTTCTCCACCACGTCGCGGCCCATCATGTCGGCGGCCGTGGCCGGCAGCAGCACCACGTCGCGGCCCACCGCGCTGGCTGCGAACAACCCGAGGAGCGAATCCTGGGAGAGCGGCCTGGGGCGCACCGGTGGCGCCTCGGCCACGTTGGTGGCCAGCGTCTCGAAGAGCGGCGCCCACTCGGTGCCTGGCCGACCGATGATTTCGTAGCTCGCGCTCTTGCGGCGGATATCTTCATGGGCCGGGATGGCTGAAAGCACAGGGATGCCCGCGCGCTCGGCAAACGCTGCCGCCTCGCCGGTTCCGTCATCCTTGTTGATCACCATGCCGGCCACGCCGACGTTGCCGCCCAGCTTGCGGAAATATTCGACTGCCGAGCAGACGTTGTTGGCCACATAAAGGGACTGCAGGTCGTTGCTGCCAACCACGATCACCTTCTGGCACATGTCGCGGGCAATCGGCAAACCGAAACCGCCGCAGACCACGTCGCCTAGAAAATCGAGCAGCACGTAGTCAAAGCCCCAGTCGTGGAAACCGAGTTTTTCGAGGGTCTCGAAGCCATGGATGATGCCGCGGCCACCGCACCCACGACCCACTTCCGGGCCGCCCAGTTCCATGGCGAAGACGCCATCGCGCTTGAAGCAGACGTCGCCGATCGACACCGGCTCGCCCGCGAGCTTCTTGCGGGAAGAGGTTTCGATGATGGTGGGACAGGCCCGGCCGCCAAAGAGCAGCGACGTGGTGTCGCTCTTGGGGTCGCAGCCGATCAGCAGCACCTTCTTGCCCTGCTGCGCCATCATGTAGGAGAGGTTGGCAAGCGTGAAGCTTTTGCCAATGCCGCCCTTGCCGTAGATGGCGATGATCTGGGTGGTCTTGGTCACCGGGCCGTCGTGCACCGGATCGGGTTCAACCGCCGCCTCGGCCGACAGCCGGGTTTTCATCATCAGCTGTACCGTGGTGGCTCGCGCCGCTGGGCCGGTAATGCTCATTGCACATTGCTCCAGTCGAGGACCATCTTGAGACAGGCCGGGTCTTCAAACGCCTGCCGATACGCATCGCTTGCGTCGTGCATGGGTGCGCGGTAATTGACGATGCCCGCAAGCGACAGCGCGCCCGAGGCAACCAACCCGCGCACGGCTTCGAGGTCTTGCGGCAGCCATTGCGCCGCGACCCGGATCCGCACTTCACGCAGAAACGCGGGAACGAAATTGAAGCCAAGCGCCGCGGTGTAAAAGCCGGCAAGCACCAGTTCGCCACGCGGGGCGAGGTGCGTGATCCAGCGCTCGAGCGCGGCGCCGTGTCCGCTGGCATCGACGATGGTCGCAAAGCGGCGTTCGGCATCGTCGTCGGGATCGCACACGGTGTAGCCGGTGGTTTCGCCGCGCCGCTCGCTTCGCGTTTCCCAGACGCGCGGCGCCCCGCCCAGCGCAACAGTGATGCGCGCAATCAGCCGGCCAAGCGCGCCGTGGCCGACGATCAGGTCGGGAAGCGGCGCATGTGCGCTGGGGCGGATCGCGTGATAGGCGGTGGCTGCAAGCGCGAACAGGACCGCGTCTTCGCCCAGCGCCGCATCGATCGGAATGACCCGGTGCGCGGCGGTGTAAAGCTGGGAAGCAGCGCCGCCGAAGAGGCCGCGCGCATCGCTGTAGCAGTTGGCTCCGGGGACAAACACCCGGTCACCGGCCGACAGGCCCGAGCGCGGCTCGGCCTGCAGCACCTCGCCCACCGTTTCATAGCCTGGCACCAGCGGATACCCCATGCCGGGGAAATCAGGCATTTCGCCGCTGTAGAACAGCCGCTCGGTGCCGGTGCTGATGCCGCTGTAGAGCGTTCTTACCAGCACCTCGCCCGGCCCGCGCGACACCAGGCCCACCGACCGGTTGGATAAGCGGCGGGGGCCTTCAAAGACAATGGCGCGGGCGCTACGGGCGATGGTCACGATGTGCAGTGTCAGAAGTTGATTACGATCAAGGTGTCACGCAGAACTGACATCCTATGCCATTTGGCCTGTTTGTCAACACCCAGGTCATCGCGTCAGCCTGGCGCGACACGCGCGAGCAACACGCCGGTCTGGAGCGGCAAGGTGGTGGGCAGCGCCCGGATGTCGATGAAGCCCGCCTGGGTCATCAGCTCGGCGAGCCGGGCTGCGGAGCGAGCACGCCCCTTGCCCATCGCGAGCAGGTAGAGGCCGAAATACGCATCACCCATCGCCTGCGCACCCGGCGTGCCGGACAAGGGCTCGGCGAGCAGCAGATGGCCGCCGCGCTCGCGCAGCGCCTCCCGGATGGCGCCCAGGATGCGCAAGACCCGATCGTCCGGGTGGTCATAGGCAACGCGCACCAGCGTGATCAGATCGGCGCCGGCCGGCAACGGATCCTCGAAGAAGCTGCCGCCCGTGCACTCGATGCGATGCGCGAGCCCGGCCTCGGCAAGCCGCCCACGAGCCAGCTCGGCCACAGCGGGAAGATCGAAAAGCTTCAGCCGCAGCGCGGGATGGGCGCGCGCCACGTGGCTGAGAAAAGTGCCCTGTCCGCCCCCCACATCGAGCACGCAACGGTGCCTGGAAAAATCGTAGGCCTGAAGTACCTGCTCGGCGACCAGCGGCTGCGAGGCCGACATGAGTTCGGAGTAGTCGCGAACCTCGGTGGTGTCGAGACGCTTTTCGCCAAAGTGCCGGCCATTGCGGGCGTAGGCCCAGTAGTTGCGCAGTTGCGTGGGGCGGTCGGGCTCGCGCAGGGTGAGCACCGGATCGGCCAGGTCTTCGTAGACGGCCTGATGGTGGCGCACGAGCGCGCCGAGCGCGGGATTGTCGACCATGACCGCGCCCAGCATGCCCAGCCCCACACGGCCTTTTCCACGCCATTCGAGCAGATCGAGCGAGATGGCTGCGCGCAACAGAATATCGGCACTTTCCGCCGGCAATGCCGCCTCGCGTGCAATGTCCTCAACCGGTTGCGGTCCGGCCGCGAGCTTGTCGAACAGCCCGAGCCTGACGCAGGCAAGCAGCACCTGGCTGTAGGAGAAGCCCGCCACCAGATCGAACAGCCGTCGAGACTGTCGACGGCTGATCGCCCGCAGGCCGGGAATCATGCTCACGCGACGCCGGAAGGCTGCGCTCGTGAGCAGCCGATCGCGAAACGCCGACCAGGTCGCAGCCAGTGCAGCAGCCATGATTATTCCCGCGTGCGTTCAGTGCTCGCGCACCGCGCGCGGCGCGACGGCGCGGCCGTCAGGGGCCGGCGCCTGAAGCGGCGAGGACGCCACCCGCTGAACGCTCGCAGGCCCTTCGCTTGGCACCAGCCGGCGCGCTTCCGACAGCACGAGCGACCGCAGCAGCGCCTCGCCTGGGCACGCGGGGATACTCTCGATGGCACGCGCGATCAGCCGGTCGAAGTGAATCACCGCGCCGTCCAGACCCAGCTCCTGCGCCGAACTCGGCCGACCCAGCAGCATGTCCTGCCCCACGGGTTTGCCAAGCAGCGCCGGGTCGGAGATGACATCGCGGATATCGTCGGCGACCTGGTAGGCCTCGCCGAGATTGGCACCCAGGGCAAACCAGTCATGACCATCGGCACCGGCCGCGGCCGCGCCGCCCGCAGTGGCCGCAGAGAACAGCGCGCCGGTTTTGGCACGCTGATACTGATCGAGCCGGGCACTGGGTTCACACTCCCACGCCTGCCCCGCAACGATGCCGTCGGGCGGGCCCACGCCCTCGTCAAGCCAGCGCATGACCGTGGCGAGCCGCTCGGGGTGACGGCTGCCGGCGCGCGCCAGCTCGCGAAAAGCCATCACGATAAGTGCATCGCCCGAGAGCACCGCCAGCCGCTCGCCGAAGGCCCGGTGCACCGAAGGCAGGCCCCGCCGGGTGTCGGCGTTGTCAAAGCAGGGAAGATCATCGTGCACCAGCGATGCGCAGTGCAGAAGCTCGAGCGCAGCCGCCATGGCATCAGCCAGTGCGGGATCATCGTCGCCACAGGCCAGCGCCACCGCCAGGCACAACTGCGGACGAATTCGGGCGCCGCCCGGGAATACGGCATGCTGCATGGCCTGCTGCAACCGGGGCGGGGCACCCGCGCATCGGAGCAGACTGCGCGAAAGCGCGCCTTCGATTCGATTGAGGAGTGGCATGAGGGATCTCCCTTGAATGTAACGTACACTTGTCACTTATTGTGTCCTCTACACTAGACACTTGGCTGCAGCACGTCAACCGGCGCATCCCGCGCCGGCTGGTGGCGTTCGAGCGCCGCTGTGGCGAGACCATCTGGTCGGGGTGGCGCAGCGCCGAGTTCCCCGAGACCGGCGCCACGCTTTTGCTCCTTCACGGCACCGGCGGCGCCCGGCACAGCTGGGCCCCGGTCCTCGAGCGGCTGGACCCCTCCATTGGCGTGCTGGTCCCGGATCTCTCGGGGCACGGCGCGACCCGCTGCTTCGGGCATTCCCGGCACGGGCTCAATGACATCGCCGCCGAGCTTCTTGAACTGCTGCGCGCCGAGGGGCTTGCACGGCTCGACCTGGTGGCCGGCCATTCCGCCGGCGCAGCGCTCGCCCTGACGCTGGCACTGGGTCGCCCTGAGGGCCTCCGGATCCAGGCTCTGCTCGGTATCGCACCCTCGCTCGTGCCACCCCCCGCGGTGTACACGCTGATGCTGGGGCCGCTACTCGCACCGCTGGTCGGCTCTGCGCTGAGCGTCAATGCCACCGCCGCGCTCGCCCGGTCGACCGGGCTGGTTGATCGGCTGCTTGATTCCACTGCCTCGGTGATCGACGCCGAGCAGCGCGAGGCCTACCGCCTGCTGTTTGGCGACACCGGCCATGTCCGCGGCGCGATCCAGTTCATGGCGGCCACCGACCTTCCCGGTCTGCTCGCGCGCCTGCCGCAGCTGCCGGCCCAGACGATCGCGACCGGGTTTCTGGTCGCCGACGACGACCCGTGGATTCCCGTCAAGGCACTGATGCCGATTCTTGCCGATCGACTGCCGGGCGCCGCGATCGAACGGATGCGGGGCGGCCACATGCTTCCCGAAGCAGCACCTCAGCGGGTGGCGGCAGCGATCGAATCCCTGATTGCCCGGGCTCGCGCAAACGGCATCGGGACATAGCGCGCAGCGAGCGCCACCGCAAGTGCCTGCGCGGCAGGCTCGGGGCGGACCGAGGTATCGATCAGCACCCGATGGGTCGCCAGGGGCGCGAGTTCGCGCGCCACGCGTCGTGCCTCATCGGCGGCGCGTTCACGCCCAGGAAGACCGTCGCGAGAGAGATTGGCACGGCCATCGGTCAGCACCACCACGGTCACGTCGTCACCCGAGCGGTCGAGTTGCGCAGCCACGCGCGCGGCCAGTTCGAACCCGGCTGCGATCGGGCTCCCACCACCACCGGGAAGCGCGGTGAGTGCGCGCCGCGCGGCCACCAGCGAGCGCGTGGGAGGCAGGAGCAGCTCCGCCCCCGCGCCCCGGAACGAGACCAGCGCGACGCGATCGCGACGGACATAGCAGTCGGCGAGCAGCAGCTCCACCGCGCCCTTGGCCTCGGCGAGTCGCTGCAGCGCCGTGGAACCCGATGCGTCAACGACGAACACCGTGGTGCTGCCGCGCCGCTTTCGCTCGCGGTGCACATGAAGGTCATCCGGATGAAACCGGACTGGCTGGCGCGCGGCCGGCCTGCTGGCAGGCGCGCGAGGCCCGGCGCCCGCCGCATCAGCCCTTTGCGTGGACGCTTGCCGCAAACGCTGCCAGGGAAGCGCAGCGCGAAGGGTGGCGAGCAAATGCACCCGTTCCTGCCCGCGCGGACGGCCACGGCGGGCGCCCACCGAGCGGGCGCGGCCGCGCCCCTTGGCGGACTCGCGACCGCTGCCGGCGCCGCGCGCAGCCGCGGCGCGTGCGCCGATCTGGGAAGCGATCATGGCGAGCAAGCCAGGCGGCAACGCAGAGAGCGCAGCCTCGACCAGCCGTTCAGACGCGCCGTCGGGAAGCGACGTCGGATCGGGATCGGTCGGATCAGCGGGCGACTCGGCATGCTGCGGCCCAGGGTCCGAGGGTGTTTCTGGTGGATCGGGCTCGCTGGGCGAATCGGGTGAATCAGGGGGGTCGGGCCGGGCTGGCGGCTCAGGCTGCTCGGGCGCGCGCTCTTCGTCAGGCTCCGCCATCATCGGCATCACCCGCGCCCGGGGCAGCAGCACCTGCCGGATGGCGAGCGCGAGGTCGCTGTCGCGCGGCTCGAGCGTATCGCTGGCCGCCTCACCTGCCGCCTCACCTGCCGCGGGCGCCCGCCTGGCTTCGGCCGCACTCATCCGGGCAAGCATCGAGGCCTGCTCGACCCGGCGCATTGAATCAATGCCGAACAGCATCGCGGCGCGGCACAACTCGAGCAACCCGCGCTCCCCACTCGGGGCGGGCGCCACCGGCCGAACGGCTGCCAGCCGCCGGGCTGCACCCCGCGGGGCGCGCGCAAGTTCAGCCAGCGCATCGAGGCTTCGCCACGGCGACTCATCACGCATGTCAAGCGACAGCGCGAGCCGATCAAGCAGCACCGCGGGCGGCCCCTCTTCGTCAGGCAAGGACTCGTCCAGCAAAATCAACGCAATTTGCCGGGCATCGAGCGCGGCCGCCAGGCGCGCCGCGAGCCCAGGCGAGACCCGCTCCGCGCGTTGCAGCACCACCACGCCGCCGGCAAACCGCGCAAGGAGTCCGGGCCGCGCCACGGGACGCCCGAGGCGCAGGCTCTCGGCCAGGTCGGTACCGGTCTCAAGCTGATCAGGGTCGGTGTGATGCGGCAGCGCATGCCAGCCCGCCAACTGCCCGCGGGCTGCGCTTTCACACGCCCGGCGCAGCCAACCGAGAAGGGCGTGCCGCCTTGGCCCATGCCAGCCACGCAGATGCAATCCGCCAAAGTTCAAGGGCGCGCGCGAGAAGAGCTCGAGCGCGCGCAGCGCGTCGTCAACGGGGTCGATCGGCGTCTGGCCCTTCGCGGGCGGCGTGCGCGGCACGGCGGGACCGCTCATCACTGAACCACCGGAGGCGCCGCCTAGGGAGCGGTCGCGCCCAGCACCTGCTCAATGGCCCGCGCCACCCGCGCCGACGAATCGGTTTCGTCGAGCGGATCGCGCCGCAGGCGATGGCGAAGCGCCATGGGCGCAACCTCGATCAGATGTTCACGCGCCACCGCCCGACGCCCGTCGAGCGCAGCCGCTGCCTTGGCTGCCCGCATGAGCGCAAGCTCGCCGCGCAAGCCATCGGTGCCCAGTTGCTGACAGAGCGCCGCCGCCTGCCTGAGGAGCACGTCGTCAAAGACAATGCGATCCAGCGCACGCCGGGCCGCGACCAGCTGCGCGCGCAGCGCCGCCTCCGCGCCTTGATGGTTGGCACAGAACGCCTCGGGATCTCGTTCGAACGCCTCTCGCCGCCGCACAACGTCCACCCGCTGATCGAGGTCCTGGGGCGTTCGCACTTCAACCGCAAGCCCGAACCGGTCGAGCAACTGCGGCCGAAGCTCACCCTCCTCGGGATTACCGCTTCCCACCAGGACAAAGCGGGCCGGATGAACAACGCTCAGGCTTTCGCGCTCGATCCGGTTTTCTCCGGAGGCCGCGACATCAATGAGCAGATCGACCAGGTGGTCCTCCAGCAGATTCACCTCGTCGATATACAGAAACCCCCGGTTCGCGCGCGCGAGCAAACCGGGTTCATAGACCTTCTCGCCGGAGACCATCAGCCGCTCGAGATCCAGTGCACCCAGGATGCGGTCTTCGGTGGCCCCCAGTGGCAGGTCAACCACCGGCACGGGCACCTCCAGGGCAGCCGGACGGGCCCGCGACTTTCCGGTGCAGCGCTCGCACAGCCCGGCCGTGGCGCGCGGCTCGCAGCGGTAAGCGCATGCCACCGCACGGATCGGCGGCAGCACGGCAGCAAGCGCCCGAACCGCAGTGGATTTGCCGGTGCCGCGGTCGCCCAGAATCAGCACGCCGCCCACCAGCGGATCAATTGCGGCGATCAGCAGGCCGCGCTGCATCTCGCGCTGGCCCACCAGCGCGGTAAACGGAAACACCGGACGAGAGCGGGTCATTGCGGCGCCTGAGCAGGAAACGGGGCGATCGGGCGCGGCCAGCGCCGGACCAGATCGAGCACGTGAAGAACACCGGAGATCGCGAGCAGCGCGAGTGTGGCTGGTTCAAGCGGGCCATGCAGATTGAGGCGACACAGCAGCATGAGTGCCATGCCTGCGCCCAGACCCGGCGCGAGGTCGGCGGGCGATGGCCCGAGGCCACGCGCGCGGTGCAGCCACCACAGGCCGGCCCACTCGATCAGCAGCCCGGCGATCACCAGATCGAGCACCCAGGGGCCCGGCAACCAGGCAGTCACGTCGTGATCACTCCGCAGCGGGGAAGATCCTGATTATGAACGCTGGACCGGAATCGTCAACTTTTCGCGACAGTTTGCGAGTCAGTGAAACGAGTCGATCACCCCGCCCCCCAGACAGACTTCGCCGTCGTAGAGCACCGCACTTTGACCCGGCGTGACCGCCCATTGCGGCGCCTCAAAGCGGAGGCAGAAGGCGACCTCACCGGCAGGAGCAGGTACCCCGGTTGCCACGCCGTCGGCGCCTCCGCCGAGGCGAGGCGCACCAGCGGTTGTGGCGGCATCGGGCACGGCGAGCGCACAAGGAGAATCAGCCTGACGATAACGGGTCTTCGCGCCATAGGCGGCCGCGAGATCGGGCGCCCCGCCCGAGATCCAGTGCGCATCGGTGGCACGCAACCACCGGCTGCAGAGGAGCGGGTGATCGTGGCCCTGCACCACTACCAGGGTATTGCTCTCCCGCCGCTTGGCCGCCACAAACCAGGGCTCACCCGACCCGCCGCGCGCCCCGCCGATGCCGATGCCCTTGCGCTGACCCAGCGTGTAGAACGCAAGCCCCACGTGCTCGCCAATCCGCCGCCCGTGATCATCCACGATCGGCCCTGGCTCGGTGGGCAAATAACGATTCAGGAACTCGCGAAACGGCCGCTCGCCGATAAAGCAGATGCCGGTTGAATCTTTCTTGGTGGCGTTGGGCAGACCAAGCCGCGCCGCGATCTCTCGCACCTCGCGCTTGGCGAGCGCACCCACCGGAAAGAGCGCGCGCGACAACTGCTCCTGACTCAGCCGGTGCAGGAAGTAGCTCTGATCCTTGCCGGCGTCCAGACCCCGCAGCAGTTCAAATCGCGGCGAGGCGCCCGACTGCTCGACCCGCCGCACCCGCGCATAGTGCCCGGTGGCAATGCGCTCGGCGCCCAGCCGCATGGCGTGGTCGAGAAAGGCCTTGAACTTGATTTCCGCGTTGCAGAGCACATCCGGGTTGGGCGTGCGTCCGGCGCGGTATTCGGCGAGGAAGGCGGCAAACACCCGATCACGATATTCGCCAGCGAAATTCACCGCCTCGATGTCGATGCCGATGACATCGGCGACGCTCGCTGCATCGATCCAGTCCTGCCGGCTGGAACAGTATTCGTCGTTGTCGTCGTCTTCCCAGTTCTTCATGAAAAGACCGATCACCTCGCAGCCGCGCTCCTTGAGAAGCCAGGCCGTGACCGCAGAGTCGACGCCACCCGACAATCCCACGACCACACGCTCGCCGGGCTGCGCCTCGACCAGCGCGGTATGGCGCTCGTGCACGACTGCGCTCATCCGATCTGCTGCGGCACAAGCGGCAGCCCGGCAAAGCTTGCATCGGCGCGCAGCACCTCGGGATTGAAGCGCTGACCGGCCAGATAGTCATCGACCACCTGCATGACCAGCGGACTGCGATGCTCGGGAAGCCGCGCGCGAAGTTCGTCGGCGCTCAGCCAGTGGGTCGCGAGAATGCCCTGGTCGAGACTGCGACCGGCCTCGCGGGCACCGCCTGGCCGATCGGACAGACGACAGGCGAAGGCAAAGCGCAGGTAGGTGACATCGGTGCCGCTTGATTCGTGAACGAACCGGGCGAGGTAGACGCCAATCCCCGACACCACCTCGACATGATGGGCGGTTTCCTCGAGCGCCTCGCGCACCACGGCGCGAACCAGCGTTTCACCCGGATCGAGATGACCCGCCGGCTGGTTGAGACGCACACCCGCCACCGTTTTCTCCTCGATGACGAGAAAACGCCCCTGATGTTCGATCACGGCAGCCACCGTGACGCTTGGTTTCCAGACGGACATGGCTCGGGAATGAAGCGTGGCCAAAGACCACAGATTTTACCCCGGCGCCCCGGCGGGCCGCGGGCCGCCGCGTGTAGACTCCGCCGTTTTGTCTGGCGCGGGCAGCCCTCGCCCGCAACAATCTTCCCAGGGAGTACGCATGCGAATCGGCATCCCTGCCGAAACCCGCGACGGCGAGACGCGGGTCGCGGCCACAGCAGAAACGATCAAGAAACTGGCAGGTTCCGGTCATCAGGTGCTGGTCGAACGCGGCGCCGGCACCGCGGCCAGCCAGATTGATGCCGCACTGGAAGCGGCAGGCGCAACGCTGGTCGGCGCTGACGAAGCGCTCGCCGCCGAGATGGTGCTGAAGGTTCGTGCGCCGCAGGCGGCCGAACTCGCGAAAATGACGCCTGGCGCCGTGCTGGTGGGCATGCTCAACCCGTTCGATCGCGAGGGGCTGCAGGCACTGGCACAGGCCGGTCTCACCGCGTTCGCACTCGAGGCCGCGCCGCGCACCACGCGGGCGCAGAGCATGGACGTGCTGTCGTCCCAGGCCAACATCGCCGGCTACAAGGCCGTGCTGCTCGCAGCCAGCGCCTATGGCCGCATGATGCCGATGCTCATGACCGCAGCGGGCACTGTCAAAGCTGCGCGCGTACTGATTCTCGGGGCAGGCGTGGCGGGTCTTCAGGCGATTGCCACCGCCAAGCGGCTGGGCGCCGTGGTCGAGGCCTCGGACGTCCGCCCGGCAGTCAAGGAGCAGATCGAGTCACTGGGTGCCAAGTTCGTCGACGTGCCCTATGAAACCGATGAAGAGCGCGAAATCGCCAAGGGCGTGGGCGGCTATGCGCGCCCCATGCCCGAGAGCTGGATGAAGCGCCAGGCGCAAGCCGTGGCCGATCGCATGAAGCAGGCCGACATCGTGATCACCACGGCACTGATACCGGGTCGCAAGGCACCGGTGCTGGTGACCGAAGAGATGGTGCGCTCGATGAAGCCCGGGTCGGTGGTCCTCGACATGGCGGTCGAACAGGGCGGCAATTGCGCCATCAGCGAGCTCGGCCGCTGGGTGGTCAAGCATGGCGTGACCCTCATCGGACAGCCCAATCTGCCTGCCACCGTACCGGCCGATTCCTCGGCGCTCTACGCGCGCAACGTCATCGATTTTCTGAAGCTCGTGTTCGACAAGGACGGCAAGTTCACCGTCAACCTCGAAGACGACATCGTGAAAGCCTGCCTGGTCACGCACGACGGCCAGGTTCTGCGGAGCTGACAGCATGGAAGCGATCAACCCCTTCGTGATCAACCTGATCATTTTCGTGCTGGCCATCTATGTCGGCTACCACGTGGTCTGGAATGTCACCCCCGCGCTGCACACCCCGCTGATGGCGGTCACCAATGCGGTATCGGCCATCATCATCGTGGGCGCCATGCTGGCGGCTGCGCTCACCGAAACCGGGCTGGGCAAGGCCATGGGCGTGCTGGCCGTGGCGCTGGCTGCGGTCAACGTGTTCGGCGGCTTCCTGGTCACGCGACGGATGCTCGAGATGTTCAAAAAGAAAGAGCCCAAGTCCGGCTCTGCCAAGCACTGAAAGGGGCGACACCATGAGCATGAATGTCGTCGTCCTGTTGTACCTGATCGCCTCGGTGTTTTTCATCCAGGCGTTGAAGGGTCTGTCGCACCCGTCCACCTCACGAATCGGCAACACCTTCGGCATGGTCGGCATGGCCATCGCCGCTTTCACCACCGTGGCGCTCATCTACAAACTGCGGCCTGAAATCGCCACCGCTGGCATGGGCTGGGTGCTGGCCGGTCTGGTGGTGGGCGGCGCCATCGGCACGCTGATGGCCAAGCGCGTTGAAATGACCAAGATGCCCGAGCTGGTCGCCTTCATGCACAGCATGATCGGCCTCGCAGCGGTGTTCATCGCGGTCGCCGCGGTCGCCGAGCCCTGGGCATTCAACATTGTTGCCAAGGGCGAGCCCATCCCCACGGCCAACCGGATCGAGCTCTTCATCGGCACCTTCGTGGGCGCCATCACCTTCTCGGGCTCGGTGATCGCCTTCGGCAAGCTCTCAGGCGCCTACAAGTTCCGCCTGTTCCAGGGCGCGCCGGTGGTGTTCGGCGGTCAGCACATGCTGAACCTCGTGCTTGGCATTGCCATGCTGGGCTTTGGCATCTGGTTCGCGGTCACGCAGGACTGGACGCCTTTCGTGCTGATGACCGCCATCGCCTTCGTGCTGGGCGTTCTCATCATCATCCCGATTGGTGGCGCCGACATGCCGGTCGTGGTGTCGATGCTGAACAGCTACTCGGGCTGGGCGGCTGCCGGCATCGGGTTCTCGCTCAACAACTCCATGCTGATCATCGCAGGCTCGCTGGTGGGCTCGTCGGGCGCAATCCTGTCCTACATCATGTGCAAGGCGATGAACCGGTCGTTCTTCAACGTGATCCTGGGCGGTTTCGGCGGCGAGGCCACAGCAGCCGCGGGCGGTCCGCAAGCTGCGCGTCCGGTGAAGTCGGGCTCGCCCGATGATGCAGCCTTCCTCATGTCGAATGCCGAGAGCGTGATCATCGTGCCCGGTTATGGTCTGGCGGTGGCACGTGCACAGCATCCGCTCAAGGAGCTCACCGACAAGCTGATCGCGCGCGGCGTCTCGGTGAAATACGCCATTCACCCGGTGGCCGGACGCATGCCCGGCCACATGAATGTGCTGCTCGCCGAAGCCGAGGTGCCCTACGACCAGGTGTTCGAAATGGAGGACATCAACTCCGAATTCGGTGACACCGACGTGGTGCTGGTGCTGGGCGCGAACGACGTGGTGAACCCGGCTGCCAAGGATCCCAAGTCGCCGATCGCGGGCATGCCCATTCTCGAGGCCTACAAGGCACGGCAGGTCATCGTGAACAAACGCTCCATGGCTTCCGGTTATGCAGGTCTGGACAACGAGCTCTTCTACATGGACCGCACGATGATGGTGTTCGGCGACGCCAAGAAGGTGGTCGAAGACATGGTGAAGGCCGTCGAGTAAGCGCGGTCTCTGATCGAAAAAAAGGGCGGGTGTTCCCGCCCTTTTTTCATGCGGCGCTTTTTTATGCAGCGCAGCGCCGGCTGGCCTCAGGCCTCGGCCATCTGTTCATCCAGCCACTCGATCCAGTGGCGAACGCTTGTGCCGGTGCCAGCCTGCAAGTGGGTGATGCAGCCGATGTTGGCCGACAGGATCAGATCCGGTTTGCCGGCCGACAGATTGCCGAGCTTGCGTTCACGCAGCTGGGTTGACAGCTCGGGTTGCAGCACCGAGTACGTGCCTGCCGATCCGCAACACAGGTGCGACTCGCCCACGGGCAGCACGGTGGCGCCGATTCGGGACAACAAGGCTTCGACCACGCCGCGAACCTTCTGCCCGTGCTGCAGCGTGCATGGCGGATGAAAGACGACGCGCTGCGCAGACGCTGCCCGCAGCCGACCGCCTGCAATCGCCTCATCGAGCGCGGCGGGCAGCCATTCGGCGAGATCGCGCGTGAGCCCGACCACGCGCTGCGCGCGCGGCGCCCACTCGGGGTCATCGGCCAGCAGGTGTGCGTAGTCTTTCACCATGGCACCGCATCCCGATGCATTGATGAGAATCGCCTCGGCCCCCGCCTCGATCAGCGGCCACCAGGCGGCAATATTGCGACGCGCATCCTGCCGGGCACCCGACTGATCATTCAGATGATGACGGATCGCGCCACAGCAGCCCGAGCCGGCCGGCCGCACGGCCTGCACACCCAGTCGATCGAGCACGCGATCGGTTGCCGCATCGATGGACGGCATCATCGCGGGCTGGACGCAGCCATCGAGCAGAATGACTTTCCGCGCATGTGCGCGCGCCGGCAACGGCCCGGGATCGCGACGCTCGGGCACCTTGGCCTTGAGCGCCTCGGGCAGAAGCGGCCGCACCGCCTGCCCCACCCGCATGGCCGGATCAAACAACCAGCGTCGCGTGAGCGTTTCCCGCAACAGGGTACGCATGAAACGTTGCGAGGCAGGCCGCTCAACCTGCTGCTCGACCAGCTTGCGGCCAATATCAACCAGATGGCCGTAATCGACCCCGGACGGACAGGTGCTTTCGCAGTTGCGACAGGTGAGGCACCGGTCAAGGTGTTCCATGGTGGACGCGGTGGGCGTCTCACCCTCCACCACCGACTTGATCAGATAGATGCGGCCACGCGGACCATCGAGTTCGTCGCCCAGCAGTTGATAGGTGGGACAGGTAGCGGTGCAAAAGCCGCAGTGCACGCACTTGCGCAGAATCGCCTCGGCCTCGTCGCCGTCACGCGTGCCCTTCAACCAGTCGGCAAGATGGGTTTCCATGCGTCAGAGATCCGTATACATCCGGCCAGGATTGAAAATGCCCGGCGCATCGAATTGCTGCTTCAATCGCCGGTGGAGCGCGAGAAGCGGCGCGGGCAGCGGATGGAACACGCCGGCCCCGCGATCGCCGCCACGAAACAGCATGGCGCTGCCGCCTGCTGCCGATGCGGCCTGGCGGATCACCGCTGGGTCGGCATCGGATACCAGCCAACGCAGCGCGCCGCCCCACTCGATGCATTGCTCGCCGGGCAGTGGGCCGAGCGCCGCGGTGGAAGGGAGCGACAGTCGCCAGAGCGCACGCCCGGCATCCGCGAAAAAGGCTGCGCGGTGCTCGCGAAGATCTGCCCAGAGCTGCACCGCAGCCGCCTCGGGAATGTGCCGCGCGGCATGATCGCGCATCATGCGGCCGAGCGCAGCTTCCACCGCAGCACGCGCACCCGAAAACCGGACCACAAGCGAACCCGCGCCATGGACGCTGCCCGAGATGGGCAGCGGCTGCCCGCCCCAGGTGTTGAGGAGCTGCAGCGCCTCGGCGGCTTCGCAATCGAACATGATGCTGGCTTCGGCCGCGGGCCGTGGCAACACCTTGAGTGAAACCTGCGTGATCAGACCCAGAATGCCCATCGCGCCACACATCAGCCGCGAGACATCGTAGCCCGCCACGTTCTTCATCACCTGCCCGCCAAACTGCAGCTCGCGGCCCTGGGCGTCCATACATCCCAGGCCCAGCACGAAATCGCGGACCGATCCGACGCTTGCCCGACGCGGACCGGAAAGGCCCGCAGCGACGACGCCGCCAACCGTGGCGGCACCGGCAAATGACGGCGGCTCGAAAGCGAGCATCTGGCCGCGCTCGGCCAGCACCGCTTCGATCTGGGCGAGCGGGGTGCCGGCAAGTGCTGTGATCACCAGTTCGGTGGGCTCATAACTGAGGATGCCGGCAAGCGGCCGGGTGTCGAGCAGCTCGCCTGCAAAGCCTTGACCGAGAAAATCCTTGCTGCCGCCGCCCCGAAGGCGAAGTGGCATGCGGTCGGCCGCAGCACGCAGGATTTTCGAACGGATGTCGTGCAGCACTTCCGCATGCGCACTGCCCACCGATGCTGTCGGCGACGCCGCGACGGGATCAGTCATCAATCGTCTCGCCTCAGAACCGCGGCAGATCGACGAACGGCAGCTGTCCGCGATGCACATGCATCTTGCCGTACTCGGCGCAGCGCGCGAGGGTGGGAACGCCCTTGCCGGGATTGAGCAGCCCCTGCGGATCGAACGCAGCCTTGACCGCGAAGAAGCTCTTCAGCTCCTCGGGCGAGAACTGCACGCACATCGACGACAGCTTCTCGACCCCGATGCCGTGTTCGCCAGTGACTGTGCCACCGTACTCGACACAGAGCTCGAGGATCTCGGCGCCGAAGAGCTCGGCGCGGCGCCAGCTGTCGGCGTCATTCGCATCAAACAGGATCAGGGGATGCAGGTTGCCGTCACCGGCGTGAAAGACGTTCATGCAGCCCAGGTCGTACTTGCGCTCCATGGCGGCGATTGCCTGCAGCATGCGGCCCAGCATCTTGCGCGGAATCGTGCCGTCCATGCAGTAGTAGTCGGGCGAGATGCGCCCGGCGGCCGGAAACGCGTTCTTGCGGCCCGACCAGAAAGCAAGCCGCTCGGTCTCGTTCTGCGAGACACGCTGTGCGGTGCATCCACAACGCCTGAGCACCGCATCGATCCGGGCGATTTCTTCTTCAACCTCTTCGGGCGTGCCATCCGATTCCACGATGAGGATCGCTTCGGCTTGAAGGTCATAGCCCGCACGCACAAAGGGTTCAACCGCCGCTGTGGTCTTGCGGTCCATCATCTCCATGCCGGCCGGGATGATGCCCTCGGCAATGATGGCTGCAACCGCGTCACCGGCTTTCACGATGTCATCAAACGATGCCAGTACCGCACGCGCGAGCTGCGGCTTTGGCAAAAGCTTTACGGTGATTTCGGTGACCACCGCAAGCATGCCTTCGGACCCGATGAGGAGCGCGAGCAGATCAAGACCGGGGGAATCGAGTGCGGCGTTGCCGATCTCGAGCACCTCGCCCTCGATGGTGATCGCGCGCAACCGCAACACGTTGTGCACCGTAAGGCCGTACTTCAGGCAGTGCACGCCGCCGGAGTTTTCAGCGATATTGCCGCCGATGGAGCATGCGATCTGCGAAGACGGGTCCGGTGCGTAGTAGAGCGCGTGCGGCGCAGCCGCCTCGGAGATGGCGAGGTTGCGAACGCCCGGCTGCACGCGTGCGGTGCGTGAATACGGATCGAGCTCAAGAATGCGGTTGAAGCGCGCAAGCGACAGCACCACGCCCGACGCATGCGGCATCGATCCGCCCGACAGGCTGGTCCCCGCGCCCCGCGCCACCACCGGCACATCGAGATCGCGGCACGCCTTCAGCACCGCAATCACCTGCGCCTCGGTATCGGGCAGCACCACCGCCATGGGCATCTGCCTGAACGCCGACAGCGCATCGCACTCATAGGGGCGCTTGTCCTCATCGCGGTGCAGCACCGAATGCGCGGGCAAGACGCCGCGCAGTCGCTCGACCACTTCGCGCATGCGGTCGGCGTCGGGTGCGGCGCGAAAGTCGGCGTGCCGGATGGCTGAATCAACAAGGGTGTTCATTTTCGGATTCTAGCCCGATGGGTCGAACGGTCAGTCCGCCGCCATGCCGGACGAGCGGACAATCGGCGAACGGTGGCCAACTTCCGGAGGGTCTGCCACCAGCTCTACGTTGCATGTCAATGTTATACAATTGTTTAACTCATAAGGGAGCTCCGATATGGCAATTGCAACGCTTCGAACCCTCGGCGGATCGGTTGTCATGACCATCCCCAAGGCACTTCTCGAACAGGCGGGCCTGCGCGCAGGCTCCCAGGTGGAAATCGAATACCGGGGTGGCCGGCTGATCGTCGAGCCACGCGCCAGGCCCAAGTACAGCCTGTCCGAATTGCTCGCAAAAAGCGACGCACGCAGGCTGGCGCCGTCTCGTGCCGACAGCCAGTGGCTCAAGGACGGACCGGTTGGCGAGGAACTGCTGTGAAACACGGCGTCGCCGAACGGGGCGACATTTTTCTGATCGATCTCAACCCGGTTCGAGGGCGCGAACAGCAGGGACAGCGCCCAGTGCTCGCGATCTCGCCGCTGGAATTCAACCGCCTCGCGGGCGTCGTCTGGGTCTGCCCAATCACCCAGGGCGCGCAGGCTGGCCGCGAGCATGGTTTCGCCGTTCCCCTGATCGCATCAGGCACCGAAACTCAGGGCGTCGTCATGTGCCATCAGCCCCGCACGGTCGATTTCCGCGCCCGTCGGGCGCTCTTCAAGGAAAAAGCTCCAGTAGACATTGTCGACGAGGTCTTGGCACGGGTGCGCGCCGTGCTCGATTGACGCTGAACGCCGTGCCCAGCCCACACACGCCGCTGGCCATTGGCCATCAGCGACAGACCCCACCGCGATACCCGATCCGCAGCACTCTCACAATGATCCGGTGATCCTGCAAGTCGCAAATGATCCGCCAGTCGCCAACGCGGTATTTCCAGTAGCTGCCAAGCCGCGCGCCAGCGAGCGCCTCGCCAATCTGCCTCGGATCATCAAGCACCGCCACGCGCTGCCGCAGAAAGCCGACGATACGGATCTGAACCGGCCGATCAAGCTTGCGCAGTTCCCTGGCCGCATCAGGGTCGAATTCAATCTGCCAGGCCAAGGGAGCGCTCGATCTGCTCGAGAGGAATCGTCTTGCGATTGCGCCGGGCCCGCGCTTCGGCCAGGTACAGATCTTCAAGATCGTCGATGTACTCGAGGATTGCCTCACGCGCCAGGCTGGTCTTGGTCCGGCCGGTCTCGGCCGCAAGCGCGCTCAAGCGGGATTCGATGTCTTCGGGCAAGCGAATGGCGAGCATAATGACGCGTCCCTGAGGAAATTGCTATACAAGTATAGCGGTGAGTCCTTGCCGCTCATGCCACGCATTTCACCGTGCCGCCATCCACCACTGCTCCCCGCACCGCCGGTTACCTGCTGCTCTTTTCCGGCATGGCACTGGTCGGCGCTTACACGGCGCTTTCCAAGCCGCTCTCGGGCGCGTTTCCGGTGTTCTTGCTGGCGTGGCTGCGCTTTGCGATTGCGGCGATCGTCATGATTCCGTGGCTGCGGCGCGCCCCGGACGAGGTGCCGCCCTCGGCGCCGGTCTGGCGTACGCTTTTCATGCAGTCGTTGTTCGGAAACTTTCTGTTCTCGATCCTGATGCTGAGCGGCGTCGCGCTGACCTCGGCGGCCGCAGCCGGTGTGGTGATGGCGGCACTGCCACCGCTCGTTGCGGTGTTCTCGTGGCTGTTCCTGCGCGAGCGCGCCAGTGCACGCGTGTGGGCCGCAACGGCCCTCGCAGCAGCGGGTATCGCGTTGCTATCACTCGGGAGACCCGACGCGAACAGTTCGGCGAGCATCATCGGCAACCTGCTGATTCTTGGGGCGGCCGCCTGCGAAGCGGTATATGTGATCCTGGGCAAGCGCCTGACCGAAAGCCTCTCGCCCCGCCGAATTTCGGCATTGATCAATCTGATCGGGCTTGCACTGATGACGCCGCTCGGGCTGTGGCAGGCGCTTCACTTCGACTTCACGCAGATCAGCGCGCCAATCTGGGCGCTGCTTGTTTTCTATTCGCTTTCGGCAAGCATGATCTCGACCTGGCTCTGGTTGTCGGGGCTCGAGCGCGTGCCGGCATCGCACAGTGGTGTGTTTACAGTGGCGCTGCCGATTGCGGCCACTGCGGTCGCAGCCTCGGTGCTGGGCGAGACCATTGGCTTCAGCCAGCTTGCCGCACTCGGATGCGCACTTGCCGGCATTGCGCTGATCGCATGGCCAGGCGAGCGACGATAAAGCGCACCACCGTTCGCCGGCCGCATGCATCCAGCGGATCGTGTTACACCGCCCGCATCCCAGCCAGACACCCCGCAGGAGCCCGCGCCCTGGAAACGCCAACCGAACTCCGCTACACCGGATCGGCGAACCCATTCGTGCGAACCTGCCGCTCGATGTTCGGCAGCATCGTCCGGTCGACACCCGGCTCGAGGCTCGGGAAATTCACCACCGCCGCGGACGGTCCGGACCACTTTGCCGTTTGACACATCCTGCACTTTTCGGCACGCTCAACTCCGCTTGATGACCCGTTGCGGGAGAGAGCGGTTCTGTGCTGAATGCAGCGTCAGTCTGCAATTGGCGCAGCACCGACGCCGAAGGTGTATCGCCCCGAAAACTCTCAGGCAAAAGGACTGCTTCGGGTCAGGCACTCTGGAGAGAAACCGGCGCTGTTCGCAAAGGCGCAGCGATCCGGTTCGCCGAAGGAAACACGCGCAGCACATGGTCTGGGTCAACCTGCCCTCGGCCGGTATCTGCGCTGAATGTCTCAGGCAAACGGACAGAGGGGGCTCCCCCAACCCGCATCCCCCAGGGATGCCCGTCAGGAGCCCTTGCCTTGGACACGCCCGCCTCACTTCGCTACACCGACTCGCACGAATGGGTCCGCACCGACGCGGACGGCTGCGTCACGATCGGCATCACGGCCCATGCGCAGGATCAACTCGGTGAGCTTGTCTATGTCGAGTTGCCGGCGATCGGTCGCGGCCTCAACCGGGGCGAAGCCTTCGCGGTGGTGGAATCCACCAAGGCCGCTTCTGACGTCTACGCGCCCATTGATGGCGAAGTGGTCGAGGTGAACAGCGCGCTCGCCGATACGCCGCAAAGCGTCAACAGTTCGCCCTACGATGCGGGTTGGCTGATCCGGGTGCGGCCTGCCAACGCCTCGCAGATCGATTCCCTGCTCTCGGCCGAGGCCTATCTCGCTGGCCCCGGCGCGCCCTGAGCGGAGGGTAAGGAATGAGCCTTCACGAAACCATCGGCCGCGGCCTCGCCTCGCTCACCGGCGACGACGCTTTCCATGCGCGCCATATCGGGCCGGCAGGCGAGGACGAACGCGCCATGCTGGAAGCGCTTGGCCTCACCACGCGTGACGCGCTGATCGACGCAACGGTGCCGGAATCCATTCGTCTCCGCACCCCGCTTGCGCTGCCCGAGCCCGCATCGGACACCGCTGCGCTCGCCGAACTGCGCGCCATTGCCGCGCGCAACCAGGTGTGGCGGAGCTACATTGGCGCCGGCTATCACGGCACCCTCACGCCTGAACCCATCCGGCGAAACGTACTGGAAAATCCGGGCTGGTATACCGCCTATACCCCTTATCAGGCCGAGATTGCGCAGGGCCGGCTCGAGGCTCTCCTCAACTTTCAGCAGATGGTGATCGACCTCACCGGCCTGCCGATCGCCAATGCATCACTCCTCGATGAAGCGACCGCCGCCGCGGAAGCGATGGCAATTGCACGGCGAGGGTCGAAAGCCGCATCGAACCGCTATCTGGTCGATATCGGGACACACCCGCAGGTCGTCGCGGTGCTGCGCACCCGCGCACGCTGGCTGGGCTGGGAGCTTGAACTGACCGACGCCTCCGTGCCCGGTGCCTGCGATCGCGAATTTTTCGGCGCCCATCTGCAGTTGCCCGATACACGTGGGCGGCTTTGCGACTGGACACCGGTCATCGATACGCTTCATGCCCGGGGCGCGCTCGTGACCATCGGTTGCGACCCGCTTGCGAGCCTCGTGGTTCGCTCGCCCGGTTCGCTGGGCGCCGATATTGCAATCGGCTCGGCACAGCGCTTCGGTGTGCCGCTGGGTTATGGCGGACCGCACGCGGCATTCATGGCGGTTCGCGAATCACTCGTCCGGATGATGCCCGGCCGCATCATTGGCGTGTCGCACGATGCGGCTGGCAAACCCGCGTTGCGGATGGCGCTCCAGACACGCGAACAACATATCCGGCGCGACAAGGCGACCAGCAATGTCTGCACCGCACAGGCCCTGCTTGCCAATATGGCGGGCTTCTATGCCGTCTGGCATGGGCCTCAGGGGCTGTTGCGAATTGCGCTTCGCGTGAACGCCATGGGGCGGTTGCTTGCGCAACTGGTGGCCCCCGCGGGGCTTCGCCCAGTCTACGATCACTGGTTCGATACGCTCACATTCGACGCTGGAACTGCGCACGCCGCAGCGCTTGCCCGCGCCCAGGCGCTTGCCATCAACCTGCGCGACCTTGCCGCGGAAGGTGCGCGAGGCCTCCTGGGCATCGCGCTCGATGAAACCGTCACGCTCGCCGATGTTGCTGATCTGGCCTATGTGCTCACCGGCGACCGGCCCCAGCCCGCTTTGCTGGATGCGCTTGCCGCCACCATCGAAATCGAGCCCGCAACCGTACCCGATTCGCTTCGCCGTCGCGACGCGGTCCTCACCCATCCGGTGTTCAGCCGTCATCACAGCGAAACCGAGTTTGTCCGCTATCTCAAGCGACTCGAGAACCGTGACCTGTCGCTCGTGCACGCCATGATTCCGCTTGGCTCCTGCACCATGAAGCTGAATGCCGCCGCGGAAATGGCGCCCGTCAGCTGGCCCGAGTTCGCCAATCTTCATCCCTTTGCGCCGCCCGGGCAGGCCGAGGGCTATCGGGTCATGCTGTCGCAGCTGGGTCAATGGCTCTGCGCCATCACCGGATTTGCAGCAGTTTCGTTTCAGCCCAATTCCGGTGCGCAGGGCGAATACGCAGGCCTTCTCGCCATCCGCAACTGGCAGATCGCACGGGGCGAGCAGGCGCGCGATGTCTGTCTGATCCCTTCATCGGCGCACGGCACCAACCCCGCCACTGCGCAGATGATGGGCCTGAAGATCGTGGTGGTCGCCTGCGATGCGCAGGGCAACATCGACGCCGCGGACCTGCGCGCGAAGATCGACGCACATCGCGAGAAACTGTGTGCGCTGATGGTCACCTATCCTTCCACACACGGCGTGTTCGAAGCGGCAATCCGCGACGTCTGTGGCTGGGTTCATGAGGCAGGCGGTCAGGTCTACATGGACGGAGCAAACCTGAACGCGCAGGCCGGGCTCACCCAGCCCGCGCTCATCGGCGCCGATGTCTGTCACATGAATCTGCACAAGACCTTCTGCATCCCGCATGGCGGCGGCGGGCCGGGCATGGGTCCGATCGCGGTGGCGGCGCATCTTGCTCCGCATCTGCCCGAAGACCCGTTCACCGCGGGCGCCCGGTCGGTCAGTGCAGACCCATCGGCCGGCTCGGTGTCGGCAGCACCTTTTGGGAGCGCGCTCATCACCACCATCTCCTGGATGTACATCCGGATGATGGGCGCAGGCGGCATTCGCGCAGCCACCGAGGTCGCGATCCTGAATGCGAATTACATCGCCGCGCGGCTGTCACCCTGTTTCCCGGTGCTCTACACCGGTGAACACGGCCGGGTGGCACACGAATGCATCCTCGATCTGCGGCATCTGAAGGCGCAGTACGGCGTCACGGCAGAGGACGTTGCGAAGCGTCTGATGGACTACGGCTTTCATGCGCCCACGCTTTCGTTTCCGGTGGCGGACACGCTGATGATCGAACCCACCGAGTCCGAACCCAAGGCCGAGCTCGATCGCTTCTGCGAGGCCATGATTGCCATTCACGGCGAGTTGCAGGCAATCGCCTCGGGCGAGTTTGACCGACTGGACAACCCCCTCAAGCAGGCGCCGCACACCGCCACCGAACTGGCGGGTGAATGGACCCACCCCTATTCGCGCGAGCGTGCGGCGTTTCCGCTTGAGTGGATCCGGGGCGCCAAGTTCTGGCCCTCGGTCAAGCGGATCGACAACGCGGCAGGCGACCGGCAACTGGTCTGCAGTTGCCCGCCGCCTGGCGACTATCAGTGAGCGGCTTCGTGATGACGGACTCTGCTTCCTCCCAGATCCTTGAGCTGCCGCTCGGGGCGCTCCACCGGGAACTCGGCGCCCGCATGGGTCCGTTTGCCGGGTTTGCCATGCCGATCCAGTATCCGGCCGGACTCAAGGCCGAGCACCTCCACACCCGGCACGCAGCGGGTCTGTTTGATGTCTCTCACATGGGGCAGCTGCGGCTGCGTGCCCATGACGGCTCGCTTGCCACGCTCACGCAGGCAATCGAGCGTGCGCTCCCGATCGACTGCGATGGCTGGCCCTCCGGGCAGCAACGCTATTCACTGCTGCTCAATGATCAGGGCGGAATCGAAGACGACCTGATGCTGGTGCTTCGACAGGATCCCGTCGAAGGTCCCGAGATCAGGATGGTGGTCAACGCCTCCAACCGCCGTGCAGACCTGGCGCGGCTCCGGGGGTTGTGCCCGGAGCTGCTGATCGAGGAGATCGACGCGGCACTGCTCGCGCTCCAGGGGCCGGCGGCGGAACGCGTGCTGGCAACACTCGACCCCCGTGCGGCGACGCCGGTCTTCATGCAGGCCTGCGAGCTCACGCTCGATCGCGCCACCTGTTTTGCCACACGCTCGGGCTACACCGGCGAAGACGGCTACGAAATCTCGGTGCCGCTTGATGCAGCGCCCGGGGTGGCGCGGCGTCTGCTAGCCGACCCGGCGGTCCAGCCTGTGGGGCTGGGCGCTCGCGACACGCTGCGCCTGGAAGCGGGGCTTCCGCTGCACGGCAACGACATCTCGCCCTCGACCAGTCCGATCGAGGCCGGGCTCGCCTTTGCGATCGCGCGGGCGCGACGCGCAGGCGGCGCGAAAGCAGGCGGCTTTCCCGGGGCGGCGCGCGTGCTGGCCGAGCTCGCGCACGGGGCGCCACGGCAGCTGATCGGGCTCAGCTCAAGTGAGGGCATCCCGGTTCGTGCGCACGCGGCAGTGGTGGATGCTTCTGACCGCGTGGTGGGTGAAGTCACGAGCGGCACGATCTCGCCCACACTTGGCAAGGCGGTCATGCTCGCGCTCGTGGAACGCAAGGGCTTGGCGGCGGACGCTTTGCTTCGAGCGGTGGTGCGCGACAAGCGTCCCTTGCTGGAGCGGGTCACGCTACCGTTCGTCCCTAAACGGTATCGGCGCTAGCGCATCAAGCGCGATCTCGCGGGGGCTGGACGGTGGTTTCGTATCGCCTGCGCAGCTTCTTCATGGGGCTCGCCCATGGCGCCCATTCCGTACACCGTTTGACTTAGCTAACGCGCCTAGTCTAGTCTTGCTCGACTCGATGCCTCAGGGCACTCTGCCAGGACTCCGTCCCATGCCCACCACCGTGAACGTCCACGAAGCCAAAACCCACTTGTCCCGGCTCCTCGAAAGGGTCGAGGCCGGCGAGGAAATCATCATCGCCCGGTCCGGTCAGCCCTGCGCGCGGCTTGTTCCGCTCGCCGACAACCCATCCGCGCGTCAACCCGGCCGCCTGCGTGGTCAGGTCTCGCCTGCCTTTTTCGACCCGCTGCCCGAAGCCGAGCTCGCTGCCTGGGAGCCCGAATAACCCATGCGCCTGCTGCTCGACACCCATGTGCTCGTCTGGTGGTGGACCAATGATCCGCGGCTGAGCCACGGCGCCCGGAAGGCGATCAGCCGCGAGTCCAACGACATTCTGGTCAGCGCGGCCAGCGCGTGGGAACTGGCCACCAAACAACGGCTCGGCAAACTGGGGCTGCCCGATGCAGTCGATCGCTTCGGTGAACTGTGCGCGGCCGACGGGTTCTCGCATCTGGCCGTCAGCTGGGCCCACGCACAGCAGGCCGGCGCCTACCGGCTGGCGCACCGCGACCCATTCGACCGCCTGCTCGCCGCCCAAGCCGAGCTTGAACGGCTCACGCTCATCACCGCTGACCCTGCGCTCGCCGCATTTCCGGCCAAGCGCTTGTGGTGATTGACGCCCTGCATTAATAAATATATCTTTTTGGTATATCTTTCCTCGTATCCGGAGTACCCGTGGAAACAGCCAAACTCTTCTGGTCAGGCCGTTCGCAAGCCGTGCGACTGCCCAAGGAATTCCGTATCGAGGGTACCGAGGTGCGCATCCGTCGCCAGGGTGCGGCCATCGTTCTTGAACCCATCCCGCCCGACTGGGCCTGGCTCGACGCGCTCGCCGGGCCGCTGGACGCCGACTTCCGGCAGGCGGCACTGGAACAACCCGCGCTCACCGACCGACCAGAGCTGGACCAGCTCTTCGAGTAGCCTCGGGCCCGCAGCAATGCGATATCTGCTCGACACCAACGCCGTCATCGCGCTTCTGAATGACCCCGCGGGCCGGGTGTCCCGGAAGCTTCGCTCACGTCCGCCAGCTGATGTGGGCATCAGCGTCGTGGTCATGCATGAACTGTATTTCGGAGCCTTCAAGAGCGCTCGGCGAGACCGCAATCTGGCCCTGGTCGATGCACTTCAGTTCGAGGTTCTCGAGCTTGACGCGGCCGACGCGCGTCACTCAGGCGAAATCCGCGCATGGCTCGCGGCCCGCGGGACGCCCATCGGTCCGTTTGACGTTCTGATCGCAGGCCAGGCCCGCGCTCGCGGGCTGACGCTGGTTTCGGAGAACCTGCGCGAATTCGCGCGCGTTCCTGGTCTGAAAACCGAGGGCTGGGGAGACGCCCCCGCCCCCAGTTGACCCTCACACCCGAAAAATCTTCCCCGGATTCATGATGTCGTCCGGGTCCAGCGCCCGCTTGATTGCCCGCATCAGATCGAGCGCATCATCGCCCGCCTCTTCTTCCAGAAAGCCGATCTTGTGGAGCCCCACGCCGTGCTCGCCGGTGCAGGTGCCGTCCATTGCAAGCGCAAGCCGCACGATCTCGTCATTGAGCCGTTCGGCCTCGGCCACTTCGTTGGCATCATCGGCATTGATGAGCGCCACCGCGTGAAAATTGCCGTCGCCCACATGACCCAGCAGCATGGTGGGAAAGCTCGCCGTATCAAGAATGCGCCGAGCGCCGCTGATTGAATCGGCCAGCCGCGAAATCGGCACACATGTGTCAGTCGAAATTGCACGACAGCCAGGCCGCACCTGCAGGCACGAGAAATACGCCTTGTGGCGCGCGTCCCAGAGGCGGTTGCGGTCCTCGGGGCGCGTGGCCCATTCGAAGTCCTGGCCGCCGTGCTCGGCTGCGAGCGCCTGCACGGTCTCGGCCTGCTCGCGAACACCCGCCTCGGAGCCGTGGAACTCGAAGAACAGCGTGTGCTGCTCGCGAAGGCCGAGCTTGCTCGCCGCGTTGACCGCGCGGATCGTGTTCTCGCAAAGATATTCGCTTCGCGCAATGGGTACGCCCAGCTGGATGGTCTGAATCACCGTGCGGACCGCCGCCTCGAGACTCGGGAAATTCACCACCGCCGCCGACATCGCTTCCGGCACCGGATAAAGCTTCACCGTCACCTCGGTGATCACCCCCAGCGTGCCTTCCGATCCCACAAAGAGGCGCGTGAGGTCATAGCCCGCCGACGATTTTTTTGCGCGGCTGCCGGTCCGGATCACTTTGCCGTCGGCGCTCACGACCGTGAGCCCCAGCACGTTCTCCCGCATGGTGCCGTAACGAACCGCATTGGTGCCGGAGGCGCGCGTGGCCGACATGCCGCCCAGCGAGGCATCCGCCCCGGGATCGATCGGAAAGAACAACCCCTCGCCTCGGATCGCCTCGTTCAGCTGCTTCCGGGTAACGCCCGCCTGGACCGTGGCAGTGAGATCCTCTGCATTGATCGAGACCACCGCATTCATTCGCGACACGTCGACGCTGACCCCGCCCTGCACCGCGAGAAGGTGCCCCTCGAGCGACGACCCCGCGCCATACGGGATCACCGGCACCTTGTGCGCGCGGCAGAGCGCGACCGCCGCGGCCACGTCATCGGTGGACTCGGCATAGACCACCGCATCGGGTGGGGTCACCGGAAACGGAGACTCGTCGCGCCCGTGGTGTTCGCAGACCGCGCGAGCGGTACTGAAGCGATCGCCAAAACGCGCCCGCAGCGCGGACGCAAGCGAATCGGGCAGGGGGCGGCGCAACGACTGCGCAACCGCATAGGGATGGTTCATCAGCGGACTCCCGTGGGTGATACCGGATTGTAGGGCGCGCACCGGGATCGTGCAGCACGCCCTGTCGTGGCGCAGCCGGGCAGACCTCCGTGCGCATGGGTGCCAACGGCGGGGCCCACCGCAGCCCTCGGATGAGGCGGCGACCCTGCGCAATCCCCCGCTTCCTCGCCCTGGCCCGCACTTTGCCTGATAATGGATGTTTGTCCGCACCGCTCAGCAGGCTTGACACTCCCAAACCCACACACAAAAAGGGCCGCCTCATGAAACACATGCTCAGTCGCCTTGCCGCCGTCGCTCTGGCCGCCAGCACCCTCACCGCGCTGCCCGCCGCCGCGCAGGAGACCAAGATCAAGTTCCAGCTCGACTGGCGATTCGAGGGCCCGTCGGCCTTCTTCCTCGCCGGCCGCGCCAAGGGCTATTTCCAGCAGGAAAAACTCGACGTCACCGTCGATGCCGGCAACGGCTCGGGCAACGCCGTCAACCGGGTCGCCTCGGGCACCTATGAAATGGGCTTTGCCGATCTGGCCGCGCTCATGGAGTTCGTGGGCAACAACCCCACCGCGCCCAGCAAGCCCGTAGCCATCATGATGGTCTACAACAACACCCCCGCGGCGGTACTCGCGCTCAAGAAATCCGGCATCAAATCGCCAGCCGACCTGAACGGCAAGAAGCTCGGCGCACCGGTGTTCGACGCCGGCCGCAAGGCTTTCCCCATCTTCGCCAAGGCCAACAACCTGAACCTGCCGTCCATCCAGTGGACCGCCATGGACCCGCCGCTTCGCGAAACCATGCTCGCGCGCGGCGACGTCGACGCCATCACCGGGTTCACCTTCACGTCGCTCCTCAACCTGAACGCGCGAGGCGTGAAGGACGCAGACGTGGTGGTTCTGCCCTACCCCGAGTTTGGCGTGAAGCTCTACGGCAACGCGATCATCGCCTCCGAAGAGTTCATGAAGAAGAACCCCGAAGCGGTCAAGGCGTTCCTGCGGGCGTTCACCAGGGCAGCCAAAGACGTGATCGCCGATCCGGATGGCTCGATTGCCTTCGTGAAGCAGCGCGATGCGATCATCGACGAGGCGCTTGAAAAGCGTCGTCTGCGCCTGGCGATCGATACCGCCATTGTCACGCCTGACGCGCGCGCCGAAACCTTCGGTGATGTCAACCCGGCGCGACTTGCGCTGATGGCCTCCCAGGTTGCCGACGCCTTCGCCACCAAGACCCGCATCGATCCCGACCAGATCTGGAATGGCAGTTTCCTGCCCAGCAAGGAGCAACGCAACATTCTCGGGAAATAAGCCGATGACCTCGGCTGCCTCCGCGCAGGAAGACCGCAGCGCCGCGATCGCGGCGGCTGCGGCCAGCATCCCTCAGGACGAGCGATTCGTCGACTTTGACGGCGTCTGGCTCGCCTATGACCCCACATTGCTTGCGCGAGGCGAATTCGCGGTCGAAGACATCTCGCTCAGCACCCGTCCTGGCGAGTTCATCGCCATCGTGGGCCCGTCCGGGTGCGGCAAGTCCACCTTCATGAAGCTCGCCACCGGGCTGAAAATGCCCAGCCGCGGCAACATCCGGATCGGTGGTCAGTCGGTCAGTGGCCCGCTCAAGATCGTGGGTATGGCATTTCAGGCGCCCACGCTGCTGCCCTGGCGCACCACGCTCGACAACGTGCTCCTGCCGCTTGAAATCGTCGAGCCCTACCGCTCGCAGTTTCGCGCCAAACGCGAAGAATTCGCCGAGCGGGCGCGCAGGCTGCTCGGAACGGTGGGCCTGCAGGGCTACGAAGACAAGTTCCCGTGGCAACTGTCGGGCGGCATGCAGCAGCGCGCCTCCATCTGCCGAGCGCTCATCCATGAGCCCCGCATGCTGCTGCTCGATGAGCCGTTCGGGGCCCTGGATGCGTTCACGCGCGAAGAGCTCTGGAATGTGCTGCGCGACCTCTGGACCGAGCAGCGCTTCAACGTCATCCTGGTCACGCACGATCTGCGCGAAGCGGTCTATCTCGCCGACACCGTCTATGTGATGAGCAAGCGGCCGGGCCGGCTGGTGGAGCGACGTGCCATCGATCTGCCGCGACCGCGCGATCTCGAAATCACCTACACCCCGCAGTTCACCGACATCGTTCACGAACTGCGTGCGCGCATCGGCGCCATCCGCAAGACCTGAGCCCCAACAGGACCCAGCCCATGAATTCAAGCGCGACGGAAAAATTCGCTCCGCTCTTCCTGCTGATCGCCATCATCGCGATCTGGCAGGCCGTCTGTTCGCTCTTCAATGTCTCCGAGTTCATCTTCCCCAGCCCGATCCAGATCGTGTACGCGCTCTTCGATCTGTGGGGCGCCATCATGGGACACGCCTGGCGCACGTTCTGGACCACCATGGTGGGCTTCGGTATCTCGATTGCGGTGGGTGTGGTGCTGGGTTTCATCATCGGGTCGTCGCGCTTTGCCTACGCAGCCATGTACCCGCTCATGACCGCTTTCAACGCCTTGCCTAAGGCGGCCTTCGTGCCCATTCTGGTGGTCTGGTTCGGTATCGGGATCGGGCCGGCCATCCTCACCGCATTCCTGATCTCGTTTTTCCCGATCATGGTCAATATCGCCACGGGCCTTGCCACGCTCGAGCCCGAGCTTGAAGACGTGCTCCGCGTGCTGGGCGCCCGGCGGCTCGACGTCCTCATCAAGGTCGGTTTGCCACGCACCATGCCCTATTTCTTCGCCTCGCTGAAGGTCGCCATCACGCTCGCCTTCGTAGGCACGACCGTGTCCGAAATGAGCGCATCGAACGAGGGTATCGGCTACCTGCTCATCTCCGCGGGATCGGCCATGAAAATGCCGCTCGCGTTCGCGGGCCTCCTCGTGGTTGCCGTGATGGCCATGGCCATGTATGAATTCTTCTCATACATCGAGCGGCACACCACAGCCTGGGCACATCGGGGCCAGGGCGCGCACTGAGCGCGGCAACAGTCAGCCCCGTTCACCCCACTGCCCCCGCAGCACCGATGAGCCCGCGTCTCGAGCTTCGGGCAATCACCAAACGCTGGCCCTCGGTGACCGCCAACGATGCGGTGAGCCTTGAGGTCATGCCGGGCGAGATTCACGCCCTCCTGGGCGAAAACGGTGCGGGCAAATCCACGTTGATGAAAATTCTCTACGGCGTCATCCAGGCCGACGCCGGCGAGATCATCTGGGGTGGGCAGACGGTGCGCATTGCCAGCCCGGCCGAGGCGCGTCGGCTGGGCATCGGCATGGTGTTTCAGCATTTTTCACTGTTCGAGACCCTCACCGTGGTCGAGAACATCGCGCTCGGGCTCGGCGATGGGTCGGCGCTCGACGAACTGTCACAACGCATCGCCGTCATTTCCGAGCGCTATGGCCTGCCGATCGACCCGCGTCGAACCGTACACGCGTTATCGGTCGGCGAGCGCCAACGCGTGGAAATCGTGCGCTGCCTGCTCCAGAAGCCCGAGCTTCTGATCATGGACGAGCCCACCTCGGTGCTCTCCCCCCAGGCGATCGAGAACCTGTTCGGCATGCTTCGCGCCATCGCGGCCGAAGGCTGCAGCGTGCTCTACATCAGCCACAAGCTCGACGAGATCCGGACGCTCTGTCACCGCGCCACTGTGCTGCGCGGCGGCAAGGTGAGCGCGCGCTGCACGCCGGCCGAAGAAACGCATGAGTCGCTCGCCAGAATGATGATCGGCGGCAACCTGCCCGAAGTCACCCGGCGCGTGGCGCCCGAGGCCAGTCCGGTACGGCTCGAGATTTCCAGGCTCACCATGCCGCCCGATGACCCGTTCGGCACTGCCCTCGATGGCATCAGCCTGCAGGTGCGTTCGGGCGAGATCGTCGGCATCGCTGGCGTATCGGGAAACGGTCAGCAGGAACTCATCGAGTTGTTGTCGGGCGAGCGGCTCGCCACGCACGGCGACACCATCCTGATCGAGCAGCAGCCAGCCGGGCGCCTGGGGGTAGCGCGTCGCCGCGCGCTTGGTCTCGCCACCATTGTCGAGGAACGCCTGGGCCGGGGCGCGGTGCCGGCTCTGAGCCTGGTTGACAATGCGCTGCTCACCGCACGCGGCACCATGCTGCGCGGCGCTTTCATCGATCGTCGCGCACTCGGCGCTTTTGCGCGACAGTGCATCGAGCGCTTCGCCGTACGGTGCCGCAACGAACACTCACCGGCCCGTTCACTGTCGGGCGGCAATCTTCAGCGCTTTATCGTGGGTCGTGAAGTGCTCCAGAACCCACGGGTGCTGGTGGTTGCGCAACCGACCTGGGGCGTTGACGTGGGCGCTGCCGCCTTCATCCGCCAGTCGCTGATCGACCTGCGCGATGCGGGCTGTGCCATCCTCGTGGTATCCGAAGACCTCGATGAGCTCTTCGAGGTCTCGGACCGGATCGCGGTGCTGGCCGGCGGCCGGCTCTCAACGGCACATCCAGCTGCCGACCTCGATGCCGGCGCGATCGGTGTGATGATGGGCGCGGGGGCGCGCGGCGCCGACCAATACGTTACCCAGGCAGACAGCCATGCGGTTTAGGCTCGAGCGGCGCACCGAGTCCTCGGCCGCGCTTCAGATCGGTGCACCACTGATCGCAGCCGCACTCACGCTGCTGTCAGGCTTTCTGATCTTCGCCGCGCTCGGAAAAGACCCGTTTCACGCCATGCGCGTGTTCTTTCTGTTTCCGCTCAAGGATCTTTACGGCGTCTCCGAGCTCCTCCTGAAGGCCGCCCCCCTGATGCTGATCGCGATCGGACTTGCAGTGGGCTTTCGCGCCAATGTCTGGAACATCGGTGCGGAGGGTCAGTACATTGCGGGGGCCATCGCCGCAAGCGGGGCCGCGCTCCTGCTCGACCGCACGGTCGACGCCGCCCTCCTCCTGCCGCTGCTCGCGCTCGCCGGCATGGCAGGCGGCATGGCATGGGCAGCCATCCCGGCCGCACTTCGCACCCGCTTCAATGCGAATGAAATACTGGTGTCGCTGATGCTGGTCTATGTTGCAGAGCTCTTTGTCTCCTGGCTCGTGCACGGCCCCTGGCGCGATCCCGACGGCTTCAATTTTCCGCAGACGCGCATGTTCGACGACGCCGCGCTTCTTCCCGCCATGATCGAAGGCACACGGCTCACCCATGTGTTTGCGCTTGCGCTGGTGGCGCTCGCGGCGGGTCACCTCCTCATGCAGCGAAGCTTCGTGGGGTTTCAGCTGCGCGTCGCCGGCCAGGCGCCGGCCGCCGCCCGATACGCTGGCTTTTCGGCCTCTCGTACGGTCTGGATCGGCATGCTGGCGGGGGGCGCCATGGCCGGACTGGCCGGCATGGCCGAAGTGGCGGGCGCCATGGGCCAGCTCACGCCCAAGGTGGGCGTGGGCTATGGCTTTGCCGCCATCATCGTGGCGTTTGTGGGACGACTCCATGCGTTCGGGATTTTTCTTGCGAGCCTCCTCATGGCGCTGATGGTGCTGGGGGGTGAACAGTCCCAGCAATACCTCGCGCTGCCCTCGTCGGTTGCCAAGGTGTTTCAGGGCATGCTGCTGTTCTATCTTCTGGGCACGGATCTGTTCACGCAGTACCGGCTGGTTGCAGCCAGGCGGGGCGATTCGGGCGGGGGCCTCTGATGGATGTCACAACCCTCGCGGCTGCAATCATTTCAGCGGCAATCGTCGCCGGCACGCCCATGCTCATCGCGGCGCTCGGCCTCCTCATCAACGAGCGCTCAGGCGTACTCAACCTGGGCGCCGAAGGCCTGATGGCGCTCGGCGCGCTCGCGGGCTTTGCGGCCGCCCATCACTCGGGCAGCGCCTCCGCCGCGGTCGCAGCCGGGGCGATGGCGGGCGCCGCGGCGGCGCTGCTCTTTGCGGTGCTGACGCTCACCCTGCTCGCCAACCAGGTTGCCTCCGGCCTTGCACTCTCGCTCTTCGGCATCGGGCTCTCGGCCTTTGCGGGCAAGCCCTATGAGTCGCTGTCACTGGCCGCCGTGCCGGTCTGGGCGATTCCGGTCCTGTCGGATATCCCGCTCCTCGGCCCGGCGCTCTTTCGCCATCAGCCGATGGTCTATCTGTCGTGGCTGCTGCTGGCTGCGGTGGCCTGGTTTCTGCACCGCTCGCGCGCCGGGCTCGTGCTCCGCGCAGTGGGCGAGTCGCCCGCAGTGGCGCACGAGGCCGGTTACCCGGTGATCCGGATCCGCTACGGGGCAGTGCTCGCGGGTGGCGCCTTGTGCGGCATGGGCGGGAGCTTCCTTTCGGTGTTTCATACCCCGCTCTGGGCTGAAGGCATGGTGGCAGGACGGGGCTGGATCGCGCTCGCCCTGGTGGTCTTTGCCACCTGGCGCCCGCTGCGGGTGGCGCTGGGCGCCTGGCTATTCGGCGGCATGCTGATCGCGCAGATGTTCGTGCAGGGATCCGGACTCCAATGGGATATCCCTGCACAATGGCTGTCCGCGCTCCCTTACCTTGCCACCATTGTGGTTCTGGTACTGATCTCGCGACGGCCGGAACTGATCCGGCTAAACTCCCCGGTCTCGCTTGGCCAGCCCTGGCGACCCGACCACTAGCCCTCCCCCTTATGTGACAAGGAGCCCGACCATGACCCAACGCCGTGCTTTCCTCTCCGCCACCGCAGGCACCGGCCTGCTCGCCGCCTCTGGCCTTGCCTTCGGGCAGGCGCCTGTCAAGGCAGGTTTTGTGTATGTCAGCCCGATCGGCGATGCCGGCTGGACCTTCCAGCACGACACCGGCCGCAAGCAGATGGAGCAGGCCCTCAAGGGCAAGGTTGAAACGCGCTTCATCGAGAGCGTGCCTGAAGGGGCCGACGCCGAGCGTGTCATCCGCGAGCTCGCGCAAAGCGGCCATCAGGTGGTCTTCGCAACCAGCTTCGGCTACATGAACTACATGGAGCGCGTGGCCAAGCAGTTCCCCAAGGTCGCGTTCGTGCACGCCACGGGCTACAAGACCGGCCCCAACATGGGCATCTACAACGCGCGTTTCTACGAAGGCCGCTACCTCACCGGCATCGTTGCCGGTCACATGTCGCGCTCAAATGTGCTGGGCTATGTCGCGGCCTTCCCCATCCCCGAGGTCCTGCAGGGCATCAACGCCTTCACGCGCGGCGCGCGCAGCGTCAACCCCAAGGTCGAAGTGCGGGTGATCTGGGTCAACTCCTGGTACGACCCGGGCAAGGAAGGCGACGCGGCCAACACGCTTCTGTCGCAAGGCGCTGATGTGGTCACGCATCACACCGATTCCACGGCGGTGGTTCAGGCCGCCGAGAAGGCCGGCAAATACGCCATCGGCTACCACTCCGACATGTCCAAGTACGGCGCCAAGGCGCACCTCACCGCCGCCACGCACCACTGGGGCGAGTACTACACCCGCACCATGAACGAGGTGCTGGCTGGCAACTGGAAGCCAGGCAGCATCTGGGGCGGCTACAAGGAGGGCATGGTCAAGCTCGCGCCCATCAATCCCGCAGTGCCCGCCGAGGTTCGCAGTGCCATCGCGAAACTCGAGGCCGGTCTCACGGCAGGCAGCTTCCACCCGTTCACCGGTCCGGTCATCGACCAGGATGGCAAGGAGCGCGTGGCCGCAGGCAAGGTGATGGGCGACGACGAACTGGGCAAGATGGACTACTACGTCCAGGGTGTTGCCAGCCGACTGCCGAAAAAATAAATGGGTCTTCGACTCACGGCCATCGCCACCCGGACCGGCGATGACGGCAGCACCGGATTGGGTGACGGCAGTCGCACGTCGAAGAACAGCCTTCGTATCGCCGCCATTGGCGATGTCGATGAACTGAACTCGACGCTGGGGCTGCTGCTCACCGAACCCATGCCCACGGAATTGCGCGAGGCGCTTCTCGGCGTGCAGCACGATCTGTTCGATCTGGGCGGCGAACTCGCCATTCCGGGCTATGACAATCTGGCCGAAACCCAGGTTGCCCGGCTCGACTCACTGCTTGAGCACTACAACGCGCAGCTGCCGCGGCTCGCGGAGTTCATTCTCCCCGGGGGCTCGAGAGCGGCGGCGCTTGCCCATGTCACGCGAACCGTGTGCCGACGCGCCGAGCGCGCCCTGGTCGCATTAGGCGAACACGAGGCGGTGCGGCCGGCGCTTCGCCAGTATCTGAACCGCCTGTCCGATCTGATGTTTGTGCTCGCGCGCGTGCTGAACCGCCACGCAGGGGGCACCGACGTGCTGTGGCAGCAGGGCCGCAACAAGTAGCGCACTCCCCACCGGCTCAGTCGCCATTGGCCACGCGGCGAGCCCGCACGCCTTCTGCCAGTGTCTCGAGCACTCCAATGCTCTCCTCCCATCCGATGCAGCCATCGGTGATGCTCTGCCCGTAAACCAGCGGCTGCCCGGGCCGCAGATCCTGACGGCCAGCCACGAGATGGCTCTCGACCATCACGCCGAAGACCCGCGAATCGCCCGCCGCGATCTGCGCGGCAATGCTCGCGGCAACGCCCACCTGGTTCTCGGGCTTCTTCTGGCTGTTGCCGTGGCTGCAGTCGATCATCAGCCGGCAAGCGAGCGCCGCCGCCGCCGCTTCCTTGCATGCGGCATCAAGACTCGCCGCATCGTAGTTGGGCTGCTTGCCGCCGCGCAAAATCACATGGCAGTCTTCATTGCCGTTGGTGGCCACGATCGCCGAGTAGCCGCCTTTGGTGACCGACAGGAAATGGTGCGGCTGCGAGGCGGCCTTGATCGCATCGAGCGCGATCCGCAAGTTGCCGTCTGTGCCGTTCTTGAAACCCACCGGACAGGACAGCCCCGAGGCGAGCTCGCGATGCACCTGCGACTCGGTGGTGCGGGCACCGATCGCGCCCCAGGCAATCAGGTCTGCGAAGTACTGCGGCGAGATCATGTCGAGAAACTCGGAGCCCGCGGGCAGCCCGATCCGGTTGATATCGAGCAACAGCTCGCGCGCGCGACGCAGCCCCTCGTTGATGTCGAAACTGTTGTCGAGGGTGGGGTCGTTGATCAGGCCCTTCCAGCCCACGGTGGTGCGGGGCTTCTCGAAATACACCCGCATCACGATCTCGAGGTCTCGGGCGAGCCGCGAGCGCTCGGCCACCAGTCGGCTCGCATACTCCCGTGCCGCCTTCGGATCATGGATGGAGCATGGCCCGATGATGACCAGCAACCGGTCATCCATGCCGTGCAGAATCCGGTGTATCGCCTGCCTGGAACCCGCCACCACCTGGGCGGTGCTGTCATCAAGCGGATACTCGCGCAGCAAATGAGCGGGAGGGGACAACTCGCGGTAGCCGCGGATCCGGGTGTCATCGGTGGTGACGCTCATGGTGCTCGACTCCAGTCAACAGAAAACAGGACATGGCCCGCTGCGACACGGGCGCCGGAAAAACAAAAACCGCCGGGGGTTGAGGCCGGCGGTCTTTGTCGGGTGGGATTCGTGTCAGCTGCGAACGCGCTCCCGACTCAGTCCGCCGGCAGGCGGAAAGCCGAAAAACGAATAAAACTCAAAGTAGCGGATCGCTGTGCACATGCCCTCGAGTGTAGCCGCAGCCCGTACCGCGCTGCAAGCCGGCGCGGGTTCCGGTCTGCTAGCATCCGACGCCGTTTCCCTGCCCGATGTGCGTTCACGGAGCCGACATGTCCAGCCCCGACCCCGAAGCGACCCTGCTCGCCCTCTATCGAACGATGGCGCGCATCCGCGCCTTTGAAGACGCAGCCGAAATCGCCAGTCGCGGCGGCCTGGCGGCCTGGGGGCCGCAGACCGACCAGGCGGCTGGCGGCGTGCCCGCGCAGGTGCGTGGCCCCCTGCACCTGTCCACCGGTCAGGAGGCTGTGCCTGCCGGCGTGTGCGCGCACCTGAAGGCTGATGACCCGATCACCTCCACCCATCGGGGGCATGGTCACACCCTTGCCAAGGGCGCCGACCTCACCCGGATGATGATGGAGCTCTTCGGCAAGGCGGGCGGTTTCTGCGGCGGCCGCGGCGGCTCCATGCACATCGCCGACTTCTCGGTGGGCATGCTGGGCGCCAACGGCGTGGTTGCAGCGAGTATCCCGATCGCGGTCGGTGCGGCGCACGCCATCCGGCTGCAAGGCCGCCCCGCAATCGCCACGGCGTTCTTTGGTGACGGTGCCATCAACCGGGGGCCGTTCGCGGAAAGTCTCAACTGGGCGGCTGCCTACCATCTGCCCCTGCTCTTCGTGTGCGAAGACAACCAGTGGTCGGCCACCACACGTACTGACACGCTGTCTGCCGGAGGGGGCGCAGCCGCCAGAGCCCGGGCCTACGGCATCGAGGCGGTGGAGGTCGACGGCAACGATGTCGAGGCGGTCCTTGCCTGTGCAGGGGAACTCGTCGCAAGGGTCAGGAACGAGGCACGGCCGGCGTTGCTCCACGCGCGCACCTACCGCTTCAAGGGCCATGTCTCGGTGGACCCGGCTGCCTACCGCGACCCGGCCGAACTCGCGCGCGCGCTCGAGCGCGATCCGATCGCCCTGGCCCGCCGCCGGCTGGCCGAACTCGGGGTGGCGGGAACCACCATCACCGCAATCGACGACGAGGCGCGTGCCGAGGTCAAGACTGCGCTCGCCGCGGCTGCGGCCGCGCCCTGGCCGTCGGTGACCGCGGCCTTTGAAGAGATTCAGAGCACGGGAGCCGGGCAATGGCTGTGAGCACATACTCTCAAGCAGCGGTCGATGCGCTGTGCACTGCCATGCAGGCAGACCCGTCGGTGATTGCGATGGGTGAAGACATCGGCCGGGGCGGAATCTTCGGCCAGTACCGCGGGCTGCAGGCGAGGTTTGGCGCCTCGCGCGTGATCGACACGCCGATCTCGGAGGCCACGATCGTGGGTGCGGCGGTCGGCATGGCGCTCACCGGCATGCGGCCGGTAGTCGAACTGCGGGTGATCGATTTCGCGCTCTGCGCGATGGATGAAATCGTCAACCAGGCCGCCAAGAATCGCTATATGTTCGGCGGCCAGGGGCGGGTGCCGGTCGTGCTGCGGATGCCGATCGGGATCTGGTCGTCGTCGGCCGCGCAGCATTCGCAGTCGCTCGAGAGCTGGTTTGCACACATCCCCGGCCTGGTGGTGGTTGCGCCCGCCACACCGCAGGACAACCACGATCTGCTCAAGGCCGCGCTCGCCTGTGGCGACCCGGTGGCCTATCTGGAGCACAAGGAACTGTGGTCGATGGAGGGCGATGTCGTTGCCACCGAGTCGCTCCCGATCGGCCGCGCACGAATCGTGCGCCCAGGGCGTGACCTCACCATCGTGAGCTGGAGCCGCTCGGTGCACCAGTGCGCAGAAGCCTGCACGGCGCTCGCATCGCAGGGGATCGACGCCGAGCTCATCGACCTGCGCACGCTCTGGCCCTGGGACCGCGAGACCGTTCTGGCCTCGGCCGTGCGAACCGGGCGCCTGCTCATCGTCCACGAGGCGGTGCAGGTGGCAGGCTTTGGCGCCGAAATCGCCGCCACCATCGCAGAACTCGCGCCCGAGGTGCGGCTCGCCCGCCTGGGAGCGCTGCGCATTCCGGTGGGCTACTCGCCCGGGCTCGAGGCCCAGGCGCGGCTCACCCCAGACGCCATTGCCGCCCGGGCCTGGGCGCTGGCAAGCTGATCGGGCGCGGCCGCCATGCGCCGCTGCACTAGAATGCCGTCTGCAGCACCGGTCTGTGACCGTTGCCTTGCCATCAATCACCCCTGATGAGGAGACCAAGCATGGACCGTCGCTCTGTCCTGAAGGCCGGCACCGCCGGCGCCACCGCGCTCACTGCCCCGTTCATCATCCGCCCGTCCCACGCTCAGCAATACCGCGCCGAATACCGGTTGTCGACGGTGGTCGGGCCCGCCTTCCCCTGGGGCAAGGGCGGCGAGATCTGGGGCAACCTGGTGCGCGAACGCACCCAGGGCCGGATCAACATCAAGATGTACCCCGGCGTGTCGCTCATCAACGGCGACCAGACACGCGAGTTTTCCGCGATCCGTCAGGGCGTGATCGACATGGCCATCGGCTCGACCATCAACTGGTCACCGCAGGTGAAAGAGCTGAACCTGTTTTCACTGCCCTTTCTCTCCCAGGACCATGCGGGTCTTGATGCCATCACCGGCAGCGAGGCGGGCAAACGCACCATGCAGATCGTCGACAAGGCAGGGGTCGTGCCGCTTGCCTGGGGCGAGAACGGATTCCGCGAGCTCACCAATTCGCGCCGCGAGATCCGCTCGCCAGCCGACATGAAAGGGCTCAAGTTCCGCATCGTCGGTTCACCCATCTTCACCGAGGTGTTCACCGCGCTCGGCGCCAACCCCACGCAGATGAGCTGGGCCGACGCGCAGCCCGCGCTCGCCTCGGGCGCGGTGGAGGGCCAGGAGAACCCGATGCACATCTTCACCGCGGCCAAGCTTCACACGCTCGCGCAGAAGTTTGTGACCCGCTGGGGCTATGTCGCTGATCCGCTCATCTTCGTGGTCAACCGAGAGGTCTGGCAGTCATGGTCTCCGGCCGATCAGGAAATCGTGCGCGCATCCGCCATCGAGGCAGGCAAGCAGGAAATCGCCATTGCCCGCAAGGGCCTCACCAAGACCGACACCTCCATGATCCGCGAGGTTGAGGCGCTGGGCGTCAAGGTCACCGAGCTCACACCGGCGGAGAAGGCCGAGTTCCAGCGCGTGCTGAAGCCGGTCTATGACAAGTGGGCCAAGACCATCGGTTCCGACCTGGTGAAGATCGCTGAAGATGCGGTCGCACGTCGCGGCTGATCCTCCAGCATCGTGGCCGAATCCCCGCCGCCCCCGGCTTCTGCGCCTGTCGCCGAGCCGGGACTAGCGCCGGGACTGGTGCCGGGGCAGTCGGCCCGGCGACGGCTGCTGCCCGAGGACCGGATTGGCGCGGTGTTGATGGCGCTGCTCGCCCTCATCACCTTCGCCAATGTGGTGGTTCGGTATCTCACCGACCAGTCGTTTGCCTGGACCGAAGAGCTGTCGGTCGTACTGATGGTGCTGCTCACCATGGTGGCGGCCAGCGCCGCCGTGGTGCGCAACGCGCATGTCCGGATCGAAGTGCTGATTGACGGCGCTTCACCCGGCAGGCTGCGTGCGCTTGAATCGCTCGCTGCACTCGCCTCGGTGGTCGCCTGGCTTTTGCTCACCGGCCTGGGCTCGCGGCTTGCCTGGGACGACTACCGGTTCGATGTCACCACCCCCGGCATCGGGTTGCCGCAGTGGTGGTACACGATCTGGCTGCCCATCCTCGCGCTTCTTCTCGCAACCCGCTGCATGCAGCGCCTGGTCAGGCTCTGGGCACCCAAACCGTGACCGGTCTGCTCATCTTTGCGGTTTTCATTGCGCTGATGGTGGCAGGGGTGCCGATCGGCATCGCGCTGATGCTGGGTGGCGCAGTCGGCATCGGGATGGGCGGGCTCGGCTGGCTCGCGATTCCGAACAATTTTTATTCCGGGATTGCGAAGTACCCTCTGCTGGCGCTGCCCATGTTCGTGCTGGTCGGGGCTATTTTCGACCGCTCGGGCGTGGCCAGACGCCTGGTCGATTTTGCGATCGCCATTGTGGGTCGCGGGCCCGGCATGCTGCCGCTCGTTGCGATTGCGGTGGCAATGTTCCTGGGCGGCATCTCCGGTTCAGGGCCAGCCAACGCCGCAGCCGTCGGTGGCGTGATGCTGGCAGCCATGGCGCGGGCGGGTTACCCGCCCGCCTACTCGGCGAGCGTGATCGGTGCGGCTGCCGCCACCGACATCCTCATTCCGCCTTCCATCGCCTTCATCGTCTATTCGGTGATGGTGCCGGGGGCATCGGTTCCGGCGCTGTTCGCCGCCGGCATGATCCCCGGCATCCTCGCTGGCCTTGCGCTCATCGTACCGGCGGTGTGGCTCGCCCGGCGCCACGGCTTTGGCGCGGCCGAGGCGAGCGAGCCACGCCCGCCCTTCTGGCGGGCGCTGCGCGAGGCCACCTGGGGGCTGTTCGCGCCGGTGCTGATTCTGGGCGGAATGCGCGCGGGCTGGTTCACCCCCACGGAAGCTGCGGTGGTGGCGGTGTTTTACGGGCTCTTCGTGGGCATGTTCATTCACCGTACGATCCGCCTGCGCGACCTCACCGATATTCTGGTTGAGGCGGCCGAGGTGTCCGGCGTGATCATGATCGTGATCGCGCTCGCCAGCATCTTCGCCTACGCGGTCAACACACTCGGCATCGTTGATCCGCTTGCCCGCGCGGTGCTCGACAGCGGCATCGGCTCGTTTGGCGCATTGGCGGCGATCATCGTCGTGCTGTTGTTCGTCGGCATGGTGCTCGACGGCGTATCGATCTTTCTGATTTTCGTACCGCTCCTGATGCCGCTGATGAAGGCCTACGGCTGGCACCCGGTGTGGTTTGGCGTGCTGCTCACCTACATGGTGGCCATCGGGCAATTCACGCCCCCGGTGGCGGTCAACCTGATGGTCTCGGCGCGGCTCGCGGGCGTACGCATCGAACAGACCGTGCCCTGGGTGATGTGGCTGGTCTTTGCGATGGGCGTGGTGCTGGTGGCCATCGTGGCCATCCCAGAGCTCGCCCTGTGGCTGCCCCGGGTGCTCGGTTACTGAGGCAGCCGCCCCAGCCTCTGCGCGGCGTCAGCCCGTTCCGCCCACTGTCAGACCTTCGATGCGCAGCGTCGGCTGGCCCACACCTACCGGCACGCTCTGCCCATCCTTGCCACAAACACCGACGCCCGAATCGAGCCGCATGTCGTTACCGATGAGTGTCACGCGCTTGAGCGCCTCCGGACCGTCGCCGATCAGCGTCGCGCCTTTCACCGGATACTGCAGCTTGCCGTTTTCCACCCACCAGGCCTCGGACGCGGAGAAAACAAACTTGCCGTTGGTGATGTCGACCTGACCGCCGCCAAAGTTGGCGGCATAGATGCCGCGATCCACCGAGGCAATGATTTCTTCGGGGTCGCGCGTACCCGACAACATGAAGGTGTTGGTCATGCGCGGCATGGGCAGATGCGCAAACGATTCGCGTCTGCCGTTGCCGGTGATGGCCGACCGCGACAGCCGCGCGTTCAGCATGTCCTGCATGTAGCCGCGCAGAATGCCGTCTTCGATCAGCACATTGCGCTGCGTGGGATTACCCTCGTCGTCGATGTTGAGCGACCCTCGCCGGCCGGTGATGGTGCCGTCGTCGACCACCGTGACCCCGGGGGCAGCCACCCGCTCGCCAATCCGGCCCGAAAACACCGACGAGCCCTTGCGGTTGAAATCGCCTTCCAGACCATGTCCGACAGCCTCGTGCAACAGAACGCCGGGCCAACCCGCGCCCAGCACCACGGTCATGGTGCCGGCGGGCGCCGGCCGCGCTTCCAGATTGGTGAGCGCCGCTTTCACCGCCTCGTCGACGTAGCGCGACAGCGCTGCGTCATCAAAGACATCGAACCCCGAGCGACCGCCACCGCCGCTATGCCCCTGCTCGCGACGCCCGCCCTGCTCGGCAATCACCGTGACCGACAGACGAACCAGCGGCCGTACATCGGCTGCGATCAGGCCATCGGCGCGAGCCACCAGCACCACGTCATACTCGCCTGCGAGGCCCGCCATCACCTGCACGATGCGCGGGTCGCGGGCGCGCGCCATTTTCTCGACCCGCTCAAGCAGCGCCACCTTGGCCGCCGCCTCCATGCCGATGATCGGATCATCACGCCCGTAAAGCGCGTGACCGCCTGAGCCCTTCATCGCCGAGGCCACCTTCACGCGGCCGCTGCCTCGCCGGGCAATGGTGCGGGTAGCCTGCGCCGCAGAGCGAAGCGCATCGAGACTGATGTCGTCGGAATAGGCAAACGCGGTCTTGTCGCCACTGACCGCGCGCACCCCCACGCCTCGGTCGATCGAGAAACTGCCGGACTTGACGATGCCTTCCTCGAGGCTCCAGCCCTCGCTGCGCGTGAACTGGAAATAGAGATCGGCATGGTCTACCCGATGCTCGAAAATTTCGGCGAGCACCCGCTGCAGCCGTGATTCGTCGAGGCCGTAGGGTTCAAGGAGGAGCGATCGGGCGACCGCCAGATGCTGGAGGGGAAGATGGGCTGGTTTCATGCTGTGATCCTAACTCAGGCAAGGCGGTGCGCGCAGCGACCACCCGACGGTCAGCGGGGCGCGGGCGCCGCCGGCACATCAAACCGGGGACGGGCGCGCTCCACGACACTGGGGTCGGCCCACGAACCGGCAACATCGTACTCATAGGAAAACATGTCCTGGAGGGGCTTGCGGAATGCCCACTGTGCAAGAAAGGTTCCGAGCCCGATCGCGGGATTGGCCACGGCGGCATAGGCGAGCGAGGCAAGGCCGGCATTGAGTTCCGGTCTAACCTCGACCCGCAGCTTCTGGGTCTCGTCGGCAAGGTTCACCGAGCCCCGAATACCTACCTGAGCCTGGACCCCCCGCATGCGGAAATCACTGGTGGTGGCCACGCCCGAGGTGATCGCGGCACGGCCGCCGATTTCGTCAAAAGCGAAGCCTTCGGCAAAGATGTCGCGAAAATCGAGCGACAGCCGCCGCGGCAGCGACTGCAGGTTCAACACGCCGATCAGCTTGCTCAGCCCCGGCTCGGTTTTCAGAAATTGCCCCTTGCCAGCCTGAAATTCGAGTTCGCCGGTGAGTGATCGATAGTCGATCGCAAGCGGCGAGCCCTCCCAGCGCACGCTTCCTGCAAGCCGCCCCGGGCCGCCACCGCTTACCGCACCCACCACGCCGAAGGTTTCCAGCAGGCGCGCCGGTTCGCGAAGGCCCAGCTCGAAATTGAGCGCTGTCCAGCGCGCCGCTCCCAGGCGGCTCGCTTCCCAGGTGCCGGTTGCATCAAGACGCCCGCCCGGATGGTCGATCCGCAGGCGCTCAAGCTGCCACGTCGGGTGGTCGCCATCGGCCGCATTGGCGGCGCGCAGACTCATCTGCCCGAGTTCACGCCCCGACAGCACCAGCCGGTCGGTCTCGATGTCGAGCGCCGGCAATTGCGTCGGCGCGGCATCCAGAAGCCGCTCGATGTCGCTCTGGCGGTTGCGCGGCACGTTCAGCACCGAAAGCCGGGCCTGAACTGCACCGGCAGGCAGACCCGCGCGCGCCGGTTGCCACGCGACCAGTCCGTTGATCTCCCTCGCAGCGATGCTCGCACGCCATACATGGTCCAGCCGCGTTGCACCCATCACCACGCCGGTGAGATCTTTTCCGCCCACGACCAGCGAGTCGGTGATCAGCGACACACGATCGATCGCGATCGGCTCGGCCAACGCACCCGGCGCGGCATTATGGGCGGGGCTGCCACCGGGCACCGGCGTGGCGATCGCGCGCGCCGAAGCATCGGGCGGCGGCGACGCGAGGGCGCGCTCCCACGCGCCAAGGTCGAGGTGCGGAATCCGGAGGTCGAGCGCCACGCCCTCCGCTGGCAGCTGGGCCGGCGTGCCGACCGCGATGATCGCCCTTGCGGCATTGGGGGTGGCCGGGCGCTCGAAAATTGCCTGGACATCGTCGCGCAATCGGATGCGGATGGTCTCCGCCCGCTGCGCATCGCGCGGACGGGTCCAATCGACATGGAGCGGCCAGGCGCTTCCCGACTTTTTCGCAAACGGCGCAGGCAACGCGCTGGCGATTGATTCGAGCCGCGAATCGAGACGCCCGTGAACGCCCTGCGGGCCGATATCGACGCTTGCCTGCCAGTCGGCGTGCCCGGTGATCTGATCGATCCTCGGGTAAGGCAACAGCGTCCGCAGTTCGGCCGCGGGCAGCGCGCCCCGCGCGTCGATCCGAAGCGCGCCACCGGCTGGCGCATTCAGCCGCGCCTGCAGGGATCCGCCCAGCCAGCGGGCGTTGAGCGACTCCGAGCGGATGCCTCTCGGATCGAATCGGATCTCGCCCGCAATACCGGTGAAGGCCGGCGAGCCTGGCGCCACGCGCAGTTCGTTGTCGTTGAGGACCACCCGCCCGCTGTAGCCGGTTGCGCCCCCCTGGCCCAGACCGATATCAAGCTCGAGCGCAAGGTCGGCTGCACCCTCGGTCTGCCAGCCCTTTATCTGGGGATCGACGTCGCGGCCGATCGGGCTGGCATGGACATAGTCGAGCATGGTGGCAAGCGGTCCGTGCGCCTGGCCACGAATGGCGATCACCGGACGCGCGAGGTCTGGAATTCGGGCGCTGATCTCGCGCAGTCCTACCCCGAGCGTCGCGGCAGACTCGGCCTTCAGGTCCATGGCCGCGCGGTCGAACGCAAGCGTGCCACGGATCCGGTCGATGGCGGGCCATTGCGGAAGAAAGCCGAGCGCCGCCTGATCGAGCTTTGCCTCCACCCTGAACTCGCCCAGGCTTGCCTCGCGGAAGGGAAAATCGGCGAGGTCGCCGCGCAGTCGAAGCCGCGCCTCCGTGCGCACTGTGCCCGATACCGAGCGGCCCACCCAGCTGCGCACACCAGGATCGATGCTGACCGGAAGATAGGCCGCCACCCGCGCGGGGTTCGCCCGGGTGAGCGTCGCGGCGAGATCGACCTCGCCCAGGGCGGAACGACCCGTGTTTCGCCACCGTCCGCTGAGCGAGCCGGCCAGGTCGGCGTTGGCAAAGTTGAGACCGGCCGCAAACAGTTCGATGCCGCCCTGCGCGCCACGCTCGTCAGGTGACCCGATCTGCCAGCCCACTGTGCCGGCGAGGCTCGCGAGCGGCACCAGCGGCTCGGCCAGCACACCCGGAAGCCGAACGGACGCCGCGGTTGATTCGAGCCGGATCTGGCCGGAGTTGCCGACAACCTCGACGCTGCCGCTCAGGTTGGTGAACGCAGGCCAGCGGCTCGCCGGTGCGCCGCGCGGCTCGGTGCGCCGCAAGCTGAGCCGCTCAAAACCGATGCTGACCGAGGGCTGTCCACCCGCCGCGTCCCAGGCCATCGAGGCCGCGGTCACGCGTCCGCTCACCGCCACCTGCGAAAGTGGCGTGAGCCATCGGTCCGGCAGTGGCAGTCGGCGCGCGGCCTCGAGCAGTCGGTTGGCGTCAAACCCCCGCAGCGACAGCTGGCCCGCCACCGGCCGCAGCGTCCCGGCCGCCAGGGTGATGCGCTGCTCGGCCTGCTCGTCGAGGGTGAACGCAAACCCCGCAGCGTCCACAGCGGTGAATTTTCGCGGATGGACGGTCATCGACCCGGCCGGATCGAAGCGGCCGACCGCCTCGATCGAAAGCGATCGCAGGGCGACCCGACCGCTGCCGATCCGCAGATCGATCGATTCCGTGACCGTCTTCAACAGCGTATCGATCACGCGACCGTCGGCAAACCGCAGCCAGGCCTTGACCGGCCCCCGGCCGCTCTGCACCACCTGGGGCTCGGGTTGCGCGGGCGAGAGCCAGCCGCGCAGCACGCTCGCCAGTGGCACAAATTCGACCTCGCGCACCGAGGCATAGAGCTCACCACGCCATTTCTTCCAGTCGGCCAGATCCGATGCGGTGGGCGTCGTGAAATCGGCGGCGAACTCGATCCCGCTCAGGCCCAGCCCCATGGCCGGTGCACGCAGGGAAAAATGGTGGCGCACGCCGTCGCTCGTGCTGAGCAGGTCGACGCCCGCGATCACGGCGGGTTCGGAGCCCAGCCGGTCGCGCCAGTCGACGCGGGCATTTCTGACCGAGATCGAGCGACTGGCGAGCAGCCACGCGAGCGCCGCTGACGACCCGGTCCGGTCAAGATCGACCAGCGCGCCCGCCACCGCAAACCGGCGCGGCTCCAGGCGCTCGACACGTATCACCGGTCGCAGCAGTTCCAGCGAGGCGAGCCCCGCCTCGCCACGCACCAGCGCGCGCAGTGACAGAACGGCCGACACCTCTTCAATCGTGAGCGCCGCGTCGGTCCCTGACCCAACCCTTACGACTCGCGCCCGCAACGAAGGCCGGTAGCCCTCGAACCCGGACGAGAGTTCACCCATCGTGACCGGTGTTTCCAGGGCCGCCGACAGCGCCTGCTCGATCCGCGGCCGCCACTGATCCACCCCGGGCCAGAACCAATGGCGAAACAACAGCCACACGCTCGCGACAAACACCAGAAGCGCGAGGAACAGCCAGCCGCCCAGGACCACCCCCCGTCGCACCCAGCCCGCACGAGGCGAAGGCGACTGCGCCACTGAAGGCTGGGCGAGGTCAGCGGGGGCAGGCACGACAGTGTCTCGTGGGAGGCAAGGCGGGGTGTAGCATCGAGCCATCAAGAATACCCTGTTCGGGGTTGGGCCCATGCGATTCGTCTCTGAAGACTATTCAGGCTACTTCCGCCGCTCGCTCGCCGCGCTCGAAGCAAAAAGCGCGGACCCCCAATCGATTCGACGGCTGCTGGGCGAGCGGGTAACGATGCCTGTTGACGCATCGGCGATCGACGCCCTGCTCGATGCGCAGAGCGATGGCCGGCCGCTCGAGGCCGACGGCGCGCACGCGGCAAGTGTCCTCAGGCGCCTGCGCCAGTGGGTCATGCTGATGCTGATGGAGCGCGATCTCACCGGGCGTGCCGATCTCGACGAGGTCTGCCGGGCGATGACCTGCCTCGCACAACGCACCACCGGTTGCGCAATGCGCGTGGCGGGGTCCGAGCTTGCCCAGCAGTTCGGCGCGGCACTCGATGGCGAGGGGCGCCCGCAGGACCTGCTTGCCGTTGCCATGGGCAAGGGCGGTGCCGACGAACTCAATGTGTCGTCCGACCTCGATCTGGTGTTTGTGTTTCGCGATGAAGGCCAGAGTGCGGGCGGCGCGAGCGGCCGCATCATTGCCAGCAGCGAATGGATGCATCGCGCTGCACGCCGCACCATTGAACTGCTGTCTGAAATCACCGCCGACGGGTTTGTGTTTCGGGTCGACACCCGCCTGCGGCCCAATGGCGACTCCGGTCCACTGGTCGCCTCGCTCTCCATGCTCGAGCAGTATTTTTTTTCGCAGGGGCGGGAGTGGGAGCGGTTCGCCTGGCTCAAGTCCAATGTCATCGCAGACACCGCGCAGGCCGGCGAGCAGGGCCTGCGTGACGACATCCATTCACTCGAACGAATCGTCACGCCCTTCGTGTTTCGGCGCTATCTCGACTATGACGCTTTTGCGTCGCTGCGTGATCTGCACCGGCTGATCCGCTCCGAGGTGGCCCGCCGCTCGGCGCGCGACCTGACCGCGCGCGACGTGAAGCTCGGCCGTGGCGGCATCCGCGAGATCGAATTCACGGCGCAGCTCTTTCAGATCGTTCGCGGTGGCCGCGACCCGGGCCTGCGCGACCGTCGAACCCTGGCGACGCTCGCCACCCTGGCCCGCCGCTCGGTGCTCGATCGCGAGGAATGCGACACCCTGGCACGCGCCTATCAGCTGCTCCGCCGTACGGAGCACGCGCTTCAGTTTCGCGAAGACGAGCAGACCCACCGGCTGTCGGGTTCAGCCGATGAACGGGCGCACATCGCAGCCATGCTGCGCATGGCACCTGCCGACTTCGACCAGGCCATCACCGAGGCCACCCAGGCGGTGGCCAACATCTTCGAGCGGCTGCTGGCCCCCGACCCGGACGACCGGTCGCGCACACCCGAAGAGGGCGCGGGCGACGCCGCACCGGCCGCAGACGACCCCGATGTGGTTCGACGAATCGGGCTCCTGCGTGAGGGCACCCGATACGCAGCCGCTCGCACCGACACCAGGGCGGCGATCGAACGCCTGCTGGGTGAGGCGATCGCGCAGCGCACCGGCAGCGCCGGCATGATCCGTCTGGTGGAGCTGCTCGAATCGGTGTGTCGCCGCCCGGCCTATGTGGCGCTCCTCGCGCGCTATCCGCTCGTCTTTGCCAGAGTGCTGCGGGTGCTCGACTGGTCGAAGTGGCCGGCCGAGTACCTGATGCGTCACCCGGTTGTGCTCGATGAACTCCTCGACGGCCAGCTTCTCGAGAGCACTGACTACTCCGACTGGGCAAGACAGCTTCGCGAACGCGTGGTTGCAGCGCGAATCGGCGAGGCGCCCGATGTCGAGCTTCAGATGGATCTGGTTCGCGAAGCTCATCATGCGCAGGTATTCCGCCTGATGGTCCAGGATCTGGAAGGCCGCCACAGCACGGAGCGCATTTCGGATTTTCTGAGCGAGCTCGCCGACCAGGTGCTCGGGCTGGTCATCGATCTGGTCTGGTCGCAGCTGCGACAACGCTATTGCGACCCGCCGCGTTTTGCCGCCATCGCCTACGGCCGGCTGGGTGGCAAGGAACTCGGCTACGCGAGCGACCTGGACCTGGTGTTTCTCTACGACAACGACGACGATCGCGCCACCGAAGCGTATTCAGTTCTCGCACAGCGCCTGGGCGGCTGGTTGTCGACGCGCACGGCAGCGGGCCTGCTCTTCGAAACCGATCTGCGGCTTCGTCCCAATGGCCAGGCCGGGCTTCTGGTGTCCACTGTCGAGGCCTTTGAGCGCTACCAGCGTGAGTCGGCCTGGGTGTGGGAGCATCAGGCACTGTCGCGGGCACGCTTTGCGGCCGGCGACCACGGTCTCGGTGAACGCTTCGAGCAGGTCAGGCGGTCGGTGCTGTCCATCGCGCGCGATCCTCATGCGCTCGCGAAGGAGGTGATCGCCATGCGGCGCAAGATGCATGACGGCCATCCCAACCGAAGCGAACTCTTCGACCTCAAGCATGATCGCGGCGGTATGGTCGACATCGAATTCATTGTCCAGTACCTGGTGCTTGCGCACGCCCGGTCTCATCCCGAACTGCTGGACAACGCCGGCAACATTGCGCTGCTTGGGCGTGCTGCGCAGGCCGGGCTGATCGATCCCACGCTGGCCGACGAGGTGGCCAACGCCTACCGGCGCTATCGCCAGCTGCAGCACCGGCTGCGCCTTGATGACACCCAGTTTGCGCGGGTGGCGACCGAGGTCGTCGCGGGGCAGGCGGAATCCGTCAGATCGCTGTGGCGCCAGACCCTGGAGACCGCTGCGGGCGGTGACGGTTAGCGCGCGCGCAGGTCATGTGCGGGTCGCGTGGCGCAGGCCCGCGCACCCAGATTCGCGTCAGCGGCCGAGCAGCAGGAACACCGCCGAACCCGCCAGGAGGCCATACAGCGCGTTTCCGCTCAGCCTGACCACCCCCAGCAGCACCATCGCCGACAGCAGGCGCGGGTCAACCAGGAGCGCAGGCGAGAAGGCTGACGCGGCAAGCCAGGGCTTGAACACTTCCGGCGCGACCAGCGCCGTGAGCGCTGCAAGCGGCGCGTAGCGCAACGCGCGCTCGAGCAGACCTCGCGGACGCAGGCTCGCCGGCACGAACAGAAACGCGTTCCGGAGCGCGAAGATGATCACGGCAAGCATCCCCGTGACGATCCAGATGTCCAGAGCGGTCATGTTCATGGTGCAGACCGGTGCGACCGCGCACGCGCCTCCAGGACCAGCGGCGTGACCACCCCCGCCAGCACCGCGAGCAGCATGCCGGCGCGATGCGGCCACGCGACCCCGATCAGTGCCACCACTGTCGCTGCAATGACCACTGGCCAGGCGAGTCTCACCCGCATCGCCTGGGCAATCAGGGCGAGGACCGCCAGCGTGCCGAGAAACCCCAGGTCGCGCCCAGGCTCCGCATAGGCCATCACCGCAATGCCGAGCAGCGAGCCCACCTGCCAGGCGGCCCACACCGGCAGATTGAGCCCCATGAAGAGCGCCGTGCGCTGGGCCCGGCGTTCGCGGCTGGACAGCGTCTGATACACCGCAAGACCCGAATCGGTTGTCATGTAGCCTGCAAATGAGCGCAGGGCGGGCGGCAGTCGCGACAGATCACGGGACAGCGATGCGCTGTAGATCATGAACCGCAGACTGGTGAGAAACGTGGTGAAGCCGATCAGCGCAAACGACGCACCCGATGCCATCAGCGGGAGCGCAGCCAACTGTGCGGTGCCCGAGAACACGATGAGCGTCATGCCGACAGACTGCGCAACACTCATGCCGGCCTGGATCATGGCAACGCCAGCGATGATGCCCCAGACAAACGTGCCGACCATGCCGGGCACCGACAGCCGGGCACCCGTCGCGAATCGGGCCCGGCGCGCGGCCGCAGCCGCGCGCTGTCCTGCGTCTGCCACGGTCCTCAGCAACGCCCTGGGACCTCAGGGCGACGCGCGCGCCACACGCCCCAGCCCCCAACCTGCCTGCCTGGCCACCCAGATCGCCCCGACCAGGCACACCAGCACGAAGGGCAGCGACAGCAGATTGAGCACCGACCAGCCGTTCACGAAGAGGAGCGCCCCGGAGGCGGCCGAGCTGGTGATCATCACGCCAAAGACGCACATGTCCATGAAGCCCTGGACCTTGTTCTTTTCGGCGGGCCGATAGCACCGCGTAAGGAGCGCCGTCCCGCTCGTGTACATGAAATTCCAGCCCACACCGAGGAGGAAGAGCGAAATCGAGAAGTGCATGAGATCGACACCCGACAGCGCCACCACCACGCAACCCGCGTTGAGCAACACACCGATCACCATGATCGGCAGGATGCCGTAGCGGGTGATCAGCGTGCCGGTGAAAAGGCCAGGCGCAAACATGCCGATGACGTGCCACTGCAGCACAAACACCGTCTCGTTGAAAGACAGGCTGCAGACTTCCATGGCAAGCGGCGTGGCCACCATGAGCAGGTTCATCACGCCGTAGGACAGCGCGGCCGAGGCGATGGCGAGTATCGCCATGGGCTGGCGGAGGATGACGGAGAGCGGCCGCGCCTCACCCCCCAGCACCGGTCCCGAGGGCAGCGTGATGCGCAGGAGCTGTATCAGGCCGAGCGACAGGAGCCCGAACACCATCAGCACGAGATAGGTGCCGGCAAACTGATGAGACAGGACCGTGCGCGACCACTTCGAAATCTCCGGACCGAGAATGCCGCCGATCAGCCCGCCGGTCAGCACAAGCGAGATCGCCTTGGTCTTGAATGCCGGCTCGTAAGCGTCGGCCGCATCGGCTGCCGCAAAGCGCAGGCTCGCACCGAAGGCGTTGTAGATGCCGCAGAGGAAGGTACCCAGGCACAGCAGGGGAAGGCTTTCGACCGTCATGGCCCAGAACGCGACCAGCGCGCTCACCATCGCAGCCACCGAGCCGATGCTGTAACCCGCGCGCCGGCCGTATCGGCGCATGACCGCCGCTGCCGGCATCGACCAGATGGCGCTGCCAATCACGTAGGACGTGACCGGGAGCGAGGCAAGCATCTTGTCGTTGGACAGTTGCAGTCCGGCCAGCACATTGACCGCGATGAGCGTGGCGTTGTTGATGAGAAGAAGCGCCTGCAGGGTCGTGAGCAGACCGACCTGAAACCTGAGGGTGGCGAGCATGGCGAAGCCCTGGGCCGAAGGGAGAGTCGCTCAGTCTAGCAGCCCGAAACCCGGGTCCCCGAACGCTTCAGGACAGAACGAGACCGGCTTCGCTAGAATAACGGACTCTGCGCAGGTCTTGAGACCGCGTGTCCCAGCTACTTCCCAGGAGAACCCCATGTCGATGGCCGACCGCGACGGACTGATCTGGTTCGACGGCAAGATGGTCGACTGGCGTGATGCCAAGATCCACGTGCTCACTCATACGCTGCACTACGGAATGGGTGTTTTTGAAGGAGTGCGCGCCTACGACGCCGTGGGCGGCACCGCCATTTTCCGTCTTGCAGAGCACACCCGCCGGTTCTTCAATTCGGCAAAGATCTTCCAGATGGCGCTGCCCTTCGACGAGGCAACGCTCGCTCAGGCGCAAAAAGATGTCGTTCGCGAGAACAGGCTCGCGTCCTGCTACATCCGGCCGATCGCCTGGATCGGCTCGGCCAAGCTCGGCGTCTCGGCGCGCGGCAATACCGTGCATGTTGCAATTGCCGCCTGGCCCTGGGGTGCCTACCTCGGTGAAGACGGCCTGTCTCGCGGCATCCGCGTCAAGGTGTCTTCCTACACCCGACACCATGTCAACGTCTCCATGGTGCGCGCCAAGGCAAGCGGCTACTACGTCAACTCGATCCTTGCCAATGCCGAGGTCACCGCCCACGGCTACGACGAGGCGCTGCTGCTCGACACCGAAGGCTATGTCTCCGAGGGCGCAGGCGAAAACGTGTTCATCGTCCGCAACGGCGTCATCTACACGCCCGACGTCGCCTCGTGTCTTGACGGCATCACGCGCGATGCCGTCATCACCATTGCCCGCGATCTCGGCGTTGAAGTGCGCGAAAAGCGCATCACCCGAGATGAGGTTTACTGCGCCGACGAAGCCTTCTTTACGGGCACCGCGGCCGAAATCACGCCCATCCGCGAGGTCGACGACCGCACTATCGGAAGCGGCCGCCGAGGCCCCATCACCGAGCAGCTCCAGAACGTGTTCTTCGACATCGTCGGCGGCCGCGCGCAGCGTTATGCGAACTGGCTCACGCCGGTAGCCTGATCGCCCCTCATCACCCCGCCGGCAGCCATGACTTCAACCGCCACTTCCGCCGCGCAACCGCCCGCCGTCGAACTCGACGGCGCTGCGCTGCCCGCCTTCTGCCCCAACCCGGCCATGCCGGTCTGGTCGGGTCACCCCCGTGTCTTTCTCGACGTCACCACCACTGGCGAAGCCCGCTGCCCCTATTGCGGCACCACCTACCGGCTCAAGCCCGGCAGCGCGCGGCACGGTCACCACTGACCTGTCGCCCCCTCTTTGCGCTGCCGTCACACCGGATCGTCCAAACCGACCATGCCCCCGCCCATGCAGACGCCGCTCAGCGCCGAGGCCGTTGAAGAAGCCTTCTATGACGCCATGCGGCGCGGCGACCTCGCCGCCATGATGGCGCTGTGGGCCGACGAGGAAGAGGTGATCTGCGCTCACCCCAACGGTCCGCGCCATGTCGGCCTCGAGGCGGTGCGGGCGTCCTGGGAGTCCATCCTGTCCGGTGGCGGCGTCGATATCGCAGTGCGCGCGGTGCGCGGCCATGCTGGCGCGGTGCTCGCCGTTCACAGCGTGATCGAGACCATCACGGTACGCGGCCAGCGTGCAACCGAAACCGTCGAATGCATCGCGACCAACGTGTTTGTGAAGGGTCCGTCGGGCTGGAAAATCCTCATCCACCATGCCTCGCAGGCGGGCGAAGGCGAACCTGCCGCCGCAGCGCCCCAGGGCGCGGTGCTTCACTAGAGCCCGATTCGAGTTGTCCGGCTACATCGCGCCACGCTGGCTGCCGGGCGCTCACCTGCAGACCATCTGGTCGGCGCTCGCTGCACCCAGGCCCGCCACGCCGCTACACCGAACCCGCTGGATCACCCCGGACAATGATTTCGTCGACATTGATGTGGGGCCTGCGCCGCCCGACGAGAGCGCTCCCCTGTGGGTGCTGTTCCATGGTCTCGAAGGCAGCTCGCGCAGCCACTATGCGCGGGCCTTGCTCGCCCACGCCACCCGCATCGGCTGGCAGGGCGCCGTCATTCATTTCCGCGGTTGCAGCGGCACGCCCAATCACCGGCCGCGCGCCTATCACTCGGGCGATTCGGCTGAAATCGACTGGATGCTGCGCCGGCTGCATCGCGAGCATCCGCAGCGCCCGCTCTTTGCCTCCGGCGTCTCGCTGGGCGGCAATGCACTCGTCAAGTGGCTGGGCGAGCAGGGGGAAGCAGCTCGCTTCGTGCGCGCGGCAGCCGCAATCTGCCCGCCACAGGACCTGCAGGCGGGTGCCGAGGCCCTGTCTCGCGGATTCAATCGCGTCTACTGTGAATATTTCCTTCGCAGCCTGCGGCCCAAAACCCTGGCCATGCTCGAGCGGTGGCCAGGTCTGGTCGATGGCGAGCGCGTTCGACAGGCCCGCGATTTTTTCGACTTTGACGACGCGGTCACTGCGCCCCTTCATGGCTTTGCCAGTTGCTACGACTACTGGTCCCGCAGTTCCTGCCGCCAGTTCATGGGCGCGATCCGCGTGCCCACGCTGGTTGTGAATGCGCGCAACGATCCCTTTGTGCCGATGCGCGCGCTGGCATCACACACCGAGGTGAGCCCGCTCGTGACCCTCGACTACCCCGAGGCGGGCGGTCATGTTGGTTTTCCTTCGCCGGGCGGCGCAGCCGGATTCAACTGGATCCCGGCACGACTGGAAGCCTTCTTTCGCGTGAAGGGAGAGCTCTGACGTGTCGCCGCAATTCGATCCGCTGGTCATCCGCTCGATGGCGCGATGGCCCGATGTTCCGGCGGTGTTCGGGTGGCTGCGGCTCGACCCGCGAGGCAACTGGCTGCTGATCGACCGGGGCCAGCCCGGTTTCAGCGAGCAGGCACACGGCGCCGGCAGCCCCATTACCAATCCAGCCATCATCGACTTCATTGGTCGCAACTACGCGCACGACAGCCGGGGGCGCTGGTTCTGGCAGAACGGTCCGCAGCGGGTGTTCGTCAGACTCGACCGCGCGCCCTGGGTGATCAGGGTCATCGGCAGCGGCCCCGGGGCAAGACTCGTCACGCACACCGGGGTTGCCTTCGAGGGGGTACAGCGCGCGGCATTCGGCCCTGCCGGCGAGATTCTGCTCAATGCTGACCAAGGCTGCGGCGTGGTGCACGACCTTGATGCATGCTGCCTTCAACTCGAGGACGCTGGCGACTCCGAATCGCCGGTCCTGGTACTGGGCGACGCACGCCTGCCTGTGCGGCGCTGCACTGATCCGGGGCACGAGTTCGGGTTTGTGACCCAGCCGGCCGCCGCCTGAAACACCCGCCAAGCTTGTCGCTCAGAACGCTTTCCGGATCACCGGCAGCGTATAGCGGCAAACTTTGCACTTTATTCCGGTAGAGGAATCACGGGATCATCAGTAACCTCCCTTGGTTACCTTTGGCTTAAGTTGCATGGATACCGAAAAGGCCTGCTCGGCAATCCGCTCCCTCATCCGCGTACGGCAACTGTTGGGCGATGCCCTGTCGCCCAACAGCAGTCTGATACCGATCGATCTCCTGCTCGCCGCCTCCTGCGCAGAGCCTGGCAGCATCAGAAGCCTTACAGTCAAGCAACTGTTCGCTCAGTTGCGTCACAGCGATCGCGCGGTCCGCATGCATTTCAACCGACTGGTCGCAGATGGCATGCTGATCGCCGAAGCCGGCTCCGGCGATCGACGCACCAAGGTTGTCCGCCTGTCGGCGCGCGGTGAAAAGCTGCTGATGCGTGCGGCCTCAACACTCTTGCAAGCGGGCGAGGCCACCGCACCGGCGTCGGCGCCAGCGAGGAAAAACAGGCCGTCCCCTCGAGCTCGTAACGCCGCGTCGCGCCGTTAATCGCCCCACCCGGTCTGGGCTGATCGCTCGGGGTCAAACCCTTTCTATAGAATCAACTTTGCGGTGGGAGGCCGATATTCCCGCCCTTCATCCAAGGAGACCATCTTGAACATTCAGCGCCTTTTCGCCGGCGTGCGGCTTGTAGCTGCAGGCGCGGCATTCGCCCTCGCTGCGGGGTCTGCAAGCGCGGCGCAGCTACGCTGGGCCGCCCAGAACGACATCCTCACGCTTGATCCGCATTCGCAGAATCACGCCACCACCAACAACATCGTCGGTCACGCCTACGAGGGTCTGGTGCGCTACGACAAGAAATATCAGGTTGAGCCAGCACTCGCCACCAGCTGGCAGGCCACCTCGCCCACCTCCTGGCGCTTCAATCTGCGCAAGGGCATCAAGTTTCACGACGGCACCGACTTTACCGCGGACGACGTGATCTTTTCATTCGAACGCATCCGTCAGCCCCAGGGCACGATGCAGATCTATGTGGCGGGCATCAAGGAAATCCGCAAGGTCGACAGTCACACCATCGACCTGATTCTCGACAAACCGGTGCCCACACTGCTCAACAATCTCACCACGTTCTATGTGATGAGTCGTGACTGGTCAGCGAGGAACAAGTCCGAACGCATCCAGGACTACAAAGCGAAAGAGGAAACCTTTGCCTCGCGCAACACCAACGGCACCGGTCCTTATGTGATCAAGGAGTGGCGGCCTGACCAGCGGATCGTGATGAGCGCGAACCCCGCCTGGTGGGACAAGCTCGAGGGCAACGCCACCGACATCGTCTACACGCCAATCAAGGCTGACGCCACCCGCATCGCAGCCCTGCTCGCAGGCGATGTCGACATCGTCACCGACCTGCCGACCCAGGACGTGGCGAAGCTGCGCTCGAATCAAAACCTGTTCGTGCTCGACGGTCCCGAAGTGCGCACCATCTTCATTGCGCTCGACACCCGCAGCGATGAACTCAAGCACGGCCAGAAAGGTCCGAATCCGTTCAAGGATGTGCGCGTGCGCCAGGCGCTCAGCATGGCAATCGACAGGCAGGCGATCCAGCGCACCATCATGCGCAACCTCTCCATCCCGGCCGCCATCATGGTGGCCCCGGGCGTGAACGGCCACACCGCCGAACTCGACAAGGTGGCGCCCGCCAACATCGACGGCGCCAAAAAGCTGCTGGCGGAAGCGGGTCACCCGAATGGCATCGAATTCACACTCGACTGCCCGAACAACCGCTACGTGAACGACGAGGAAGTGTGTCAGGCCGTGGTGGGCATGTGGGCCAAGCTCGGTGTGCGCGCCAAGCTGAACGCAATGCCGTTTGGCCCCTTTGCGCAAAAGTTCCAGAACTGGGATTCAAGTGCCTATCTGCTTGGCTGGGGCGTAGCCACCTACGACGCGCAATACACGTTGCAGTCGCTCATCCGCACCCGCACCAAAGGCGCTGATGGCAACTTCAACTTCTCCGGTGTGAGCAATGCGCGCGTCGATGAGCTGGTTGACGCCATGGGCGTTGAAACCGACAAGGCCAAGCGCGACGGCATGATCCGCGAAGCGCTCACGATCACGCGCGACCAGGCGCTTCTCGTTCCGCTTCATCATCAGATGCGGCCCTGGGCCATGAAGAAGAATGTGAGCATCGCTCACAATTCGAACGACGCGCCCAAGATGTACTACGCGAACATCAAGTAAGGCTTGCACGCCGCGGCCTGGCCTCGAAATCATCGAGGTCGGGCTCGCGGGTGAAGCGCCAGTAATCCACCAGCCGGAAGGGCATCGGTCCGAATACCCGGCCGCGCCGGTTGCGATACCAGTTGTTCATGCCCGGATGCGTCCACACCAGTTCGGCATGCTCGGCGTCCACCTTCTCGATGTAGCGGTCATGCACATCACGCCTGACCTCCAGCCGATCGACGCTGCGCTCGATCATGTCGCGCAATAGCGTGGTGATGTAGCGCACCTGGCACTCGATCACGAAAATCAGGCTGCCACCGTGCGCGAGGCCGGTGTTGGGGCCGTAGGTCACAAACAGGTTCGGATAGTCAGGCACGGTGATGCCCAGGTAGGCGCGCGGATCATCATCCGTCCAGGCCTCGGCGAGCGGCTGGCCCGATCGGCCAAGCACTGTCATGGAGCCAAGCATCCGCGCGGCCTCAAACCCGGTGGCGAGAATGATCGCGTCGACTTCGTGCCGCGAACCATCGGCGGCGATCACCGCATCGGCCTCGATCCGGTCAACAGCTTCGGTCACCAGCTCGACATTCGGGCGCTTGAGCGCCTGGTACCAGCCGTTGTCGATCAGAATCCGCTTGCCATAGGGCGGGTAGTCCGGCAGGCACTTCGCCACCAGATCCGGACGCCCCTCGAGCTGCGCGAGCAGATACTCGGTCATCTGCTGGCGTTGCCGGTCGTTTCGATAGTTCATGGCGCGCTCCGGATGCGGCCAGGACGGATCGCGCCGAACCGTGGGAAGCAGCCCGTCACCAAAGCGCCACATGAGGCCAAAGCGATACCAGGGGTAGTAGTAGGGAATGTTCTCGAGGAGCCACCGCTCGCCATGGCTCACGGTGCCGTGATAGTCCTGCGGGGGGCGGGCCCACTGTGGCGAGCGCTGGAACACGGTCACCTTGGCAGCGCGGGCGGCGACGCTCCTCAGGAACTGCATGGCACTCGCCCCGGTTCCCACCACGGCAATGCGCTTGCCTTCTAGCGGCACGTCATGACGCCAGCGTGCGGAATGCCAGGCCGGACCGGCAAACTGCTCCAGCCCCCGGATGGACGCGGTCTTGGGCTGATTGAGCTGTCCGGTGGCCGAAATCACGGCCTGGTAGCGCCGCTGCGACACGACGCCTTTGGCATCGCGCAGGCGAACCTCCCAGACGCTCTGCGCGTCGTCCCAGCGCATCTGCTCGACTTGCACGCCGAATTCGATACGTTCACGCAACCCAAGCTGGTCTGCCACCGCACGCTGATAGGCCACCACCTCATCGCGCTTGGAATAGTTGCTGGTCCAGGCAAGGTTGGGCGCAAATGAATAGGAGTAGTAGTGATTGGGTGTGTCGACACCGGCTTCCGGATAGTTGTTTTCCAACCAGGTGCCGCCGAGTTCGGGGTTTTTGTCGACGATATCAAAGGCAATCCCGAGCTCGCGCAGGCGCCCGGCCGCACACAGGCCGGAAAAACCGCAGCCCACGACCAACACTCGAAACCGCTCAAGCTCGGCGCCCGCAGGCTGCGTGTTCCAGCGCACCTCGCGGCTTGCAAAGCCCATTTCCTCCATGGTCATGCCGGTGTATTCGCGCGGAACATTTTCGCCAACACAGACGCTCATCATGCGGGCCAGTTCATCGGCAGCAAGCGCCGGTGGCAGCGACCGTCGGCCGTCGGCCAGTTCGTCAAGCACGCCTGCAATGGCCTCGCGCACCACCTCCTGCGCGGCCTCCGACAACCCGCCGCTGCGCTCGGCAAAAATGGAGATGTCGCGCTTGGGGCGAAAGGGGTCTTCCAGCCAGCGCGGGTCGCGCGTGATCTGCGCGAGACACATGAGAAGCGTGGGCACCGAGGCTTCGCGCAGCGCATCGGCGCGGGAGGAGGGGGACATGAAAAATTCTCCGGAGAACTCGACAGCCGCTGGCGGGCTGGCATGAACGGAATGACTGGCGAGCACCATACACCTGGACACAGCGCACCACAGACCCCCTCAGCGAGGATTTGAGACCCGCTCACGCGCCTCATGCTGAAGGATGAAACGCTGGATTTTACCGGTGCTGGTTCGCGGGAAGTCGGTCACGAATTCGACAAAGCGGGGCACCTTGTAGTCGGCCATCCGACTGCGCAGTCTCGCGGTCAGCAACTCGGGTTCAAGCGTTTGCCCTTCATGCAGCTGAATGAAAGCAAACCCGACCTCACCGAGACGACGGTCGGGCACGCCCACCACAACGGCCTGCTTCACCTCGGGCTCGGCTTGCAGCAGCCGCTCGATCTCGGCAGGGTAGGCGTTGGTGCCGCCGACAATGAACATCTCCTTCAGCCGGCCGGTAATCTTGAGGTAGCCCGCGGCGTCCAATGACCCGAGGTCGCCGCTTCTGAACCAGCCATCGGGCGAGCGTACGTCGGCAGTGGCCTGTTCATTGCGGTAGTAACCCTGCATCACCACATGGCCGCGAATCCGGATTTCGCCAACCTCGCCCGCGGAGAGCGCTCGACTGCCACCCGGTTCGAACACGCCGACCTCGAAGTCGCCAATCGGCCGACCTTTGTTGTCGCAAAGAATCTCGAGCGGATCATCGAACCCACTCGCGTTGGTGACCGCCGTGGTCTCGGTCATTCCGTAGACGGCGATCAGCGCCTGAAGCCCCAGCGCTGCGCGCGCAGCCAACGCAACATCGGGCGTGACCGGCGCGCCGCCTATCCATGCCGAGCGCAGGCTGACCGGCGACCGCCCGCGTCGCTCGACTGCGTCGATGCAGTCAATGAAGTGGGTGGGAATGCCGCCGAAGATCGAGACCCGCTCGCGGTCAATCACCTCCAGCGCCTCATCGGGCTGCCAGTGCGGCAGGGTGACGTTGGTGCAGCCCAGCAGGATCGCGGTGGTGCACGCGGTGATCGCCCCGGCAATATGATAGAAGGGCATGTGCCCCAGGATCACATCGCGAGGCGCAATCCGCATCACCCGCGCAATATTGGCCGCATTGCGAAGCACACGATGGTCATGTACGGCGCCCTTCGGATGGCCCGTGGTGCCTGAGGTATACACGATGATCACCGGGTGCTCGACCAACACCCGCGGCAGTTCCGCGCCCTGCGCAAGGCGTGCTGCACCCATCGCACGGAGCCCGGCCAGGTTGAGCGTGCCAGGGGCCGCTGTGTCGCCCCACAGCACAATCGAACGCAGTTGCGGCAGCCGGACGCTCCGCCAGCCGCCTGCTGGTGCGTGTGCACTTTCCGGCACCAGTTCGCGGACGATATCGAGAAAGTTGATGTTCCAGAACCGGTCCATCGCGATCAGGAGCTTTGCATCCGACTGCCGGAGAATGTATTCGACCTCCTCCTGCTTGAACCGGGTGTTGAGCGTAACGAGCACAGCGCCCACGCGAACGCACGCCATCCAGCACACCACCCAGTCGGGGCAGTTGGTCATCCAGATCGCCACCTGATCACCCCGCCCGATGCCCTGCGCGGCCAGGCCGTGCGCGAGTTCATCCGCCGCGCGGTCGAATTCGGCATAGGTGAGCGAGTGCGTGCGCCCGACCAGCGCACGCCGGTCGGGAAAGCGCCGGGCGCTGTCACGAAGCGCATCGTCGAATGTGAATCGGGACCACTCGCGAGACAGATCCGCTTCGGTAACCTGGTCGATGTCGCTATTCATCGATGACCCCCACTATCCACGCCATGCCGGCCGCTAGGGCCTGTCGCGCAGATGTTCGTGCACAAGAAGCGCCGCCCCGACCACAAGCAGCCCTGCCGCAGACGCGATACCCGCCACCCAGAGCAGCCCAGCCTCGGCGAGGAGGCCGGCGCACAAGGGGCCAAAGAAGACGCCCGCATCGACAAACGTGCGATGCAGCGAGACGCGCAGAGCCGCCGCGCGCGGCGATGACGGACGACCCAGGAGGCTGATCGGCAGCATCCAGGCAGCGAGCCCGATTCCGAAGAGCGCGCAGCCAAATACCGCCCAGGCAAAATTTCCGAAGGCCATTGCGGCGATGCCCACCGACAGCACCAGCAGGATCACACCAAGCAGACGAACCCGCGAGACCCGATCGGCGAGCCTGCCAAGCGGCAACAGAAAGCACAGATCCACCACCTGCGGCAAGGCGAGCATCATCGCCACACCAATCCGCGACAGATCGAATTCGCGCGCGGCGCGAAGCGGCAGGATGAACTGGCCCACGGCCGCCCAGGCCACCGCGAGAACGAAGCCACTCACCCACGCGAGCATCGTGAGGCGATTCAGGCTGATGAGTTCATGCCACCGGGGCGTGACAGCCGGGCCGCCTCCCGCACATTCAGGCGGCGTTGCAGGCGGTGCTGGCTCGCCAGATCCCACCACCCGAAGGAGGGCTGGCAGGAGCAGGAGACCGACCAGCTGGGGGGCGGACGCGAGCATCAATGCGCGCTGCCAGGGCCAGCCATCGGGCAATACGGCCACCAGCAGCATCCCGAGCAGCATGCCAAGCATGCCGCTGAATTCGACCACGTTGAGCGAGAACGCATGGCCACTCGTTGCCGCAAATCGCGAGACCGTGATCAGCACGCTGAGGAGAAGCGTCGCATGACCTGCGCCGTACAGTCCCCGACCCAGCACCAGCATCCAGAGCTCGGAACCCGAAAACAGGAGCAGGTTGCCTGAGGTCAGTGCGGCAGCACCCAGCAGAATGGCTGCGCGCAGGTAGCGCGAAAGCAGCAGGCCCGCGGGCAGATCGCAGAGCAGCCGGGCAAAGCCGAAGGCACCGGCCAGAACGCCAAGCGCGACGTCGTCATAGCCCGTCTGCTGCGCGATATCCGGCAGCAGCACCGGAAAGGCGCCGAGCGCAAAGGTGTTGCAGAACACGAGTGCGGCAACCAGCCTGACCGGCTGGGTTACCAAGGACGCGCTCCTGCGACCGGTTGGTGCTGAATCACTACTCGATCCGCACGCCCGCGCGCGCCACCACGCCGCGCCACTGATCGATTTCACTGCGGATGCGGTCACGAAACTGGGCGGGCGATCCCTCGGGCGCAGGCGCAACGCCGTCCTGGGCGAGTTGTTCCGCGGTCTCGCGAAGCGAGAGCGTCCGGCGACTCTCGCTCACCAGCCGCGCAACGATGTCGGACGACACCCCCGCCGGGCCGATCATGCCGTGCCAAAGCGGTACGTCATACGCGGGCAGCCCCGATTCAGCAATCGTTGGAATCGCGGCCAGCGTGCCCAGCCGTTCGCGGGTGGTCACCGCGAGCGCGCGCAGCGCCCCCGATTGCACATGCGGCAGTGCGGTCGCCGTGCTGCTGAAAAACAGCTGCGTCTGCCCCGCCATGGTGTCGGTGAGCGCGGGACCCGTCCCCTTGTAGGGGATGTGCGTCATTTGCAGACCCGCCATGTCGGCGAACAATGCACAGGCCAGATGCGTGATGCTGCCCTGCCCGGCCGATGCGTAGTTGAGGGCGCCCGGCCGCGACCGAGCAAGCGCCACCAGCTCGGTGAAATTCGCGACGGGCAGCGATTTCGGCACCACCACCAGCATCGGACCTTGCGAAAACTGGATCACCGGCGTGATGTCGGTCACCGGATCAAACCGCAATCGATAGAGACTGGGCGTCACCGTGTAACTCGAGGCGATCAGCCCGAAAGTGTGGCCATCGGGCGGGGACTTCACCACCAGTTCGATCCCGAGCGTGCTGCCCGCACCGGGCCGGTTTTCAACCACCACCGGCTGCCCCAGCGCCTGACCGAGGCGCTGGGCCATGAAGCGGCCGATGAAGTCAGACCCGCCACCGGTTGCAAACGGCACAACGAGCCTGATTGGACGGGAGGGCCAGGCCTGGGCGCGCGCAGCCCTTCCCACGGCGGCAAGTGCACCGGCAGCAAGCAATGCGCGGCCAGCGGTTCGACGATTGATCGGATTCAAGACGTGACGCCTCCTTGCGTCGGCCTGTTCAGCGACATCACCGAACGCCCGGGCCGAATTTTCCAGAGAAGCAAGACAATGATCGCAACCGTCACCAGGTTCCAGCCGATGCCGTTGACGAATGCGGCATCGTAGGAGCCGGTGAGGTCGAAGACCTTGCCAGACAGCCAGCCGCCCAACGCCATGCCCGCCTGCCCGCCGACCAGCACACCGCCGGTCCGGGCGCCCGCCTGTTCCGGCGGAAAGTGCTCCCGCACGATGATCGCGTAAGCCGGAATGATGCCCCCCTGAAACAGCCCGAACATGGCTGAAATGACGTACAGCGAGGCGAGAGTGTCGAAGGGAAGAAACAGCGCGAGCGCCACCGCCTGCAACGAGGTGCCGAGGAGAAGCGTGCGCAGGCCCCCGATCTGGTCGGAAATCCAGCCCGAGGCCAGTCGGCTCAAGACGCCACAGCCCAGCATGAGCGACAGCATCTCTGCGCCACGCGCCGCACCAAATCCCAGGTCAGTGCAGTACGCCACGATATGCACCTGCGGCATGGCCATCGCCACGCAGCATCCCACGGCCGCAATGAAGAGCACCCACTGCGCTGCGTTGACAGACAGCCCGAACGGGCGATTGGGGGTGATGCCTGAGGCCCGGGCCTCAGGCGACGGTGCGGGCACGACGATTTTCGGCGGGCGCTCGCGGATGAACAGACTCAACACCACGATGCCAAGCCCGCACACCACACCCAACGCCCAGAATGTGCCGCGCCAGCCGATTGCCTCGATGCCCGCCTGGACGATGGGCGGCCAGATTGTGCCCGCGAGAAAATTGCCGCTGGCAACCACTGCGACGGCAACCCCTCGGCGCTTCTGCCACCAGAGCGCGGTGTCGGCCATCAGCGGTCCGTAGGAACTGCCAATGCCCAGAAACCCGAGCAGCACACAGTGCGCGACGACAAACACGGCCAGCCCTGGCGCCGACGCGGCGAGTCCAAATCCGGCCAGCGTTCCCACTCCGCCCAGGGCCAGCACCCGCCACACCCCAAATCGGTCCGCCCAGCGCCCGCACAGATAGCCCCCCGCCCCCAATCCCACCATCATGGCGGTATAGGCCAACGCCGCTTCACCCCGACCGATGCCGAAGTCGCTTTGCACCGCCGGGAGCGCCACCGCGAGGACATACATCGGCGCATTGCCCAGCGTGGCGGCGATCAGGGCAATCGCCAACCGCCAGGCGGCGGCTCGCGAGTCGATCAGCGAAGGATCCGCGGGCTGGTCGTGCACCACCCGCAGCGCGGCGCCTGCCGCACGCAGCCCCTTTCGCACAGGACCCATTGGACGAGCTCTCCGATTGGATTGACGACCGGCCACGTTGGGGCATTCGGGAAACCCGCACGTGGGAACATGCTGCGCGACAGATTATGAGGGGCCATGCGCCCCGGAGCATCCGTCATGTGGTGGCCGGTGAAATCCTCGGGTTCGGATCCACAAACGTCACCTTGAGCGTCGTCTGCCAGCGGCCGCGCGCCACGGCACCACCCGGACCGACCGGACTCGCAAAGCGAAAATCAAGCGCAAGCCGGTGCGCCGCCTCGTCAAGTCGCAGATGACCCGACGACTCGAGCAGGCGAACGCGATACGGCGCGCCATCTGGCGCCACCGCAAGCAGCAGCCGCGCCGACCCCGACTCCCGCGCAAGCCTGGAGACCTCTGGGTAATAGCGTTCCTGATCGGGACGGTGGCGAATGACCAGCGCGGCGAAATCGTGGTACGGCAGGCGGGCAAAACGCTCACCCAGACCGATTCGGTCCAGCCACGTATCCAGAAGTCCCATGACTCGCTCACGTAAACCCAAGCGTTTTGCTGGGGCAGGGTCAAAGAAGGATACTCCGCGACCGCGGTCAGAGATACCCGGGCGCAAATCAGCTTTCAAGTTGCGCCACGACCTCTGCACTGCACCGGTATCGGTCCTCCGATCCCGGCTCACCCAAAATTTCCTGGAGAAAGCAGCATGAACAAGCGACGTGCGTTTCTGGCCACCACCGTCGGCGGACTTGCCGGTATCAGCGTGGTGACAGTGGGCCCGGTCAGTGCCCAAACCATGGTGGCCGAGACCGATCCGCAGGCCGCTGCGCTGGGTTACAAGGCAAACACGGCTCAGGTTGATCAGAAAAAATTCCCCAAGCACAACGCCGAGCAGAAGTGCGTGAACTGTCAGCTCTATCAGTCCAAGGCAGCCGACAACGGCGGCTGCACGATTTTCCCCGGCAAGCTGGTCGCGGCCGCGGGCTGGTGCAGCGCCTACCAGAAAAAGGCCTGATCATCGGGCCCGGTGGCCAGCCTCAGGACCTCTCCGTGAGGATCGTCGTTCTGCCCGGTGACGGCATCGGCCAGGAAACCATGGCAGTTGCGGTGGCGCTCCTGGAGACCGCAGCCCAGCGCTTCAACCTCGACCTCACGCTCGACCACGACCTGGCGGGTCATGCGTCGCTCAAGGCCCATGGCGCAACGGTCACCGAAGCGCTGCTCGCAAAGGTCCAGTCTGCGGACGGTCTCATGCTCGGCCCGATGTCCACCTACGATTTCAAGGACGAGAGCAAGGGCGAGATCAATCCGTCAAAGTTTTTTCGAAAGCGGCTCGATCTTTTTGCCAACATCCGGCCGGCTCGTACCTTTCCGGGCATTCCAACCATCAGCCGCCCTTTCGATCTGGTGGTGGTGCGGGAAAATACCGAAGGGTTCTACGCCGACCGCAACGTCGAGTCGGGCAACAGTGAAATCCTGGTGACACCCGACGTGGCGATTTCGCTTCGGCGCATCACCCGCACCTGCTGCGAGCGGGTCGCCCGGAGCGCTTTCGAACTGGCCATGCAGCGACGGCGGCGGCTCACCCTGGTGCACAAGCACAATGTGCTCAAGATCACCGACGGCATTTTTCTCGATGCATGCCATCGGGTTGGAAAGGATTTCCCCGAGGTTGAAGTCGACGACGAGATCGTCGATGCCATGATGGCGCACGTCGTTCGCGATCCCGCGCGTTTCGATGTGATCGTGACCACCAACATGTTTGGCGACATCCTGTCCGACCTGACCGCGGAGCTGTCCGGCAGCCTGGGGCTGGGCGGGTCGCTGAACGCGGGTGCGGATCACGCCATGGGTCAGGCCGCGCATGGCTCGGCACCCGACATCGCGGGACAGGATCTTGCCAACCCGTTTTCGCAGGTGGTCTCGGCTGCAATGCTGCTTGCCTGGCTGTCACAGCGAAGCGGTAACGCGCAGTATCTGCGGGCCTCGCGCGCGATCGAGACCGCCATGGAGCGGTGCATTGCCGGGCAGCAGGTCACGCGCGACATCGGCGGCCGCCTGGGAACACGCGCAGTGGGCGAAGCGCTGGTGAAACACCTTCGCGAGGCATGACCTCCGATACACCGCCCGCACCCGGGCGCTCGCCTGTCGCGTTCGACTCTGGCGGGCCCGCGACGCAGACCGGCTTCTCGCGCATCTGATCTCGCGCATCTGATCTCGCGCATCTGAAACGCCGCGCACGCAGACCGTTTGAGTATGTAATAGTCTGCGGCCAACCCTGCACCGGAAATCATCATGGATGTGTCGTCAGCATTGCGCGCCGAACTCGCACCCACCGGCGTGCTGCGAGCCGGGATCAACCTCAGCAACTTTCTACTGGTTCGCGGCCGCACCGAAGCTGGCGATCCGGTGGGTGTCGCCCCCGACATGGCACAGGCGCTCGCCGAAAAACTGGGCGTGGGCGTACGCTATGTTCCGTTCCCGAGTCCGGGTGAACTCGCCGATGCGGCAGGCCAGAACATCTGGGACGTCGGCCTGATTGGCGCAGAGCCCCAGCGCGCCGAAAAAATCGCCTTCAGCCCCGCCTATGTCGAAATCGCTGCCACGTTCATGGTTCGCGCCGGCTCGCCGATCCAGTCCATCGCGGATGTCGATCGCGCGGGCGTCCGGATCGCGTCCACCGCTCGCGCAGCCTATGACCTGTGGCTCGAGCGCAATATCCGTCATGCCGAGGTGATCCGAGCGCCCTCCATCGACAGCGCTTACGAGGTCTTTGTCTCCACGAACCTTGACGCGCTCGCCGGGTTGAAGCCCCGGCTGTTGAGCGACGTGAAGAAATTGCCCGGTGCGCGCATCCTTGAGGGCCAATTCGCATCCGTTCAGCAGGCGATCGGCACTGGCCGGACCAATCAGGCGGGTGCGGCCTTCATTCGTTCTTTCGTTGAGGAGGCCAAGCGCTCCGGGCTGGTGGCACGCCTCATTGAAAGGCACGCCGTTCAGGGACTGTCGGTGGCCCCCCCGGCATGACAGACAGGGCGGCCTCACGCCCACCGCTGCAATTCAACGTACCCACGCCCCCTGGAGGGAAACCCATGAAAGCAACGAAACCGCCTCTGATCGTACGCTGGGCCTTGCTGGCCTGCGCCCTGCTCGCGATGTCGACGGCATCCGCTCAGACGAAAATCGTGGTCACGAACTACGGCGTTTCCGCCAACGGAATGCCGTTCGCGGTCGCGCTCGAGAAGGGCTTTTTCAAGCAGCAGGGCCTCAACATCACCGAGATCATCACTTCTGCAGGCGGCGGCACCACCATGCGCAACATGATGGCAGCTGGCGTTCCGTATGCAGAGATCAACCCCGGCGCCGCAATCGGCGCCATCCAGCAGGGGGTCGATCTCAAGATCATCGCCGACAATGTCCTGACCGTGGCCGAGTTCGCCTGGTTCGTCAAACCAGAATCAAAAATCCGCACCATCAAGGATCTCAAGGGTGCCAAGGTCGGCTTCAACAACCCGCGCTCCACCAGCGCCGCCCTGCTTCAGGTGCTGCTCGATCAGGCCGGGCTTCGGAAGGAAGACGTCCAGATGATCCGCACCGGAGGCTTTGGCGAAAGTCTGACCGCGCTCGATATCAACACCATCGACATGACCCCGATCACCGAGCCGCTATGGTCCCGCTTCAAGGACAAGTTTCGGGCAATCGCCGTGGCAAGCGAAGTGCTGCCCCCCATGAGCAACGTGGTCGGCGTCGCGCTTACCAGCCAGATGAAGGAGCACGACAAGTTCATCCGTGGCGTGGTGAAGGCGCGCCGGATGGCGGTCGAGTTCATGTCGGCAAACCCTCAGGAGGCTGGCGATATCGTCGCGCGCGCCTACAACATTGACCCGGCGCTTGCCCGGGCGGTCGTCAAGAACCTGGTCGAGTCACGGACTCAGGGCATCCCCTACTGGGGCACGGGTCAGATCCATCTTGCCGGACTCGAACGCACGGTCGCGGCGCAACGCTCTGTTGGCGCCATCACCGGCGAGGTCGACCTGACGAAGATCATCGATACGCGTTTTCTCGACGAAGATATCCGTGCAGTGGTTCGATAGCCGGCGCGCGCGGCCTGCCCTCACCGGGAGCGCTTCATGACAACGCCAGACGCCGGCGGTCCGTCGGGCCTCGAACCGCACGTCACCCTGCAGGCGGTCACGCGTACCTTTGCGGGACAGCAGTCAACGCCTGCCGTGCACGCACTCGGACCGGTCGACCTGACCCTGCGCAAAGGAGAATTCTTTGCGGTGGTGGGTCCCTCCGGGTGCGGCAAATCCACCTTGCTCGAGGTCCTCGCGGGCATCAGTCAACCCACCAGCGGTCAGGTCATCTTCGAGGGCCAGCCCGTCAAAGGCCGGGTGCCCGAGGGCGTCGGTGTGGTGTTCCAGGAAGACGCCTGCTTTCCGTGGCTCAATGTCACCGACAACATCGCGCTCGGACTGCAGGCCCTGCCGCTGAGCGAAGCCGAACGCAGACAGCGCGTGGAAGACGCGCTCGCCCTGACAGGGCTGAAAGCCTTTGCGCAGGCCTTCCCCGCGCAACTGTCTGGCGGCATGCGGCAACGGGTATGTATCGCCCGCACCCTGATCATGCGGCCGCGATTGATCCTCCTCGATGAGCCGTTCGGCGCCCTCGATCAGCAGACGCGACTCCTGATGGGCGAGGAGGTGCTCCGACTCTGGCGGCAATCCGGCGCAACAATCTTCCTCATCACGCATGCCCTTGACGAGGCAGCGATGCTTGCCGACCGGATTGGCGTCATGTCGGCCCGGCCCGGCCGCCTCATCGACCTGGTGGAGACAGGCTGGCCACGCGAGCGCGACAGCCGTGTCGTCGAACTCCCGCAGTTCGGCCAGTTGACAGCGCGCCTGTGGCGGTCGCTTCGAGGCGAATCACTGAAGTCGCTGGATTCTTCGCAGGCAACGCAGTGAGCCGGCTGTCCCGCTACAGGCTCCTTGCCATCATCGTTGCCGTGGCAATCGTTGAGGCGATGTGCCGGATCGGATGGATCGATCGCTTCACGATGCAACCGCCGCTACAGATCGCGATCGACCTCTGGAAGCTCCTGGTGTCGGGCAAGCACCTGGATGCAATCGGAAAGACCATGGGGAATGCAGCGATCGGCTTCGTACTGGCGGTCTCGGCAGGGGTCGTTGTTGCCGTGGCCGTTCATCGACGGCGCCTGCTTCGCGAGACCCTCGAGCCCTTGTTCGCAACCTATTACGCCATTCCGGTGCTGGCCTTCTATCCGCTGCTGATCATCCTGTTTGGCGTAGGCGACGCACCCAAGATCACCATCGCCTTCATGCTTGGCGTGATTGCGGTGATCGTCAATCTGCTGAATGGCCTGGACCGGGTGCCTCCGGTACTGATCAAAACCGCGCGCGTCGTCGGCATGGGACCGACACAGATCGTCTGGCGTGTGACACTGCCTTTCTCCGCGCCCTACCTGCTCACCGGCGTGAAATTCGCGCTGGCCTATTCCCTGATCGGAATCATCGGCTCCGAGTTCATCATGTCAACCGATGGAATGGGTTTCGAGATTTCCTTCGCCTACAACAATTTCGATAACGCGACCATGTATCCGCTGATCGTCCTGATTCTGCTGATCTCGATCTCGCTCAATTTTGCGCTGGGCACGATCGAGAAGCAGATTCTGCAGCGGCGGGGGCTGCGGTGAGGCGGATCGACGCTGGCCCCTGGCAGGCCTGGCGAGGCCCGATCATCCTGATCGTCTCGGTGTTTGTCGTGTGGCAGGGGCTTTACCTGCTGGCGGGCGAAATGGCCATGCGCTCGCCGATGCAAACCTTTTCCTATCTGGGCAAGCTCCTCGCGGGCGACCGGATCTGGCCCCATATCCACGAAACGGCCAAGGCCTCGGCCCTGGCGGTCGTGTTCTCGGTGGTCCTGGGTCTGGCAATCGGACTGGCACTCGGATTTCGCAAGCTCGCGGGCGAGGTGTTCGAGCCCATGCTGGTGGCCGCCTATTCCATTCCCAAGCTCACCCTCTATCCAATTCTGCTGCTGTCCTTTGGTCTCGGCATGTCTGCCAAGGTGGCCTTCGGTGCGCTCCACGGCATCATCCCGATTGCCCTCTTCACCATCAATGCGGTTCGCAACATCCGGCCTATCCTCATCAAGACGGGGCGCGTGCTGGGCTACTCGCCCTGGGAGATGGGATGGCGGATTCTGATTCCCGCTGCTTTGCCGGAAATTTTTACCGGCATTCGCATCGGCTTCTCGCTCACGCTGATCGGCACGCTGCTCGGGGAAATGTTTGCCTCGCAGCGCGGTCTCGGCAACCAGCTCATGAAGGCGATCGGACTGCACGACGTCGATCTGATCGTCGCCATCGCATTTCTCCTCACCAGCGTCGCAGCGCTGGGTAGCGGCATTCTGCTTGCGATCGATCGCAGGTTTCAGACAAGAATGCAGACTCAGCCGGGCCACTCGCCCAACTCGTTTTGACGATCGGTGACGGCGGGTTGGCGCTGCCTGATTTGACGAGCACGATACGGCGCGCCCCATGAAGCTTCTGGCCATTGCTGTCGTCGCGCATGACGCCAACGCTGCCTATTTCGATGGCGACCGCGTTCACTATGTGAAGTTCGAACGCCCCCGCCAGGAAAAGCGCTTCAGTTTTCAAAACCCGTCCGACTGGCGCGCCGAGACCGAGGCGGTGTTCGGAATCGACGTATCGCAGGTCGACCATCTTGCGATCACATTTGATCCGTCGGCCCTGCCGCCGGCGGTGGGTCGTCATCTGTCGCCCGATGCCCTGCGGCGTCTGGCATCGGGTCAGTCGCTTGCCGAGCCGCTTTCGCCGGAGGTCTGCGCGTATCTGCAGGCACCCTCCGCGACCTGGCTGAGCCATCACTTCTGTCATGCGCTGAGCGGCTGGATGATCGAGCCCGAGCCCATTGCGCTTCGCATCGTGATCGATGGACTGGGCGATGGCCGGCCATGGAGTGTGTACCGCGACGGCAAGACGGTCGCGGCAGGCGATATCCGCAAAGGTTCAATCGGCTGGGGAATTCGCGAAGCGGGCAAGGCGCTGGGAATCAAGGCCGCGCATTTCAACGACATCGCCGGCAAGGTGATGGGTATTCAGGCCTATGGACGAATCGACGAGGGCTATCTCGCGTGGCTGCGCAAACTCGAGTTCGATCGCCTGGACGAGATGTGGTCATTACAGGGCTGGTTGCGCTGGAAGCATGACCCGACGGTCGCCAGGCTGACGCTGCTCGACTGGGTGGCCACGGTCCACCACCGGACCGCCGAATGGCTGCTCGAGTTTTTTTCCCGCCATGCCCAGCCGGGCGAGCCGGTTGTCTACTCCGGCGGCGTCGCGCAGAACGTGGTCTGGAACTCGGCACTGCGAAGCAGGTTTCCAGACCTTTTCATTGCGCCCCATTGTTCCGATGAGGGGCTCAGCCTGGGCGCGCTCGAGTGGCTGAGGCAACGCCAGGCACTACCGCCGCTCGCGCTCGCCGCCTTCCCGTTCGCCCAGGCAGATGTCGACGTCCCGCCGCCCTCGGAAGACACCATTGATCAGGTCGCGCAATGGCTCGCAGCGGGAAAAGTGGTCGGCTGGTATCAGGGACACGGCGAAATCGGCCCACGGGCGCTGGGTCATCGGTCCATTCTGATGGATCCCAGGCTTTCCGATGGACGCGCCCGAATCGATCGCATCAAACGGCGCGAGCCGTTCCGACCCTATGGCGCATCGGTGCTCGCCGAAGACTTTGCGCGATATTTTGACGGTGCTTCGGATCCCTTCATGCTCTATTCCTGCAAGGTGACTGGACCGACGCTCCCGGCCATTCGACACGTCGACGGCAGCTGCCGCGTGCAGCGCATTGCGGGCAGCCCGCTTCCGTTTCGGGCGCTCCTCGAGCGCTTCAGAGCCCTGACCGGCTGCGGCGTTTTGCTCAACACCAGTTTGAATGTTGCAGGAAAGCCGCTCGCCGCGCAGCCAGCCCATGCGGTGCAGCTGTTCTCTGAGTCACCACTCGATGCGCTCTGCGTGGGCAACACGCTTTATCACCGCTGACCGTCGTGCGCGGGATTGGTGATCGGAATCAGGTTCAGGTTGAGCACCAGCCGCGCCGGGCGGTCTGTGCAGGAGGCGCCGGTGTGGCGAAGTGCCGCATTGAAAATCACCAACCGGTTGGCGACGCTCGCCACCCGGGTCCCGTCTTCGAACAGCGTGTAGCCATTGTTGTCGTTCAGGTAATAAATCGCGGTCAGTGCATTGCGATGTCGCGTGTCGACGTGAAGACCGTACTCGATGTGACGCGACCGCCCTGGCGTCCGGTTGAGCTTGGCCTTGATCAGCCGCATCGGTCCGAACCAGTTCAGCACCGGCGCAATGACCGGCAGAAAGGCAGAGCGGTAAAGATTGCTGTTTCGCCACGCATAAAAGCCATGCACGAACTGCACATTGTCCTCGGGCTCCAGCCCCGGAAATTGGCCGCGCAGGATTTCGCTGCGCTCCCATGGGAACGCATCAGACTGCACCGCCTCAAGGATCGCTTGCAGCGCCTCGGGACTCAGGAGCGCATCGATGATTCTTGGATTCATGGGCTCGGTGAACGCCAATCGGGCTTCAGGAAAATTCAGACGCTGCGCACCGGTTGGCCAGACTCGCAACGTTGGCTATAGTCTTCGAAACGGCGCTCGCGCGGCTGCAAGTTTGGCACGCCACGGCAGATGTGCGCTCCAAACCCATGGCTCAATACCCTGATGAATGCACTGGTCGATTCAGTTGCCCCTGACGTGCGCGCCGTATCGGCGTGGGCGTCACGGTTGCGCCAGCACGAGGGGCCCGACGCGGCTCGCCTCGCGCTGCGTTCGCTCTGTGAGCGCTACCCGGCCAACACCGAGCTCGCAACGCTTTATGAATGGAACGACCCGCTCTGGTGGCACAGCTTCCATTTTGGCGGTATCCGGCTTGAGCGGCGTGGCCCCCAGCATTTTGATTTTGTCTGGTCGGTGGTTCAGAACCGGGAGTTCGCGCGCCGGCTCAAACAGATTCCTGTTGGGCTGACCCCTGCGGCGGTGCTGGACACCCTGAACCAGGATGCGATCTCGATCCTTTCCGAGCGTCAAAACATCCAGTGGGTGGTTTTTCGCGGCGAGGTTCCGATTGGTCTTTCAATGTTCGTCAACATCAATTTTCGGAACCGGACCGCAGAACAGATCATGGGTATTCTGCCGGGCTTCGATGTTTCGTTTCTGGTGGGCGACGCGTACTGCGCCAGTCTGCTGTTTGCGTTCAACTGCCTGGGTCTGAACAAGGTTCAGGGGCTGATTTATTCAAATAATGAATCGATCGCACTTCAGCAGGAGCGCCTGGGGTTTCGCCGCGAGGGGCTCCTGCGCAAAGCCATCTGGGACGAGGAACACAACCAGTACAAAGACCTGGTTCAGATTGCGCTATTGCGTGAGGAGTTTGTGACAAACCGGGTCTTGCAGCGCCATATTCGCAGGCAGCCGCACGACCCCCTTCTCGATTGCCTCAGGAGCGTTGCCCGCCCGCCCCTGACACCAGCTCCGGGATAAAGCGCGACAGATAGTCAAGCGAGAGATCGTGCGAGATGATGATGCGTTCTGATGAGCCTTGATGCACCACCGAGTGCGGATAAGGTCCCCCATCCTTGAACGCCAGAAGCTTGCCCTGTTTCCAGGTTCGGGTTTCATCGCCAACGGTGATGCTGCACCCCGGGTCATCCTGAAGGCAAAGATGGATGCGCAGGAATTCCGGGGTCCAGCCGCGATGCGGATGAATGATCGAGCCAGGAATCAGGCGGCTCACAAACACGTTTCTCAACACCCCTTGCTGCTCGAGCTCCGAAATCAAGCTCGAGACCAGCGGGAGCCTGCTGCGGAACGTGCGAACCAGGGGTTCGATATTCATCGAAAGCTGCGCCTTCGACAGCTCGATATGCTCGCCCTGAAAGATCGACAGCGGAAACGCATCCCAGGTGTTGTCGTAAAGACTGTCGAAGTGCGGGATCTTGTATTTCGGGTACGGCATGAAGGGCCTGAACTTCGCGATGAAGCCCAGGATTTCCTCCCGGATCGCGTCAGCCTGACCCTCGAGCGCAACGCACCACGGCACGCGATGCAGTTCATGGTGCCAGAAGGCCGGCTCCATGGCGGCCAACGGCGGGTTAGCCGAGGGCGCTGCCGGCGCCTTCCCGATCGACACTTTTTCAACAGGGTCAGTCATACAATGCATGCGCCCGAATTTACCGTGGTATGCCAGCTTGCCGGACGCGCTCCAGGATCGCAACCGCAAGCGGTCCATCGCGGCCGGTTCACAGCCTTGCCCCAAACATCGCCCTGGAAATTGAGGTTGCCATGCCCGATGTCGGCACCCTTCCGGTCATATCGCTGGATGTGCTGAATGCAGACGAGTGCGCACGCTGGTCCGAGCGCGTTCTGGCGTTGAAGTCGCACTGGACCGCCCGCGATCCCGATCTGCCGTTTTTCACCTTGGGGCTTGCCGCCTACTGCGACGCTTCTCCCGACGAAGCCGGTGCGCCGTATCGGGTCGAGTCGTATCGTCAATGGAACAATCGCCTCCTCCTCAAACACTTCGGCGCCCTGCTCGAACAGTGTTGTCAGGCGCTCGCGTCGGCGACCGGGGTGCCGGCCACGTGCCCCGGGGGCCGCGCCGCGGTTCCCGGATTTCACATTCACCTGCCTCATCCGGTCTTCGCCAAGGGCATCGCGAGCCAGCATGTGGATCTTCAGTTTCAACGGGTCTTTGGTGGAGTTGACCCCGATCCGGGCTCGGTTCTCACCTTCACGCTCCCGATCTCGATGCCCACCGGCGCTGCGCTCCGGATCTGGCAGTCAGAGCACCAGTCTGCGGTGTACCCCTATCAGCTCGGAAAAATGACGATCCACAGCGGGTTGAGTCTGCATCAGGCGGTGATCAACCCGCATGACGAGCCGGTGCCCCGGATCATGCTGCAGGGACATGGCTTGCGCCATGAAGGACAGTGGCATCTGTATTGGTGATGGGCGCGGTCAGGTGTGAAATTGCCTGAGCGGCTGGCGCGGCCACTCGCGATACACATCGAGCCGCGCATCATGACGACGGCGCACATGCCTCTGGATGGTGCGGTGAATCAGGAACTCCTCCCGCAGCATCGAAAACAGGGTCAGGTCCTGGTAGCGTTCACCCGACTCCGCCCAGAGCTCCTGCCTGAGGCGCGCCTCCTCTGTGAAGCCAAGGCGGTTTTGCAACTGCGCTGCGTGCGGGTTTGAGGTCAGCACGCGGCTTTGCACCTTGTTCATGCCAAGGCAGTTGAAGGCGAACATGAGGCTTGCACAGCAGGCGTCTGCAACCGCCATCGAACGATCGTGGCCCGGCAGGATCCCCATGATGAGCTCTGCGATTCGATGTCTGAAGTTGATGTTCACAATCATGGCGAGCCCGACTGGAATCCCCTCTCGGAATACGATCCAGTGGATGGCGTTGGTCTCGGGAATGAGGCCTTGCTCGTCGGTGGTCAATTTTTCGAGCAGATCGCGTGGCGTGAGCGATTCCGGCAGCTGTTTGAGCCTGGACGAAAAATCCCGGTCGAGGATGACGGTCCAGACAAAATCGAAATGCTCCGATGTTTGCCGCTCGAGCGTAATGCCGCCAAATCGAATCGGCTGCCACCAGGCTTCATCATGCCAATCGGACAGCTCGGAGATGGCCGCGTTGTGTGGCTCGCGCCGTACAAGCGGGATCAGCGCCTGGCGCGCCGCCTTCAGGCCCTTCTGGCTGCGCAGCTGACGCAGCCACCCGACGAGTTCGACCGGCTCCGGCGCCAGGCGGGTTTCAATGGCGCGTGTCACGACTCGGCGGGCGGCGCGGGCTTCTGCGCGGTTTCAGGCGACAACCCGGCAACCGTCTCCCGCAACAACGCCCGGTCGAGCCGGCGCCCCACCTCGTCGCGTGCGAGCTTCAGCATGTCGGCGCGCATCATTAACCGCTCCAGTTCCGAATCGACAAAGGCCAGATATCGGAGATGACCCTTGGCTTCGTCGCCCAGGGTATCGAGCTCATAGGCAAGGCCGTTGATTTTGATGATCGGCATGGTGTCGCGTGCTGGCTCTCAAGTGCAAGGCAGATAGTATAGACAGCTCGACGCCCACCGCCCTCAGGCTTGCGAGGACACGCGCGCAATGCCGCGGGCGAGGTCTTTCGCCTGGGCGCCATGCCAGCCTTGACACTGCGGCACGACCGGCTTACGGTGATCGGGCACCATTCATCGGTCGTACTTGCCGGGGTCAACGCTTTGGTCACCACGAGAAAAATCCGCCTCGGCCCGAGCATCATCTCGATCTTCCTCTTCCTGATGGTGCCAGCGTTTATCGCACTGATCATGTTCGTTTATCTGTTCAATGAACGAACCGCGAACATGACATCCAGAAGCCTGATCGAACGATTCAAGCTGGAAGCTGTGCTGAGTGTGAGCGAGCTCATCAACCCGATGCGCCTGCTGGTCAATTCGGCTGCCGCCCTGGGGAATGCCCATCCGCATTTTTACAGCGCCGAGGGATCGTGGGACTACCTCAAGGCGCTCGTCGGTCCTCAGCCCTCCAGCACGTCTGCCTACGTCGGTCTGCAGGACGGCTCATTCCGACAGGTTCGCCGGGTAAGCGCCGGCGGGAAAATCCAGGGCACCGTCATCACCGAAGAAATGCGGTTTGGGCTCCGTTCGATTTCCGGCGACCGGACCATCGAAAACTATGTATTCGTTGACGATGCCGGCAAGCCCCTCGCGCAGTCGAGTGCGCCCACCAACTACGATCCGCGCAAAAGACCGTGGTACAGCGAGGCAGCAGCCGCGAAGAAACTCATTCTGACCGACCCCTATATTTTTTCGACCACCGGGCTCCCGGGGCTCACGATTGCGGCACCTTTTTATGCCAGCGACAGACTGGCAGGCGTGATCGCCACAGACATATCGCTCGAGACCATTACACGTTTCCTCGCGGGTCAGTCGGTAAGTGAGCGATCCGTAAGCGTCATCTACGATGCATCGGGTTCGGTGATTGCAAGCTCGATCGCCGAGGACAATTTCAGAAAGGTCGACAACCGGATCGAGCTCAACAGCCTCGCAACGCTGTCAACCAACCTGCCGGCGCTTGCCATTGCCATGCGGGTCAACAAAGACGAACCCCTGCTGGTGTTCCACCATCCCGATAACGGCATGGAGTACGTTGCGGTGTTCTCGCCCACGCCAGCGGAGTTTGCGAAGCCCTGGACCATTCTGTCGATCACGCCGATGGAGGATTTTCGAAAGGAGTTCAGCCGAACCAACCAGATCATCTTCTACTTCGGTCTTTTCCTGATTTTTGCGCAGATTGTTCTCATCTACATCTACGCCAGGAAAATCGCCCGCCCTCTGGAACAGATCACCAGCTCGATAGAGAACCTGATCGACTTCAAACCCCTGTCGCCCACGCGGATCAGCAGCCGTATTCACGAACTCGCCTCGCTGTCCGGCGCGGTCCGCAAGCTCGCCACAACCATCACCGCCTTTACCTCCTACATTCCCCGCGACCTGGTCAACGACCTGCTGAGCACCGGAAAGCCGATTGAAATCGGTGGAGAGAGCCGTTACCTCACCATTCTCTTTACCGACCTGAGAGATTTTTCAACGCTTTCGGAGTCCACGCCGTCTCGCGATCTTCTGCGCCGCGTCTCGTCCTACTTCGAGCTGATGACGCTCGCGATCAAGGAAGAAAATGGCACGGTAGACAAGTTCATTGGCGACGCAGTGATGGCTTTCTGGGGCGCGCCGCTGCTTGACGAGCGTCATGCCTATCACGCCTGCGTGGCAGCCATCAAATCACAGCGTCGCATGGAGCACCTGAACGCAAAGCTTGCAGCCGAAGGCAAGCCGCCGCTCTACGTCCGCATCGGGATTCACTCCGATGCAGTGCTGGTGGGCAACATTGGCTCTGCGGAGCGGCTCAGCTACACCGTGATGGGCGACGGGGTCAACATCGCCTCACGCCTTGAGGGCGTCAACAAGGAGTACGGCACCCAGATTTGCGTGAGTCATTCGGTGTTCAAGGAGGCGGGCGAGCGGCTGTGGTTGCGCCCGATCGACCAGATCACCGTGAAGGGCCGCAAGGGCGAGCTGATCATCTATGAGGTGCTGGGCACGCGAGACGGCGGTCCCGAGACCCAGGCAAGCGAATTGCAGCAGCGCCTGTGCACGCTCTCGGAGAAGGCGTTCACCCTGTTTACGAACCGGCAGTTCGGCGAATCGATTGCCATCTATTCGCAAGTGCTCGAGCTCACCGAGGATCCGGTTGCCCGGGTCATGATCAGCAAATGCGAGCAACTCGCCCTGGCGTCGCCCGACGCCTAGCGCGGTTCACGCCGGCCTTGGCTGCCCGCGCGTAACGGGGTCGCAGCGGGCATGTCAAGCGCTCGCAGCCTTGCAGGCCTTCCGGATTGAAGCGATCTGCTCACGTATCGCCTCTTGGACGCCCAGGGCGCCGGCAGCGTCGGACGAAAACCGAACGCCGGCCGACAGGAATCGCAACCGACTTTCCTCTGAAAGCAGGCCGCTCGCCATCTCGGGATGGGGTTTCTGCCATTCGCTCGCGAGCGACCGCGTCAATTCGACACCGGGAAATTCGAGCGCACTGGCAAGTACGTCTGCTTCGGTGACCAGAAGGGCCATCTCCGCACGCGTACCTGAAGCCTTGGCGGAAACCCTGTCACGATGCCACCGGTCATGCACTTGCGCGACGCCGGTCGGATCGGTCAGCAGGACCAGGTGACAGACGAGGGCCCAGTCCGACGCCGACAGACCGATTCGACGAGCGTGAGGCGCAAAGCGGGCAAGACTCATCTGCTCGATTTCCTGCGGTCCCCGGTTGCACCGCCCGGGGTGATGGAAATCGTGAACCGTCATCGCAAGCAGGCAGAGCATCTCGAAGCGCGTGAGGCCTGCGCCGGGTGTGCCCAGAAGACTTCGCCTCGCCTTGATGAGGCTTGCCATGCTCACCAGCGTATCGGCGACATGAAGACGGTTGTGATAAGCGGGCTCTCCAACCCGACGCGCCCGGGCGCGACCAGAAGACTCCACCGCGTCGGCACACTCGATCAGCACGCGAGGGACCTCGGCGCGACCATCGATCGCTGATGGCGCATCCAGCCAGGTGAGCACGCCCCGCATGACGGTGCCAAGGCCGGGCCAGTCGTCGGGCCAGCGGCTTCGCAACTGCCGGTAAGCCTCCACTGCAGCAGCAAGCTCAGGCCGCATGTTGCACCGGCTCGCAACTTGTGACGGTACGGCAGCCGGCTTCACGCAACCGCTCCACGGCGATCCGGTTGCAAGGCGGAATCAGCTCGGCGCCCGGGCCGAATCCGCCACATCAGCCACACCACAATGGCGAGGTTCACCAGGTTCCATGCGATACCGTTCAAGAACGCCGCGTCGTACGAACCGGTCAGGTCGAACACCTGCCCCGACAGCCAGGCACCCAGCGCCATCCCCACCTGACCGCCCACCATCACGCCTCCGGTTCTCGCACCCACCTGCTCGGGCGGGAAATATTCTCTTACGATGATCGCGTAAGCCGGGAAGATCCCCCCCTGAAAGAGCCCAAACATCGCCGAGATCACATAGAGCGAGCCCAGCCCGTCGAAAGGCAGAAACAGCGCGAGGGCAATCGCCTGCAGCGCCGACCCCAGGAGCAAGGTGCGCATCCCGCCGATCTGATCCGAGATCCAGCCCGAAGCAAGCCGACTGACAACGCCAAAGCCCAGCATCAGCGACAGCATCTCCGCACCACGTGCGGCGCCGAATCCCAGGTCGGCGCAATAGGCGACGATATGAACCTGCGGCATCGCCATGGCCACGCAGCAACAGACGGCTGCGAAAAACAGCAACCACTGCGCCCCGAGCGGGGACAGCCCGAATGGACGATCGGAGCTGAGCCCCGGTGCGGCAGCCGACACACCCGCGGGTCCGCCAAGGGAGCTGATTGCAGGCGGGCGTTGCCGCATGCAAAGGCTCAACCCCACCATACCGAGCCCGCAGATCACTCCCAGCAACGAGAAGGTTGCTCGCCAGCCAAACGCTTCGATTCCTGCCTGAACCAGGGGCGGCCAGATGGTGCCCGCCAGAAAATTCCCGCTCGCGACCACAGCCACCGCAACTCCCCGGCGACGTTGCCACCACAGCCCGGTATCCGCGATCAGTGGCGCAAAGGAACTCCCCATTCCGAGAAAGCCCAGCAGCAGACAGTGCGCCAGCACAAAAACCGCCAGACCCGGCGCAGCCGCCGCCAGAAGAAACCCGGCCAGCGTACCCACCCCGCCCAGCGCCAGCACCCAGGCGATTCCCCATCGATCAGCCCATCGGCCGCAGAGGTAACCGCCGGCCCCGAGGCCAATCATCATGACCGTGTAGGCCAGTGCAGCGTCGCCCCGGCCGACGCCGAAATCGCGCTGGACTTCGGGCAACACCACCGGAAGAACATACATGGGTGCATTGCCCAACGTTGCGGCGACCAACGCAGCCGCCAGCCGCCAGGCAGCAAAGCGCGAGTCGATCAGCGCGGGGTCGGCGCTGTCATTGAAGCGACGGCGAGCCGAACCATGCTGCAAAGGCTCAGATGCGCCAGGTGGCTTGATTGAGGGCATGCGGGATTATGACTGCCTGGATCCCGTTATCCCACCTGATTGTGCGGTCGAGACCATCCAGAATAGAGTCTTGGCCAATCCCCCCAGACATGCAGAGGTGCCCGATGAACGAATTCCCTCCACAGCTGGTTGCCCACGAAGAAGCCGCCAACCATGGCAATCCTTCGGGAAGCGAGCTGACGCAGATCGAGATCGATCAGCGCGTCTACGATCTTTATGACGAGTATTGTCACGGCCGGATCGACCGGCGCACCTTCCTATCGCTCGCGGCCACGGTCACAGTCGGCGGTCTGGCGATGGCGCAGGCGTTGCTGCCGCGTTATGTCCAGGCGCAGA
>JBMSQB010000003.1:0-136407 GCA_049423065.1 Burkholderiaceae bacterium
GCTCTACTGCTCTTTCTGCGGCAAGAGCCAGCACGAAGTCCGCAAGCTGATCGCCGGTCCGTCGGTTTTCATCTGCGACGAGTGCATCGAACTCTGCAACGACATCATTCGCGACGAGGTCCAGGCCGACACGCCTGCTGAGGGCGTGGCCCGCAGCGGCTTGCCCACGCCTTCGGAAATCGCGTCCATTCTCGACCAATACGTCATTGGCCAGCAGAAGGCCAAGCGCATTCTCGCCGTGGCGGTCTACAACCACTACAAGCGTTTGCGGCACAAGGGCAAGAAAGACGAGATCGAGCTCTCCAAGAGCAACATCCTGCTGGTAGGCCCCACCGGCTCAGGCAAGACGCTGCTCGCGCAAACCCTTGCGCGGCTTCTCAATGTTCCTTTCGTCATCGCCGATGCCACCACGCTCACCGAGGCGGGCTACGTCGGCGAAGATGTCGAGAACATCATCCAGAAGCTCCTGCAGAACTGCAACTACGACGTCGAGAAAGCCCAGAACGGCATCGTCTACATCGACGAAATCGACAAGATCTCCCGCAAGTCCGACAACCCGTCCATCACCCGGGACGTCTCGGGCGAGGGCGTCCAGCAGGCGCTCCTTAAACTGGTCGAGGGCACGGTGGCGTCGGTGCCGCCCCAGGGGGGGCGCAAGCACCCCAATCAGGACTTCGTCCAGATCGACACCACCAACATCCTGTTCATCTGCGGCGGCGCGTTCGACGGCCTGGAAAAGGTCATCCGCAACCGCTCCGAGCGCAGTGGCATCGGCTTCGGCGCCGAAGTGCGCAGTGCGAGCGAGCGCTCGGTAGGCGATGTGCTTCGCGAAGTCGAGCCCGAAGACCTCATCAAGTTCGGGCTTATCCCCGAACTGGTGGGCCGCCTGCCGGTGGTGGCCACGCTCGACGAACTCGGCGAGGCTGCGCTCATCGACATCCTGGTTCAGCCGCGCAACGCGCTCATCAAGCAATACCAGCGGCTCTTCGAAATGGAAGGGGTCGACCTTGAGGTACGACCCTCCGCGCTGGCCGCCATCGCACAGAAGGCGCTGCTCAGAAAAACCGGTGCACGCGGTCTCCGTTCCATCCTCGAGCATGTACTGCTTGACACCATGTTCGAGTTGCCTGGCGCGCAGAACGTGCAGAAGGTCGTGGTCGACGACACTTCGATCAACGGAGAAGGCAAGCCGTTGCTCATTTACTCGGATGCCGCCCGAGTCGCTGCAAGCTGATTGCCGCGCGAGCGGTGTCATTCGCGGTATGCTCGTCTCCGGGCGCCGCGCGGGGGAGGATCCCCGCCCCACTCACCATTCATCGCGCAGATGTGCGCGCCCGGCTTGAAATCAGGCCAGGTCGCACGCATCTGCCAACCTCAGGCCTAACTGGAGTCCGCCATGTCTGATCCTCAGCCGTCTATCGCCCAGGTGCTGCCGCTGCTGCCCCTGCGCGACGTGGTGGTCTTTCCTCACATGGTGATTCCGCTGTTCGTGGGGCGGCCCAAGTCGATCAAGGCGCTCGAGGCGGCCATGGAAGGCGGCAAGAGCATCATGCTGGTCGCCCAGAAAAACGCCTCGAAGGACGAGCCCACGGCCACCGACATTCATCAGATCGGCTGTCTGTCGGGCATCCTTCAGATGCTCAAGCTGCCTGATGGCACGGTCAAGGTGCTGGTCGAGGGCACGCGGCGCGGTCGTATCGAGTCGGTGCAGGACAACGGCGCGCACTTCGTGTGTGAGGTCACCCCCATTGAGCAACCATCCGGTCCTGCTCCCGAGGTGGAGGCCTTGCGTCGCGCGATCCTTGCGCAGTTCGACCAGTACGTGAAGCTGAACAAAAAGGTTCCGCCTGAAATTCTGGCGTCGCTGTCCGGTATCGATGATCCGGGCCGTCTGGCGGACACCATCGCAGCCCACCTGCCCATCAAGATCGAGCAGAAGCAGGGCATTCTCGAGATCATCGGCGTGCCTGAGCGCCTGGAAAAACTGCTCGCGCAGATCGAAACCGAGCTCGACATCCTGCAGGTGGAAAAGCGCATCCGTGGACGCGTGAAGCGTCAGATGGAAAAAAGCCAGCGCGAGTACTACCTCAACGAGCAGGTGAAGGCCATTCAGAAGGAACTTGGCGAAGGTGAAGAGGGCGCCGACCTCGAGGAACTCGACAAGAAAATCCGCGCTGCCAAGATGCCCAAGGAGGCACTGAAAAAAGCCGAAACCGAGTTCCGGAAACTGAAGCTCATGTCGCCCATGTCGGCCGAGGCGACCGTGGTGCGCAACTACATCGATACGCTGGTGAATCTCCCCTGGCGCAAGAAGAGCAAGATCAACAATGACCTGAGCAACGCGCAAAAGGTGCTTGACGACGACCATTTCGGTCTCGACAAGGTCAAGGAGCGCATTCTCGAATACCTTGCTGTTCAGCAGCGGGTCGATCGCCTGAAGGCGCCCATCCTTTGCCTGGTCGGGCCCCCCGGCGTGGGCAAGACTTCGCTCGGGCAGTCAATTGCCCGGGCAACCAACCGCAAATTCATCCGGATGGCGCTGGGAGGGGTACGTGACGAGGCCGAGATCCGCGGCCATCGGCGCACCTATATCGGCTCCATGCCGGGCAAGATTTTGCAGAGCCTCGGCAGGGTGGGCGTGCGCAATCCGCTCTTTTTGCTTGATGAAGTCGACAAGATGGGAATGGATTTCCGAGGTGATCCCGCATCGGCGCTGCTGGAGGTGCTTGATCCCGAGCAGAACTCCACGTTCGTTGATCACTATGTGGAGGTCGAGTACGACCTGTCGGATGTCATGTTTGTGGCAACGGCCAACAGTCTCAACATTCCGCCGGCACTTCTCGACCGACTTGAAGTGATCCGCCTGTCTGGCTACACCGAAGACGAGAAGGTGAGCATTGCCCAGCGCTATCTGCTGCCCAAGCAGATGAAGAACACCGGGCTGAAGGCCACCGAAATCGTGGTGAGCGAAAGCGCTATCCGGGACATCATTCGCTATTACACACGCGAGGCGGGTGTGCGGTCGCTCGAGCGCGAGATCAGCAAGATCTGCCGCAAGGTCGTCAAGATGCTGCTTCTCAAGAAGCAGGAGCGCAAGGTTCAGGTCACGGGCAAGAATCTGGACAAGTTCTGCGGGGTTCGGCGCTTCAGCTTCGGCGTTGCAGAGAAGGAAAACCAGGTTGGGCAGGTCACCGGTCTGGCCTGGACCGAAGTGGGTGGCGAGCTGCTCACGATCGAGGCGGTCGCTGTAGACGGCAAGGGAACCGCCACCTTCACCGGCAAGCTGGGTGATGTGATGCAGGAGTCGATCAAGGCCGCCATGACAGTGGTCCGGCGCCGTGCCCGTCGCCTTGGCATCAAGCCAGGCTTTCACGAGAAGCGGGACATTCACATTCACGTTCCCGAAGGCGCAACGCCCAAGGACGGTCCGAGCGCAGGCATTGCGATGACCACCGCGCTGGTGTCGGTGCTCACCGATATTCCGGTTCGTGCCGATGTGGCGATGACCGGCGAGGTGACGCTTCGTGGTGAAGTGCTCGCCATTGGCGGGCTGAAAGAAAAGCTGCTTGCGGCACACCGCGGCGGGATCAAGACCGTTCTCATCCCTGAAGAGAATGTAAAGGATCTTGCCGACATTCCGGACAACGTGAAGAACAGGCTTGAGATCGTTCCCGTCAAATGGATCGATCGGGTGCTTGAGCTGGCGCTGGAACGTATGCCGGAGCCGTTGCCCGACGATGAACCCGCCGCTGCGGCGGTGCCGCCCGAGGCGGAGAAGGGCAAGGGCGGGTCGGACGTCGTCACGCACTAGGAATCGCCGCGCGCCGGCAGACCTTTGGCTTGCCGGCGCGCGCGTAGCCATCTATAATCGAAGGCTTTGCTGAAAGGCAATTCCCCGATAGCTCAGTCGGTAGAGCGCCGGACTGTTAATCCGTAGGTCCCTGGTTCGAGCCCAGGTCGGGGAGCCAAATTTGGTGCTGTAAAAACAAGGGGTTGCATGTGTTTGGGTGCAACCCTTTTGTTTTTGGCGCGCGTTTTCCCGCCGGATTTCCCACCGTTTTCCCAACGGTGAACGCATTGCGGGTTGTTTTGCATGTAGAGCGCAAGCACACCGGTCGGACGCTTTCTCCGTATCAGCGCTTCAACGGCGCGAGTTCCAGCTGTGCCTGCTCGACCAGGCGAGCCTTCGCAACCTTGCCGCTTGCGAGTCGCGGCAGCTGCTCAGCGGTGCGAAAGTAAATGTGGTGCGGCACCTTGAAGGACGCGGCACGCTCGCGAACGAACGCCTGAAGCACAGGCACCGAGACCGCATCGTCGGCGACCACGAACGCGATGATGATCTGGCCTCTGCGGCTGTCGGGGAGGGGCACCACGTGGGCGTCAAGAATTGCCGGGTGCTCGGTCAGCAGGTTCTCCACTTCAACCGGTGACACATTGATGCCCCCGGTCTTGATGATCTCCTTGACCCGAGAATGAAAATGCAACTGGCCGTCGGCATCGATTGATCCCAGGTCTCCGGTATCGAACAGTCCGTCGGCCCGAAGCGCTCGGGCATTCTCGGTGGGGTTGAGGTAGTAGCCGGGTGTGACGAACCCACCCACCAGAACCAGTCCCGTCTCGCCCGCCTGGAGTGGCTCACCGCTCTCCGGATGAACGATCCGCATCTCCATGCCGGGTAAGGCCCGGCCGTGGGTGTGCAGCTTGATCTCAAGCGGTGTGTCCGGGTCGTGCACGGTGGCATGACCGTAGGTTTCGGTCAGCCCGTAGGCCCCGCAGGCCTCGGTCATGTGCATGTCGACCAGGGTGAGACGCTTGTATTCGGCGGTCATGCCGGCGTTACCCTTTTTAAGGCTTCCGATGCGCGCCTGCCGATAATCGGGATGGCCAACGATGGCCATGGTCATGTTGCCCGTGCCGTAGTACACCGTTGCCTGCGTTTGCTCGACGACATCGATGGTGAGGCCGGGCTCGAAGGCGCCCTGAATCACCAGCGTTGCACCGTGCATGAAGGTTGCCGGCCAGGCGTTGGCCGAACCCAGTGCGTAGAAAAGCGGCGTGCCAACCCAAACCCGGTCATCCGGGCCGATCCGACGTCGCGCACCAATATCCCATCCATTACCGGTCAGGCCGGCGTGCGACAACGTGACACCCTTCGGCTCCGACGTGCTTCCCGAGGTGTAAAGAATGAACGCGAGGTCATCTGGCTGGACGCTTGCCGCGGCGGCGGTGAGTGTCTCTCGCGAGATGGTCTCACCGAGCGCGAGGAACTGCTCCCAGCTGAAGGTGCCTGGCACTGCGCGACCCAGTACGGTGACCGATCTGAGCTTGGGGAAATCAGCCAGCTTAAGCTCGCCCGGCACGCCTTGCGCAAGGCCCGGAAATGCTTCGACCAGCATCTGCGCGAAATCCTGCTTCAGGAACTGATCCATGCAGACCAGGGTGGCAAGCCCGCAGTGACGCGCCGTCCAGGCGAGTTCAGTCCGCTTGTACCAGGTGTTGAGTGGGACCAGGATTGCACCGATGCTGGCGGCACCAACCGCCATCGCCACCCATTCGGGTTGATTCGATAGCAGCGCGCCCACGCGGTCGCCGCGCCGGATTCCCAGCGCGAGAAGGCTTCGCGCAATGACGAGCGCACGTTCATGCAGCTCGCCATAGGACAGCGTGGAGCCTTCGTAGAGCACCGCAGGGTGCCGCGGACGGGTGTGTGCCCAGAACTCGAACACCCCGCCGATCAGCCGGGACGCCGGGCGCTCCGAAGGCGCAGGAGAGGCGAGCGCTGCGCTCATGCGGACAACCCCGGCTTCAGAAGCACCCGACCGAACGACTGCCCTGACTCCACCGCTGCATGGGCAATGGCGGCCTGCTCAAGCGGCAGCACATCCGAAATGACAGGCTTCACCAGACCCTGCTTGACCAGCTGAAGCGAATCCTGGAGCTGATTGCGGGAGGTGCTCTTCACGCTCTTGATGGAGATGTCTCGCATGAACAGTTGAGCGGGGTTGAGCCTGACGAAATCGCCCGTCAGCTGGCCAACGAAGATCCATCGGCCGCCCATGCCCAGGCTCTTTCGAGTCGGCTCAAAGAGCACACTTCCTACGTTGTCGATGACCACATCAACGCCTTCTCCGCGTGTCGATTCGCGGATCATCGGAGAAAAATCCTCACCACGACCGCAGATGATCACCTCGTGTGCGCCAAGCGCGCGCAGTCGGTCCGCCTTCTCGGGGGAGGTGGTGACGGCATAGACATAGGCTCCCGATCCGCGTGCGAGCTGTAGCCCGTGAACGCCCAGACCGCCCCCCGCGCCGGAGATCAGGACCCGATCGCCTGGGCGGACCTGCGCCACATCGCGGATGGCATTGAGTTCGGTGCCAATTGCGCACGAAACGATTGCAGCTTCATCGAGCGCTACCCCTTCCGGAACATGGACGACATTGTCGTCGCCCACGCAGACATACTCGGCATAGCCGCCGTTCAGGTCGGCATCGCCGAGAAATTCGCGCTCGTCGCAGGAGGTTTCGCGACCACTGCGGCAGAAGCGGCAGGCGCCACAGATATGGCGACGCTGGGCGGTGCAAACACGATCGCCCGGCTTGAAGTGCCGAACCGCCGGCCCGACCGATTCAACGATGCCCGAGACCTCATGGCCGGGTATCAGCGGCATGCGCACGCCGCGCTTCATGACGCCATTGCGGGTGACAACATCGTGAAAGCAGACGCCGCAGGCCTCGACCCGGATCCGGACATCGTTGGCCCGAAGCGGTGGCATCGGAACATCTTCCAGCCGCAGGTGGTCCGGCGCACCGGGATCACGTACAACCATGGCTCGCATCATGGGCTCCTGTGTGCGTCAGTTTTGTGCAGGGTTGGGGCGAAATCGAATCAGGGTGACCTCTGGGGTGACGTCATCAAATACCGCGGTCACCGGCATGCCGATCCTTATCTGGGCGTCGTCGATTCCGACCAGATTGGAATAAAGGAAGGGGCCTTCGCGCAGCTTGATGAGCACCACGGTGTAGGGGAGATCGTCTTCGAACCCCTTGAAATAAAGGCGATGGAAGCGGCAGTGCGACCACACCTCGCCTTCACCGGAAAGCGTGACCCACTCATTGGCATCGGAGAGGCACGTCGGGCAGTGCCGCGCCGCTGGCAAGCGAAGCCCGCCGCAGGCGGTGCATCGCTGCACGCGCACCTGCCGCTCGCGCGCACCCGCCCAGTGTGGTGCGTTCTCGCCATCGAGTGCAGGAAGGGGCTTGGCAGTGGTGCTCATGGCTCGGCTCCGTAAATGATCGATGTCACGAGGGGAGCGGCGCACATGTACTGAATGAGCTTCGCGCCGGGAATCTGGCGTTCTCCGCACTGACCGCGCAGTTGCCTGACTGCCTCCGCGTTGAGCGCCCAGCCCTGCATGTAGCTCTCGCTCATGTGGCCACCGCTGGTGTTGGACGGGAACTCGCCACCCAGCGCGAGACGCCCGCCCTCGACGAACCTTCCGCTTTCTCCCCTGGGGCAGAATCCGAAGCCCTCGAGCGAAAAAAGCACGGTGGGCGAAAAGTTGTCATAGATCATGAGCCCGTCGAGATCGTTATGGCTGACACCGGCCATTTCATAGACGTCGCGCGCGACCTGGGACATCGGTTCGTACCAGTAGTCGCCATCGGGGAACGAGGAGTCTGCCAGTCGGGTGGCCGACGAGAAGCCACGGACGTAGACCGGCGGTTGCCGGCAGTCGCGGGCATGGTCGGCTGTGGTGAGGATGAGCGCCACGCCACCATCGTTGATCAGGCAGTAGTCAAACAGATGCAGAGGCTCGCAGATGTAGCGGGAGTGCATGTGTTCATCAATGGTTATGCGGTCGCGCATGACGGCCCACGGGGTGAGTGCAGCGTGGCTGCGGAACGTCACTGCGATTTCAGCCAACTGCCGGGGCGTGGTCCCGAATTGCGCCATATGCCGTTGCATCATCATGGCGTGAACCGCGCCCGGCGAGGTCATGCCGTAGGGAAACCACATGCCGGCGCCGCCTGAGCCGTAGGTGTCGCTGTCTCCCCCATAGCGCGCGCCAGCACTGCGGCCGTTGTTGCCGTAGACCAGGGCGATGGTCTTGCAGAGGCCCGCAGCCAGCGCCGCCACTGCGATCTGAATGGAGTTGCCGGACATCCGCCCCTGACCGGGTGTGACCAGCGCAAAGCGCGGGTTGATGCCGGCAATCTCGCAGAAGCGCTGATAGTCGGGAATGCGGTTGACAATCACCCCATCAATCTGCGACTTCTGAAGCCCTGAGTCGTTGAGCGCGTTCTTGAACGCCCACAGGCCGAGGTCATAGGGCGAATAGCCCGGCAGCCGACCGAAGTCGGTGTTGCCCACGCCGACCACGGCAACCTTGTTTCTAAGTGACCGCTCAGGCATGGGCGGATCTCCTTGTGTGCGATTGAATGCCAGACATCATGTTTGTGCAGGCGCTTGCGTTGACGAGGGCGCCTTGCGGGCGCGCTCGCCTTTCAGCCGATAGCCTTCCTTTTCCCGATCCCACGCGGTGGCGGAGAGCCCCTTTGAAATCAGCAGATATTTCTCCACCTTGTTGCTGGGCGTTCGCGGCAGCTGGTCGACCAGTTCGATGTAGCGGGGGACCATCATCTGCGGCAGGGCCGATTCCAGCCATTGCATCAAGGTGCGCGGCTCAATCTGCGCGCCAGGTGCCGGGACCACCACGAGACGTACATCGTCTTCGCCGACCGGGGAGGGGTGGCCGAGGGCTGCGCACTCCGCGATGTGGGGATGGCTCCCGACAATTTTTTCGATGTCCCAGGCGGAGATGTTCTCGCCTCGGCGCCGGATCCGCTCTTTTTTCCGACCGGAAAAGTAAATGAAGCCATCGGCATCGCGCGAGGCGTAATCGCCGGTGTGAAACCAGAGATCGTGGATCGACTCGAGTGTGGCTGCCGGCTTGTTGAGGTAACCCCGCATCATGATCCAGGGTAGACGCGGGCGCATCGTGAGCTCTCCAGACTCGCCAGGGGGCAGCTCCCTACCGTCTTCGCCCACAATTTTTGCCTCCCAGTCCTGGTCCACCTGACCACACGAACCTGGCTTTCGATGCGGCCAGCTGGTGTAGATGGTCAGACCGGTTTCGGTGAGTCCATAGGCCTCCACCACGCGAACCTTGAATCGCTCTTCGAACTCCGGGTCGTAGTTGGAGTTGTACATGGCGCGCAGCCGGTGTCTGGTTTCCCAGGGACTTACCGGCTGGGCCTTGAGCATCGGGGGAAGGGAAAAAATCGTGTGCGCGACGGTTGCGTTGGCCGCACAGACCTGTTCCCAGAATTGCGACGCTGAAAAACGTGGCGCGATGCTGACCTGGGCGCCCACCATCAGGCAAGGCAGCACGCCGAGCCGGCTCGCCAACCCGTGAAACAGCGGAAGGGGTGTGAACAGGATGTCTTCAGCGGTGAGGCCGAGCGCGCGAAGAAACACCATCGCTGACGCGAAGAAATGGCCGTTGGGCATGATGACGCCCTTTGATGGCCCGGTGGTACCCGAGGTGTACATGATGCATTGAATGTCGCGATGGTCGCAGCTCACTTCCGGATCGCTTCCCTCGTGGAGGAGCAGCTGATCAAAAGGCTGGAGACCCTCGTGCCAGGCAGACGATGTCTGGGATGTATCGCCCACCACAACGATCCATTCCAGCTGGGCGCGGGTCTGCTCACTCAGCGTTGTGATCGCTTCCTGATGATCGACATGCACCACCAGCCCTTTCGCACCCGAGTCGCGCAGGACGTAGTCGAACATCTCGCCCACATAGGTGTTGTTGACCGGCACCATCGTGGCGCCCAGCAGCGCGCAGCCATACCAGACCCAGACGAACTCCGCGCAGTTGGGCAACATCATTGCCACGCGATCGCCCCGACCGATACCGCGCAGGGCGAGGCCCCGCGCGACGGCACGCGAGAGCAGGTCGGCCTGAGCGAACGTGAAGGTGGCCTCGGGCGTGGTGAGGTAGGTGCGCTCGCCATCTTGCTCGGCGCGCAAGCGCAGGATGGGGCCGATGGCGCGCTGCTCGAGTGGCAGTCGGTAAATGTCCTGAAGGTTCATTCGGGTTGAAATCGCAGGATTGAAAACTCGTCGTTGATGTCGTCAAAGCAGGCCTTCAGGCGCATCCCCATGGCAAGGGCCTGATTGTCGATGCCCACCACGTTCGCACACACCACCGGCCCTTCGTCCAGACGAACCAGGGCGACGTTGTAGGGAAGGTCGTCATCAAACGACCGGAAATAACTCTTGTGAAAGACGACCCACGACACCAGTTCGCCCCGACCTCGGGTGGGTGTCCATTCGCTTTGATCGCTGTCGCACGCTGGGCAAACGGGCGAAGCCGGAAAGCGAAACTCGCTGCAGCGGGAGCAGCGTTGCAAGGCAAGCCGGTGGGCCTTCGCGTGCTCCCAATAGGGGCGTTCAAGCGGCAGAACCTTGGGCAGAGGCTTCATGCTGCCCTCCGGTAAACGATGGTGCTGCAGAGGTTGCCGCGACAGATGTACTGGATGTGTCTCGCGCCCTGGAGCTGACGTGCGCCGGCTTCGCCGCGCAACTGTCTGACCGCTTCAACCTGGTGAAGCCAGCCCTGCATGTAGCTGTCTGACAGGTGCCCGCCGTGGGTGTTGACTGGCAGATCACCGTCGAGTGCCATTCGCCTGGCGGTGGCAAAGTCGCCCGCCTCACCCGGCTGACAGAAACCGAAGTTCTCGAGAGACAGCCAGATGTTGATGGAAAAGCTGTCGTAAATCATGAGCGCGTCGACGTCGCTTCGGCTGATGCCTGCCATGGCATAGACCTGCTCCGCCGCTTTGGGCATGGTGTCGCGCCAGAGCGAGTAACTGGGCATGGACGATTGGCGATAGCTGTCCTGCCTTCCAATCCCGGCGATCAGTACTGGCGGCTTTGCGAGGTCCCGTGCGCGGTCAGTGGTGGTCATGATGAGGGCCACGCCGCCATCGTTGATCATGCAGTAGTCGTAGAGGCGTAAAGGCTCGCATACGAAGCGCGCGTTCATGTATTGCTCGATGGTGAGCGGTTCCCGCTTGAGCGCGTTGGGATTCAGACCGGCATGGCGGCGCTGTGAAATGGCAACTTCGGCGAGTTGCTCGGGCCGGGTTCCGTAGGTGTTGAAGTGCAGGCGTGTCTGAAAGGCGCTGGCCGCACCGGGCGAGGTAAGGCCGTAATAGTAAAACGCGCTGGAATATTCGCGGCCGGGAGTCACCACCGTATCGCCGCCGAATTTTCTGCCCTCGGCGTGCGACGCGTTGCCGTAGACGAGGGCGACGGTTCGGCAGAGGCCGGCGTGAAGCATCATCGCGGCCTGCTGGATCAGTGGGCCTGTGGCCAGACCGCCAACGTCGAAATTGGCGCCGGCCACTGGATCGATACCCAGCATCTCTCCCATCCGAACGAAGCTCACGTTGCCGGGGCCCTGCACGATCAGCCCGTCGATATCGGACTTGGTGAGACCGGCGTCATCCAGTGCGGCGTGCAGGGCCTGGATAGCGAGCGTGTAGGGATCGGAGTCAGGAAAATTGCCCTGCCTGGAGGCGCCTACGCCGACGATCGCGGTCTGGTCGCTGAGCGCTTTGAGTCGGGTCAGATCGCCATTCATGGGGGCCTCCTAGGCTGCCTGACGGGCGAGGATCAGGGCGCTCTTGTGGGCGTTCGCGCCACCACTGGTCACCAGACAGGTGTTGGCTGCCGGCACCTGGCAGGTGGACTCACCGCGCATCTGGCGAACGCCCTCGATGACCAGGTTCAGCCCCTGAAGATAGCTTTCGGAGAGCAAGCCGCCTGAGGTGTTGGCTGGAAGCCGGCCGTTTGGCCAGCGCAGATTTCCCTGTTCGATGAAATCGGGCGCCTGGCCGCGTTCGCACAAGCCAAAATCTTCGAGCGCCATGGTGACGACGCCGGTAAACGCATCGTAGAGCTGCGCCACATCGATGTCCGCAGGGCGGATGCCCGCCATGGCGAACAGATCGTGCGCCAGAAGGCGCGAGTTGGTTGAAGCGTAGTCTTCAAGCGGCATGTTGTGCGAGCCCATGGGCCCCTGACCCCAACCCGGTCCACTGGCCTGGGCGGCCGCGAGCAAGTGAACCGGACGCGATCGGGTGTCGCGCGCACGGTCTGCGGTCGTCAGAATGAGTGCGCATGCGCCATCGGTTTCCAGGCAGCAATCGAGTGCCCGGAACGGGTCTGCGATGAGTCGCGAGCGGTGGTACTGCTCAAGCGAGAGCGGCTGGCCAAAGGTCACTGCACGCGGGTTTTGCTGGGCGTGTGCACGAAAGGCAAGCGCAACCTCGGCCAGGTGATCGGCGCTCGCGCCGTTTTCATGCAGGTAGCGGTTGAAGGTGAGCGCCACCATTTGCGCGGGCGACATCAGCCCATAGGGCGCCATCCACTGACTTCCCCAGGGGCGGATGCGGTAGTGGCCGAAGCGCTCGAACTGGCCCTGGCAGATAGATCGGTAGACCACGACATAGCGGCAAATGCCGGCGTGCAGCGCGAGTGCGGCGTTCAGCACCGAACCGCAGGCGCCGCCGCCGCCCGCGCCCCAGACGATGTTTGAAAAGCGGAGCGCTGGAATTCCCAGGGTCTGCTGAAGCACCACCGGCTCCTGTCGCTCATTTGCAAACGAGCAGAAACCATCGATGTCACTGGCATCGATACCGGCATCGGCGGCAGCGGCCAGAACCGCCTGGCAGCAGAGCTCGAACTCGCTGTCGGTGGCTCCGCCGTGGCGTGTGTACGCGGTTTCACCAATGCCGACGATGGCAATCTGATCGGGAAAGCGGTGGCCAGAGGCAGACATGGGTTCGGTCAGTACGCAGGGTCAGTAAGCAGGGTCAGTGAGCAACGCGGATGGGGGCGCTGTGCATCAGGTGATGGCAAGGGGATTGATGGGGCTGCCCGTTCCGCCCGTGATCTGGAGTGGTGCGGCGACAAACATGAATTCAAAGCGCCGGTCTGCGGCCAACTGATCGAGGGCGAGGAGCTCCATCAGATAGACGCCATAGTCGCGAATGAGCAGCCGGTGCACGGGAGACGGTTCAGCGTTTTCCGTTGGCACCACTTCGACGCCGTAGTTGTCCGAGCCGACAGCCGCCACGCCCACGTCGGCAAGAAACTGCGCGGCATCCAGTCCGATTCCGGGCTCAGACTGAAAGAATGCGCCCGAGCCCTGCTCGCGAAAGACCTGCTGCCAGCCGGTTCGAAACAGAACGATATCGCCGCGTCGGATCTCGGTGCCCTGCCGTGCGGCGCACTGCTGAAGATCGGTAGCGGTGATGACCGCGCCGCCCTCGAGGTGGGCCAGGCCAATTGATCCAGCCAGGTCGAGCAGAATTCCGCGCCCGACCAGTGAGCCAAGCTTTTCGATGCCCAGCTTCTTTGCGCCGCTTGAACGCACCAGCGAACCCAGATAACCGTTGTAGAGCTGATCGCCGTACCAGACGTGCGACAGGGCATCGATATGTGTGGTGCCGTGGGTGGGGAGGCTGATGTAGTCATCGGCTGCCTGGTAGCCCGCCTTCCGCCGCAGGCCCGCGGCATAGTCGCCGCCGTCCAGGGTCATGAAATGCAGACAGGGCGAGCGGCGCGGGGCGACCGGCACGTCAGTCTGCTGCACCGGTATGGAGAGGCTGTAGACCTTGCCCTCGCGAATCAGACCGGCAGCATGACGGATGTGATCGGCACCGATGTGGTTGGCTGCGCCGCGTTCATCTTCTTTTCCCCAACGGCCCCAGTTGCCTGCCACCGGTGGTTGGGTTGGGGGTTGTCCCTCAGCCATGGGTTACCTTCGGATCGGGGTCGAGTTGAAAACAGGGAAGCGGCATGGCGCCGCGCAGGTCCCAGTGGAGCACCACCCGCTGCCCGATTCGAATCTGTTCAGGGGGCAAATCGATGAGATTGCTCACCAGCCTGACGCCTTCGGTACCCTCCAGCAGGACCACAATCACGTTGTAGGGCAAGGCTTCGCGCAGCACCGGGTTGGCTGCGTGGCGGACGATGGTGAACGTGAAGATTTCGCCCCGCCCGGACACGGCAGTCCAGTCAGCGCGGTTCGAGCGGCAGTGCGCGCAGCGCGGCGCCGGCGGCTGGCGAAAGCGCCCGCAGTCCGCGCAGCGCTGCAGCCGCAGCTCCCGAACACGGCAGCCTTCGGCAAAGCCAAGCTCATGGGGAAGGAAGGGCGGAACCTCGAAGCCGGCGGGCAGGTAGGGCATGACGCCAGGAAATCCTGATCAGGAAGCCTTTCGGGGAAACAGCCGAATGTCCTGCGGGGCAAGGCGCAGCCACACCATTTCGCCACGCGGCCAGAGATGAGGCGGCGAGAGCTGAAGTCGCCAGTCGGACTGGCCGACGCGTACATACAGATCGGCGAGGTTGCCCAGAAAATAGACGCGCTCGACCCGTGCCTCGATGACGTTTTGACCCGATGGCCGCTCGGCGAAGACGCCCACCTCCTCAGGCCGGAAAAGGAGATCAACCGCACTGCCAACTTCAAAGTTCGTGGTGGCGCATTCGAGCAGGTGGCCGTCTTCGGTTTGAACGGTGCCTGGCGCGGTCACTGTGGCGGCCACAACATTGGCCAAGCCCACAAATTCGGCACCGAACCGCGATGCCGGCGTTCGGTAGATGTCTTGAGGTCCGCCTATTTGATCGATCTTGCCGCCGTCCATCAACACGATCCGGTCGGCAATCACCATGGCCTCCTGCTGATCATGCGTGACGTAGAGCGAGGTGATGCCAAGTCGTTGCTGGAGCTCGCGGATCTCAAAGCGCATGTGCTCGCGAAGCTTGGCATCGAGGTTGGAGAGCGGTTCGTCAAAGAGCAGGACTTTAGGCTCCAGTACGATGGCCCGTGCAAGTGCTACACGCTGCTGTTGACCACCCGAGAGCTTGGAAATATCGCGGTCGCCGAAGCCCTTCAGACCCACGAGGTCCAGCACCCGGTGAACGCGGTCCTGGAGTTCGCTTCTGGCGGTCTTTTTCAGCCGCAGCCCGAACGCAACATTTTCGAATACCGTCATGTGGGGCCACACGGCATAACTCTGGAACACCATGCCGATCGCGCGTCGCTCCGGAGGCAGCGAGCCGCTGGTTGAGGAAACGACTTCATCGCCCAATCTGATTTCGCCGCTGCCGACATCTTCCAGTCCGGCCACGCAGCGCAACGTGGTGGTCTTCCCGCAGCCGCTGGGACCCAGCAACACCACCAGCTCGCCCGGTTCGATGGTGAGCGATATGTCGTCGATGGCGCGAAAGGAGCCAAACTGCTTCACCAGTCGATCGATCACAACACGGGTCATCGGGCTTGCCTTCCAGACGGTTCGGTAGGAGACGGCCACTGACCGTCCAGAATGTCCCGGGTGAACTCGCCAGGCTGGCTTGCCGGGCGCAGGTGAGCGGGCGTGAGGCTGAAGGTCCAGGGGGGATCGCACAGGCAGAGCGTGCCCCACACGGAGTCGTGGTTTCGGATCATGCCGTTGGCCAGGTAATGCTGGTGCCAGCGGTGGTCATCGAAGGTGGTGAAGGCTGCGCAGGGCACATGGGCTTTGCGCAGTTGCGCGAGCCAATGCTGCATGGGTCGGGTTTCGAACACGGCCTGGAGCCGGCTGATCAGCTCGCCGCGGTGACGCACGCGGTCGGGGTTGCGGGCAAAGCGCGGATCGTCGATCAGTTCGGCCAGGCCCAGCACCTCGCACAAGGCCCGCCACTGCCGGGGCGATGTCGCGGACACGGCAATCGGCCGGTCTTGCGTGGCGAAGCTCTGATCGGGGACCAGGTAGGTGGTGGCGCTACCCAGCGGAACAGGGGGCTGGCCCGCGAGGTGCTCGGTCACCCGAATCCGCTGCAGGTCCAGGCCCGCTTCTATCATGGTGATTTCAAGGAGCTGCCCGGTGCCTGTGCGCTCGCGCTCGAAGAGCGCGGCCATGACCGATTGCACGATGTGAACGGCGGTGTTGACGTCAAAGTGTCCGTACCAGCGCCACCGTTGCCGCAGCCCGCCGGGCTCGCCGTTGACCGAGCAGCTGCCCGAAAAAGCCTGGATGTGGGGATCGGTTGCACCCAGCGTGGCCATCGGGCCGCGGGGACCGAAGCCTGACGCCGATGCATAAATGAGCCGTGGGTTGAGCGCCGAGAGCGTGCGGTAGCCAATGCCGATCCGGTCTGCCACGCCGGGCCGAAAATTTTCGATCAGCACATCAGACTGTTGGACCAGCTGGTGGGCCTGTGCCAGCTGCTGCGGGTCCTTCAGATTGAGTGTGATGGCGCGCTTGCAGGAATTGACCGCGATGTAGGTGGATGACAGTCCGCGCTTTTCAGGTTTGACGGCGCGGATGAAGTCACCCTCCGGCGATTCAAGCTTCAGAACATCTGCCCCGAGTTGGCCGAGTAGCGCACCGGCCCACGGTCCGACCGCGCCCTGGCTGGCGTCAATCACCCGCAGCCCGTGCAGCGGGCCCCTTTCGCTGGCTGCCACCGTCATGGATGTTGACCCAAGAACTCGGCGCGCACGGCGCCGGTGTGCTCGCCCAGTCGGGGCACCGGGCCCAGGGGCCGCGCGGTCGAGGTGGAAAACCGTTGTGCGCGATTCATCTGCGAAGGTTGAGACGCATGGGGCTCATCGGCCCTGTCGACCACTTCCAGGAGGCGGACCTGCTCATGGTCGAGCACCTCGCCATAGTCGTTGAATTTCATGGAGATGCCGCCAAACCCGTTGATCCGCGCAGACGCCTCGGCAGCGGTGACGCTCGCAAACCAGGGCTCGTAGACCTTGCCTGCGGTGTGTCGGCGATCGCCGATATAGATCGTGGATCGCCAGTCGGCGTAGTCAGGATCCTCTGCAAGATGACCCAGGCCGATCGACTCGATGAAGCGGACCCAGCCGTCGCGGTCGCCGCCCCGGAAGTCGTAGGTCACCTGTCCGTCGGCAGTCTTCCAGCCCACGTCGGGTGGCCAGCGGGGGCCGTGAAGATGAAACCCCTGCCAGGCATCGGGTTCAACCTGCGCAGCCAGCAGGATCGACTTGAGCGACATCAGCGCCTTGAGGATGGACACCCGGATGAGCTGCCCTTGACCGTGCTGGTGGCGGTGCCAGAGCCCGGCGAGCATCGCCTGATGGGCGTGAATCCCGGCACCAACGCCCGCGATTTCATAGCCGACCCGGCAAGGGCTGCCGCCCGGTTGTCCGACATAACGCGTGAAGCCCGACATCGCCTGCACCACCAGTTCCGAGCCCGCGTGGTGCTGAAATGGTCCGCAGTCACCCATGTCGTTGAGATCAACAATCACGAGATGACGATGGCGCGCTGCCAAGGCCGCCCAGTCGATTGCGTGCTCAGCCCGGTCAACGGGATCGGCGTGATAGATCACGCCATCGGCCCGCGCAAGGAGCCGATCGAGTTCGACATGCGAGGCAGGATCGCGAAGGTCTGCACAGATGCTTTGCTTGCCGCGGTTCAGGCCGCAGAACACCGCGGCCGTGTCACCGATCATTGGCGGGCCCCATTCCCGCGCGCGGTCGCCCTCGGGCGGCTCGATCTTGATGACGCGTGATCCCAGGTCGGCGAGATGCAGGCCGCAAAACGGTCCTGCCACGCCCTCGGCGATTTCAATGAACGTGAACCGCTCGAAAGAGGGCAGGACCCCCTTGATGGGCTGCGCGGGTTGCACGTTCAGGCGCCTCCCTTGCCCAGCGCCCGTTCCAGGCCGACATTGAAGACCAGCCGCGTGCCAATCACCAGAAGAAGCATGAGCGCGGTCTGGACGACACCGATCGCGGCGGCGAATTGATAGTTGCCTGCGTCCATGTAGTGCCAGGTCAATACCGACAGCACCTGGCTGCGATCAGAGTAGAGCAGGATGGACGCCGACAGCTCCTTGATGCTCATCAGCATCACAAAAAAGAACACGGCGATGAGCGAGGGCTTGATGAGCGGGATGGTGATTTTCATGAGCGCTTGAATCGGGCCCGCTCCGGACATCCTCGCGCTTGACTCCAGGTCCTGGTGAATCTGAAGCACCCCAGAGTGCGACACCATGATGCCGTAGGGGAGAAACTTGGCCACATAGGCGAGAAGCAGGATCCAGATCGACCCGTAGAGTGGCGTCTGAAGATAGGTCCAGAGCAGCCCAATGCCGAAGACCAGCCCCGGGACTGCGACCGGCAGGACGCCGATAAAGGCGAGTGATCGGGTCGCCGGACCTGGCGCACGGATTTCCGCGTAGCTGATGGCGAGCCCGGCAAGCAGGCACAGGGCGCCCGACATCAGACCAAGCATGATGGTGTTGACGACGGCGGTCCGGACGTTTTCGATTCTGAGCACATCGCGATACTGATCAAGCGTGAGCACCTCCGGCGTGATTACGCCCGAACTGAACTTCATGAAAGAGGAAACGAGCAGAGCGCCGAAGGGAAGGATGTCGGCGCACAACACGTAGAAACCAATCAGGGCCAGTGCGATGATGGTGCCGCTTCGCCCCAGTCGCAGCGGGCTGCCGCGAAAGCCCTTGCCTGACACGGTCACATAGCGCTCGGACACCCGACTGACCCGACGCTGCATCCACACCCCCACTATGGTGACCAGCAGCAGAATCGTGCCGGACGCAGCGGCATGCGCGCGATGCACAGGGAATTGGGTGGAGTCGAGATAGATCTTCCAGGGCATGGTGGTGAAACCCGCCGTGGTTCCGATGATGCCGGGGATGGTGTAGAGCTCGGCCGAGAGAATGAAGATCAGCAAGCCCGCCGCAAACACCGCGGGCGCCGATACCGGTAGCGTGATCCGGGCAAGCGTCTGCCAGGCCGTGGCACCGGACACCCGTGCGGCCTCTTCAAGCGAGGAATCCACGGTGCGCAGGCTGCCGGCTGTAAAGAGATAGGCAAACGGCGCGAAGAACAGCGTCATGACCCACACCACGCCGCCGTAGGTCCAGATGTTGGCGAGCGCGGGCGGCTGATTGATCAGTGTGCCCGCCACTGCGCGCCACGCAACATTCAGAAAGCCGGTCTTCTCCGATCCCAGCGCGATCCAGGCGATCAGGCCTGTGAACGGCGACAGGAAGAGCGGCATGATGATGAGCGTCTCGAGCGTGCCTTTGAACGGGATGTCGGTTCGGCATACCAGCATCGCCATCAGAACGCCCACCACCAGCGAAAACGCGGTCACGATCAGCGCCAGCCGGATGGCCTCCCAGAGGGTCTCGAGGTATTCCCACGAGGTGTAGACGTTGATGATGGCCTGCAGGCTGCGTTCGCTCGACAACCCGATCTTGGTTTCCTTGTAAAAGGCGGCGTCGAAGGTGTAGATGAGCGGCACCACCACGACCAGCGCAACTGCAAGCGCCAGCGCCGCCCAGGCGGCAATGGCAAGCGGTGATCGGGCGGTGGTGCTGGCAGCCATGGGGGCTCAGGTGGAAGCGGGCTGCGTCTAGCGACCGTGCTCGCGCAGGGTCTTCGCCCACAGATCGAGATCTTTGGAGAAGTCTCTCTCCCAGCGCTTGACATCAACCGGGTAGACCTCCTTGATGGGCTCGTACCAGCTTTCCTTCACGACCGAGCGTTTGTCCTCGATGCCGCTCAGCGTGGTGCGCGAGCCGTACTTGACCTGCAGCACTTCGGCACCCTCCACGCTCATCGACCAGTTCTGAAACAGCCGTGCGGCGTTCGGGCGTGGCGCGTAGCGCGACACCGCCTGCCAGGAGTTGCCGAACTCAGGTGTGGGTGACGGCCGAACCCAGCGGATCGGTGCGCCTCGCTGGATGTGTGTGACGCCGATGCCTTCCCAGGTCCAGAAGGTGAAGTCGTGCTCGCCGGCAATCACCCGGTCAAGACCGACCAGGACCTCGCCGTAGACGGCGGGCTTTTGCTCGGCCACCTTCTTCAGAAAGTCGGGACCGAATTCCTTGGAAAACTTGGGGTCGAGAAACATGTGCAGGCTGGCATAGCATGCGCCACACTTCATGGTGCTGACTGCAAAGCGCCCCTTGAATCGAGGATCGAGCACGCCCTTCCAGCTGGAGGCGAGAATCTTTACCTCTTCCGGCGACACCTTGTTGACGTTGTAGATGATGGCGTTGTCGGTGGTGTAGTTGGCATAGGCATGCTGCTTCATCCGGAACATCTCGGGAATGCGGTCATGCAGCGGCACCTTCCAGTCTGCGATGTGACCCTGCTCGATCAGGTCCATCATGCTGGGATAGTCGCTGATGTGAAGAACATCTGCAGAGTGGCGCTTTGCCTGGACTTCCTGCAGGAAGCGCTGGTACTGCGCAACGCCCACAATGCGCAGGACCTCGACTTTCACCCCGGGGTACTTCTTTTCAAACTCGGCGGCCACCGCCTTCATGGCCTCAAGTGGCGCGCTTTCATACCAGACCAGTTTGCCCTCGGCTTTGGCCGCTTCATAAAGCTTCGCCTCATCCTGGGGAAAGGTCTGGGCGTATGCGCCGGTGAGCGCGCTGGCCAACGCCAAGGCGGCTGCGAACAACTTCAATCTCATATCGGTCTCCCTTGTTTCGGTTTTATAAGCCGTTGATGGCTGGATACTGAAACCAGCCGCTTGCTCCATCCTGCCGAACTGCTGAAGGTACCCCCGCAGCGCCTGGCTTAGCCACCAAATGCGGTTTCCGCCAGACCGCGGACGCCGGCATCGACGGCGAAGAGTCCGCCGGTGAGCGGCTCGCGCTGCAAATCCTGCTCGTTGAGCGTGAGCGTGGAAGTGGTGATGAACATCGTCTGCATGTCGGGCCCGCCGAAGCACACGCTGGTTGGGCGTTCGCAGGGAACCTCGATTGCGCGGTCTACCTGCCCGTCTGGTGTGAACCGCACGATTCGTCGGCCGTGCACTTCAGCGACCCACAGGCCGCCTTCTGCGTCGACGGTGGCGCCATCGGGGCGGCCGGTGAAGCCGCCCCAGTCGACCAGACGGCTGCGCGGACTCGCTGCCCCGCTGACGGGATCGATGGTGTAGCGCCAGGTCACCTGTTGCCGCGAATCATTGAAATAGAGCGAGTTGCCATCAGGGCTGAAGCAGGGGCCGTTTGAAATGATGAAGCCCTGGTCAATGCTGTGAAGGCTCAGGTCGGCGTCGAGTCGGTAAAGGTTCCCGATCGGGTTCTTCACATTTCGATCCATGGTGCCAACCCAGAACCGCCCCTGGCGGTCGCATTTCCCATCGTTGAAGCGCGATTCACCCAAGGCGAGGCCAGCGGGAGAGAAGGGTCGGGGCGGGGCTCCGGGTTCATCCATGAAGGCGAGTGTGTTGCGGAAGGCGACCAGCAAGCCACCGCTCGCGCGCAGCACGAACGAACCGATCGGCTTGCCAACATTCCATTGATCGTGGCGTCCGCTGGGCAATTCGAGTCGGTGCAGGAGCGTTCGAGCGACGTCGATCCAATAGAGCGAGGATTCGGCGGCGTGCCAGACCGGGGATTCACCCAGAACGTCCTTGCAGTCGACTAGACACTCGGCCGTTCGAATCATTACGCTCACCCCTTGACGGAACTTGAAACACAAGCGCCAGGAGTATTTGGGGTGGGTGGCGCAGTGTCAAATCTGTTTGGCTGAATTCGGCACCGCGTTTGTACGGGAAGGTCTTTGGTTGCAGTTGCCTGCCAGCCCCCACACAATAACGACCTTCAAGCGGGATCCTTACTCACGGCATTGCAAGGAGATTCTCATGCGTGTTCAGCCCTCACGTCGATCTGCGTTCGCCCGGGTGGCCGCAGTGAGCCTCGGTCTGGGTCTATCAATGGGCAGCGCCCTGGCGCAGTCGACCTGGCCTGATCGCGCGGTCCGGCTGGTGGTTACAGTAGGCGCGGGCGGTGCGGCAGACACACTGTCACGCAACCTCTCCAACGGCTTTGCGGGATTCGCAAATGGCCAGCCGCTGGTGGTTGAGAACCGACCTGGAGCGGGCGGCACGATCGCAGCCGGTCTGGTTGCGCGCGAGAAGCCCGATGGCTACACCCTGTTTCTGGCCGAGGTGGGCCCCAATGCGGTGTCGCATACGCTTGCCAAGCTGCCCTACGATCCGCACACGGCGTTCACGCCCATCGTGCATGTCGCCAACCTGCCTGCCGTCATTCTGGTGCGGGCTACGCTCCCCTACAAGACGCTGGACGAGTTCATCGCGGCGGCCAAACAGCAGCCCGGGAAATTCAACTTTGCGTCGGCCGGGCTGGGCAACTGGACGCATCTGTACATGGCCTACTTCAACAGCCGCGCCGGCATCGATCAGGTCAACATCGTTTACAAGTCGGGCGCCGAGATGCTGACCGCCTTGCTTCGCGGCGATGCTGACACCGCAGTCATTACGGTATCGACATCGCTCGCGCAGGTTCGTGAGGGCAAGGTGCGCCCGCTCGCGGGCGCCGCCGCACGTCCGATGCGGCAGTTGCCCGATGTTCCGGCCGCGGCGCGTTCATTGCCTGGCTTTGATGTGAGCGTCTGGCACGGCATCGTCGGCCCGGCCGGCATGGACCCGGCGCTCGTGTCGCGAATCAACGCGGTCTTCAACCAGGTGCTGCAATCGCCGCAGGTGCGCACGGCCATCACCGAGGCCCAGTCCGCCGACATCATCGGTGGAACGCCGCAGCAGTTCGATGCCTTCATCAAGGAAGAATTGAAGCGCTGGCCTGAAGTTGTTCGGGCGGCAGGCATCAAGTCAGAGTAATGATCATGGATACGCCTGTTCATTTCGAGTCTGCCGGCCTCAAGCTGGCCGGTGTTCTTCACCGCCCCGATGACCTCGCGCCGGGCGAGCGCCGCGCGGCGCTCATTGTTCTGCACGGCTTCGGCAGCAACAAGAACGGTGGAATCTCGCAGGCTGCCGGGCAGCTTTTTGCGTCGCTCGGTTACGTCGTGTTGCGCTTTGACATGCGCGGCTGTGGTCAGAGCGAAGGCGTGCGCGGACGGGTCATCTGCCTTGAGCAGGTGGAAGATACCCAGGCCGCGCTCAACTTCCTTTTAACCCGCGATGAAGTCGATCCCAGCCGGATTGGCGTGATGGGTCACAGCTTTGGTGCGGCGGTGGCGATTTACGCCGCGGGCATCGATCCCCGTCTGGCTGTGTGCGTGTCCACCGGTGGCTGGGGCGATGGCGAGAAGAAATTCCGTCGCCAGCACGAGGGCGCCGCCTGGACGAAATTTACCGACATGATGTCCGAGGGTCGCCGCCGCTTGGCGCTCGGCGAATCAATGATGGTGCCGCGCTACGACATCGTTCCGATTCAGCCGGGCCTTCGCAATCAGCTTGCTCCGGGTTCCATCACCGAGTTTCCCTATGAGGTGGTGGAGAGCATGTACAACTTTCGCGCCAATGATGTGGTGGGCCGAATCGCGCCGCGGCCGTTGCTCCTGCTGCATCCGTCCAACGACACGGTCACGCCCACTGAGCAGTCGGTCGACCTGTTCGCGCATGCGGGTCAGCCCACCGATCTGCATCTGTTCGCGAATACCGACCATTTCCTGCTTGGCGAGGGCAATGCCATGGTCACGGATCTGGTGGCGGCGTGGCTTCGCAAGCATCTGCCCGTTCACGCCTAGCCGCCTCTATTCGGGAGTTCTTACTCATGTCGAACCGACGCCTGCTATCTGGTTTGCTGGTTGCCGTTGGCCTTGTTCTGTCCTGCGGTATGGCAGCGGCGCAGTCCGCAACCGGCCCTTTTCCGAATCGTCCCATCCGGATCATCGTGCCTTTCGTTCCCGGCGGCACTATTGACGTAGTGACCCGGCTTCTGGCGCGCAATCTGCAGGAGAGCCTCAAGCAGCCCGTGGTGGTCGACAACCGCGCTGGGGCGGGCGGGGTGGTGGGCGTGGATCATGTGGCGAAGAGCCGGCCTGATGGCTACACCCTGGTGCTCAATGCCGCAACGCCCATGGTGACAGTCGTGAGTCTGAGCAGTGCCCCCTATGACATCTTCCGTGACCTGACTGCAGTGGCACGGGTCACCACCTTCGACTATGTGCTGGCGGTCAATGCCAAGTCGAGCATCCAGTCAATGCAGGATCTGGTACAGCTGGCGCGCAAAGACCCCGGCAAGCTGAACTATGCGAGCGCGGGCATGGGTTCCGGCCAGCACATGTATGTCGAGCTCCTGCGCTCAGCCGCCGGCATCCAGATCCAGCACATCCCCTACAAGGGCAATGCGCCCGCGATGCAGGCGCTTCTGTCGGGCGAGGTTGATCTGCTGTTCGACACCACACTGGGCATGCTTCCCATGGTGCAGGCGGGGCGGCTGCGCCCGCTGCTGACCAGCAGCCCCACACCGCTTGCCAGTCTGCCGGCGGTACCGACCATGGACAGCCTGTTTCCCGGGTCGGGCGCACAGGGCTGGCATGGGGTGTTTGCGCCGGCGGGAACGCCGCGCGAGGTGATCGTCCAGCTCTCGGAAGCGATCAATGCCGCGGTGACCTCGCCCGATATGGCTTCCCGCCTCCGTGAGCTGGGCCTTGAGCCCTCCGCGCTAGGTGCCGACCCGTTCGCAACGCTGGTCCGGCGCGATTACGAGCGCTGGGGAAAGCTCATCCGGGAAAACAACATCAAGGCTGACTGACCTCCGCCGCTGGAACCTGTCCCCATGCCGACTCCTCAAGACTGCGACCTTCTGGTCACCGATATCGACTGGCTGATCAGCGTGGATCCCGGGCGCCGGGTGATTCGCGATGCAGCGCTCGCCGTTCAGGGGGGCCGGTTTGTCGCGGTAGGCAAATCGGACGCGCTTCGCGCACAGTGGCAGCCTCGCACATCGGTCAGCGCACGCGGCTGCGTGGTCACGCCCGGGCTGATCGACAACCATCTGCACGCGTCGTTTCAGCTGTCGCGGGGGCTCGCAGATGAAGCGAACGCGCAGCAGTTTCTGTTCGAGCACATGTATCCGTATGAGGCGGCAAACACGCGCGAAGACGTTGAAGTCAGCTCGGCGTTCGCCGCCCTGGAGCTGCTGCGGCATGGGGTGACCTGCTTTACCGATCCCGGCAACTATCACCCCGACGCCACGATCGCCAGCGTGATGTCAACCGGCATGCGGCTTGTGGCTGCATGTTCCTGCTTCGACAAGACCCGATCGGTGATGGGGCTGTTGCCCGCCAGCATGATCGAGTCCACCGAGGCCTGTCTGGAGAAAACCGAAGCCCTGTTCGAGCGCTATCTTGGGCGTCACCATGGACGGCTCACGCTGTCTGCGTCGTTTCGCGGCATGAACAACGCGAGCGATGAACTCATCACCGGGTTGAAAGATCTCGCGAACAGGCATCAGGTCAAGCTCCAGACCCATGCCTGCTTCAGTTACCAGACGCATGATGCGAGCCTGGCTGCATCAGGCAAGGCCGAGATCGAGCGCCTGGAGGCCCTGGGCGTGCTCGACGAAAACATGATCCTGGTTCACTCGGGATGGCTGGAGCCCCAGGAACTCGCGCTACTGGTCAAGCGCAAACCCACGCTGGTCTGCAGTCCCTCCTCGTCGCTCCACAACGGCTACGGCTACATGTCGGTGGGCAAGCATCCGGAACTGATGGCGATGGGTGTCAATGTCAGCCTGGGGTCCGACCATGCAAGCTCGGGCGTGGTCGACATGACGCAGGAAATGCGGATGGCCGCCTGCCTGTACAAGGAGGTGCGGATGAATCCGCGCGTGATGCCGCCAGAACTCGCCGTGGAGATGGCGACCATCAACGGCGCGCGCGGGGTGGGCCTGGAAAACCGTATTGGCTCGATTGAAGTGGGCAAGGAAGCCGACTTCGTGTTGTTTGACGCCATGCAGCCCGAGTGGCAGCCGCTTTACAACCCAGTTTCGAATCTGGTCTACAGCGCAACGGGGAGCAGCGTTCGTGATGTGTTCGTCGCGGGCGAGCAGGTGCTGAAAGACGGGCGCCTCACCCGTGTGGACCATGACGCACTCATGCGGCAGGTGGGTGACGCCTCGCGGCGTATCGCCTCGCGGCTGGACATGAAAAAACTCCTGAAAGGGCTGTGGCCGGTCAGCTGAGCCCCACACTGCCGTCCTTCGCCCGACGCAGGACCTTGCCTGGCAGCGCGCCCGTGTGACGCGCCTCCTCAATCACCACCTCGCCGTTGACCAGAACCGTGGTCCGCTCGCCCGCTGGATAGCGGTGTGGCTGCTCATAGGTGGAGAGATCCAGGAACACCTCGGGCTCGAACAGCGTGATGTCCGCAGCCAGCCCGGGCCTCAGAAAGCCACGGTCGCGCAACCGCAACGCACGCGCGGTGGCGCCCGTCATCTTGAAGATGGCGTGCTGGAGCGTGGTGACGCGTTCGCGGTGAACATAGCGGCCCAGTACGCGAGGGAAGGTGCCGTAGAAGCGTGGATGCGGCATGCCCTGGCTCACGACGCCGTAGTCGGCCACACAATTGCCGTCGGAGCCCACCAGCGCGGCGTCCGAGCGGATCAGGCTGCGAACGTCTTCTTCGGAAATCGAGGTGACCAGCACGCGCGTGGCCCCGCGGTCAGCGATCAGGAAGTCGCATAGCGCGTCTACAGGATCCAGCCCGCGTTCGGTTGCAAGCGAGGCGATGGTCTTGCCGGCGTGCTCGGGTTGCTGCGGGGTGATCGAAATTCGGACGGCGTCCCACGACTCGATACGCCCCCAGTTGTTGAGGCCGTCGCGTGCCACTTCCTCGCGAATTCGTGCCCGTGTATCGGGAAGCTTCAGGCGTTCGAGCATGGCATCGACACCGCCCGCCTGTACCCACTGCGGGAGAATGTTCTTGAGAGGATTGCTGCCCGCCGTATAGGGATAGGCGTCGCAGTCGATATCGATGCCTTCGTTGCGCGCGGCCTGCATCCGTGCCAGGGCGGTCTGGGTCTGTCCCCAGTTGTCGAGGCCCGAGCATTTGAAGTGAACCACCTGAACATGAATTCGGCAGGCGCGCGCAATATCGATCGCTTCATCGAGCGCTGTCAGAACGGCGTTGGACTCATCGCGCAAATGGGTGAAGTAGGCCGCCTGGGCAAGCTCCAGTCGCCGCGCGAGCGCGAGGATCTCGTCTGGTTGCGCGTAGGACCCGGGCGAGGTGAACAGCCCGCTCGACATGCCCAGCGCCCCGGCTGCAAGCCCCTCATCGAGCAGCGCGATCATGTCGTTGAGCTCGATTGCGGTGGGGGAGCGCTGAGCCATGCCCATCACCATGAGGCGGAGCGTGTTGTGACCCACCAGCATGCCCGCGTTCACCGAGGTGGGAGGAAAGCTGTCGAGATACTCGGCAAAACCCATTTCACGAAACGGCAGCCACGGTGCGCTCGGATTGAGGTAGTCGGCAAGCAACTGCACCTTTCCAGGCAGACAGGGTGCGACCGAAAATCCGCAGTGGCCGATGATTTCGGTGGTGACACCCTGGCGGAGCTTGCTCTCTGCGCGCGGGTTGATCGGGAGCGTGAAATCAGAGTGGGTCTTGATGTCGATGAACCCGGGTGCCACCGCCAGCCCGCTTGCATCGATGACGCGGGATGCGGTTGCCTTAAGCCCCGCTTCCACCGCCAGGATTCGGCCCTGCCCAACGGCCACGTCGGCGGGTCGGCCCGGTGCGCCAGAGCCATCAAAGACCGTCCCGCCACGGATCAGGATGTCACAGTTCATCAGCGCTCCGCGGGCTAGTTGATCGGTCCAAGAAACACTTCGCCCATGAAGCTGTCGGTTCGGGCATCGATCACCTCGGGCCAGTCGGATGGGTTGCTTGACCAGACGCGGCGCTGATCGGGTGGGCAGGGCAGACCGCTCCAGCCGATCTGCTCCATTTCCCAGTAGAGCTGAACGGCATTGCCGTCAGGGTCTTGCAGCCAGATGTGATGGCCCATCCCCGGGGATAATGACTGGGGCAGTGCAAGACGCGTGCAGCCGTGCTGCTCGAGGAACGTGACTGCACGCCGCAGCTGGTCATAGGTGCCGACCTGCAATCCGAATCCAGCGAGGCTCTGCCCATTCGCAATGCCGAGTTTGCCCCGCAGTGACTCTGGCAACAGCGCGAGCGAGTGGTGCTCGGTGTTGGCCCTCAAAAAGTGGCAGGGTTCACCCAGTACGTCGACGGTTTCAGTGAGCGCGAGTCCCATCAGATCGCGATAAAAGCGCAGGGCATGCACCATGTCATCGACAAACAGGCGGACTGGCCCGATTTTCACCACCTTGAAGGGTCGCGGAAGGAGCACGCCTCCCACATCATGGGTTTCGGGAAAACTTGAGGCCCGGCGATAGCCGCTCGCGAGGTTCACGCCTTTCGCGATCGCCTGGTTCACCTCCTCGAACTCCGACCGATGCGGCAGTTGCGGGGGCTGGGTGTAGCGGATGTCGTGCACCGCTGCGGGTTTGGAGTGCCCGGACCATCCGATCTGCTCGATTCCGTAATAGAGTTCGTTGATATGACCCGCCGGATCGGCCGGATAGAAGTGCCAGTTGGACCCCGGCGTGTCGCGTCCGGCACGCATGATCTTGGCGCCCTGGGTTTCGAACCAGACCAGCCCCTGAACGACCTCGCGCAGACTGCCCACCTGCCAGGTGATCTGATTGATGTTCACGCGGGGATAGGCGCGGTAGTGGGGATTGCTTGCATGGACCGCTGCCCGCGGAAAAATCACGAAAGAATGATGATCGGTTCCGTGGCGCGTGAAGAATCCCGCCGTGGGGCCTACTTCGGCGCGAGCTTCGGGCGTGAGGCGGGGGCCAAAATCAAGCTGGTCGGAAATCTCGAAGCCGAGCAGTCGCCCGTAGAAGTCCATGGCTCGATCAACCGAGGCTACGTTGATGCCAAAGTGGCCGAGCCGCCGGATCTGAAAGGGGCGGGGAAGCCGAACGCCGTCAACGCTTGCGGGGTGAGATTCGGATGCGCTCATTGCATTGTGCCGTGGAAAGTGGGGTGACTGAGGGGGCCAGTGGACCGACGGGGCGGAGTTGATTGCCTGTCGTGATCGATCCTTTATCCTAGCGTCTCCCGGCCTTCGATGCAGGCACCCGGGCCCGCCGCGCCGGAATCAGGTGCAGGCGGGCGGTGTCCGTATCAATCGATAGGAGTCTCCAGCCATGACAGCTTTGTTGCATTTGCCTGTTCGCTTTTTGGCCCGACGCACACCGGCCGTCACAGTCGCCGCCCGGTGCCGCGCGATCTGCGCAGCCGTGCTGTCGCTCGTACTGGTTTCGCTTGCGCCCGCATCAGCATGGTCTCAGGCGCTATCCGCTGATTCATTGCCTGGCGCCTATCCGGCCCGCCCCCTCACGCTGGTCTGCCCTTTTGCGCCTGGCGGGTCGGCTGACATCATGGCTCGACTGCTGGCGCAGAAGCTCACCGATCTCACCGGCAAGCCTGTCGTGGTTGAGAACCGGCCAGGCGCAGGGGGTATGGTCGGTGCGGCTGCCGTGGCACGCGCGAAGCCCGACGGGTACACCTTGCTGCTTGTCACCGGCGCGTATCCGGCCGCGGCGGCGCTCTCGGCCAGGCCAGCTTTCGATCCGCTCAAAGACATGGCCATGGTATCGATGGTCACCTCCTACCCCTTTATTCTCAACGTGCCGGCGCAGTCACCGCATACCAGCTTTGCCGACTTTCTTGCGCATGCCAGGCGGCATCCGGGCGTGCTGAACTACGCAAGCTCGGGTGTGGGCTCGATTGGGCATCTCACGGTTGAGCTTCTGAATGCGATGGCGGGCATCGAAACCGTCCACATCCCCACGCGTGGCGGCACCACGGCGCTGAGCGAAGTCCTTGCCGGACGGGTGGATTTCCTATTTGAGGCCCCCACGCTGTCGCTGCAGTTCATCAAGAGCGGCAAATTGCGGGCGCTCGCGGCAACCAGTCGGGATCGTTATCCAGTCATGCCCGAGCTTGCCACCGTAGCAGAGGCCTTGCCCGGGTATGAGGTGGTGTCCTTCATCGCACTCGGTGTCACCGGCGGCACGCCCGAGCCCATCGTCCAGTATCTCAACAGCCAGGTTCGGGCTGCGCTCGCCCAGCCCGACATGAGCCGGCGTCTGATCGACCTTGGCGGCGAACCGCAGGCGGGCTCGGTGGAAGAGATCAACCGGTTCGTGGCCACCGAGTTGCGCAAGTGGCAGGGGGTGATTGACAGCCGGAAGATCGAGCGCCAGTAGCGTCACAGGGCCGCAGGGCCAATGGCGCCCCGCGCGTGGGTCACTGCCCCAGATAGGCGGCAATCACGTCGGGGTTCACCTGGACTTCAGCCGGATTGCCCTCTGCGATTTTCCTGCCGAAGTCGAGCACAACGATGTGGTCGGAAATCTCCATGATGACCGGCACATCATGCTCGACCAGCAGAAAGCTCACGCCCATCTCGGCGCGAACCCGAAGGATCAGCTGGGTCATGGCCTGCTTCTCGGCCTGGCTCATGCCTGCCATGGGTTCATCCAGCAGAATCAGGCGGGCCTTCTGCATCAGCGCCCGCCCGAACTCCAGCTGTTTCTGGCGACCATAGGGCAACTCACCTGGCAGGAGATGCGCCGAGTCGGTGAGCCCCAGGTAGTTGAGCACCTGGTGGGCTGCGGCGACGCCCTCGGCCCGCTCCCGGCGCGCGGCGCGCGACAGCAAGGCGCCCTGAAGCAGGCCCGATTTCCCCTGCAGATAGGTGCCCACCAGCAGGTTGTCGAGCACACTGAGACCGCCGAACAGCGCCAGATTCTGGAAGGTGCGGGCAATGCCGCAGCGCGCGACATCGTGTGCGCGCCTTGCGGTGATGTCCTGTCCGGCGAAATCAACCCGGCCGGAAGTTGGCCGATACATGCCGGTGACGCAATTGAAGAGCGTGGTCTTGCCGGCGCCGTTCGGACCCATCAGTGAGGTGATGGAACCCGCCTGAACCTCGAAACTCACACGGTCGAGTGCGGTCAGACCCTGAAACTGCATGAGCAGTTCCCGGACCTGCAAGAGGGGTTGACTCATGCCTCGCGCTCCTGCTTGATGGCGCCCAGGTAGGACTCCTTCACCACGGCGCTGAGGGCGACTTCCTCGGATGGTCCGCTGAGGGTGATGCGGCCGCGCTCGAGGACATAGGCGGTGGCAGCGAAATTGAGCGCGAGTCGGGCGTTTTGCTCGACCACGAGAATCGAAGCGCCCAGCGTCTTGCCAACCAGATCGAGTTGCTTGTAGATGGCACTCACGATCAGGGGCGCCAGTCCCAGCGAGAGTTCATCCACCAGGAGGAGTCGGGGCTGGGTAACCAGTGCACGCCCGAGCGCAAGCATCTGCTGCTCGCCGCCCGACAGCCAGCCCGCCGCCTGGCGCCGGCGCTCGAGCAATCTGGGAAAAAGCGCATAGACGCCATCGAGCCGCTCTTTTTCGGTGGCTCGAGGCAGCACGGCTGCGCCCACCTTGAGGTTCTCCTCCACGCTCAACTGCTTGAAGACCAGACGGCCTTCCGGGACCTGTCCGAGCCCACGCCGTACCAGCGTGTGGGCTGGAACCCCCAGCACGGACTGTCCGTCCATTTGAATGCTGCCTTGAACGATTTGTCCGCCGTGAAGCGGCAGCAGCCCGGAAATGGCGCGGATCAGCGTGGTCTTGCCGGCTCCGTTTGCGCCAAGAAGCGCCACCACGCCCGACTTCGGGATCGAGAGACTCACGCTGTCAAGCGCAAGTCCTTTGCTCGCATATCGGACCGAGAGGTCGCGAATCTCGAGTGCCTGGGTCATGACTTGGCCCTCCGCGCAGCAAATTTCGCCTGCAACCGGCTGACCATTCCGGTGATGCCCCAGGGCGCGAAGATCAGGAGCAGGATGACCACCGAACCAAAGATCGCCTGCACCAGCTGCGGCTTGTGGTCTACCAGCATGCTGCGTACCAGACCGGTGGTGTCGCCCGCCTGCGCAGCCAGCCCGTTGATGATGGACGGCAGCAGCAGCCACACCGCTGCACCCACGACCGCGCCAGGTAGCGAGCCCATGCCGCCGATGATGATCATGGCGATGAACTGAATGGCGAATTGAATGCCGAAGAATTCCGATGTGACATTGGTGAGGTAGTAGGCATAGAGCGCGCCTCCCACTGCCGCAATCGATGAGCTGAACGCAAACGCCTTGAGCCGCAGAATGCGTACGTCGATGCCGTTTGCGGTGGCAGCAAGCTCGTGGTCGCGCATCGCCTGCATGGCGCGGCCCTCGCGCGTGCGAAGGCTGTTATGGAGCAGCCAGTACACCGCGACCACCAGCGGCAGCAGGAAAAAGTACCAGCGTGTGGGCGTGTTGAGGGCCCAGCTGCCAAGTTCTGCAGCCTTGTAGGGCACCCCCACCACATCAAAGAACTTGAACTGGTACTCCATGAAAATGAACACCACGATGTAGTGGAGCGCGAATGTGGACAGCACGAAATAGAGCCCCCGCACGCGAAGCGAGGGTAGCCCCGCAAAGAGGCCCGCGAGCGCACCGCTCAAGGCCGCTGCAACGAGCACCGCCGGAAACGGCCAACCCCACTGGGATCCGGTAATGGCTGCGCTCATCGCGCCAACCGCGTAGAACGCGGCGTGGCCGATCGAGATCAGCCCGGCCGATCCGGTGAGATAGTTGAGCGAAAGCGCACCCAGCATCGTGATCAGCATCAGATTGACCTGACTCAGGCCGATATTGAGAAGCTGCATGTTGGATAGCGCGTATCCGAATATCTGCCGCTCCGTGAGCAGTGTGGGCAGATAGACGAGCGCAGCAACGGCCACCAGCCAGCGGAGGGTGCGTGCCCACGGCAGACCAGCGCGCGGGGATGAATCGACGGTGTGAGTCATGGCGTTGATCTCGTGATCTCAGACCCGGCCCAGCTCGCGCTGCCCGAACAATCCCCAGGGCCGCACCATCAGAATCATGAGAAGCAACCCATAGACCACGATATCGGTGGACTTGGGGGAGATGTAGGTGGCAGCCAGTTGCTCGATGAGGCCGACCAGCAGACCGCCTATGATGGCGCCAGGGATGCTCTGCATGCCGCCAATGACAACTGCCGGCAAGGCAAGCAGACCGATGTGCTCAAGCTCGGTTGAGACAATCTGCAGCTGTCCCAGGAACAGTCCACCGACTGCCGCAAGCGACGCGCCGATTCCCCAGGCAAGCCGGTTCATCACCTTCACGTTGATGCCCGACACCAGCGCCGCCTCGTAGCCATCGGCGGTCGCGCGCATCAGGAGCCCGATCGGGGTGAAACGGAAGAATGCGAAGAACGCGGCCATGCACACCCAGCTGACGCTGGCAGCCACCAGATGAAGCTGCGACACGCGCACCTCCCCGATCATGAAGATGCCCGTGGGGATGGGGGTGGTGAGAGTGCGCCCCTGCAACCCGTAGAGAATTTCGATCACCGCGCGCATCACGATCGAGAGCGCGATCGTGAGCATGATGACGGCAAGCATTGGCCGCCCGGAGAGCGGTTGAATGAACACCACATGAATGATCACACCGAGCGCCGCGCTCGCGGCAACGATGGCAAGAATGGCAACCGGAAAGGGCAGGCCGAGCAGGTTGATGGTGGTGACGGCAAAGTAGGCGCCGAATGCAACCAGCATGCCCTGCGCGAAATTGAAGACATCGGTTGCCTTGAAGATGACTGCAAATCCCAGGGCCACCAGACCATAGATGCTGCCAAGTGCGATTCCGCTGAGCAAGACCTGAATGAGCATGATTGGGGCCCCGGGATGTTGGATCACTTCATGTACTTGTCGTAATCGGCGAACTCGCCGAAGGCGACGTACTTCTTCGCAGCATAGTCATAGCCGAACATCCGGAAGGAGGATGGGCCCGACTGGTTGGCAGGCGAGAACACAATCGGTGCAGCCAGACCGTTGGTGTTAACCGTGAAGCCCTTGCTCATCGCCTCAACCAGCTTCGCGCGCGTTGGCTGGGGGCCTGCAAGCTGAAGCGCCTGAGCCGCCATCTGTCCCGCCACCCAACCGGCGACATAGTTGATGTCCTCCTTCATCGCCGAGTGGTTGTACTTGTCGGCGGCGGCCATCATTTCCACGTTGCCCGCCGACTTGTCGGCGCCACCAGGCGTGAAGCAGCTGATCACGTTGTACTGCGCGCCGGCCTCAGGCCCGATCGCCGCGTAGATCTGCGGCGACATCAGGTAGGAAATGCCAAAGGCCGGAATCTTGAGGCCATATTGATGCATGGCCTTCATGGTGAGGATGGCTGTGTTGCCGACGCCATAGATGGTGATGAAGTCGGGCTTCTGCTTGATGATCTCCAGCACCTGGGGGGTGACGTCGGCGGCGGTGATTTTCATCGTAACGAGCGATGATGTTCCGCCGTATTTCTTCACTGCGTCGGCGATGAACTGTGCATACTCGACTCCGCCTGCGCTTTCGATCGAAACCACCATCACTTTCGGGTTCGTCACCTTGAGTTTGTCGGTGAGGTATCCGACGCCAGCCTTCGCCATCTCGGGATACGTGCAGAACCCGCCGTAGACAAGCGGTGATACAGGTTCCGAGAGGGGCTTGGTATGGGTGTAGGTGCCAACGATTGGAATCTTGCCGCCGCGGATGGTGGGCGCGAGCGACACCTGTGAGCTCGAGGATCCCATTCCCGAAATCGCAAGCACTGGGGTCTGGGTGCTGAGTTTCTCGTAGTTGATCTTGTCCTGGGCGGGATTGAAGCGACTGTCCTCAGCCAGCACGTTGATGCGTCTGCCGTGTACGCCGCCTTTTTCATTGAGCGTGCGCATGTAGGCCTGGAAGCCATTGGTCCAGATGCCCTGCGACCCCGAGGCGGGACCGCTGAGATCCATCATGACGCCCCAGTCGACGCGGTCGCGAAAGACGCCTTCGTTCCGCGCCTCGAACTGGGCCTGCGCGGAGGCGGTGAGGGCAACCGTTGCGAGCGCCGCGAGCGCCCGCTTGCCGGGAATACCGATTGTGAGAGGGTGAATCGACTGCATGATGTCTCCTGCGGTTATGAACACGTTGATTGAGAGGCCTGTGCGGAAAAACTGAAACCTTCGTAGCCCTTGCTCACCACATCGCGGCAGATTGCGACGTAGGTTGAAAAGCCGCCGATGAAGGGCAGGAACACCCTGGGCTTGCCCGGAATGTTGGCGCCCATGTACCAGGAGTTCGCCTTCACAAACAGCGTGCCGTTGGCGATTTTCTGAACGGTGGCGCCCCAGCGGTCCTGCGCCGCCTGCTGGGGTTCGATGCGTTGAAATCCATTTGACTGCATATGACCGAGGCAGTCGGCAATCCAGTCGACATGCTGTTCGATCGATACGATGACATTGGTGAGGATCGAGGGACTTCCTGGTCCGGTGATGGTGAAGAGGTTGGGAAAGCCTGCGGTCATCAGGCCGAGATAAGAGGTTGGGCCGTCTTTCCACAGTTCGCGCAGACTTTGCCCGGTCTCGCCTCGCAGGTTCAGACGCTCCAGTGCGCCGGTGACCGCGTCATAGCCCGTGGCAAATACCATTGCGTCCAACTCGTGACGCGATGACCGGGTGAGAACGGCATGCTCGTCGAAGCCCGTGATGGGGTCGGTCCGCAGATCGACCAAGGTGACGTTGGGGCGGTTGAAGGTTTCGAAGTAGCCGCTGTCAACGCAGATTCGCTTGGTGCCGATGGGATGGTCATGCGGCAGAAGCTTTTGAGCGGTAGCCGGATCCTTCACCGTTTGTCGAATCTTGTCGCGGACGTAGTCCGCCAGAAACTGATTCGACGCCTCGTTCACGAAGGTGTCGTTGAAGGCGTGGACGAAGTTGGCGCCCCCCTTGCGCCACCGGCTATCCATTTCTGCCTGTCGCTCGTCGTCGGTCATGGAAACACCAGACTGCGTGCCATAGTCGTAAAGAATGCCTGACCGGGTGTTCCGCGCGCGCTCGCGCAGCACCGGATAGTTAGCGATCCAGTTCTGCTGATGCGCCGGGTCGATCGGACCGTTCCAGGCCGGAATGCTGAAGTTTGGCGTTCGCTGGAACACCACCAGTTCGCGTGCCTCGCGTGCAATCTCGGGAATGGCCTGAATGCCGGAAGAGCCGGTGCCCATTACCCCCACGCGCATGCCGGCAAAGCTGACGGGCGTCTTGGGCCAGCGACCGGTGTGAAAGGTCTGTCCCTTGAACTGGGCCAGCCCGTTGATGGGTGGCACACGCGATTCGGACAGGCAGCCGGTGGCGGTGATGAGGAACCGGGTGGTGACGGTGGGTCCGCCCTCCACCTCGATCTGCCAGGTTCCAGAGTCGGCGACCCACCGACCCGCCGCCACCCGGGCATTCAGACTGATGTCACGCGTGAGGTCGAAGCGCTCGGCAACATGATGGATGTACCGCAGGATCTCGTCGCGGGTGGGGTAGCGCTCGGTCCATTGCCATTCCCGCTGCAGCTCATCCGACCAGGAGTAGCAATACTGCATGCTGTCGACATCGCAGCGCGCGCCTGGATAGCAGTTCCAGTACCAGGTGCCGCCTATGCCATCGCCGGCTTCAAATACCCGCGTACGCAGCCCCAGGCCCCTGAGGCGATGCAGCATGTAGAGGCCGGCGAAGCCCGCGCCAATGACGACGGCATCGTAGTGCGTGCTGGATTGGGTTGTTGGAGTCATGGCGATATCACAAAACCTTCATAGCCCCGATCGACCACGTCCTGGCACTCCCGCCGATAGACGCCGATCTTGGCCGCATAGGGCATGAACACCCTGGGCTTGCCGGGAATGTTGGCGCCCAGGAACCAGGAGTTGGCAAGCGGCAACAGGGTGCGCGCGGCTGCCTGGTTGACGTGCTCGACCCAGCGGTCTTCAGCCTCCTGGCTGGCATCGATCGTGGCCAGATGCCGGGCGCGCAGGTGCGCGATGCAGTCGGTGATCCACTGAACATGGTGCTCGATGCCCACGATCATGTTGACAAGCACCGAGGGGCTTCCTGCTCCAGTAATGATGAACAGATTCGGAAAGCCGGCAGTCATGATCCCCAGGAGTGTTCGCGGACCACTGGCCCACTTGTCGCGCAGGCGGATGCCGCCACGCCCGCGTATGTCGATTGCCATCACGGCGCCGCTCAGCGCGTCATAGCCTGTCGCACACACCAGACTGTCGAGCGACAGGTCTTCGCCTGCCACCCGAACGCCGGTGGCATGAAAGTGATCGATCGGCGTCTTCTTGAGATCGACCAGTCGCACATTGGCCTGGTTGAAGGTCTCGTAGTAACCGGTATCGACACAGATGCGCTTGGTGCCCAGGGGATGGTCATTGGGGCATAGCGAGTCTGCAACAGCGGGATCCTTTACGATGGACCGGATGCGGGCGCGGACGAAATCGGCGATGGTGTCGTTGGCGGGCTTGCTCACCAGCAGATCATTGAAGGCGTGAACAAAATTCACGCCGCCTTTTTCCCAGCGCCTCGCGTATTCACGCTCGCGCTCGGTCGCGCTCACCTGAAGCGCACCCCGGTCGCTGAATTCGTAAAGTGTGCCCACCTCGCGGGCACGTGCGCGATGTTCCCGGTAGACGGCCTTGAACGCCGCCTGGTCCTCCGCTGAAAGCGGACGGTTCCAGGCGGGGATCGAGAAATTGGCGGTTCGTTGAAAGACCGTGAGATGTGCGGCTTGCCTCGCAATCTGAGGAATGGCCTGAATGCCGGATGAACCCGTGCCGATGACACCCACCCGCTTGCCTGCGAAATGAGGCGCATCCTTGGGCCAGCGGCCGGTGTGATACACCTCACCACGAAAGTTTTCAATGCCGGCGATGGCAGGCAGGCGAGGTACCGACAGTGCGCCGGTGGCCATGATGCAATGCTGCGTCGTGAAAGTCTCACCCGCCTCGGTGGTGAGTGTCCAGGTCGACTGCTGCTCGTTGAAAATGGCCGAGTTCACGCGTGTGTTGAAGCGGATGTCTCGCCGCAAGTCGAACCGCTCGGCGACATGCTCGATATAGCGAAGGATCTCGGGCTGAGCGGCGTAGCGCTCGGTCCATTGCCACTCCTGTTCGAGTTCGGTATCGAATGAGTAGGAATACTGCAGGCTCTCCACGTCGCAGCGGGCACCGGGGTAGCGGTTCCAGTACCAGACACCGCCCACATCGGATCCCGCTTCAAGCACCACGGTGCGGCAGCCCATGCCGCGCAGCACGTGCAGCGCATGGAGGCCGGCGAAGCCTGCGCCAATCACGATCACGTCATGCGGGACGCTGTCGCGGTTCACAGGGCGCAACCTCCGTCGATCGCGAGCTCGGACCCGGTCATGTAGCGGCTCTCGTCGCTCAGCAAAAAGCATACGAGGCCCGCCACTTCGTCTGCCGAGCCCAGCCGCTTCATCGGGATCTGATTGATACGCGCCTGGTTCTGCGCCTCGGTGCGAACGCTCAGCATGTCGGTATCGATCGGCCCGGGATGCACCGAGTTGACTCGAATATTCCGGTCAACGAGTTCGAGCGCAGCCGCCTTCGTCATGCCGCGCACCGCCCACTTGGTGGCTGTGTAGGCGATCGCATTGGGTGCGCTTCGGATACCGACGGTGGACGAAATATTGACGATCGAACCCTGACCGCATGCAGTCAGCGCGGCGGTGACCGATCGCAGGCCGAGGAACACGCCAGTCTGATTGACCCGCAGATGGCGCTCGAACTCTTCCACCCCGTTCTCCGCCAGGAGCGGTACGGGGGCGTACACCCCTGCGTTATTGACCAGTCCATGGAGCGGGCCCATGCGTTGCGCCTGTTCAACCGCTGCCTGCCAGTCGGCTTCACGGGTGACGTCGAGCGGCTGGAACCGCGCGCGCGCGCCCAACTCGGCTGCGAGCGCGGCACCCTGATCGTGCAGTACATCACCAATCAGGACCGAGCCGCCTTCGGCAACGATCCGGCGCGCCTGCGCGCAACCCAGGCCGCGCGCGGCCCCGCTCAGCAGGTAGACCCGTCCATCAAATCGCATTGTGCTCATGGCTTGGCTCTCAGCGTTGGGCTCATTGACCGGTCCATCGTGGTGGGCGCCTTTCGGCAAACGCCTTTGCACCTTCGCGCGCGTCGCCTGATGCAATGATTCGTTCAAGGACTTCGCGCTGCCTTGACCAACGTTGTGCGGCCGGCCAGTCGCTGCAGTCATTGATGATCTGCCGACTTGCAGCGACGGCGAGCGGCGCGTTGGCGGCGATTCGGCTGGCGAGTTCGATGGCGACGCTGCAGGCCTCGCCAGGTTCGGTGAGCCGGTTGATCAGCCCCCACTGTCGGGCCTCGGCGGCCGTCATGAATTCGCCGGTCATCGCGTATTCGAGTGCGATCTGGCGGGGGATCCGCGTCGGCAGTCGCATCAGTCCGCCTGAGCCTGCAATCAGGCCGCGACAGACCTCAGGGAGCCCGAAGCGGGCGGTGCGGCTCGCCACGATCAGGTCGCACGCGAGCGCGATCTCGAAGCCGCCGGCAAGCGCATAGCCCTCTACCGCCGCGATGACCGGCTTGGCGGGCGGCGTTTCAACAATTCCGGCAAGGCCACGTCCGGGTAGTTCGATACGCTCGCCTCGGAGGAAGGCCTTGAGATCCATGCCGGCGCAGAAGTGTTCGCCCGCGCCGGTGAGCACGGCCGCCCGGAGTGCTGCATCCGAATCCAGTTGGTCGAAGGCGGCGGCGAGCGCCACCGATGTTGCGTGGTCGATGGCGTTTCTTGCCTGCGGGCGGTCGATGGTGATCACCATCACGGCGCCGGTCCGATCGGTGCGGACCGAAGAGGAGACAGCGCTCATGAGGAGGCTCCGTCACGAAGGCGGGCGCGCAGCCCGATCCGGTCGCGAATGATCCGCCCGCGAATGATCGCTCCGCTCTGCACATGAACAATCCCGTTGCATGCGAGATGTTGCCGGGCAAGGTTGCCGGGCGCACCGGCAAGCCCGCCTTGATAGCGCCCGTGCTGCCGCGCATGGAATGCGACCGTCTGACCGGACGAAAAGAGCTTCAGCACCTCGACCGAGTCGACCTGGAACATCAGGCGATCGCCCGTCAAATGCTCGTCATCGCAGCGCAGGCGCGGCTCCGCCGAGGGCCAGCTGCTGGTGAGCCACTGCTGCACGATACGCTCCGCTTCGGGGTTTCGAGCCTGGGGGGCCGCGTCCCAAGGGGCGGGCGCGGGCGGCTCGACCGGGTCGGGCATGCCGCTTTTCAGCTGTCGGCTGCGCGTGAGGTAGTCTTCCTGCGCAACGCAGCCAAGCATCTGCCCATTGCGACATTGGTAAATGGCAACGCCCGACCATACCGCCACCGGACCGTTGGCGCCGTCCTGAGCGCCGTGCTGGCTGAACCATAAGGCGACCTGGTCGCTGGTGGTCACGACTTCGTGCACCGTCATGCCGAGCCCGGGGAAGCGTCGCATCTGCTCATCGACGGCCGGCAGCCACTGCTGATCACGACCTGCGAACACCACATCGCCGATCTCGAGCGAGTAATCGGGGTGGATGAACTCGCGCGCCGCAGCGGGATTGTGTGCGTTGAAGTAGTCCACGACCCAGCGTCGGAGCAGGGCGAGCGGCGGAAGGGATGCCGGGATCACTGTGCATTCCCCGAATGCGTGAGCCGGAGCGCCCGCTTGAGCAGCTTGCCCGAGGCGTTTCTGGGCAGTGTGCTGGCGAAGGCAACCGAGGTCGGGCACTTGTAGTGCGCGAGACGGTCGCGGGTGAAGCGGATGAGTTCCTCTGCGGTGGCGGTGTGATTTGGACGGAGCACCACCACTGCGCGGGGCGATTCGCCCCAGCGCTCATGGGGAACGCCGATGACCCCCACCTCAAGCACCGCCGGGTGACCATTCAGCACATTCTCGATCTCGGCGGGGTAGATGTTCTCGCCGCCTGAGATGATCATGTCCTTGAAGCGATCGAACAGGTACACATAGCCCTCGGCATCGAGGTAGGCGGCGTCACCGGTGCGCAGCCATTGACCGGGCATGATGGTGGTGCGCGTTTCCTCGGGCTTGCTCCAGTAGCCCGCCATGTTCATGGCGGTTCGGATCCAGATCTCGCCCACCTGGCCCGGCGGGGCGTCGTCCAGCGTGTCGGGATCGACGATCCTCAGTTCCACCCAGGGAAGCGGCCGACCGACAGAATTGAGTCGGGTCGCGTGTGGCCCTTCGGTCACATGATCCTCCGGGTTGAGTACCGTGACCGTACCTGCTGTTTCGGTCATGCCATAGGCCTGCATGAAGCGGCAGCGAAGCACCGAGATGGCACGCTTCAACAGCACGTCGCCCATGGGGGCCGCGCCATACATCAGGAGCTCCAGGCTCCCGAGGTCGGCCTGATCGACGCCGGGCACATTGAGCAGCGACTGCACCACGGTCGGAACGAAAAACGCGTGCGTGACCCGGTAGCGGCTGATGCAGTCGATAACCTGGGCGGGAACGACGTCGCGCAGCAGAACGGTGTGACCGCCTACCGTCATCACGCTTGAACCGTAGCCGCAACCACCGATGTGGAACATCGGCATCGCCACCAGGTTGACCGAGTCGGGGCCCATCGCCCAGGCTTGCGCTGCGAGCCGCGGGGTGTAAGACAGTCCCTCGTTGGTGATCATCGCGCCCTTGGGCAGGCCAGTGGTGCCGGAGGTGTAGAGCAGCAAGATGGGTTCATCGGGCGCGCCCGCATGGCCCGGGTCGATGGCAGGATGAGCATCTCGCCAGCCACTGAACTCGGCGCCCAGTTCCACCGTGCGCGGCGTTTTCGAACCGTCAAGGAGCGACCGCTCGGTGGCGCCCACGATCAGCAGCGCGGGCTTCGCGTCGTCGAGAATCGCTGCGATCTCGGCCGCCGAGAGCCGCCAGTTGAGGCCGGTATACACGGCGCCAATCTTGCTGCAGGCAAACAGCAGCTCAAAGCATTCAGCGCAATTTCGGGTAAGGAGTCCGACCCGATCGCCTGCTTGTACCCCGGCCGCGCGCAGCGCCTGCGCAGTGCGCGAACTGCGCGTGTGAAGCTCTGCGAAGGACCAGGTCTGATCGTCATAGGTGAGGGCGGGGGCCTCGGGCCTGTCCGCCGCGAGCGATCGGAGAATCTCTGCGTAGCTTCGGGTCATGGTGTTCAGCAGACCGTTCAGTAGCTCTTGGGGAGCCCCAGGCTGTGCTGGGCGACGAAGTTGAGAATCATTTCTCGGCTGACCGGCGCGGTCTTGTGCAGCCGGGCGATGAACCACAGGTCGGCAAGCCCGTACTCGATCGCCATGCCGTTGCCGCCATGGACCTGAATTGCCTGATCGAGCGCCTCGAGCGAGGCGTCGGCCGCAGCGAGTTTTGCCATGTTGGCGGCCTCGCCCGCGTCCGCTGAGCGCTGGTCGTAGAGTTGCGCAGCTCGCGCTGTCATGAGACGCGCCTGCTGAACCGAGATGAACGCCTTTGCAAGCGGGTGCGCAATGCCTTGATGCGAGCCGATCGGAGTGGCCCATACCGCGCGGTCACGCGCCTGCTGGGCGCCGCGCTCGAGGGCATATCGGGCAATGCCGTTGTTGATGGCGGCTGCGCAGACGCGCTCCGGGTTCAGTCCTGCAAACACCTGTTTGAGGCCTTGCCCTGCCTCGCCCACCAGCGCATCGGCTCCGAGTTCGACATCATCGAAAAACACCGTGAACGAGGTCTCGGGCACGTGGAGGGCAGTGGCGATCGGGGTGCGGCTGATGCCGGGCGCGTTCGCGGGAACAATGAACAGCGAAAGCGGCCGGCGCCCGGACGGATCGGTGTCTGCCGGCTCTCCGCGACAGACCACCAGAATCGCATCCGCCTCGTCAACGCCCGAGGTCCAGTATTTCTTGCCGTTCAGGCGCCAGCCGTTGCCCTGTCGGGTGGCGGTGGTGGTGATGCGATGGGTGTTGGTGCCAGCGTCGGGCTCGGTGATCGCAAAGGACAAACGACGTTTGCCTGAAGCGAGCCCTGGGAGCCACTCGTTCTTGAGAGCCTCGCTGCCGTACTGCTCGATGATGGGCGCGCAGATGGAACCGATGACGAGCGACAGAATGGGGCAGCCCTGCGCTGCGGTTTCTTCGACCACGACGTTGTAGTCGGCAATGCCGGCGCCTGCCCCGCCGTACTGCTCGGAGATGTGCGTCCCCAGATAGCCGGCTTCGCCCAGCGCCTGCCAAAGCTCCACGGGCTTGGCCTTGCGCTGCACCACATCCTGAAAGTATCGGCGGCCGAAACGGCCGACCAGCCGCGCCACGCTGTCACGCAACATCGGGTGGTGGTCGGCGGTGTCGACCAGCGTTGATTTGAAAATGCCTGTCATGGTTGTTCGTGAGAGGTGGGTAGCAATGAGGGCGGGGCGGGCCAGTCGTAAAACCCTTTGCCGGTTTTTTGACCGAGCTCGCCGCGTGCAACCTTCTGTTCGAGCAGGCGGGGCGGCGCGTAGCGCTCGCCCAGCGAACTGTGAAGGTGGCGCGCGATATCGAGCCTTACATCAAGGCCGACGATGTCGCTCAAGCGCAGTGGGCCGATCGGGTGCCGATAGGCCAGCACTGCCGCGCGATCGATGTCTTCGGCGCTGGCCACCCCATCTTCAAGCATCCGAATGGCCTCGAGCGATGCGATCAGGTCGAGTCGGCTTGTGGCAAAGCCCGGAACGTTTCGTACGACGATGGTCTGCTTGCCGACGGACTCGGCATGGCGGCGCGCCGCGTTAATGACCTCTAGGCTGGTCTGCTCACCCACAACCAGTTCGACCAGCGGCAACGACCACACCGGGTTGAAGAAATGCATGCCGATGAGTCGGGTGGGGTCGGCGAGACCATCCGCCAGCGCGTCAATCGACAGTCCGCTGGTGTTGGATCCGATGATCGTGGGTGCCCGCTCATCGAGCGCTCTGAGCACACTTTGCTTGAGGGCGAGATCTTCCGGAACGCTTTCAATCGCGAGGTCGAGCCCGCGCGGGAGCTCGTGAGCGCCCGTCACCAGGCTTACTGAGGAGATGAGAAGTGCTGCCTGCGCTTCAGTGAGTTTGCCGCGTCGCATGCCGTCGGCGGACGCGCTCTTGAGGGTTTCCAGGAGCCGGGTTCGCTGAGGCGGGGAGGGATCCGCCACCGTGACCTGCCATCCTGCTCGGGCAAACACATAGGCAATGCCGGCGCCCATGGTGCCCGCGCCGATCACGGCAACGGTCTGTCGACCCGTCGTCCGGGCGAGCGATACGCTCATCGGGGCATCCCCTTCGCCTGGCGGCAGGGGGCGGTGGCCGAGAAGGAGGCAGCCAGCGAGATCGAGGCGAGAGGTATCAGCGCACCGCAGCGAGCGGCTTTCGGCGGCGTCCCGGATTGGCTTTGACCATCGCAAGCACGATCCTGCTCACGCCATCGGCCGCCTCCTCGATTGTCAGGCGACCTGACGGTCTGAACCAGACCTGCGACCAGCCGATGATTCCGCCAATCGACAAGGCCGTGAGATGGACGTCGTCGACCTGAAACTCGCCCGTTGTCACGCCTTCCTGGATCAGCGCAACCAGCCGATGATCGAACTCGCGGCGCAGTCGGTTGATGGCATCCCGGTCGACCTGGTCGAGTTCCTTTTCCTCGCGGCTGTAGATGACCGCATGGGGCTGGTGCCGCAGAACGGCCTCCATGAAGTCGCGCGAAATGGCCTTGATGCGATCGGTCGCTGACCCCTGCTGCGAGCTTGCGCGATTGAGCGACTCGTGGGCAAGCTTGATTGCCCGGGAGCAGATCTCGGCAAGAATTTCGTTCTTGGAGCGGAAATAGGAATAGATGAAAGGCTTGGTGACATCGAGACGCTGCGCGACCTGGTCGAGTGTGGTTTGGCCATAACCCTGGTGATAGAACAGGTCGACCGCAGCCGCGACAATGCTTTCGCGCTTCAGACGCTGGACCGCGTCGCGCAGGCTCTCCGGCGCATCGGCTGACGGGGTGGCCTCGCGATCCGGTGAAGTTGCGGCGCGAGATCTTGGACGGACGGGTTTCCGAGCGGGATTGGTCATGGGCGTGAGGATAGCGGATCGTCAGATGAGGCATGGCGGGAGCGGCACTCTGCGCGCCGGGCAGTGCGCGATAGCGCAAGCGCTTGCCGCTGGGCCGACCCGAATGGTCAACCATGGCTGCCGCCGTTGATCTGAATCCCCTGACCCGTGATGTGCGAGGCGAGGTCGGAGGCGAGATAGAGCATCAGGTTGGCAACTTCCTCGGGACTCGCATAGCGCCCATCCGGGATCGATGCGCTTCGACGCTGTCGCAGCGCATCGGCCTGCCCGGGGGCCTGAGCGGCCTCGATGTCGCGCAGCATGGCTGTGTCGACCGGACCCGGGCAAACGGCGTTGATGCGGATGCCCTCGCGTGCAACTTCAAGCGCAGTTGCGCGCGTAAGCCCCAGAACCGCATGTTTGCTTGCCGTGTAGGGCGCGAGCATCCGGGTGCCGGTGTAGGAAGCAAGGGATCCGGTGTTGACCACAGCGCCGCGGCGCTGACGGATCATGACCGGAAGCGTGTGCTTCATCCCGAGATAGGTGCCGCGAACATTGATGGCCATCACCCGGTCGAAGTGCTCGTCGGTGTAATCAGTCAGCGCGGCGATATTGCCCTGCCAGCCTGCGTTATTCATCAGCACGTCAATCCGACCCCAGGTGTCGACCGCTACGCGGACGAAATTCTCAACCTGATCGGATTGGCTGACGTCGGCCTGGACAAACCGCGCATCCGACCCGCAGTCGGTTGCAAGGGCCGCGGTTTCTTCTCCTTGCGCCGTTTGAAGGTCGACGGCCAACACCCGTGCGCCGGCGCGTGCCAGCGCCACGGCCGCTGCCCGTCCGATGCCGGTTCCGGCGCCGGTGACGATGGCGACCTGACCGCTGAAGTTGAAACTCATTTCGCGGCAACCTCGGCGTGAGCCGTGCGGAGGGTAAAGCCTGAATAGCCGCTTTCGGCGCACTGGTGAAGCAGCCGGCGATAGCCTCGAATGCCCCCGGAGTAGGGCATGAACACCCGTGGCTTGCCCGCGATCTCCGCGCCGTTGTAATAGGAGTCGGTCGCCAGGTAAAGCGTCTCGCGTGCGCGCTCATTCACATGCCTGACCCAGTCGATCTCGGCCTGCGCATCGGCCTCGTATTCGACGATGCCCCGATCGTCCATGGTGTTGAGGAGCGTTGCCAGCCAGTCGATCTGCTCTTCGATCGACACCATGACATTGCTGAGCAGCGAGGGACTTCCCGGGCCGACCACGATGAGCAGGTTGGGGAATCCGTTGACCGATACGCCCAACTGAGTGATGGGACCGGCGGCCCACTTTTCGCGAAGCGTTATTCCGCCGCGGCCAACGATGTCGGGCTTCAGCAGCGATCCGGTGAAGGCGTCAAAGCCAGTGGCGAAAATGATGACGTCGAGGTCGTGATGCTTGGCGGCCGTGCGAATGCCCGTGGGCGTGAATTCCAGAATGGGTGATTCGCGAACGTCGGCGAGTTCGACATTGGGGCGATTGAAGGCTTCGAAGTAACCGCTGTCGACCGATGGACGCCTTGCTGCGAACGGATGGCCCTTGGGCGTGAGCTTCTCCCGCACGACGGGATCGTTGACCCTGGCGCGGATTTTCTTTCGAATGAATTCAGCTGCTGTCTCGTTGGCTGCCTGATTGAGCAGAATGTCGTAGTAGGCGAGTGCAAAGCCAAACCCCAGGCGGTTCCAGGCTGCCTCATACACCTGCTCGCGCTCTTCTGCACTGGCTTCAAGCGCGGAAGTCCGGTTCGGTACGAACCCCAGGCCGGTGGGAGATTGGCGGGCGCGCGCCCGGCGCTCGGCGTAATGTGCCTTGACCTGCTGGTCTTCCGCTTCGCTCACCGGTGCATTGGCGGCGGGAATGCTGTAGTTGGGCGTGCGCTGGAATACCGTGACATGTCGCGCTTCACGTGCGATGACCGGCGTCATCTGCATGCCGGAGGAGCCTGTTCCAATAATGCCCACACGCTGGCCGGCAAATGACACCCGCTCGCGAGGCCACTCGCCGCTGTGGATGATGCGTCCGCCAAAGGATCCCTGGCCGGGATAGTCGGGCGATTTGGTGGTGGACAACTGTCCCACGCAGAGCACCAGATGCCGTGCGCTCCACTGGCGCCCAGTGTGTGCGGTGACCAGCCAGCGCGAGCTGAGTTCATCGAACCGCGCCGAGGTCATGCGCAGGTTGAAGGCGATGTCCCGCCTGAGATCGAAGCGCTCTGCCACATGCCGGATATAGCGGAGGATCTCCGGTTGCGTGGCGTAGCGCTCGCTCCAACGCCAGGACTGTTCGAGTTCTGGCGAAAAGCTGTAGGAGTAGTCGTAGCTTTCGACGTCGCACCGGGCGCCGGGATAGCCGTTGTGGAGCCAGACACCGCCCACATCGTCGCTGGCTTCAATGACCTGCACACGCTTGCCTGACTGCCTGAGGGTATAGAGGGCTCTCAATCCCGCAAAGCCTGCGCCGACCACCAGGGCGTCGATGCTGTCGATCACTTGTCGGGACTCCATTTGATGGTGCACATCGTTGCTGACTTGGCCGTCTCGGATTGATTGAGATCTTCCATAAAGTACATTATGCTACCCATCAGTAGATATTTCAAGCGGCGGGTAAAAATGGGTCTTCGAAGTGTGTCTCAACGTCAGGCCGCGCTGCTGCAGCGGCATCCAACGTGGATCGCCCGCACGCTCGATCAGGCGTTTGACGCGATGGCAGAGACGATCCCGGATCACGACTGTGTCGTGACCGACTCTCGAAGCTACAGTTATCGCGACATTCAGGTTTGGTCGTCCCGGCTTGCAGCCGGCTTGATCGCGGTGGGTGTGCAGCCCGGCGAACATGTCGCGCTTCTGATGGGGAACTATCCAGAGTTCGTAGCCTGCAAGCTCGCCATCTCGCGCGTCGGCGCAGTGGCTGTGCCGATCAACTTTCTGAATCGCCGCGACGAACTCGGCTATGTGTTGCGCCAGTCCGATGCGGTGCTGCTCATCACCATGAACCGCTTCCGGGGACTCGACTATCTGCGCTTTCTTGATGAGCTCGCGCCGGGGTGGCCAGTGGCTGCTGGAGGAGAGGCGTTTCCGCGGCTGCGGGGCGTGGTGGCCTTCGCCACCGATCATGATCGGCTGCCGCCCGGTGTGCCCGATCTGAATACTTTGGGGGAGGGGCTTTCCGCGCTCCCGTCGGCGACGTGCGCGTCGCCGCACAGCCTGTGCGACATCATCTACACATCGGGCACCACGGGTTCACCCAAGGGCGTAATGATCACGCACGACATGATGCTGCGAACAGCCTTCGGCAGTACCTGGGGCCGTGCGTTCGAGACTGGGCGTCGAATCCTGTTCTCGCTTCCGATGTACCACGTCTACGGATATGTAGAAGGGTTGCTTGCAGCGCTGTTCGCTGGGGGCGCCATCATTCCGCAGCTCAAGTTCGACGCCGCGGACACGCTTGAAGGCATTCGCCGGCATGGCGCAACCGACATCCTGCTCATCCCCACGATGACGCTCGCCCTGATCGATGAGCAAAAGCGCGAGCGCCGCGAACTTCCTTCGTTGCTTTCCATGATTTCATCGGGTGGTCGGTCGCCGGCAACGATCTGGGATCAGATCGATCGCTACCTGGGGCCGGTGGAGCTTACCTCTGGCTACGGCATGACCGAGGTGACTGCATCGAGCACGGTGACCCGTCCCGACGATCCTCGCGAGCGTCTGCTGAACACCAATGGACGTCTGCGCGATGTGGGCCCAGCGGCCGCCGACATCGCGGGTGCGCGTCTGGTCAGCTATCGCGTGGTCGATCCCGAAACCGGTCTGGAGGTGGCCCCGGGCGAAGTCGGCGAGCTGCTCGCGCGCGGCCCTGGCGTCACCTCGGGGTACTACAACAAGCCCGAAGCCACAGCCGAGGCCTTCACGGCCGATGGCTGGTTCCGAACCGGCGACCTTGGACGGATTGACGCTGACCATTACCTGACTCTGGTCGGGCGGCGCAAGGAGTCCTATCGCTGCGGCGGTGAGCTGGTCATGCCTACCGAGGTGGAGGATCTCCTGGTGACGCATCCGGCCGTCGTCCAGGCGCATGTGGTGCCGATTGCAGACGAGCGAATGGGTGAGGTGGGTGTCCTGTTCGTGGTCGTGCGCGAGTCACCTTCCGTCTCTGACGAGGCACTGATCGATCTCTGCCGCGAGCGACTCGCCCGATTCAAGATTCCCCGGCACGTCATCCGGATCGCTGCCGAAGACATTCCGGTCACGCCCTCCGGTCGCGCGCGCAAGTTTCTGCTGTCCGAGATCGCTGCCAAACGGCTCGGTCTACCCACTTCACATCACGTCTGACTCTTCCACATCCGACCCTTCTCTTTCTGGCACAGGAGCCATCACGATGCAGCAAACCATACAGGGCCGTTCGGTTCACGGTCTGATCAATCGCGACACGCCTGTTGGCCATGTGCTGGTGGGTGTGCGAAAGCGCGCGGCCATCCAGTTGATGGGGTCGCGTCTCTGGGGCCGCTTCAATCCCAACCACTGGGACCCTGTTTATGCGGCCGAAACCGGACTTCGGGCGCCGATCCAGACCGGCGAGATGTCCTCGGCCTACATCGCTGAAATGTGCGTCAACCATTTCGGCGCAGCGATGTTTCGAAACGCGAGGGTGGTCTGCAAGTACATCGCTTCCACGCACGCAAACGAGGTCATCACCACGCATGGTCGAGTATCGGCCAAGACCCCCAAGGGCAATGGCTTCCGATTCACGGTCGAGGTCTGGGCCGATAACGAGCAGGGCGAGAAAAAAACTGTGGGTACGGTGGAAGTGGATGTCGGCGTCTGATGCCCAATCCCGCGCAGCCCCCCTTGATAAAGCTGACAGGTGCACACCATGAGCGTTGAAACCGTAAAAACCGACTCACTGATGCCGATGACCGAGATCCAGATCCAGCAGACGCGAGCGTTCGTAGACAGTCTGCAGAGCGAATGCCAGACGTACTGGGACATGGTCAATGTGGGAGACGAGTTGTCGCGAGACCTCCACATCACGCCGGAGCTTGTGATCCTGTATGCCGATGCGGTGGAGGACTACAACCCGTGGTACGAGGGGTGGAAGATGAACACCTGGTATGTGCCGGGCGAATCACCGTTTGGCGGGGCCATCGTTCCGCCGCTACTCGTTTCACATTTTGTGCTGTCGGTTCAGTTTGACCACACCAAGCCGTTTGCAATTGGCTCGATTCACACCTTCCATGAATCCGAAATTCTCGAACCGATTCCGGTGGGTGCAACGGTGCGCATTTCTGCGCGGGCGATCGACAAGTTCATCAAGCGCGAGCGCCGCTACGTGCGCCATGAAGTGCTGGTGACCGATGTTCGGAACGGAACGCTTTACTTCCGCGAGGTCCGCGATATTCTGTCGCGATGACCGTCATGCATTACTCCGATTTCCAGCACATCCTGTTCGAGCACCGGCCCGATGGTGTCCTGCTCGCAACCCTCAATCGGCCGGCGGCCATGAACGCCACCGACGCACGGCTCCATTTCGAGCTGTCCAGACTCTGGGGCGTGGTGGCCGACGATCCCGCCGTGAAGGTGGTGGTCGTCACCGGAGCCGGTGAGCGCGCGTTTTCCGCAGGGGGTGACCTCTCCTGGATCCAGGAAATGATCGGCAACGCCGACCAGATCGCCCATCTTCAGAAAGAGGCGGCCGACCTGGTCTACAACATCCTTGCCTGCGACAAGCCCATCATCTCGGCCATCAACGGCACCGCGGTGGGCGCCGGGCTTGCGGTGGCGCTGCTTGCCGATATCAGCATCATGGCGGAGGACGCGCGCCTCTCCGACGGGCACGTACGGCTCGGGGTGGCGGCCGGCGACCACGCAGCCATCATCTGGCCGCTGCTCTGCGGCGTCGCCAAGGCCAAGTACTACCTCATGACCGCCGATTTCATCGACGGCCGAGAGGCCGAGCGGATCGGTCTGGTCACGGCATGCGTCCCGCGAGACGAGGTGTTGCCGCGTGCGCTCGCCGTCGCAGAGCGGTTGGCTGCGGGCAGCCAAAGCGCCATTCGAGGCACCAAACAGGCCATCAATCAATGGATGCGAATGGCGGGCCCCATTTTCGATCATTCGCTTGCGCTCGAGATGCTGGGGTTCCTGGGCCCCGATGCGCGAGAGGGGCTGGCTGCGGTGCGCGAAAAGCGGGCACCGAACTTTCCCAGCGCAAGGCCTCCGGGCTCAGGCACATAACGGCATGGTCTTCCCATGAGTCAGGATGGCGACCAGGGCCGGATCAATCGCGAGCTTGAAGCGCGGGTCAACGCGCTCGAGTCGCTGCTGATCGAGAAATCCCTGGTCGATCGCCAGGCGCTGCAGGCCATCCTCGATCTGTATGAAACCCGGATCGGACCCCGCAATGGGGCACGGGTGGTGGCGCGTGCGTGGGTCGATCCGCTGTTCAAGGCAAGGCTTCTGTCCACGCCCGATGAAGCCATCTCGTCCATGGGATACACCGGGCGTCAGGGGGAGCATGTGGTGGTGGTTGAAAACACCCCTCGGATCCACAACCTGGTGGTCTGCACGCTGTGCTCCTGCTATCCATGGCCGCTCCTGGGCCTGCCCCCCGGCTGGTACAAGTCGGCGCCCTACCGGGCGCGTGCCGTGATCGATCCGCGTGGTGTGCTTGCGGAGTTCGGGCTGCATCTGCCGGCTGACACCCAGATCCAGGTTTGGGACTCCAACGCCGAGGTCCGCTACCTGGTGCTACCCATGCAACCCGCTGGCACTGCGCATCTGTCAGAGGAGGCGCTCGCCGAACTGATCAGCCGCAACGCAATGATTGGCACCGACATTGTTCGCGCGCCGGGCCCGCGTTCCGAGGTGTCGCCTTGAACGGTCTGCACGACATGGGCGGCATGCAGTGTTTCGGCCGTGTGGAGCAGGAGCCGGGCGAGCCGCTGTTTCACCATGACTGGGAACGTCGTGCGTTTGCGCTCACGTTGGCACTGGGTGCAGGGGGTTGCTGGAATATCGATGCGTCGCGCTTTGTGCGCGAAAGTCTTCCACCCTCGATCTATCTTGGGGGCGGTTACTACCGGATCTGGCTGGAGGCTCTGCAACAGCTGATCGAGGCGAGGGGCCTGCTGAGTAGCGCTGAATTGGCATCGGGCCAGGTGCAAGCCGATTCCCGGGTGCCCGCACAGTTCCGACAGCTCGCTGGCGAGTCGGTTGAGGCGCTCTTCTCGCGTGGTTGGCCTTCCACCCGAGAGGCCGCAGCGCCTGCACAGTTCATGGTCGGCCAGCGGGTTCGCACGATCAACGCGCATCCGGCCACTCACACCCGGCTCCCCCGCTATGCGCGGGGGCGTATCGGCACCATCACCGCCGTGCGCGGCGTTCATGTGTTTCCTGATACCAACGCGCTCTTTCAGGGCGAGCAGCCCGACTGGCTGTACGCGGTCAGGTTCGAAGCCGCAGAGCTCTGGGGCCCCGACACCACTGCAGCCTGTGTCTATCTCGACTGCTGGCAGTCGTACCTGCTTGCCGACACGGCTCCGGATGCCAATGAATCCTGCGCGTGATCTGCCTGTGCGTGCAGCCGAACCGGGGCCCGCGTGGGACCGCGCGCTGGAAGCGGGTGAGTCACCGCACTTTCAAAGTCCATGGGAAGCCCGTGCGTTCGCCATGGTGGTCAAGCTGGCCGAGGCCGGTCATTTCACCTGGCCTGAGTGGGTCGATTTTTTGTCGCGCAGCATTGCAGAATCAGGCATCAATGAGGCGAGTGATGGTCGGCCGCGAAGCTACGGCGAGCAATGGATCGCGGCGGCCGAGTCGCTGCTGATTTCGAAGGGTGTTACCTCGGCAGAGCAGTTGCGCGCCAGACGGCTGGCCTGCTGGCCGATCAATCCTGACCATGCTCACGCCACCCCCAACCCTGATGGAGTAGGTTATGTCAATCGTTCCTGACTCAAAGGCCCGCAGACGTATCGTGGGTGCCCTGGGCGCCTCGGCGCTCGGCGCGATCGCCACACCGGCCGCTGCCCAGGCGCGCGCCGAGTACCCCAGCAGGCCGATTCGCATCATCGTGACCTTTGCTGCCGGATCCGCAACCGACATCATGACCCGGCATCTGGCTGCGCGAATGTCCCAGACGCTGGGTCAGAATCTGGTCATTGAAAATCGGGTCGGGGCCGCCGGCGCGATCGGTGCCGAGCAGGTGGCGCGGGCAACCCCTGACGGTTACACGATCGCCATGTCGGCGGTGTCTGCCATGGCCATCGCGCCGGCCATCCGTGGCTCGGCCATGCCTTACGACAACCTGCGCGACTTCACACATATCGGGCGGGCTTGCACGGCCACCAATGTGGTGGCTGTTCATCCGTCGGTGCCCGCCAGCACGCTCCCCGAACTGATTGCATGGTCGCGAACGGTCGCCGGGGGTGTTCGATATTCGTCGGGCGGGCACGGCGGCTCCAACCATCTGGCGGGCGAGTTGATCGCGCTTCGCACCGGCGCCCCGTTCGTTCATGTCCCCTACAGCAACCAGGGCCAGGCGGTAAGCGACGCGGTGGCCGGGCATGTCCCCATGATCATCTATACCGTCGCGTTGTTGCCTCATATCCGATCGGGGCGGCTCAAAGCCATTGCCGTCACGTCTGAAGTTCGGCAGAAACAGCTGCCCGATATCGGCACGGCCATCGAACAGGGCGTGCCTGGCATCGTCGCGAATTCCTGGTTCGGCATGGTCGGACCGGCGGGCATTCCAGACCCGATTCGGGATCGGCTTTACACCGCATTGGCCGAGGCGCTGTCACAGCCCGACATACAGTCGAAACTCATCGACACCGGGCTGCAGCCCGACCCCTTGCCTGCGCAGACCTTCCGCAGTTTCATCGAGCGTGATACGCAGACCTGGCGCGAAGTTGCCAAGGCTGCCGGCATCAAGGCAGAGTGACCAGGTGCCACGCCCGTTCGTTTGCTCCGCCACCGCCCGAACCCCAAGAGACCCGCATGAAGCTTGCAACCATTGAACTCTCAACGCCGGTGGGTCGTTTACGCCGGATTGGTGTGAGTCACGCGCTCGGGGTGGTCGATGCCACCGCGGTTCGCGTCGCATGGCAGGAGCGGAAACTGCCGGCAGCTGCTGCCGAACGGGTGGGGAACGCAGAGGTGCCGACCGACATGGTGGCGCTCATCGGATCCGGCGACCCCGTGTTCGACTGGATCGCCGAGGCCATGGAAACGGTTCTTGCCGCGGGGGTGACTCACACCGCCAGCGGGCAGCGACTGATCCATCCAGTTGACGAAGTGCGGTTTCTCGCGCCGGTGCCGCGCCCGGCCGGTGTCGCCAATTTCAGTGTCTGGCCGGCCCATACCGCATCCGGCGCTGCGCACGGATTCAATCTCAGCCGCGCGCCAGAGGAAAGCGGCGTCAAGCCCTACTGGAAGGGCAACCCCGACTCCTACGTTGGAACCGATTCGGTTCTGGAGTATCCGCCCTACGCATCCGAGGTCGATGTCGAGTGTGAGCTCGTCTGCATTGTCGGAACGGGCGGCAAGGACCTCGATTTGAACGCGGCCGAGCGCGCCATTGCCGGTTACACCATTGTCAATGACGCCAGTGTTCGTGACATCCAGCGAGAGGAGATGAAGACCGGGCGCGGTCCATCCAAAGGCAAGGACTTTGATTCGGGTAACGGCATGGGGCCCTGGCTGGTCACCCGCGATGAAATCGGCGACCCCCGGGGACTGCATCTGTCGCTCCATATCAACGGCAAGCAGGTGTCTGAGTCCTCGGCGCAGGGAATGGTCTGGACCTTCCCGGAAATGCTGTCCTATCTGTCGATGGGGCAATCGGTCCTGCCGGGACAGGTCATCAGCGCAGGCTGCTACGCAGGCGGTTCGGCCATGGACCTGGGGCTGCGTCTGTCGCCGGGCGACCGGGTGGAGTTCCGCATCTCGGGTATCGGATCGCTCCGCTGCACGATTGGTCAGCCGCCCGCGCGTCCGTGGCGCGGCAACTGAAAGGGCTCCTGCATGAACATCGCACCACACGAGGGCCTTCTGGGCGCAACGGTCACCGGTGTCGATCTGTCGGTGCCGCTCACTGATCGACAGTTTGCCCGCTTGTTTCATACCTTGGGTGATCGGGGCGTCCTTCACTTTCCCAATCAGCCGATCGATGCGAAGGCACTCAGCGCGTTTTCGGAGCGGTTCGGTTCGCTCCAGGTCATCAAGGGCGTGCCCTACCACGAACCGGGCCAACCCGAGGTCACGATTCTGTCGAACATTGTGGACAACGGCCAGCCCATCGGCCTCGCCGACGCAGGCCAGTCCTGGCACACCGACATGACCTACAACGCAACCGTGGGTTTCGTGAATGTGCTGGTGGCGCATCGCGTGCCGGTTCGCGACGGGCAGGTGCTGGGCGCCACCGAGTTCGTGAGCACCCAGGCTGCGTTTGAAGCGCTCGCGCCGTCGCTGGTCAGTCGCCTCGAGGGACTGAGCGCGGTTCACGATCTGAATTTCTACTGGGAATTCATGCGGCGCGAGAAGGGCTCGACTCGACCGCCTCTTACCGAGGCGCAACGCCTGGCACGCCCCCCTGTGCGCCACCCGGTCTGGCTCACGCACCCCATCACCGGACGCCGCGTGATCTATGTGAATCCGGGCTTTACCGAGCGAATCGAGGGCCTGCCGGCGCAGGAGAGCGATGCATTACTTTCGCAACTTTATGATCATGTCCTGCAGCCACAGTTTCGCTACACGCATCGCTGGCAGGTGGGCGATGTGCTGATGTGGGATCACCTGGGCACCTGGCATAACGCAGTGGCCGACTATGCGGCTCACGAACCGCGGCTCATGAAACGGTGCCAGGTGCTGGCCGACAAAGTGTTCGATCCGGTATTTACCTCAGGCGTGCTGGCGGCTGCCTGAGGGCATCAACGCAGGATGCTCGAACAGATGCGGGCCCAGGTCGCTCAGCCTGGCGCACCCCAGCTGGCCCATGGCGATCAGCAGTTCCCGTCGCAGGATCCCCAGCACATGTTCGGCGCCGGCCTGGCCGGCCAGTGAAAGGCCGAGAAGCCCAGGCCGTCCGCTGAGCACACCTTGCGCGCCAAACGACACGGCTTTCGCGATGTCGGTGCCGCGGCGAACCCCGCTATCCATCAGCACGGAGGCGCGATGACCGACTGCGTCGACGATTTGCGGCAGCACGTCGATCGGCGCGGCAGCCACATCAAGGCAACGTCCACCGTGGTTGGACACGACGATACCGTCGGCGCCGCAATCGACCGCCTTGACTGCGTCGTCCGCTCGCAAAATACCCTTCACCAACAGTTGTCCGGGCCAGCGGCGGCGGAGCTCACGAATATCTTCGAAGGTGAGGTTCTCGGCGTATTCAGGCATTTTTTCGTATTGGGGAATACCGGTGGTGCGCTGATATTTCCCGATGACCTCGATCAGCCAGCGCGGATGGCGCAGCATGTCGATCACCGAGCGCGGCGTGGCCTTGAAAGGAAACGTGTAGCCGTTGCGGCGGTTGAACTCGCGGTTCGGTTGAACAGGCACGTCGGCTGTGACCAGCAGCGCCTTGGCACCCGAGCGCGCCACCCGATCGATGAGCTTCCAGGTTTGGGCCCGGTCGGTAAACACATAAAGCTGATACCAAAGGGTGCCCCCCAGGGCGACGATCTCCTCCAGGCTGCTCATTGAGCGGGTGGCGATCGTAAAGGGAATTCCGGTAGCCGCGGCCGCTTTGGCGAGTTCCATTTCTCCCTGGTACCAGACCAGCCCGGCAGCGCCCGTGGGGGCGATCGCCAGCGGCATGGTGAAACGCTCGCCAAGCATGGTGGCTTCGCAGTTGCGCTCGCTGACATCGATGAGCGCCTGCGGCCGGGCCTTGATCCGTCGAAACGCTTCGCGGTTGTGCGCAAGCGCTTCGTCATCTTCCGCTCCACGGTCGATGAATTCAAAGATTCCCTTGGGCAGCCGCTTTTGCGCTGCTTCCCGGACGTCGGCGAGGTTGTACAGGCGGTCGAGGTTCATGGCGAGATCATGTTGTCTTTGATGATGTGCGTCAAACCGACCGTGCACCGCACGCGAGCATGACCGCGCGCCTCGGTTGCAGCGATCCCGGTCAAACCCAGCGCGGTGCGACCCCGTCAACATGCCGGGTCGTTTTTGAGGCCTTCCGCCATGAGCCGTCGCCCGCAGCCTTCGTTATCCCTGCCAGTTGCTCGCCACCGACCACGCACAGTGCCCAAGCCAGCCCTGGTTCCGGTGACTGGCGCCTTGACGCCTGAGCCGTCTTACAGGGGCAGCGTCGATGTGGATGCCGCTGCTTTGGTTGCGCATCAGACCGATCAGCTGGCGCAGGCCCTGCTTGCGGGCTGGACGCATGGCGTGTCGCCCGTGGCGATTTCGCTCGCGTTCAGCGACTGGTTGCTTCATCTGTACTCGTCGCCCGGCAAGCAGGTGGAACTGATCCGAAAGCTTTCCAGGAAATCGCTGAGGTACGGCTGGTATCTGGCGCTTCTCATGCAGCAGCACGAATGTCCGACCTGCATCGAACCCCTGCCTGGCGATCGCCGTTTCCGAGGGGAGGCCTGGAGCCGATGGCCCTTCAACGCGATGCATCAGGCATTTCTGATGCAGCAGCAGTGGTGGCACAACGCGACGACCGATGTCCACGGCGTATCGCCCCATCATCTGCAGGTGGTCAATTTCTGCGTCCGGCAGATGCTGGATGCCTGTGCGCCGGCCAATTTTCCAATGACCAATCCGGAGGTGCTCGATGAGACGGTACGAAGCGGCTCGGGCAACCTGATGCGCGGCGCCTTGAACCTTGTCGATGACCTGCGGCGGGGCGTGCTGGGCGAACCGCCAGCGGGCGCGGAGGCGTTCATCCCTGGCGAGACCGTCGCGATCACCCCCGGCGTGGTGGTGTTCCGAAACCGGCTGATCGAGTTGATCCAGTATCTGCCGCAGACGCCCTCGGTGCATCCCGAGCCGGTTTTGATCGTGTCGGCGTGGATCATGAAGTACTACATCCTGGATCTGTCGCCCGACCGGTCGCTGATCCGTCACCTGGTGAAAGCAGGGTTCACCGTGTTCGCCATCTCATGGGTCAATCCTGGACCCGACGAACGTGACCTGTCGATGGAGGACTATCTGCAGATGGGGATTCTGGATGCAATGGCGGTGATCGAGGCGATCGTGCCGCGTGCACGGATTCATGCAACCGGCTATTGCCTGGGCGGAACCTTGCTTGCGATGGCGGGCGCAGCGCTCGCGCGCGAGCGCGCGCACAAACTCGCCAGCATCACACTGTTCGCCGCGCAGGTGGATTTCGAGGAGGCGGGCGAACTGACACTTTTCATCGACCACAGTCAGGTGGCGCTAATGGAAGACATGATGGCAGCGCAGGGATTTCTGGAAACCCGGCAGATGGCGGGTGCGTTCCAGATGCTGCGCTCCAACGATCTGATCTGGTCCAGGACCCTTCGCGACTATCTCCTTGGCCGTCGCGCGCCAATGACCGACCTGATGGCGTGGAATGCCGATGCCACCCGCATGCCGTACCGGATGCACAGCGACTATCTGCGCCGGCTGTTTCTGGGCAACGACCTCACGGCCGGTCGTTGTCAGGTGGGAGGCCGGGCGGTGAGTCTGGGCGACATTGATGTCGACCTGTTTGCGGTGTCCACCCACGACGACCATGTCGCACCCTGGCGCTCGGTCTACAAGCTCCATCTCTTCACCGAGAGCGAGCTGTGTTTTGTACTCGCGAGCGGTGGTCACAATGTGGGGGTGATCAACCCCCCGGAGAACGGGTTTCCGTCATCAAGCTTCCAGTGCGCCTCCCGCCGTCGGGGCGCGCACTACCTCGACGCCGACACCTGGGCCGACCGCGCACCGACCCAGTCCGGGTCGTGGTGGCCGACCTGGGTGACTTGGCTGTCGGCGCGCTCCGGCCGGCTCCGCCGCCCGCCACCCGTTGGCAATCCGGCCCGGGGTTTTCCTGTGCTCGGGAAGGCGCCCGGCACCTACGTACATCAACGCTGAAGCGGGCCGCTGTTGCGGATTTGACGCGAATTAAGGCGCATTCACGCGCTTCCGCGTACACTTGCCGGTTCGATTCGGCAACGGAGTGTCACATGCCCGGTCTTCTGCCCAACGTCGATCCCGACGGTCTGCTTGAATATTCGGTGGTCTACACCGATCGCGCGCTCAACCACATGTCCCGGCGTTTTCAGGGTGTCATGGGCGACATCTCGGCCATTCTGAAAGAGGCCTACGGTGCCAGGTCGTCCGTGGTGGTCCCGGGTAGCGGCAGTTTCGGCATGGAAGCGGTTGCCCGTCAGTTTGCCACCGGTCAGCGGGTCATGGTGCTGCGCAACGGCTGGTTCAGCTACCGCTGGTCCCAGATCTTTGAAGCGGGCGGCTTCTCAAGCCACTGCACGGTGTTGAAGGCGCGACGGCTCAAGGCTGGCAGCCGCGAGCCCTTTGTGCCCGCGCCGATTGACGAGGTCGTGAGCGCGATTCGTGCCGAGCGTCCGGCGGTGGTGTTCGCGCCTCATGTTGAAACCTCCTGCGGCCTGGTGTTGCCCGACGACTACCTCAGGGCAGTCGGAGCAGCGGTGCACGAGGTGGGCGGGTTGTTTGTTCTCGACTGTATCGCCTCGGGCGCGCTCTGGGTTGACATGAGAGCCTGCGGAGTTGATGTGCTCGTGAGCGCCCCCCAGAAGGGCTGGACCGGTTCGCCCTGCTGCGCCTTTGTCATGCTGTCGGAGCTTGCCCGCGAGCGCATCGATGGCACCACCAGTTCAAGTTTCGCACTGGACCTCAAGAAGTGGCTGCAGGTGATGGAGGTCTATGAGTCAGGCTCGCACGTCTATCACACCACCATGCCCACCGACGCACTCGCCATCACCCGAGGCGCCATGATTGAAACCCGTGAGCGGGGGTTTGAGGTCTTGCGCGCTGCCCAGATCGAGCTCGGGAAGGCGGTGCGCGAGGTCATGGTGCGGCATGGTTACCCCAGCGTGGCGGCCGAGGGTTTTCAGGCCTCGGGCGTTGTGGTGAGCTACACCCACGATCCCGACATGCAGAGCAGCAAGGCGTTTCTCAACCTTGGCCTTCAGACGGCCTCGGGCGTTCCGCTGCAGTGCGACGAGGGCGCCGACTTTCGTACGTTCAGGCTCGGGCTTTTCGGTCTCGAGAAGCTTGGCCGCACGCTTGCCACGGTCAAGCCGCTCGAAGAAGCGCTCATCCAGATCGAGCGTGAGCGCGCAGGTCGTATTCCGGCCGCAGCGTAGCGCGGCGGTTTCGCCAGGGGCTGTTTCCGCAGCTGCTTTCAGGGCTGATCCGACACCCGGATCAGCATCCTCCCCGTGTGTCGACGCGCAACCAGTGCGTCAAACGCCTCCACCGTTTGCGCCAGCGTGAAGGCGGTGGGCGGTGCAGGGCGCAACTGACCCTGCGCAACCAGGGCTGACAGCTGATTGATCATGTCGCGCATCTTTGGGGCATGCGCCTGGCGCTCGTCGCCGGGTGTCCAGCCGGTGTAAAGCCCCAGGTTCACGCCAATCACGGCCACGTTCTTGACCAGCAGCAGGTTGGCGGGGACCTGGGGAATGGTGCCCCCCGCAAAGCCGATCACAAGAATGCGCCCCTCGGGTGCAACGGCCTTCAATGCGTGGTCGAAACACTGCCCACCCACCGGGTCAAAGATCACATTGATGCCACGGCCGCCATGCCGCTCTTTCAGCATCCGCCCAAGGTCTGGGGTGTCGCTTCGCCATCCCTCGTGAGCGCCGTGTTCCAGGGCCACCTGAACGCGTGCTTCGTCGCGGGCGACGGCAATGACATGCGCTCCCGCGAGCCTCGCCAGTTCGACGGCGCAGCGGCCCACACCGCCGGCTGCGCCGAATACCAGCACGGTTTCGCCGGCCCGCAGCTGAGCACGCCAATGGAGCGCCGCCCAGGGTGTGCCATAGGCAGCGGGTAGCAGACAGCCGAGATCAAACGGGACCTCTTCAGGAATTTTCCAGACAGTGTCGGCGGTACCTACCGCCTCTTCGGCGTAGCCGCCCCAGTCGATGATCCCAGTCACCCGGTCACCCACCGCCAGATGCGAGACCTCGGGCGCGACCTCGGTCACCACGCCCGACACCTCTGTGCCCGGAACAAACGGAAGAGGGGGCTTGCGCTGATATCGACCCGCGACGATCAACGAAGTGCCGAAGCCGACACAGCAATATCTCACCGCGATCCGGACGCAACCGGGCCGCAGCGGCGGAGGGGGAATATCGCGAAGCTTCAGGTCCTGATAGCCCGTGTAAGCCTCACAGACGATTGCACGCATCGACATCTCCCTGCGTGATGATTCCGGTCAGTAGCCCAGCATCCTGGGCAACCAGGTGACGAGTGGCGGAAAGACAATGCAAGCGATCAGCAGCAGGTACTGGGAAACAATGAACGGCATGCAGTGCCTGACCAGTTCCCCCATCCGGATGCCAGTCATGCTGCAGATAACGAACAGCACCACGCCCACGGGTGGCGTCATCATGCCGATGATCAGATTCAGTACGAAGAGGAACGCGAAATGGGTTGGGTCGATGCCGTACGACATGGCGATCGGGTGGAGCAAAGGCACCAGCATGATGTAGGCCGCATTCGACTCCAGAAACATGCCCACCACCAGCAGGAGCAGCGCCACCAAGAGGTTGAAGACCAAAGGGCTTGAAGTGATGGAGCGAAGCCAGTCAGCGAGCGCCTGCGGCAGCAGATCCACTGTAAGGAGGAAAGTGACCGTTGAGGCAAAGGCGATCATGGCCGCGACCACCCCAGACATCACGGCGGATCGATAAAGAATCTCGGGCAGGTCGGCGAGCTTCAACTCGCGCGTGACGAAAAATCCGAGCAGCAGTGCGCCCACCACCGCAATAGCAGCGCCCTCGGTTGCAGTGAAGGCCCCCCCTATGATGCCGACGATCACGCCGATCGGAAGCGCGAGCGTGAGCCATGAGGCCCCGGTCGCGCGCGCGAGCCGCCGGACTGTGAATGGCTCGCCGGTGAGGGGGTAATTGCGGCGCTTGGCGATCCACCAGCACTGCGCCATGAAGACTGCGGTGATGATCACGCTGGGGATGGCTGCCGCCACAAACAGCGCGCCGATCGAAACCGACGAGCCTGCCATGTACGCGTAGACGATCATGGCGGCCGATGGCGGGATGATGGGTCCGAGGTTGGCGGATGCCGCAATCACCGCGGTGGAGAACCCGAGTCCGTAACGCTTCTTGAGTTCGGGGCCCACGGTGGAGGACAGGGCAGCCGCGTCGGACACCGCGGTACCCGACACCAGCGACAGGATGGCGCCGGCCAGCATCGCCACCTGTGCGAGCCCGCCCCGCACCCTGCCTACCAGCGCATTGGCGAACAGGATCATGCGCTCCATGATCCCGCCCTTGATCATCAGTTCGCCCGCCACCATGAAGAGCGGGATCGACATGAGCGGAAACGAATTCACCGCGTTCATCATGCGCGTGGGGAGCATCCCGTAGTCGATGTCGGCAACAGCCAGTCCGGCCAGCGCCGCCACGCCCAAAGCAAAGGCGAGTGGCATGCCGGCGAGCGCGGCCACGGCAAAAACCAGCATCACAAGTGTGCTCACGGTTGCGCGGCCTTTATTCGTGGTTGACGACGCTGGTGCGAACCGGGTCGCGCCAGAGCAGTGCGATGAGATGCAGCAGGCAATGGAGCGCGCACAGGGCCACCGGAACGAGGAACCAGTTGGTGCTCATCGACAGCGTGGGCATCAGTTCATCCCAGGTGTCGATTGCCACCATGACCGTAAAGTGCAGCACCACCGCCATGAGCAGCATGGCAACAAGTGAACACATCCGGGAAAGGACACGCCTCGGTGCTGCCGGTACGAACTGCACCAGCAGCTCGATACCGACATGGGATCCTTCGCGCAGACCCAGGGGAATTGCCAGAAACATGCACCAGACGAACAACAGCCGCGAAACCTCGTCGGACCAGTCGATCGAGGTGTTGAACGCATAGCGCAGCAGCACCTGAACCGACACGACGATGATCATCAGGGCCGAGCAGACGATGACCAGCCAGCGGGCTGCGCGGTCCAGCCGCGCGAGCCCCGCCTCATAAGCGGTGCGCACCGCTTACTGCTTGGCGGTTTCGGCGAGTACGCGTGCGACCAGATCCGCGCCGGCGCGCTTCTTGACGTCCTCGACGATGTTGGCGGTGGCAGCGCGCATGTCGGCGATGAGTTTCGGAGACACTTCGTCGTAGGTGACGCCGCGACGCTTGATTTCCCCGATCGAGTCGGCCTCCTGGATCAGCGCGCGTTCGCGCTGATATCGAACTGCCGCATTCATCGACTCGCGCACCGCCTTCTGGTGAGCAGGCGGCAGTGCCTCGAATGCCTTGCGGTTGGCAATCACAACGATGAAGTCGAAGAAATGTCCGGTGTTGGACATGAACTTCTGGACCTCGAAGTAACGGTTGGCGTTGATGATGGAAAATGGATTCTCCTGGCCGTCAACGACACCCTGCTGCAGGGCCGAGTAGAGCTCCTTCACATCCATGGCCACCGCATTGGCGCCGAGCGCGCGGAAGGATGCGAGGTGGGTTTCGTTGGGCTGGAGCCTGATCTTGAGACCCTTGAAGTCCTCGATCGTCTTGATGGGCCGCTTCGAGTTGGTGACGTGGCGCGCACCGAGTTCCATGAAGCCAAGAAGTGTGACCCCCTTGCCCGCGATCCGCCGATCGATCTCGGCGCCAATCGGGCCATCCGTCACGCGAAACGCCTGTTCGCGGCTGGTGAACTGGAAGGGCAAGGACAGCGCCTCCAGTTCGGGAACCGTTCGGGTGAGGAAAGCCATGCCCACCCAGGTCATCTGGATGGAGCCTGTACGCACACCCTGAACGTTTTCCTGCGCGCCGCCCAGTTGCATGGCGGGAAAGAGATCCACCACAAACTTTCCAGCGGTGGCCTTCTCGAGCTCCTCCTTGAAGAGCTTCATGGCCTCGGATGAGGTGTGCTCCACAGCAAAATTGCCCGCCGCCCGCCACTTGGCCTGCGCCATGGCGGAGGTCTGCGAAAAGCCGATCGCGACAGCGGCAACGAGCGAAGCGACGAATCTGGGGTGACGCAGGATCATGGGTGGCTCCTTTTTGAGGGAGCGTGGACGATAGCGCGGTCGACGGAGGCCAGCAAATTGCCCCGACCTGGCGCGTGGGTCAAGCAGAGGCCCGTGCATGCTCCATCAGGGCCTTTTGTTGCGCGCCGATAGGGGGCCCAGTACCATCCGAGCCGGCATTCACACAAGAAACGATCATGAAAGTCATCATCTCTGGCGCAGGGCCGGTTGGTCTCACAACGGCGCTTGCACTTGCCCGCGAAGGCATCGCCGTGACCGTTCTCGAGCGGGCTGCCGAGCTTGCAACCGACCTGCGCGCGTCCACCTGGCATCCACCCACGCTCGACATGATGGGTGAACTCGGCCTGGTGGATGAAATCCTCCGCGACGGCCTGATCGCACGCACCTTTCAGGTGCGTGATCGCCAGACCGGCGCGATTGCCGAGTTCGACATGGGTCTGCTGAAGGGCGAGACCGATCATCCTTATCGCGTCCAGTATGAGCAGTTCCGGTTTACGCAACTGGTTGCTTCAAGGCTCGCCGCTTTTCCGCACGCGAAGCTGGTGTTCAACGCCAAGGTGGCGTCGGTGTCCCAGGATCCGCAGCACATTCGGGTCACCACCGAAGACGGCTCGGTTCATGAGGCTGACTGGCTGATCGGCTCCGACGGCGCCTACAGCTCCGTGCGGTCCGCGCTCGGCATCGAGTTTCCAGGGCTCACCTTTCCCGAGCGGTTCTTTGTCATCAGCACGCCGTTCCCGCTTGAGGATCACCTCAATCGTCTGTCTTACGTGAACTACGTGGCCGACACCGACGAGTGGTGTGTGCTCCTCAAGGTGCCTGGGCTCTGGCGCTGCCTGTTCCCCACCAGCGAGGAAAGCGACGAAGAGGTGCTCGCCTCCGGTGAGCGCCGTCTGCAGAGCGTGTTTTCCAAAGCCGAACCCTACGAAACCCGCCACAAGACGCTCTACCGTGTGCACCAGCGCGTTGCGGAAACCTACCGCAAGGGGCGGGCGTTCCTCGCGGGCGATGCTGCGCACCTCAACAATCCGATTGGCGGCATGGGTATGAATGGCGGCCTGCATGACGGGCTGAACCTGGCCGGCAAGCTGGTCGAACTGAATCGCAGCGGCAACGACCGGCTGGCCGAGTATGAACCCGAGCGCCGCCCGGTCGCCGTCGAGCACATCAACGCCACCACCGCGCGAAACCGCGAAATGCTTGCAGAGCGCGATCCTGCAGCGCGCAAGCGCAAGCAGGACGAGCTCTGCCGTACTGCGGAAGACCCGGTGGCTGCCAAGGCCTACCTGATGAAGAGTTCAATGATCAACACCTTGCGGAGGGCTGCATGATGGTTTCCGGTTTTCGCCTGTCGCTGCGTCTGGCTGTTGCGCTGGCTGCAGCGACCTCTACGGTTCTCGCCTCCGCACAGGTGGTGGGCCTTGGCACCACACAAACCGGCGCCACGTTCCAGCTGGCAACGGGTCTCGCGAAAGTGATATCCGATAAAGGCGGAATGCAGATGCGCACCCAGCCCATGGCTGGCGCCGCGCAGTACGCGCCGCTCGTCAATCGCGGCGACATCGAGTTCGGCATCTCCAACGTTCCGGAGCTCCACTACCTGATCGCGGGCACCGTCATCACCGAGCGCCCCAATCCCGATCTGAGGATGGTGGCGCGAATCGTTCCCTGGTACAACGGGCTGGTGGTGAAGAAGGACAGCCCCATCCGCAGCCTCTCCGATCTGAAGGGGCAGCCGGTGCCCGCGGGATTTACCGGCAATCCCCTGGGGAAGGTCCTGATCACGGGTTACCTTGCAAACGCGGGCATGACGTTTGAGGACACGCGCCAGGTTCCAGTGCCGGCGTTCCCGCGGATGTTTGACGCATTCAAGCAGCAACAGACAGTCACTTCCATCGGCACCATCGGCATGGCGCAGTTGCGGGAGTGGGATGCCGCGCTGGGTGGCGTCAGGTTCATTCCCTTCGATCCTGCACCGAAGGCCGTCGAGGCAATCACCCGGCACGTTCCTCACAGCCGGGTCGAAACGGTGCAGCCAGCCCCAGGGAAACTGGGTGTTGACCAGCCCACCGCCATGCTGGTCTATGACTATGCCTTGTGGGCCAACGCGAAAGTCAGCAATGAAACCGTTGCCAAGGTGGTGCGTGCGCTGTACGCGAACGAGGCCGATTTGAAGGCGGCCGGACCGTTGTTTGCCGAGTTTGAATCGAGACGAATTGGCGACAACACCGGGGTGCCGTATCACCCCGGAGCGATCGAAGCGCTGAAGGCGCTCGGTCTGGCGCGCTGAGCCTGAGGTACCGGAAGCGCTCGGCTTCCGGTTCAGGTCTCCTTCGCGCCTGCCACGCACAATGAGCCGCTTTTCTTCAGGGCTGGGCGCGGTTCTCGCCCTGGCGGGTCTGTTCTGGGCAGTTGATGCGCCTACCTGGTTGAACTGGTTCATCTATCAGGAACAGTTCATTGCCGCCGCACTGGGAGGTTCGCTGTTCATTGCGTTCGCGGGACGCGCAGCCCAGGATGATGGGAGAGCGCGGTCGCTCCTGCGCGTCGTCGCCACCCGGGTCATTCCTTCGAGCGTGGGACTGGCCGCGGGATTCTGGCTGTGCGTGCGCTATCCCGTGCTCCAGGCCGATGTGATAAGTCATGAAACCGAGGCGATCGTGCTCGCCACGGTTCTTCTGCTGCTGTCGCTTGAAGCGTGCCGCAGATCGGCGGGCAGCGTTCTCACCATCGTCTTCGGCGTGTTCTTCGCCTGGGCCCTGTTTGGCTACCTGCTGCCGGGGATGTTCGCCACCAAGCAGGTGTCGCTTGCGCGTCTTGTGCCGTACCTGGCGCTTGATACCTCCAGCATGTTGGGCGCATCGCTGATGATCGCAGCCACCACGGTGCTGGTATTCATGTTTTTCGGCCGCATCCTGCAGAACTGCGGCGGCGCGGAGTTCTTCACCGACATTTCCACGGCCATGTTCGGCCGCTACCGCGGTGGCACCGGCAAGGTGGAGGTGGTGGCCTCGGCGCTTTTCGGGACCATCTCGGGCAGTGCGGTGGCCAATGTGATGTCCACCGGCATCATCACCATTCCCAACATGAAGAAGGCCGGTTACACGCCTCAGACCGCTGGTGCGGTGGAGGCTGTCTCGTCCACCGGGGGACAGATCATGCCACCCGTGATGGGGGCAGCGGCCTTCCTGATGGCTGAGAATCTGCAGGTGCGGTATGTCGAGGTGGCGCTTGCCGCCCTCATTCCCTCGCTGCTTTTTTATGTCTCGATATTCGTCCAGGTTGATCTGGAGGCGGCGCGGCGAAAGATCGGTGGCATCGACCCCGCCGCGCTTCCCCGCCCGGGCGACGTGTTCCGTCGGGGTTGGTTCTTTCTCATTCCATTCGTTGTGCTGTTCGCACTCATGGGCGCAACCGATGTTCAGGCCGAGCCCGCTGTGTTGCTGGGTGTTTTGGCCATGCTGCCGTTCGCATTCTGGAAGGGCTATGGCGGCAAGCAGCTGACCCTTCGAGGCATGCTGGGTGCCCTGACCGCCACCGGTCGCGACGCAGTCGACATTATCGTGATCTGTGCGGTCGCGGGCGCGGTGATCGGGTTGCTGAACATCAGCGGGCTGAGCCTCAGTCTGTCCCTGGCTCTCGCCAAGCTGGGGGAAGGCAACGTGATGCTGCTGCTGGTTGCGGTGGCGGTCATGTGCCTGATTCTCGGCATGGGTCTGCCCACCACCGGCGTGTATCTGCTGGTGGCGGTGATCGCGGCCCCCTCGCTGGTGCAGCTTGGCGTGCAGCCGCTTGCGGCGCACATGTTTGTATTTTTCTTCGGATGTCTGTCGATGATCACGCCGCCCGTTGCCATGGCAGCGTTTGCGGCCGCCCACATTGCGCAGACCAGCCCGGTGCAGGTGGCGATGACCGCCTGCCGCCTTGGGTGGCCGGCGTTTGCTGTTCCCTTTGTCTTCGTCTTCAGCCCGGGGCTGCTGATGGGCGGAGGCCCGCTGGTCATCGTTGTGTCGCTGGTGGCCGCTTGCGCAGGGGTCTGGATGGGGTCGGTCGCGCTGGCCGGGCAGCTGACCAGGCCGCTCGCGTGGGTGCCTCGGGCGGCGGCGGCGCTGTCCTGTGTGCTGCTGCTCTACCCGTTCGAGACCAGTCTCGCGGGCGCGCTCATGAAGATTGCTGGTGCCATGGTGTGCGCGGGTTTGGCGGCTCGCGAGTTTCGCGCGGTCCCGATGTCGGCTGCTGCACCCACCCGGCCGCGCTGAGCCCTGAAAGACGCTGCGCCTCATGCACGTACACGCCATGAATCCTCATCCTTCGCTCAGGGGCCGCACAGTGCTGATCACCGGCGGCAGTCGCGGCATTGGTCGATCCTTCGCTCTGGCGCTTGCGAGGGCTGGCGCCCGTGTTGCCGTCTGCGGGCGCGAGGCCGAATCGCTCGATCGCGTGATGCGCGATCTGCAGGCCCTGGGCGCTCTGGATCCGCTTGCCGTCGCCGGTGATGTCTCGAGGCGGGCGGACAGCGAACGCATTGTCGGACGCGTGCTCGATCGCTTTGGCGGGCTGCAGGTGCTGGTCAATAACGCGGGGCTAGGCATGGGCGTCGTCAACGAGGCGTTCACCACGCGGCCGCTACCGTTCTGGCAGGCCGATCCCGAGGCCTGGCGGTCGGTGATCGAGGCCAATGTGATGGGGCCTTTTTACATGGCGCATGCCGCCACGCCGGCGATGGTTGCATCCGGGTTTGGCCGTGTGATCAACCTGTCCACGAGCCCGGTCACGATGGTGCGTCGTGGCTACTCGCCCTACGGCCCGTCCAAGTCTGCACTCGAGGCGATGACGCGCGTGTGGGCCCAGGACCTCGCCGATACCGGCGTGACCGTCAATGCGCTGCTGCCAGGGGGCGCAACGGATACCGATCTCATTCCCGGAAGCGGTCCAGGGCGCCGGGGCGCTGATGGGCAGCTCCTGCCTGTCACGGTGATGGATCAGGCCTTGCTGTGGCTGGTGTCCGACGCCTCGGGTCACGTGACCGGACGGCGGCTCATCGGGCGCCTGTGGGATGCAGCGCTTCCTCCTGATGACGCTGCCCGAAAGGCCATGCCCCCTTCGGTCGAGCAGCCGGGTATCCTCTGAGCCAGGCCGGCGCTGGTGCCGGCGATGGATTGGAGATGAGCGATGCCGCAATCCTCGGTCAGGCTGGGACGGCTCGAACTGAAAAATCCGGTGATCTGTGCCTCCGGCGAACACGTGCTCACCGAGGCTGGCGTGCGCGCGGGGCTTGCTGCAGGTGCCGCCGTGGTGGTGGCGAAGTCGGTCAACGAGACCCGCGCCGCGCGCGAGCAGCTCGCGCGTACCGACTATGCGCTCTTCGATGCCCGATGGGCGCCACAGGCGTGGCCGGGTGCCGATTGGCCACGTGCAAACCTGCTCTGTCGATCGGGTCTGCAGCCACTCGCAACCGATGACTGGATCGACCGGATGGCACGTCTGGACCGCGAGGCACAGTCGCACGATGCCTACGTCGCCGGCAGCCTGATCCTGGCCGACCTCAACGAAGCAGTAACGATTGCCCGCCGCATGGAGCAGGCCGGGCTCAGGCTGATCGAATTCAATGTGGGGGCACCCTACGGCGATGAGGCAGCGTCGGGCGCGATCGTCACCGAACGTGCTGCGGATCGGGTTCGCGAGCAGGTATCAGCCGTCTGCTCGGCAGTGAACGTTCCGGTCTGGGTCAAGCTCACCGGCCAGAGCGAGAATGTGGCAGCCCTCGCGCAGGCCGCACGCGATGGCGGCGCGGCGTCGGTGATCATGATCGGTCGGTCGCTAGGCATGCTGCCCGACCTGGAGACCCAGTCGCCCATGCTGGGCACCAATCTCGGTTATGGCGGGGGCTGGGCCTTGCCGCTCACCTGTTACTGGCTTGCGCGCAGCCGCAAGCGCCTTGGGCCCGACTTTCCATTGATTGGCACCAATGGGGCGCGCAGCGGTGACGATGTGCTGCGCATGATGCTGGCCGGTGCCAGCGCGGTCGAGCTGTGCACCGCGGTCATGACCGGTGGCTTTGAGGTCATCACGGCAGCGGTCGAATCGGTTCGTCTGTATGCGCAGCGAAAGGCGCAACTTCCGGAGGACTGGATCGGGGTCGCCGCAGATCGGCTGCAAACGTTTGCCGAGCAGCCGCTCAGGCCCGATCACTGGCGCGAGTTTGTGCCGGCGCAGACCCGCGATTGATTTGCAGGCGTGATCAGTTTTCGATCAGCTTCAGGTCCCGGACCATGCCTTTGTAGAGTCGGTCTTCTTCGACGAGCGCCGCCCGAAACCCCTGACGGTCAAGATAGAGCGGGCTGTTGAATCCCTTGCGGGCGGCGTCCAGAAATTCGGGTTGCTGAACCGCCTGGGCAAGGGCCGACGACAGCTTCTGCAGGATGTCCTCGGGCACATCCCTTGGCGCAAGCAGACCGAAGCTGCTCAGGTTCGAAAAGGTGACACCCTGATCGGCAAGTGTCGGAATGTTGTTCAGCAGGGCAAGCTTCTGCGGCCCGGTGGTGGCCAGTGGCACGAGCTTGCCCGCATTCACCTGGGGCATGATTGCGCCAGGCAAGCCAAGTGCCATGTGGACATGGCCACCCAGCGCTGCGGTGACCGCTGGCGCAATGCCCTGAAAGGGCACGTGCAGCACCCGGATTCCGGCAGCGGCGGCCATGGCCTCGCCGGCAAGGTGTGTGCCGGTCGATTGACCGGCCGACCCAAAGGTGGCTTGCCCCGGATTCTGCTTCGCCCAGGCGACCATGTCGGCAAGTGTTTTGTAGGGCGCGCCAGGACCTGCAGCAATGATGTAGGGCGTTCCGATCACGTTGCCAATTGGCGCGAAATCGTCGAGCGAGTACGCCTGCTTTCGCACGTTGGGGGCGACGGTGAGCGCGCCGGTGCCGGTGTAGAGCAGGGTATAGCCATCGGGTTTGGCCTGCTTCACGAGTGCAGTGCCCACCGTGGCGCCGCCCCCCTCGCGATTTTCAATCACGAGCGATTGTCCGAGCAGCCGGGCGAAGGTGGGCGCGAGCGCACGAATCTGGTGGTCGGTTCCACCGGGCGCGTAGGGGACGATCACGCGGATCGGCCGGTTCGGATAGTCGGTGGTTTGCGCGGCGGATGTCGGGCTTGCCACCGCAAGCGCGATGCCCATCAGGCAACCGGCCAAGCCGAGGTGACTACAGTGGGAGTCGGCGCCCCGGCGATCGGCTATCCCGGCCTTGTCGGCCTTGCCGGCCCGCTTGATGTTCAGGCCTGACCGGGTCGATGGCGGGAGGCGTGGTCCGAGTTGATTGGGCTTGGCATCAGGCGCGAGAAGGGCCATGGCATGTCGTCCTTGGTCGGCGGAACGGCATTGATGGTTTCATCGGGGCCAGACCCTGTCAATGCGGCGATCCGGATTCCAGCAGTCCCAGTTCCTGCGCCTGGATCTGCAACGCAAGGTATTTCGAATAGGCCCGGCATTGCGAAAACGCGCCGCCCGTGAAATACAGGCCGGGTTGCGCGGTGCGGGTCCACATGTTGCGCAGTTCCGCAGTATCGGGATCGAAACCCCAGACAGGCCCCACGCGCGCAGCCACCTCGTCGCCAAAAAAGCCGGCAACGGTGTGCTCCAGCCCGTGATAACCGGTGCCCAGCACGATCAGTTCGGTCTGGACCAGTGAGCCGTCTTTCATCCGGGCGCCGTTTGCTTCGAAGGACTCGATGTCGTTGTACTGAATGAGGCCGATCTCGCCCGACGCGATCAGGTTGGAGCAGCCCACATTGAAGTAGTAACCGCCACCGCGTGAGCGGAAAAGATAGGGCCACCCGGTGCCGTCGACGCCACTTGAAAGCCGGAATCCCACCTTCTCGAGGGCGTCGAGCAGCGGACGGTCCTGCACGCGCGCCTGGCTGGTGAGCGCGCGGTGGCCCTGCAGCGTGATCGGCAGCGGCATCGAGGTATTGATCAGGTCACGGTCTTCGATGGCGGGACCTTCACCCAGAAACACACCGTCGTAGAGCTGGGCGCTGGGCTCGATCTCGATCACCATGGTGGGATTGCGTTGCACCATCACCGCGCGTGCGCCTTGGCCATGAAGCTCCTGCGCCACATCGTGCGCACTGGTGCCGGTGCCGATCACCATCACCGGTTTGCCGCGCCAGGCCGCGCCGTCGGCAAACGCGCTGCTGTGCACCACCTTGCCCGCGAACCGATCAAGCGTCGGGATGTCAGGGATCTTTGCAGCGCCGCTCACACCGGTTGCGAGAATGATGTGACGAGGCCGCAGCACGCGCTCGGTTCCGTCGGCCCGCCGAACATGTGCTTCCCAGTGGCCACCCGACGATCCGCCTGGCCGCCCCGAGTCGTCAACGCGTCTGGCATGGGTCAGTCGCGTGCGTGTCCAGAAATGGATGTCCATGCAATCGACGTACGCCTCGAACCAGTTGGCGATCCGGTCCTTTGGCAGATAGCGCTGCCAGGTGGATGGAAACGGCATGTAGGGCAGGTGATTGCTGTGAAACTGGTTGTGGAGCTTGAGCGCCCGATAACGTTTGCGCCAGTTGTCACCGATTCTTTCCATCGGGTCGATGACCAGATTGTCGATGCCCAGCTGGTTGAGCCGCGCGGCGACCGACAGGCCTGCGTGGCCGCCTCCGGCGATCAGCACAGTCGGTTCACGATCCTCGAACCGCGAGGCGATGTTGCGGCGCTCAAGCCAGTTGGGGCCGTTCCATTCGCGCTGGTAAACGGGTTCCTCGCGACGAGCGCGAAGCGTCTGCTCGTCGTGATCCCGAATGGCCTCCAGCGCAGTGTGAAGGGTCCAGGCGGTGCGCGAGATGCCGCCGTCCGGCAGCACGCGAAGGCGCAGGAGCGCGCAAGCCGCCCCGGTTTCGGTATCGAACTTCAGGATGGCTTCGACCGCGCGCACGCCTGCCCGCTCGACCACGCGCGGTGGGGTGCGGTTCTCGTCAATCTGGAAGTTTCTCGCGCGCATGCTTGCCAGACCGCGGGCGAGGGGGGCGGCAAGCGCCTGGCGGCCGCTGAGTGTGGTGAGCGACCAGGTGAGCGCAAGCGCCTCTCGCCAGTGTCCGTCCTCATCAAAGAGGCAAGCCACGCTGGCCGGATCACCCAGGTGGGCGACGATGTTCAGCTGGTCAAGCCAGGCGGAGACGGCGGCTGACAGGGAAAGCGGGGCAGGCTGGTCAGCCATCATGGGAACGGGTACCGGTCAGGGGTTGCTCAGGACCTTGGCGATGGAATCCGCCACATAGTCGATATTTCGCGAGTTGAGTGCAGCCAGACAGATGCGACCGGTACTGATCGCGTAAATGCCATATTGCTCGCGGAGCACGTCGACCTGATCACGGCTCAGGCCCGAGTAGGAAAACATGCCGCGCTGACGGATCACGAAGCTGAAATCCCTGTTGACGCCTCGGGACCTGAGGCGGTCGACCAGGCCGCTTCGCATGGACCGGATGCGCTCGCGCATGGAGGCAAGCTCGCGCTCCCAGGTGGCCCGCAGCGCGGGCGTTGACAGCACTGCCGCCACCACCGCAGCCCCATGTGTGGGTGGGCTCGAATAATTGGTGCGGATGGTGCGCTTCACCTGACTCACGACGCGAGCCGTCTCGTCTCGATCGGAGGTAACGACGGAAAGCGCCCCTACCCGTTCGCCGTACAGGGAAAACGATTTCGAGAACGAGCTTGAAACCAGAAAGTTGAGGCCCGACGCGGCAAAGAGGTTGAGCGCGAGCGCGTCCTCGGCAATGCCATCGCCAAATCCCTGATAGGCCATGTCGAGAAACGCGACCAGGCCGCGTGCCCGGACCGTATCGACGACCTGCGACCACTGGTCGGCCGTGAGGTCGACTCCGGTGGGGTTGTGGCAGCACGCGTGCAGTACCACGATCGACCCGGCCGGCAGGGCCTCCAGAGATGCCTTCATACCGCTGAAATTGACCCCGTGACTGGCGGCCTCGTAGTAGGCGTAGGCGTTGACCTTGAAACCCGCCGCTTCAAACAGTGCCCGGTGATTCTCCCAGCTTGGATCACTGATCCAGACTTCGGCGGTCGGCAACAGGCGACGCAGGAAATCGGCACCGATGCGCAGGCCACCGGTTCCGCCCAGTGCCTCGAACGTGGCGACACGGCCTGCCGCGGTGAGCGGTGAGGCGCCACCAAAGAGCAGTCCCTGAACCGCCTGGTTGTAGGCGGCGAACCCTTCGATGGGCAGGTACGCCCGGGCAGGCTGTTTCTCCAGGCGCTGTCTTTCCGCCTCCCGCACTGCCTCAAGAAGGGGCACGCGCCCGTCGTCGTCGTAATAAACGCCCACCCCGAGGTTGACCTTGGCGGGGCGGGTGTCGGCGTTGAACGCTTCGGTGAGGCCGAGTATGGGATCCCGCGGGGCCATTTCGACCGCGGCGAACATGGAGGATGTCATGATGAGGTCTAAGTGATTGATTCGATTGAGTTGAAAAGAATTAACCCTACAGAAACTGCACAAGAATTGTGCACTACTCTAGCTTTTTGGGGGGGCGCGCGCGATAATTACTGATTGGTCAGATAGTCGGGCGAAGCGCATTTGCAGGTTTTGCTCACCGATTGCACACAAAGCATTGTTGCAGCGCAGAAAACGGGTGTTGCAGTGCACGTTGTTGCAATGCGGCAAAGCAGGGTTCGGTTCATGGCTCGGTCAATCAGGACAACAGATGTCCGAACACTGAAGCGCGCGAACGGGCGGTCTGACATATGTGACAACGCGGAGCCCGGGCGGTGCGCCACCGGCCAACCGCGTCCAAGGCAGTCTATCACGGTAGAGGAACGGTTCTTTTCTGATGGTCGATCTCGCTCACGACAGCTCGAATCTGCTCACGTTCCCGGGTAGCCCATTCCGGCTGGCCAGACCGTTTGCGCCGGCTGGCGACCAGCCCGCTGCCATCGATGCGCTCGAGCAGGGCCTGCGGGACGGTCTCAGTTTTCAGACGCTTCTCGGGGTGACCGGCTCTGGCAAGACCTTCACCATGGCCAATGTCATTGCCCGGTTGGGGCGGCCTGCTCTCATCCTCGCTCCGAACAAAACGCTGGCTGCGCAGCTTTATGCAGAAATGCGCGAGTTCTTCCCGGAAAACGCAATCGAATATTTTGTCTCGTACTACGACTATTACCAACCCGAGGCCTACGTTCCCCAGCGCGATCTGTTCATCGAGAAAGATTCCTCGATCAACGACCATATCGAGCAGATGCGGCTGTCGGCAACCAAATCGCTGCTTGAGCGGCGAGACACCATCATTGTTGCGACAGTCTCTTGCATCTACGGCATCGGCAATCCCGCCGATTACCATGACATGCGGCTCATGCTGCGGGTTCGCGATCGCATCGGGCAGCGCGAGCTGCTGCAGCGGCTCGTGTCCATGCAGTACCGGCGCAACGAGGCCGAATTCGCACGAGGCACCTTCCGTGTTCGCGGCGACACGATCGACATCTTCCCTGCCGAACACGCCGAGCTCGCGCTGCGCATCGAACTTTTTGACGATGAGATCGAGTCCCTGCAGCTCTTTGATCCGCTCACCGGTCGCGTGCGCCAGAAGATTCCGCGTTTCGTGGTGTATGCGTCGTCGCACTACGTGACCCCCCGGGCCACCATTCTGCGCGCGCTCGACACCATCAAGGCCGAACTCGCCGAGCGGCTTGAATTTTTCTTGTCCCAGGGCAAGCTCCTTGAGGCGCAGCGACTGGAGCAGCGCACGCGCTTCGATCTCGAAATGCTGCAGGAGCTGGGGTTCTGCAAGGGCATCGAGAACTACTCCCGTCATCTGTCGGGGGCGCGGCCGGGCGATCCGCCCCCCACGCTGGTCGATTACCTGCCCGCTGATGCGCTCATGATCATCGATGAAAGCCACGTCACGATCGGCCAGTTGGGCGGCATGTACCGAGGCGACCGATCGCGCAAGGAAACCCTGGTGCAGTACGGCTTCCGTCTGCCCTCCGCGCTCGACAACCGGCCGCTTCGCTTCGATGAATTCGAGCACAAGATGCGGCAGTGCGTTTTCGTCTCGGCCACGCCCGCCGATTACGAGCACCGCACGGCAGGCCAGGTGGTGGAGCAGGTGGTGCGGCCCACCGGTCTGATCGACCCTGCAATCGAGGTTCGGCCGGCGCGTGCGCAGGTCGAAGACCTGTTGTCCGAAATCCGGTCACGGGTCGCGCTTGGCGACCGCGTTCTGGTCACCACCCTCACCAAGCGCATGGCCGAGGACCTCACCGATTTTCTAGGCGAGCAGGGCGTACGCGTCCGGTATCTGCATTCCGACATCGACACCGTGGAGCGGGTAGAGATCATCCGCGATCTTCGTCTGGGCAGTTTCGATGTGCTGGTTGGCATCAATCTGCTGCGAGAAGGCCTGGACATTCCGGAAGTGTCGCTGGTAGCCATTCTCGACGCCGACAAGGAAGGGTTCCTGCGCTCGGAGCGCAGCCTGATTCAGACGATCGGGCGGGCTGCGCGGAATCTGCGCGGAACCGCCATCCTTTACGGTGACACCATCACCGAGTCCATGAGGCGCGCCATCTCCGAGACTGAACGCCGACGCCAGAAGCAGGTCGAGTTCAACACCGCACACGGCATCGCGCCGCGTGGCATCAGCAAGCAGGTGCGCGAACTGATCGATGGTGTGTATGACGCCGACAGTGCGCGGGTGGCGCGGGCAGCACAGGCAGTCGCCGACAGCGAGCCGCTTGAGTTGGGCGAGAAGGCGCTGTCCCGGGAAATTCGTGCGCTCGAGAAACGTATGCTCGAGCACGCGCGCAACCTCGAGTTCGAGAAAGCGGCCGAAGTGCGAGACCGGCTGTCGCGCCTCAAGCAGCGGGTGCTTGGCGCCGATGGCACCCAAAACGTTGTTCCTTTTGCCGCCGGGCGGGCGGCCTGACCGATTCATTCCTTCCCTCCTCCAAACCAAAAAGGTATTGAAATGGCTAAAAGAGAACCCACATCCCTTGCCATGAGTACACGAGTCCTGTTCGTATGCATGGGAAACATCTGCCGCTCGCCCATGGCGGAAAGCGTGTTTCGGCACACCGTCCGGGTCGCTGGCCTGGATGATGTGGTTCGGGTCGCATCGGCCGGCACGCACGCGTTTCATGAAGGCGAAGCCACCGACAAGCGCGCGCAGGCATCGTTGCAGAAGCGTGGCTACAACGCTGCCGACATCCGTGCCCGCAAGGTGACCGAGCGTGATTTCGAGGAGTTCGACCTGATCCTGGCCATGGATTGGGACAACCTCTCCCTGCTCCAGCAGACCGCCCCCAAGCGGTTCCATCACAAGCTTCAACTGCTCATGCGGTTTGCCACCGAGCATGAGACCGCGACCGTACCCGACCCCTACCACGGCTCTGCGCAAAACTTCGAGCAGGTCCTCGACTACATCGAGGACGCCTGCAGCGGCTTGCTCGAGGTCGCGAAGCGTCGGGCGACGCAGGTCGCAGCGGCCTGAATTCCTGATCCTTGTCCCCGTCACCTCCTCGGCAGACCCCGTTCGCCGAGGAGGCCTCTCTCGTGAGCGCGCTGTCGTTCTGACATGAATTCGCAGGCGCCGCTCATCCGCAAGCCCTCGGGTCCCCGCCGGCTCGCCCGCAGAGCCTTCATTGCGTTCGCCGCCCTCACCGGCGGTGGTCTGGTGGTGGCAACCGGTGCCGGGGCATGGCGCGGCTGGCAGCTTGGCCGGTATCGTGCGCCGGCGGGTGAGGCCGAGTCGTCGTTCAACGCCTGGGTCACGATTGATCGCGCTGGGCGTGTTGCGGTGTCGGTGCCGCACCAGGAAATGGGCCAGGGCGTCTTTTCCCTGGTTGCGCTGCTGGTCGCCGAAGAACTCGATTGCGATCCGTCCGCCATTACCGCGAGGCCGGCGCCGCTTGGGTTGTCGTATTCCAATCCGCTTCCGGTTCTTGATTCCCTTTCGATCAAGCGGGGCGAGGACGCGCTCGGGTCGGTTGCGCACCGGACCCTCGAGGCGGTGCTGCGGCTTGCCGGCGATCAGATGACAGGCGGCTCCACGTCGGCCCGAAACTGCTGGGTTGCTGCCCGTCGCGCGGGCGCGGGGGCCCGGTCTGCGCTGCTGGCGGCGGCGGCACGGCGCTGGAGTGTTCCGGCTGATCGGCTGCGTACGCTGTCCTCAAGGGTGGTTGACCCGGTAACCGGTCAGTCATTCGGCTTTGGCGAGTTGGCGGTGGATGCGGCCCAGGAGGAACCCCGTCGGGTTGAACCCAAACCTCGCGAGCAGTACCGGTTGATCGGCCGGGGAATCCGGCGCGTCGACTCGCGTGCAAAAACGGACGGCAGCGCACGCTTTGCCGCAGACATTCGGCTGCCCGGTCTTCGTTACGCCTCCGTCCGGCATGCGCCCATCCTGGGCGAGACTCTGACCTCGGCCGGCTGGGCCGCGGGCGCGGCGCCGGCGGGTGCAGATCTTGTGATGGGCGATCAGTGGTTCGCTGTGGTGGCCAGTTCCTGGTGGCTGGCTGATCGCCATGCCGCGGGCGTGGAGGCCCGCTGGGCCGGAGCGTCGTCAACAGCGGTCAGTTCGTCGGGCTATCTGCAGACGCTCCGTGCTGCAGCCGAGCGCAGGGAAGGGCGCGAGGTCGCCGTGCGCAGCGACCCTCCCGATCGGCCGGTGCCGGTCCGAAAGACGCTGACGGCCGACTACGACGCCGCGTTCGTTGCGCATCAGACGATGGAGCCAATGAACTGCACGATCCGGCTCGATCAGGATCGATGCGAAGTATGGATCGGTACTCAGGTGCCCGATCTGGTTCGGCGCACGGTCGCTCGTGTCGCCGGCCTGTCGGCTTCCCAGGTGCTGGTTCATCCGTGTCTGATTGGGTGCGGGCTGGGCCGGCGACTCGAGACTGATCTGGCAGCGCAGGCGGTTCGTATTGCGCAGGCGCTGGGGCGCGGTGTGCCCTTGCAGGTGCAGTGGCGGCGTGAAGAGGACACTCGCCGCGACATGTACCGTCCCGCTGCTGCCGCAAGGTTCGAGGTCGGCCTCGGGGGGCGTGGCGAGATTGTGCGGCTGGAGTGCTCGCTGTCCGGCCCCTCGGTGGCTGCGCAATACATGAGGCGGCAGTTCGGCTGGCCGCTCGACTGGATGCCCGACCGGAGCTGCCACGACGGGGTATCAGACGTCATTTATGACCTTGATGAACTGCGCGTTCGCCATGCACGGATCGACAGCCCGCTGCCGATCGGTTTCTGGCGCAGCGTGGGTTACGGCGTCAACAGTTTTTTTGTTGAAAGCTTCATCGACGAGTGCGCCCACGCAGCCGGAGACGATCCCTTTCAGTATCGACGCAGGCTCCTTCAGAAGCAGCCGCGCGCATTGCGGGTGCTTGAGGAGGTGGGCAGGCTGAGCGGCTGGGGCCGGCCTGTCCAGACCCGGCGTGGTGCCCGGGGTGGGCGGGGCGTTGCCATTGTGCAAAGTTTCGGTTCGATCGTCGCGCAGGCGGTCGAGGCTGAGGTCGAGGGAGCGGAGATACGGGTGCTTCGCGTGGTTGCCGTGGTCGATTGCGGATTGGCCATCGACCGCGGCGGGGTGCGCGCGCAGATCGCGAGCGCGATTGTCGGTGGCTTGTCTGCGGCGCTCCATGGACAGATTGACGCGGTGGGTGGCGCCATTCGCCAGGGCAATTTCAATGACGCGCGGGTGTTGTCCCTGCGCGAAACCCCCCGCATTCAGGTTGAAATGATCGATGGCTCGCCTGAGATCGGTGGGGTAGGCGAGGTTGGACTGCCTCCGGTCGCTCCTGCGCTCGCAAACGCCCTGTTTGCAGCCACTGGCAAGCGGCTCAGGCGGCTTCCGCTGCGAATTTCCTAGGGTTTTCTGCGATCCTGTGCAGCATTTCGGGTGACGCGACTGATTTGCTGGGGATTTGTGACCGGCCGGTCAATCTGAGCACTGGGTATTCACAAAACGTTTTGTCTGGCCTAGAATGTGGTTTGCGGGACATTTGTCCAAGACAAAAGCCCCGCATACGGTGACGGATATCTCGACTAAATCGCTCGGATTAGGATAAAGTTGAGTTGTCTGGTCAGGATTAGACACTCCTCTACGAATCGGAAACAAGCCATGCGACTGACCACGAAGGGGCGGTTTGCAGTAACCGCCATGATCGATCTGGCCATGCGCCAGCACCAGGGCCCGGTGACGCTTGCCGGTATCAGCCAACGGCAGAAGATTTCCCTGTCATACCTTGAGCAGTTGTTCGGGAAACTGCGTCGCCACGAACTGGTGGAGAGCACCCGTGGCCCCGGCGGCGGTTACTCGCTGGCCCGTTCCATGAAGGACGTGACGGTGGCCGACATCATTTTTGCGGTCGATGAGCCGCTTGATGCCACGCAGTGTGCCGGCCGCGAAAACTGCCAGGACGACGGCCCCTGCATGACGCATGAGCTCTGGTCCAACCTCACCACGCGAATGATCGACTACCTCAGCTCGGTGAAGCTTTCCGAACTGGTCGAGCAGCAGCGGGGCAAGGAAGGACGGACCCGGCCGCGCGAAATTTCGGTGCTGAAAGAGCATCGTGCAGCGCTCGAATTCCCCACCTCCACGCTTCAGCCGATCCGCTTCGACAACGGCCGTCTGACCACTTTCTGAGGCTTCTGCCCGCCATGCAACTTCCGATCTACCTCGACTACGCAGCCACCACCCCGGTCGATCCGCGGGTGGTGGACAAGATGGTGCCGTTTCTCTACCAGAACTACGGCAACCCCGCTTCCCGCAGCCATGAGTACGGCTGGGAGGCGGAGCGGGCGGTTGAGGAAGCGCGGGAGCAGGTCGCTGCGCTGGTGGGATGCGATGCCAGGGAAATTGTCTGGACCTCCGGCGCCACCGAGTCGATCAATCTGGCTGTCAAGGGCGCTGCGCAGTTCAACCGCGAACGGGGCCGTCATCTCATTACGACCAAAACCGAGCACAAGGCCACGCTAGACACCATGCGGGAGCTGGAGCGGCACGGTTTTGAGGTCACCTACCTCGATGTCCGGCCCGACGGTCTGATCGACCTTGACATGCTGAAGGCGGCCATCCGCCCCGACACCATTGTCATGTCGATCATGTTCGTGAACAACGAAATAGGCGTGATTCAGGATGTGGCGGCCATCGGCGAGTTGTGCCGGGAACGCGGCATTGTTTTCCATGTCGACTCGGCCCAGGCCACGGGCAAGCTTCCCATCGACCTCGCCACACTGAAGGTCGATCTCATGTCGTTCTCGGCGCATAAAACCTATGGGCCAAAGGGCATGGGCGCACTTTATGTCCGCCGCAAGCCGCGTGTCCGTATCGAGGCGCAGATCCATGGTGGTGGTCACGAGCGTGGGTTCCGTTCCGGCACCCTGCCCACGCATCAGATTGTCGGCATGGGCGAGGCGTTCCGTCTGGCGCGTCAGGAAATGGGAACGGAAAACGAGCGTATCCGTGTGCTTCGTGATCGCCTGCTTGCCGGCATCCAGCAGATGGAAGAGGTGTACGTGAACGGCGATCTCGAGCGTCGGGTACCCCACAACCTCAACATCAGTTTCAACTACGTCGAGGGCGAGTCGCTGATCATGGCGATCAAGGACATCGCGGTGTCGAGCGGTTCGGCGTGTACCTCGGCGAGCCTTGAGCCGTCGTATGTGCTGCGGGCGCTCGGGCGCAGCGATGAACTGGCCCATTCTTCCATCCGGTTCTCCATCGGGCGGTTCACGACCGAAGAACAGATCGATCATGCGGTGAAGCTCATCCAGAACAAGGTGGGCAAGCTTCGCGACATGTCGCCGCTCTGGGAAATGGTGAAGGACGGTGTCGACCTCAACACCGTGCAGTGGGCGGCGCACTAGCCCGACAGATCGGAATTCAGCAGGTGACGGGGCCGACTGGTCCCATGTTTCAGGCAGGGAGATGGCGATGGCCTACAGCGAAAAAGTAATCGATCATTATGAGAATCCCCGCAACGTCGGTTCGCTCGACAAGAACGATCCGAGCGTTGGAACCGGCATGGTGGGCGCACCCGCATGCGGTGATGTCATGAAGCTGCAGATCCGGGTCAATGATCAGGGCGTGATCGAAGATGCGCGCTTCAAGACCTATGGCTGCGGTTCTGCGATCGCTTCGTCCTCACTGGTGACCGAATGGGTGAAGGGCAAGACGCTCGACCAGGCAGTGGAAATTCGCAACACGCAAATTGCCGACGAGCTGGCGCTGCCCCCGGTCAAGATCCACTGTTCCATCCTTGCCGAAGATGCCATCAAGGCGGCGGTGGAAGATTACCGCCGCAAGCATGGGGCCGACGCCCAGAAGGCCGCCTGAGGAGATCGGGTCATGGCGGTCACGCTTACAGAATCGGCGGCGCAGCACATCAGCCGCTTCATCACCCGCCGGGGGCGCGGCATTGGATTGCGCCTGGGCGTTCGTACCACGGGCTGTTCGGGCCTCGCCTACAAGCTTGAGTATGCCGACGAGGGGCAGCCCGAAGACGTCTTCTTCGAGAGCCATGGGGTCACGGTGATCGTTGATCCCAAAAGCCTCGCCTATCTCGATGGCACCGAACTCGACTTCGTTCGCGAGGGCTTGAACGAGGGCTTTCGGTTCAACAACCCCAATGTGAAAGGCGAGTGCGGCTGCGGCGAATCGTTCCAGGTTTGATCGCGCGCTGTTTCACCGCCTTTCCTGTCATCTTCCATTCCGTCGGCGCGGGCGGCGTTGCTGCCGCACCAGGCTAGCTGATGCTGCTTCTCGACAAGAACTACTTCGACCTCTTCAACCTGCCTCGTACGTTTGCGATCGACGAGCAGTTCCTGGAGCAGCAGTACCGCGATCTGGTGGCTGCAGTGCACCCCGACCGGTTCGTCACCGACTCGCCTGAGCAGCGCAGACTCGCCATGCAGGCAGCCACGCTTGCCAATGAAGCCTGGCGTTGCCTGCGGGATCCTTGCAGCCGTGCGGCCTACCTGTGCCGACTGGAGGGCATTTCGGTTGACAACGCGGCCCGGGCTGGCGCGTCGGCTGAATTTCTGACTGAGCAGATGGAATGGCGTGAGGCGCTCGATGAGGCGAGGCTGGCCGCTCGCCGCCCTGATCTTCAGGCGCTGCAGGTCGAGGTGGCCGAGGCCCGGCGGAGGGCGCTGAGCACCGTGACCGAACTCATCGATACCCGCGCCGACTTCGAGGCTGCGGCAAGCCTGGTGGGGCAACTCATGTATATCGAGCGGTTTTCCGAGCAGGTCGACGAGGCGCTCGACGACCTTTCCTGATTTCTACTCTCCTGTCGGCGGCCTGATGGCTCTTCTCCAGATCTCGGAACCCGGTATGTCACCCGAGCCGCACCAGCGGCGGCTTGCGGTGGGCATCGACCTTGGTACGACCAATTCGCTGGTGGCGGCGGTGCGATCCAGTATTCCGGAGGTGCTCGAAGACGAGCATCGCCATGCCCTCCTGCCTTCGGTGGTGAGTTACTGTGACGACGGTCGCATAGCGGTCGGTGCCGAGGCGGCGGCGCGCGCCATAGCCGACCCTGACAACACCATCGTATCGGTGAAACGTTTCATGGGGCGTGGGCTGGAGGATGCTCGCCGGTACCGCACCGCCTATCGCTTCATCGACGCGCCGGGAATGGTCCGGCTTCAGACGCGCGCGGGTGACAAGAGCCCGGTCGAGGTATCGGCCGAGATCCTCAAGGTTCTGCGCCGGCGCGCGGAAATGACCCTGGGTGGCGAGCTGTACGGATCGGTGATCACAGTACCCGCGTATTTCGACGACGCGCAGCGCCAGGCTACCAAGGACGCTGCGCGGCTCGCAGGCCTCGAGGTGCTCCGGCTTTTGAACGAGCCCACGGCTGCGGCGATCGCCTACGGGCTGGACAACGGCGTCGAAGGCCGTGTGGTCGTGTTCGACCTGGGTGGGGGCACGTTCGACGTATCGGTGCTGCACCTCAGTCGTGGCGTTTTCGAGGTCGTGGCAACCGGCGGTGATTCGGCGCTGGGCGGCGATGACTTTGACCGCCGCATCGTCGAGTGGGCACTGCGGGAGACGGGTCTCGTATCGGTCAAGGAGCCGGATCCCATTGGCAGTGCGCTGGCTGCAGGGGTCCTGTCGTCAGCCGACCTGCGGGCCATGACCGTTGAGGCTCGGCGCGCGAAGGAAGCGTTGTCCGAGGCCACCCTCACCACGTTCTCGTGTCCGCTGTCCGACGCGTCGGCAGTACGTCTGCCGCTTGCACGCGAGCGGCTTGATGCGTTGACCGCCGATCTCGTCGCGCGCACCATCACCGTAGTGAGGCGCACGCTTCGCGACGCGCGGATCGACGCAGCCGATGCAGGCGCGGTGGTGCTGGTGGGAGGCGCCACGCGCACGCCGGCCGTACGAGCCGCGGTGGCGAGTTTTTTCGGGCGTACACCGCTCTCGGATATCGATCCCGACCGCGTGGTCGCCATTGGCGCTGCGATGCAGGCGAATCTGCTTGCTGGCAACCGTGGCGAGGGAGATGACTGGCTGCTGCTCGACGTCATTCCGCTGTCGCTTGGTCTGGAAACGATGGGCGGACTGGTCGAGAAGATCGTTCCTCGAAACTCCACCATTCCGGTGGCGCGTGCGCAGGAATTCACAACGTTTCGTGATGGGCAGACCGCGCTTGCCATCCATGTGGTTCAGGGCGAGCGCGAACTGGTGTCCGATTGCCGTTCGCTCGCACGGTTTGAATTGCGCGGGATTCCGCCCATGAGCGCGGGTGCGGCTCGAATTCGGGTGAGCTTTCAGGTGGACGCCGACGGCTTGTTGTCGGTCACCGCATGCGAGCAGGCCAGCGGCGTGAAGGCAGCCGTGACCGTTCGTCCGTCGTATGGCTTGAGCGACGATGAAATCGCCAACATGCTCCAGCAGTCGTTTCTGTCGGCGGGCGCTGATCGCGACGCGCGGGCGCTGCGCGAGCAGCAGGTGGAGGCCGATCGCCTTTTCGAAGCAACGCGTGCGGCCCTTGTCGCTGACGGCGAACTGCTCTCGGAGGCCGAGCGCTCGGTCGTGGAATCGCTTCTCGCGCGTGTGGTTGAAGCGCGGGGTGGAACCGATGCCGACACGGTCAGGCAGGCGGTTGATGCGCTCGCTCGCGGTACCGAGCACTTCGCGGCCCGGCGAATGGATCGCGCGATATCGCGCGCGCTATCCGGCCGGCGAATCGATCAGATTGACTGACCCAGAAAGGGGTGCGATGCCTGTCATTTCAATTCTTCCCCACGCGGCGTTGTGCCCGGACGGTGCGCGTTTCGACGCGCCTCCGGGCTCGGTGCTCTGCAGGGTGCTGCTCGATCACGGCATTCGGATCGAGCATGCCTGCGACATGTCGTGTGCGTGCACGACCTGTCATGTCATTGTGCGTGAGGGGCTGTCATCGCTTGAGCCCGCGACCGACGACGAAGACGACATGCTGGACAAGGCCTGGGGGCTGACCTCGCAATCCCGACTTTCGTGTCAGATCAAGTTGGCGCAGGTCGACCTCACCATTGAAATCCCGAAATACACAATCAACCATGCGCGCGAAGATCACTGATCCGAAGGCGAGGGCCCGATGAAGTGGACAGATGTTCAGGAGATAGCGGTCGAACTGGCAGAGCGCTATCCTGAGATAGACCCCAAGGTGATCCGTTTTACCGATCTGAGACAGAAGGTGCTCACGCTGCCCGGGTTCGATGATGCGCCCGAGCGCTCGGGTGAGCGCGTGCTCGAGGCCATCCAGCAGGCCTGGATCGACGAAGCCGGCTGAGTTCCACAGGGGCTGGCCGTATCGGCGCAGCCGCCTGGGTTTTCACGGGCCCGGACTTCAAACCGGCGTGCGGCGGTGCCTCCGACGCGCCTGCCTCCCGTCGCAGGCTGACGGGTCAGAGGGGAGCCCCGGTTTCGGACGGTGCGCGCCGTGCATGGCGCACCAGCGCGGCAGCGGCCACGGTACAGCCGATTCCGGCGAGGAACAGAAGACTGGCCGAGACCGCTGCACCCCACATCTCGAGAACCTGTCCGAAGATGAGTGGCGACAAGGCCGATACAAAGAGCGACGGTGCGGCAAGACGTCCCAGCAGTTCGCCAAAGCCGCGTGATCCGATCAGCGCAAGCGGAAGCGCGCCGCGCAGAATGGTGAGCAGGCCGTTGCTGCAGCCGTAGAGGGCTACAAACGCAATCGCTGCGATTGTCTGCGGCAGCGGCAGGGCCAGTGGCACCAGCGACAACGGCAGCATGGCAAACACCGGGACCGCCAGTGCAACCGGTGACAGCCATCGTTGTGCAAACAGTTCGGCCGACCGGGCCAGCACCTGGGCCGGACCCATCAACGAGGCGACGGTGACAGCAAGTCCAGCCCCCAGCCCGAGCCCCTGCAGCAACTCGGGCAGATGCACGGCGAGCGACGACCAGATGAAGGCGTGGCAGGCGAACGCGGTGGCAAGCAGTGTGACCGCGATGCGGGCCCATCGTGCACGCGCGTCGGCGTGAGCCAAGGGGGGCACGTCGGACCTTGCCAGCGCAGGCACCGATGTTGGCGCCTCGCTCCGACCGTGCGGTTCATCACGGCTCGGCAGGCTGCCGGCAAACCGGAAATGGAGCGGTGCGCAGATCAGCAGATTGAGCGCACCATAGACGGCAAGCGTGCCACGCCAGCCGAGCGATTCCAGCAGCAGATGGCTGATCGGCCAGAATACGGTGGAGGCCAATCCACCCATCAGGGTCAGCAATGAGATCGCGCGGCGCGCCCCCGGGCCTGCCAGCGCGGTAAGGGCAGCGAAGGCGCCGTCATACAGCATTGCTCGCATGCCAAGCCCGATCAGGCTCCAGGCGATCCAGATGGGCAGCAGACTCTCCGCGGTGGCATGCAACGCGAGCGCCGCAGCAGCCAGAAGCGATGCCCCCGCTAGAAGGGGCGCAGCACCGTAGCGATCGATCAGCGCGCCGATTCGTCTCGACAACAAACCCGAGAGGAGCAGCGCCCAGGAATAGGCACCGAGGACACCCAGCAGGGGCAGATCCAGCGACTCGGCAATGGGGCGCGAAAGAATCGCCGGAACATAAAAGGTTGTGCCCCAGCCGATGATCTGGGTGACACCCAGTGCCAGCACCGCGTGCCCGGTACGGGGTCGGGCAACAGGCTTCAATGGAGCAATGCCAGCGGTTCTGGAGGCGGTCAGTCTTCGCGGCGAAGTGCTGGAAACAGCACCACGTCCCGGATATTCGCGCGATCGGTCAGAAGCATCACCAGGCGGTCGATGCCAATGCCGCAACCGCCGGTGGGAGGCATACCGTATTCCAGCGCGCGGATGTAGTCGGCATCAAAGTGCATGGCCTCTTCGTCGCCTGCATGCTTGGCCTCGACCTGACTGTGAAATCGCGCGGCCTGGTCCTCGGGGTCATTCAATTCCGAGAAGCCGTTGGCGAGTTCGCGTCCGGCGATGAAAAGCTCGAAGCGTTCGGTGGTGGCTGGGGCCCGATCGCTGACCCTCGCAAGCGGCGATACTTCAACCGGATAGTCGATGATGAAGGTAGGGTCGTGAAGCCTGGACTCGGCGACCTCTTCAAACAACGCGAGTTGCAGCGCGCCGACCCCCGCGCGCACAAGCGCCGGATCGCTGGTATCCACGCCTTGCTTGCGAAGCTCAGCCCGCAGCCACTGGGGATCGTCGAGTGCGGCGCTTGCGTAGCGCGGCGCATGCCGGGTGATGGCCTGCGCGATGGTGAGGCGCGCAAAGGGCTCGCCCAGGTTGAGGGTGCGTCCCTGATAGGTGAGGGTGGTGCTGCCGGTGGCGGCCAGCGCCGCGTCGCGCAGGATCTGTTCGGTGAAGTCCATCAGCCAGCGATAGTCGGTGTAGGCGGCGTAGAACTCCATCATGGTGAATTCTGGGTTGTGCCTCGGCGAGATGCCCTCATTGCGAAAATTGCGGTTGATCTCATAGACGCGTTCAAATCCACCCACGATCAGCCGCTTCAGATAAAGCTCTGGCGCGATCCGCAGGTACATCTGCTGATCGAGCGCGTTGTGATGGGTGATGAAGGGCCGGGCACTCGCGCCCCCGGGAATGGGGTGCAGCATCGGGGTTTCGACTTCGAGAAAGCCATGCGACACCATGAAGGCCCGAATGGCACTGATGGTGCGGCTCCGCGCGATGAAGGTGTCGCGCGTCTCCTGGTTGGCAATCAGATCGACATAGCGCTGTCGGTAGCGGATTTCCTGATCGGCCACACCGTGGAACTTGTCGGGCAGGGGCCGCAGCGACTTGGCGAGCATGCGAAGCGCGGAGCAGCGCACTGACAGCTCGCCCTTCATGGTCTTGAAGAGTTCGCCTTCGACGCCGATGATGTCGCCGAGATCCCAGTGCTTGAACGACTCGTGGAGCGCGGCGCCGATTCCCTCGTCATTCATCCAGAGCTGAAGGCGACCCGTGCCATCCTGGATGGTGGCAAAGCTTGCCTTGCCCTGAACCCGTTTGAGCATGATCCGGCCTGCGACGCTCACGCGAATCTGGTCGGCCTGCAGTTGTTCCCGGGTTTTGAAACCATGATGCTCCGCCAGGTCGGTCGCGCGGTGCGCTGGCTGAAAATCATTGGGAAAGGCAATGCCCTGTTCGCGCAACCGGCCAAGCTTGGCACGGCGCTCGGTGATGATGGCGTTCTCGTCGACCGGTGGTGTGTCTGGCGTGGCGTCGGTAGGTGGTGTGGGGTCGGTCAATTGCGTCTCCGCGTTCGGTCCGGTCAGACACCCTGCTTGAGGCTGGCTGCGATGAATTCGTCGAGGTCGCCATCGAGGACAGAACGGGTGTTGCTGATCTCGACGTTGGTGCGCAGGTCTTTGATGCGCGACTGATCGAGCACATAGGAACGGATCTGGTGGCCCCAGCCGATATCGGTTTTGGAGGCCTCGACCTTGTCCTGCTCGGCACGGCGTTTGCGCATTTCCAGTTCAAAAAGCCGTGCGCGCAGCATCTTCATGGCTTCGTCGCGGTTGCGGTGCTGTGAACGGTCGTTCTGACACTGCACCACGATGCCACTTGGATGATGGGTGATTCGAACCGCCGATTCGGTCTTGTTCACGTGCTGGCCACCCGCGCCCGAGGCACGGAACACGTCGATCCGGAGGTCGGCCGGGTTGATGTCGATCTGGATGGAATCGTCGACCTCCGGATAAACATAAACCGAGGCGAATGACGTGTGCCGGCCGCCGCTTGAATCAAATGGCGACTTTCGAACCAGGCGGTGGATCCCGGTTTCGGTGCGCAGAAAGCCGTAGGCGTATTCGCCTTCCACCTTGAGCGTGGCGCCCTTGATACCGGCCACATCGCCAGGTGACTCCTCCAGAAGCTCGGCGTTCAAGCCCTTTCGCTCGCAGTAACGGAGGTACTGCCGAAGCAGCATTTGCGCCCAGTCCTGCGCCTCGGTGCCGCCTGCGCCGGACTGAATTTCCAGGAAGCAGTTGCTCGGATCGGCAGGGTTGGCGAACATGCGCCGGAACTCGAGCAGTTCCACCTGCTCGCGAAGGGTGGCGGTGTCGGATTCGACTGCGATCAGGGTGTCGTCGTCGTTCTCCGAGCGGGCAATATCGGAGAGCTCGCGCGCATCGGCCAGACCGGCATCGATCGACTGGATTCGCTCAACGACCTGGTCGAGCTGTTTTTTTTCCCGACCTAGATCCTGCGCTTTTTGAGCGTCGCTCCAGACGTCCGGGGCCTGCAACTGGCGATTGATTTCTTCGAGCCGGGACCGTTTGACATCGAAGTCAAAGATACCCCCGAAGGTCTTGCACCCGACGCGCGAGGTCGGAGAGGAGCGATTCGAGCTGATTGAGACGCTCAGCTTCCATGGTGGGGTCTGCCGGTTGAGGGTAACCCGCAATTATAGCCCGGTCTCCTCCTCGCACTCCTCGATCACCAGCTGAAGCGATCGCATGCCCCGGTACTCGTTGACCGACAACCGGTAGGCGAGGAGCGGAGCGGCGGGCAGGGGCTGGTCGCGGCCGAAGGCAATCGCATCGAAGCGGCGCCGGCCGGCCATCAGCTCGAGTTTGAGATGACGCTCGCCCACGATCCGCTGGCCGAGTACGCGAAAACGCCAGGCGAAGATGGGTTCGGGAAACCCCTGCCCCCAGACCTGTCTGCCAAGCGCCTCGGCAATTTCCAGGCTCGCCTCGCCCGGGTCGAGCTCCCCGTCGGCAATCAGTTCGGGTTGCAGGCACTCGGGGTCGGCAGTGTCAACGAGGACCTGCTCAAGCGTCTGCGCGAAAGCGTTGACCGAATCGCCTGACAGGCTCAGCCCGGCCGCCATCGCATGGCCGCCGAAACGGCTGATCAGATGGGGCATGCGTTTACTCACGAGATCGAGGGCGTCGCGAAGATGGATGCCGGGAACAGACCGCCCCGAACCCCGCCAGCCCGATCGGTCAGCGCTGGGCGCAAACGCGAACGCCGGGCGCCCAAAGCGATTCTTGAGTTGCCCCGCCACCAGGCCGATCACGCCTTCATGCCAGCTCGGGTCATGAACAACGATGCTGCAGGCATTGTCCGGCGGCGCGCCGACACTGGCGATGGCCTGTTCGCGCATGGTTTGCTCGAGCTCGCGGCGGTCGCGATTGATGGCGTCGAGTTCCTGCGCCCGCTGCGCAGCCTCGACTGGATCGTCTGTCAGAAGGCAGGCAATGCCGAGCGAGATATCGGCAAGGCGGCCGGCCGCGTTGATTCGTGGCCCCACCACAAAACCGAGGTCGCTGCTCGTGGCCGACCGAGGATCACGCCCGGCCTGTGCAAACAAGGCGGCGATACCGGCGCAGGCCTGGCCTGCGCGAATGCGGCGCAGACCGGCATGCACCAGACGGCGATTGTTCTCATCGAGCCGCACGACGTCAGCGATGCTGCCCAGTGCCACGAGATCGAGGAGTGTCTGAAGCGGTGCCTGTGCGGCTCGCGAATGGGGTGCATGGTCCCGGTGGCGCGCGCGCAAGGCTGCGAGCACATAGAACATCACCCCGACGCCAGCCAGATTCTTGCTGGGAAACGCGCATCCCGGCTGATTCGGGTTGACGATGGCTGCAGCGCTTGGGAGCGTATCGGCAGGCAGATGGTGGTCGGTGACGAGCACCTGAAGCCCCGCTGCGTTGGCCGCCTGAATGCCCTCATGACTGGCGATGCCGTTGTCCACGGTCACCAGTAGCGCGGGGCGGCCGAGTCGCGGGTGCTTGAGTGCGAGTTCAACGATGGGCGGCGTCAGGCCATACCCGTGCACCAGGCGATTCGGCACCAGGTAATCAACCTGTGCGCCCATCATCCTGAGTCCGCGCACGGCCACGGCACACGCCGTGGCACCGTCGCAGTCGTAGTCGGCGATGATCAGGATTTTCTGATCGCCCGCAATGGCCTGGGTCAGCAGACTGACCGCATCTCCGATGCCCTTCAGGGCGGTGGGGGGCAGCATCCCGTCAAGCGTGTCCCCCAGCATGGACATGTCGCTAACCCCTCGGGCCGCATAGACGCGTGCGAGAAGCGGCGGCATGCCCTGCGCGGTGAGCCTTGACAGGCTGGGAGGGTGAACCTCGCGATGCTTCATGACGCGATGGCTTCAGGCGGGCGGGGCGGATTCGACGAACCAGCTCGCAGGCGCGGTCCGTCGCCAGATGCGCCAGGCGGGAAGGCGGGGCAGGGCGAGGATGTGTGCCGAGCACTCTCCCGTAAGCACCAGCACGGCTCCCTGCCACCACTTCGCACCATTCTGGGCGGTGGTGTACAGAAACCATTCCTCGAACCGACGCCAGCCATCCTCCCAGGCCTGATCGGACCCGCTTGCGACTGCTTCCCGCCAGAACGGCGCATCCAGCAAAACATTCTGGTCGCGAGCAACCGGTGGCAGCGGCGTGTCAGTCACGCCGGGCAGAAGCTTCGCGCCGCTTGCGTATGCAAGTCCGACCAGAACCGGATCCGCGCTGGCGACCAGGTCAAAGGCGGGCGGCAACCCATCCGGAACCACGCCTTCCAGCCAGAGCGCGTTGACCGGCTTGAGCCCGGCAGCCTCGCGCTCGGCGTTGATCGGGTGTGTATGCCAGAGCATCTGCACTTCGTTCATCAGCCTGCGCCAGGCGCGCGCGCTGGGTCCGCGCGGCAGCCAGAGATCGATGTTGCGCCCGCTTGCGCGCGTCGATGAAGCGCCGCGCAACTGGCCAAAGCCCGTGCGCTCTGGGTGAGGCTCGGTGATTTCCCACAGGCAGGGTGACAGAAAGCGTAGCCCGATCGGCTCCGGGGCGAGCCAGTCGGCTGCCGCGATGAAGAGCGCCTTCGCATGCTCATCGCTGAGCCCGAGATGGGCAGGAGGCTCGAGGACCAGATGATCAAGCCCTGCGTGCAAATGAACAGGCCGAAGGATCAGCGCGCCGGGCGTGGCGCCCGCCACATGGCCAGCGGCGGCTGCGGCGCTGGCGCTTTGAGCCAATGAAAACCGCTCGCGAAGCCATGCCTCCTCGCCCGACTCGATCGGAAGCGCCTCGCCTGCCGCGACTGGCGCCCGAACAATGGACGGGGTGCCAGCCCGCGCGAAAAATCGCATGGCAGCGGGGGCCGGCGGCCGCCGCGTGGCCAATGATCCAGCTGCGCGGCTGGGGTCGGCCGAGTGAGGGGAGGATGCCGACGCGAAAGAGTTGAGCGCGCCAGCGCAGAGGACGGTCAATGCCACGCGGCGATTCTATGGCAAACTCCCCCGCGCCGATGCAAGTCCCCTTTGAACTCTCGATTGGTCTTCGCTACACGCGCGCCGGACGCCGCTCCGGCAGGCGCAATGGATTCATATCGTTCATTTCTGCGCTGTCGGTGGCCGGCATCGCGTTGGGGGTGGCGGCCCTGATCACCGTCCTGTCGGTGATGAACGGCTTCCAGAAGGAAGTCCGTGACCGGATGCTGGGGGTGCTCTCCCACATCGAAATTCTGGCGGGACGCGCCCCCATTCTTGACTGGCGCCCGGTGCTTGCCGAGGCGCGCAGACATCCGCAAGTGGTCGACGGCGCGCCGTTTGTGGCCGGACAGGCCATGCTGTCGCGCGACGGCACCATGCGAGGGGTCATGGTTCGCGGGATCGATCCCTCGCTTGAGGCGCGTGTGGCCGAGTTCGCGTCGCGGATGAACCGGGGCTCGCTCGAGCAGCTGGTGGGCGGGCAGTTCAACATCGCGGTGGGGCGCGAGCTCGCGTCGCAGTGGCTGGTCGCACTGGGTGATCGCATCACCCTCATCGCGCCGCAGGGAACCGCCACGCCAGCGGGCGTGATGCCGCGCCTTCGGCAGTTCACCGTTGTGGCGATCTTTGACTCAGGACACTACGAATACGACAGCAGCCTCGTGTTGATGCATCACGATGACGCAGCCCGGTTGTTCCGCGTCGAGGGAGTAAGTGGCGTACGCCTGATGACCCGCGACATGATGGGCGCGCCTGCGGTGGCGCGTGATCTGGCGCGCGCACTGCCGGCCGACCTGCTGGTTCGGGATTGGTCGTCGGAGAACCGCAACTGGTTTGCGGCGGTGCAGATCGAGAAGCGGATGATGTTCGTGATCCTCACGCTCATCATTGCGGTGGCAGCCTTCAATCTTGTGTCCATGCTGGTGATGACGGTGACCGACAAGCAGGCAGACATCGCGATTCTGCGAACGCTTGGCGCCACCCCCGGGGCGATCATGCGGATATTCATGATTCAGGGCTCGACTGTTGGTCTGCTGGGCACGTTTCTCGGACTGTCCCTGGGCACGCTCCTCGCGCTCAACGTGGGTCCGGTGGTGGCAGCCCTCGAGCGCTGGTTTTCCCTGCAGGTGCTGCCCAAGGGGATCTACTTCATCGACTACCTGCCAAGCGACCTGCACGCCGCCGATGTGCTCACCATCGGTCTCACCTCATGCGCCATGGCGTTGATCGCCACCATTTATCCCAGCCTTCGTGCCGCAGCGGTCAAGCCCGCTGAGGCGCTGCGCTACGAGTAGGCACGCGCCCGCCATGACGCACCCGGTACTCGACTGCGCTGCGGTGGGCCGTGTCTACTCAAGCGGCAGCTCCACCCTCAGGGTCCTGAGTGCGGTAGACCTCTCGGTTCAGGCGGGTGAACAGATCGCGATCGTGGGGGCATCGGGAAGTGGCAAGAGCACCTTGCTCCACTTGCTCGGAGGCCTTGATACACCAGACGAAGGCGTCGTTCACTGGGGCGGCGTGGCGATCGCACCGCTCTCGGCATCGGCGCTGGGGGCGCTGCGCAATCGCATGCTCGGCTTTGTCTACCAGTTTCATCACCTGCTGCCCGAGTTCAGCGCGCTCGAGAATGTGGCGATGCCGCTCAGGGTAAGGCGGCTGCCCGCGCGCGAGGCCGAAGAGGCTGCCCGGGCGATGCTTGCGCGGGTCGGGCTCGCCGAGCGGCTGGCTCATCGACCCGGGCAGCTCTCCGGGGGCGAGCGGCAGAGGGTGGCGCTTGCCCGGGCCCTCGTTACCGCACCGTCGTGCGTGCTGGCCGATGAACCGACGGGCAATCTTGATCGCAGCACCGCGCGCCGGATGTTCGATCTGATCGGCGAGTTGCGGCGTGAGCTTGGCACCGCCTTCGTCATCGTCACGCATGACGAAGAGCTGGCTGCGCGGGCCGATCGTGTGCTCGCCCTGAGCGATGGGCGGCTGGTGGCAAGACGCTGAGCGGCCGCGCATGCTCATCGATACGCATTGTCATCTCGATGCCGCCGAATTTGGCGTGGACCGCGAGTCGGTGATCCGGCAGGCGCACGCTGCGGGTGTTGGCGTGATGGTGCTGCCCGCGGTTCAAGTGGCCGCCTTCGAGCCCTTGCGTGCGCTCTGCCGCGAGCATGTCGGACTGGTGTACGCGCTCGGCATTCACCCCATGCTGGTCGATCAGGCCCATGATGATGATCTCGAGCACTTGCGCAAGGCCCTGCGCGCGTGCCGTGATGATCCCGCGCTGGTGGCGGTTGGCGAAATCGGTCTCGATCACTTTGTTCCAGGGCTCGACAGGGCCCGGCAATCGCGTTTTTTTTCGGCGCAGCTGAAGCTCGCGCGGGAGTTCGATCTGCCGGTTGTTCTGCATGTCCGACAGGCTCAGGACCAGGTGTTGAAGCACCTCAGGCAGGCCGGCGTGACGCGCGGCATCGCGCATGCATTCAATGGCAGTTCACAGCAGGCAGCTGCGTTTCTGCGCCAGGGTTGTGTGCTCGGGTTTGGCGGGGCGATGACCTTTGAGCGCGCCCTTCGTATCCGCCGGCTGGCGCGCGAACTTCCGCCTGAGGCGCTGGTGCTTGAGACCGATGCACCCGATATTTCGCCAGCCTGGCTGCATCCTGGACGAAACGCTCCCGCCGAGATCGCGCGCATCGCAGAGACGCTCGCTGGCCTGCGCGGCTGCAGTGGCGAGGAAGTGGCGCGTCTGACCACAGCCAATGCCGTCCGTGCGTTGCCGCGACTCGCGTACTGGTGCGAAGTGGGAGCGCACGCCGGATCCTCGGCTGCCAGCCATCCGACCTAGCGCCCCAGGGTGAGCGCCTTGCGGGTTGGCGTATCGTCCAGCAGCAAGATGGCGCGATGCAAATTTTTGCGCGACTGCGCGGATTTCCCCCTCCACCCCCAGCCTCGGCCTTCGTTGTCGGCTGTCTCGCACTTCAGCAGTGGAGCGTGCTGCCGTCAGCGCAAGTCATCCTCGGCGTCGCATTTGGCTGCTGCGTCGGGGCGCTGCTCTGGCGTCGCGCTGCATGGGGTGGCTGGCTCATTACCGCAGTCATCGGCTTTTGCTGGGCGGCCTGGCTGGCCACGGATGCGCTTCAGTCGCGCATCCCTCCATCGCTTGAGGGCCGTGATCTGTTGCTCGAGGGCTATGTCGACGAATTGCCCTTGCGCTCTTCGCAGGGGCTGAGGTTTGGTTTCCATGTAACGGGTTGTGCCCAACCCGAACCCGATTGCCCCATCGGTCGCCGAATCCGGCTCGGCTGGTCAGGCAGTTTTTCGCGTGGCGCGGTGCCCCCTGATGAGGCAAGTCCGCCAGTCGCCCTCGCGCCCGGTGAACGCTGGCAGCTCCATGTCCGGTTGAAGCAGCCGGCGGCCACCGTCAATCCCGGTCTGTTTGATGCCGAATTGCGAATGCTCCAGGAGGGTGTGGCCGCACTTGGCTACGTAAGAAAGCCCAGGGCAGGTGAGCCCTCGAATCAACGCCTGGAAGGCTGGCACATGAGCCTCCGAACACTGTTCGAGGCTGCGCGGGCGGCGGGGCTCGCTGCGCTCGACAGCGCATTGAGCGCACAGCGCGTTGATGCCAGCGGGGTGCTGCTCGCGCTCGCATACGGTGATCAGGCAGCCATCTCCGCGAGCGACTGGGACGTCTTCAACCGCACTGGCGTCGCGCATCTCATGAGCATCTCGGGTCTTCACATCACCATGCTGGCCGCGATCGCCGGCGGACTGGGGCGCCGGATGCTGCAACGTCGCTGGGTTGCGCGCTCGGGTCTCCTGTTGCGCGTGCCCGCGCAGCGTCTGCAGTGGTGTTTTGCAATAACGGTGGCCTTCCTCTACTCGGGGCTTGCCGGTTGGGGAATTCCGGCTCAGCGTACCTGCTGGATGCTTGCCGTAGCGGGTTGGGCGCTGGCAAGTGGCCGCAGCCGCTCGCTCGCACGCATCCTGAGTCTGGCAGCGGCGGTGGTGTGCGTGTTCGACCCCTGGGCACCGCTTGCGGCCGGCTTCTGGCTGTCGTTTGCCGCGGTCGCAGCGATCGTGCTCCATGCCAGTGTGGTCCGTGCGAGCCCGCCACGCGCGGCAAGCGCCCGCCTCTCCGCCCTCCGTCGCGCGCTGCGCGAGGCGGTCCAGAGCCAGTGGGCAGCAACCCTGTCGCTTCTGCCGCTCGGTGCGCTGTTCTTTTCGACCCTGTCCCTGATCGGTCCGCTCGCCAATGCCTGGGCGGTGCCGCTGGTATCTGGGCTGGTGACGCCGGCAGTGCTGCTGCTGAGCGCGCTCGCTCTGACCTTGCCCGCGGTGGCCGAGTGGCTCGCACCGGTCATCGCTGTCCCCACCGGCTGGATGCTGGATGCGCTGAGGGTCATGGCATCCTGGCCCGGCGGCGCCGTGGTGCTGGCGCGTCCCGACCCGCTGTCATTGGTACTCGCTGCGGTCGCTGTGGCGGTGCTGCTTGCACCCAGGCCGGTGCCAGTCCGGGCGCTCTGGGCACTGGGCTTGCTGCCGCTTTTCGCAAGGGGGCCCGAACCGGTTCCGGCCGCGGGTTTCAGGCTCAGTGCGCTCGATATCGGTCAGGGCATGGCAGTGCTCGTGGAGGCAGGCGGCAAGCGGCTGCTGTACGACACTGGCCCCGGATGGGAGGCGGGGGCAGATGCCGGGGCGCGGGTGGTTGTGCCATGGCTTCGAAGTCGGGGAATCTCCTCTCTCGATGCGCTGGTGATTTCTCACGCCGACATCGATCACTCGGGAGGCGCTGCGAGCGTGCTCAGGCTTGCGGGCGCCAGGCGTGTGTTCAGCTCGGTTCCGCAGGGGCATCGCCTGCTTGCCGGCGTGTCTCAGCACACGCCATGCCGCCGGGGCGATGCCTGGCAGTGGGGGGAGGTTCGATTCGAGTTCCTTCATCCAGGCCCGGAGTTTCCACCGGGCGCGGCGCGCTCGCCCACCAATGCGCTCAGCTGCGTGCTGAAAATCGAGTCTCCTGCCGGGTCAGCCTTGCTCGCGGGCGATATCGAGGCGCGCCAGGAAAATGACCTGGTTGCGCGGCTGGGCGATCGCCTGAAAAGCAATCTGCTGCTGGCCCCGCACCATGGAAGCAACACGTCCTCTTCGCCGTTGTTCCTTGCTGCCGTCAGCCCCAGCGTGGCGATCTTTCAGGTGGGCTATCGGAACCGGTTTCGCCACCCCACGCCGCGCGTGCTCGCCCGCTACCAGGACGCGGGCGTTGAGATTCTCAGAACCGACCACCACGGCGCACTCACCGTGCAGGCCGGTCAGGCAGGCGGTCCGTGGCTGATCGAGCGCGCCCGCGATACACCTGCACGATACTGGCGGGTGCGAACGGGCGAGAGCAACTGATGCTTATTGCGCCGTCCATCCGCCGTCAATCGACCACGCAGCGCCCCGCACCTGATCAGCGGCAGGCGAGCACAGGAACACCGCAAGCTCGCCGAGTTGCTCGGGTGTGACGAACTCGAGGCTGGGCTGCTTCTCGCCGAGCAGCGCAAGGCGGGCCGCCTCGGGCGAAACGCCTGTCTGAGCGGCGCGCGCGTCAATCTGCTTCTGCACCAGGGCCGTCAATACCCAGCCCGGGCAGATGGCGTTGCAGGTGATGCCCGTGCGCGCGGTTTCGAGCGCGACGACCTTGGTGAGTCCGACGATGCCATGCTTGGCAGCCACATAGGCGGCTTTCTCAGCCGAGGCGACCAGGCCATGCGCCGACGCGATATTGATGATCCGACCCCAATTGCGGGCCCGCATGCCGGGAATGGCACAGCGCGTGGTGTGAAATGCGGACGACAGGTTGAGTGCAATGACCGCATCCCAGCGTTCGACCGGAAACGATTCGATCGGCGACACATGCTGGATGCCCGCATTGTTCACAAGAATGTCAACGCCGCCGTGCGCTGCGCCAATGCGCGCCATCATGGCGTCGATCTCCGCGGCACGCGTGAGATCGGCCGATTCGTAATGCACTTTCACGCCATGCTCGGTGGCGAGAGCAGCCTGCAGTCGTGCAATCTCGGAGGGGTCGCCAAATCCGTTCAGTACCAGGTCGGCGCCCTGCCTGGCGAGTGCCCGGGCGATGCCCAGTCCGATCCCGCTCGTTGACCCGGTGACCAGCGCGAGTTTTCCCTTCAGCATTGCCTTGTCCTCCAGACGGTAAGATTCGCGCTGGATTGTACGGCGGTGGCATGCACCGTCCAAACCCTACCGGTCTTTCTCATTCATGAATTCACCCATCGCACGCACCGTCACCTGCGCGAGCCCATCGGGCCTGCATCGGATCGGATACTGGGAGTGGCCATGTCGGAGTGGAGAGCCCCAGCCGCCTGCGGTGCTCTGCGTTCACGGACTCACCCGCAATGGCCGGGACTTTGACGCGCTTGCCGAGCGACTCTCGCATCACTATCGGGTCATTTGTCCGGACATGGCGGGCCGCGGACGCTCTGACCGGCTGGCCAACTCGGCGCTGTACGCCATTCCCCAGTATCTGGCCGACTGCGTCACCCTGGTGGCGAGGCTGGATGTCGAGCGCCTGGCATGGGTGGGCACCTCCATGGGCGGGCTGATCGGCATGAGTCTCGCGTCGCTTCAGGCCAACCCCATCGCGGCGCTGGTGCTCAATGATGTGGGACCGGTTCTGAGTTCTGAGGGCTTGCGCCGAATTGGCGACTACGTGGGCAAGGCCCCGAGCTTTGACAGCTATGAAGCCTGCCTTGCCTACACAAAAACGATCGCTGCGGGTTTTGGCCCACACGATGACGCAGGGTGGGACATGCTGGCGCGCCACTACTGGGTTCGTGACGGCATGCGTTGGCGAGTGCATTACGATCCGCGCATTGCCGAACCGTTTGCCAACGCCGGCGGCTCGGGGCCGCTGTCGCTCTGGCCGCTCTATGACGCGGTGGCTTGCCCGACGCTCCTCATTCGTGGCGCCGGGTCCGACCTGCTTGACCGTGCCACGGCACACGAGATGACGCAGCGTGGCCCGAGAGCCCGCCTGATTGAATTTGCAGGTGTTGGGCATGCGCCCAGCCTGATTCCCCACCCGCAGATCGATGCGGTTGAACAATTTCTCAAGGAGTGCTTTCAATGAGTGACATCAAACGGATCAATGTCGGCAAGCGGATGAGCGACGTGGCGGTTCACAACGGTGTGGTGTATCTGGCTGGCCAGGTGGCCGATGACACCAGCAAGGACGTGAAGGGACAGACCGCACAGGTTCTCGCCACGATCGATCGGTTGCTCGCCGATGCCGGAACCGACAAGACCCGGATGCTGCAGGTGCAGATCTTTCTGAGCGACATCGCGAATTTCGCGGCCATGAATGAGGTATGGGACGCCTGGGTTCCGCAGGGTCATACCCCGCCTCGCGCAACGATCGAATCGCGACTCGCAACGCCCGCCTACCTGGTCGAGATCAAGGTCATCGCTGCGGCGCGCTGATCGGGCGCGAGCCCGTACCGGGCGGGGGGCTAGCGCCAGCCCACCCGGTCAATCAGTCGTGCAGCCGCAGCCTGTGAGCGGCCGAGCGCGGCGACCGGCAGTGGGTCGGCCTTGAAGGTACCAAGCGCGGCAAGCGCCGGATTTTCGGTACGTACGCCGGGAACGGCGGGCCACTCGTTGTTGCCGTCAGCCAGATAGCGCTGTGCCTCATCGCTCGCGAGATATTCGAGGAAGCGAAGCGCCGCCTCGGGATTCTTTGCGTGCCGCAAGACCCCGCCTCCAGTCACGTTGATGTGCGCGCCGTGGCCAGCCTGATCGGGCCAGATGACCTGCAGCTTCGCCATCATCTCGCGGTCGGCGGGCTTGTCGGACCGCATGATGCGAACGAGGTAATACGTGTTGGTGAGGGCGACGGCACATTCTCCGCTGGCCACCGCTTTGATCTGGTCGGTGTCGCCGCCCCGCGGGGCGCGTGCGAAGTTGGTCACCACGCCGCGTGCCCACTGGGTGGCCGCCTCCTCGCCCTGATGCTCGATGATGGCGGCGATGAGTGAAAGCATGTACGGATGAGCGGCCGAACGGGTGCAGACTTTTCCTTTCAGCGCCGGGTTGGCCAGGTCAGCGTAGGACGATACGGTGTCGGATCCCATCCGCGAACGGTTCACGATAATGACCCGTGCCCGCGTGGAAATCCCGAACCAGGCAATGCCGTCGGCGGTTGCAGGCGCCCGCAGGCTCGCAGGAATTCTTGCCTCCAGGCGCTCCGAACGTACCGGGCTGAACAGCCCTTCGGTTTGTGCCTTCCATAGCCTCGCCGCATCCACCAGCAGCAGGACATCGGCCGGGCTTGCCCGACCTTCGGTGCGCAGCCGCTCGAGCAGCGCTTCATCGCCTGCCTCGATCCGGTTGATGCGGATGCCGGTGGTGCGGGTGAAGTTGGCGTAGAGCGCTTCGTCGGTCTGGTAGTGACGCGCAGAGTAGAGATTGACAACCGCTGCCTGCGCGGATGCGGTGAAGGGCAGGGCGAGGCAGAGGAGGGTAACGGCTCGGAGGATCGCGTGTTGCATGATCGGCGCGCGCGCCATGAGGCGCCTCAGGTGGAATCAGTGAATTTTAATCGAAATGAGAACCATTCGCAATTAAACGGTTCGTAAGGCGACGGTAAGTGTCGCGACCGACACTGCGAACCGACTCGGGGAGATCATCATGACAACCAACAACACGTCACTGGCAGCTTTCCACCGTCGCTCGATCACTGAACGGGAAGCGTTCTGGGCTGGGCAGGCCGCACTGATCGATTGGCACAGGCCATTTACCCGAGTGCTCGACGACTCGAGACTGCCCTTTGCGCGCTGGTTCCTGGGCGGCGAGACCAATCTTTGCCACAACGCCGTGGACCGGCATCTGCCTGCGCTCGCCGACAAGCCTGCGCTGATCTTCGTCTCCACCGAGACCGGCATCGAGCGGACCTACACTTTCGCCGAACTGCACTCGGAGGTGATGCGGATGGCCGCGGTGATGCTGTCACTCGGCGTCAGGCGCGGTGACCGCGTACTCATCTACATGCCGATGATCGCCGAGGCGGCATTTGCGATGCTGGCCTGCGCACGGATCGGCGCCATTCACTCGGTGGTATTCGGCGGCTTTGCCTCGCACAGTCTTGCCTCCCGGATTGACGACGCAGCGCCTGAACTGATCGTAAGCGCCGATGCTGGCTCAAGGGGCGGCAAGGTCATCCCCTACAAGGGTCTGCTCGATGAGGCGATCTCGTTGGCTGCGAGCAAACCGAAGGCCGTGCTGATGGTCGATCGCGGCCTCGCTGACTATCCGCGCGTTGCCGGTCGCGACCACGACTACGCGCCGCTTCGCGAGCAGCACCTGAACGCAATCGTGCCGGTCACGTGGCTTGAGTCGAACGAGATTTCCTACACGCTCTATACCTCGGGCACCACGGGCAAGCCTAAAGGCGTGCAGCGTGACGTCGGCGGCTATGCGGTCGCGCTGGCGGCCTCGATGAAGCACATATTCTGTGGCAACCCGGGCGAGACCTATTTTTCAACCAGCGACATCGGATGGGTGGTGGGGCACTCCTACATTGTCTACGGCCCACTGATCGCGGGAATGGCCACCATCATGTATGAGGGCACCCCGGTTCGCCCGGATGCGGGAATCCTCTGGCAACTGGTTGAGCGATACAGGGTGACGGTGATGTTCTCGGCGCCCACCGCCATCCGGGTGCTGAAAAAGCAGGATCCCGCCTGGCTCACCCGCTATGACACCTCATCGCTGCGGGCGCTGTTCCTCGCGGGCGAACCGCTGGACGAGCCCACCGCACGCTGGATCTCCGAGGGGTTGGGGCGGCCCATTATTGACAACTACTGGCAGACCGAAACCGGATGGCCGATTCTCACCGTGGCGCACGGGATCGAGAAAACGCCCACCCGCTTTGGCAGTCCCGGCATGCCCATGTACGGCTATGACGTGCGGCTTCTTCACGAGCAAACGGGCGAGGAGGTGGGACCCAATGAGAAAGGGGTGGTGGCGGTCATGCCGCCGCTGCCGCCGGGCTGCATGCAGACGGTGTGGCGCGACGATGAACGATTCGTCAAGACCTATTTTTCGAGCATTCCCGGTAAGCTCGCCTACTCCACCTTTGACTGGGGAATTCGCGACGATGACGGCTACTACTTCATTCTTGGTCGAACCGATGATGTCATCAACGTGGCCGGGCACCGTCTGGGCACCCGTGAAATCGAGGAATCGCTCTCCAGCCATGCCGCTGTGGCAGAGTGCGCGGTGGTGGGCGTCGCCGACACCTTGAAGGGACAAGTGGCTGTGGGATTTGCCGTCGTGAAAGATCCGTCCATTCTGGAAACGACCGATGACCGTCTGAAGCTCGAGGGCGAGCTGATGGCAACCGTCGACCGGCAATTGGGGGCAGTGGCGCGTCCGTCACGTGTTTATTTTGTGTCCATGCTGCCCAAGACCCGCAGCGGCAAGGTGTTGCGGCGCTCCATTCAGGCGGTGTGCGAAGGCCGCGACCCAGGCGATCTCACCACCATCGAAGACCCGGTCACGCTCGAGCAGTTGAGGCAGGCAATTGCCGGTCGCTGATTCGCTCAAGCCAGGCGTACGCCGCAGGGAGTTCCTCGGCTGGGCTGCCTACGATTTTGCCAACTCGGGTTACACCACCGTGGTGCTCACCGCGGTGTTCAACGCCTACTTTGTGGGTGTAGTGGCGGGCGGCGAAAGCTGGGCAACGTTTGTCTGGACCCTCGCGGTGGCCGTGTCCAGCCTCATCGTTGCGGTGGTGTCGCCGCCGCTGGGCGCGTGGGCAGACCGGCGCGGCGCGAGAAAGACGCTCCTCGCAATGAGTTCTGCGGGCTGTGTGGCGGCAACCGCCGCGCTGGCCTCTGCGGGCCCCGACACGATTCTGCTTGCCGTGTTGCTGGTCATCGTTTCAAACGTCTGTTATTGCATTGGCGAGTCGCTGATCGCCTCGTTCCTGCCTGACCTCGCCCGTCCCGAAGCCATTGGCCGGGTATCGGGATGGGGCTGGGGGGTGGGCTATTTCGGCGGCATGCTCACGCTGGGTCTGTCGCTCGCCTGGCTGCTGAGCGCCGCGTCGCGCGGTACAACGGCGGCGCTCGCCGTACCCCAGACCATGCTCATTACCGCAGTGGTGTTTGCGCTGGCATCGCTCCCCACATTTTTCCTGCTCCGCGAACGACCGGCCCGCCCAGCCGATCCCGCTGTCGGCAATGCAGAGGCGGGCATCTGGCAACAACTGCGCCGCAGCATCGCTTCACTGCACACCTTCCCCGACCTCAAACGGCTTCTGCTGTGCATGACCTGCTACCAGGCGGGCATCGCAGTGGTGATCGCACTTGCAGCGGTCTACGCGGAGCAGCAGATGGGTTTCTCGCAGACCGACACCATGATGCTGGTGTTCACCGTCAACATCGCGTCTGCGCTGGGGGCTTTCGGGTTTGGTTCGCTGCAGGACCGCATGGGTCATCGCCGCGCGCTTGCGCTCACGCTGGTCGGCTGGGTGGCCATGACCCTGATCGCGGGCCTTGGAGAGAGCCGCATGCAGTTCTGGATCGCCGCGGTGCTGGCAGGCCTCTGTATCGGTGCCAGTCAGTCATGTGGGCGGGCGATGGTGGGTTTGCTTGCCCCCGAACCCAGGTTGGCCGAGTTCTACGGCTTGTGGTCGCTGGCGGTGCGGGTGGCGGCTGTGATCGGGCCCATCACCTATGGCGCGGTGACGTGGGTGAGCGGCGGCAACCACCGGCTCGCCATCCTGGGAACCGGCCTGTTTTTTGTGGCTGCCCTGGCAGTGCTCAGAACCGTTGATGTGGAGCGCGGGGCGAGGCTCAGGTCAGTCTGACGAACCAGAGCGAACCGGCGTGCCCTCGGTGCCGAGTGTGATGGCAATGCGATACAAGCCCTCGAGCACCAGGTTCTCCACGTAGGTGAATTCAATGCTCAGGCGCGGACCGAGCGAGCGCGCAGCACCGCCCGACAGGATGCATCGCATGTCGGGATAATTCCGCTGATGAAGCGAGAACACGCGCTCGACAGCGCCTGCCTGCGCATGCGCGCAGCCCGTGGCAATCGCATCGACCGTCTGGCGGGGAAAATCAACATAATCGCCCGCAGCATCGGGGAGCGTCGCCGTATTCTGGTGAAGCGCGCGTTGCATCAGGCCGAGACCCGGCATGATGCCGCCGCCAAGAAACCGGCCGTCGGTCGAGATCATGTCGAGCGTGGTGGCCGTGCCGCATACCACCACCAGGCCCGCGCGCTCGCCGATCAGGGCACGCGCGCCGATCATCGCGGCCCATCGATCACAGCCCAGCGCAGCCGGGTTCAGATATCCGTTGGTGATACCGCATTGTTGTGCGCGTGAGCTGATCCAGTGGGCAAACGGCGCGTCCGGCCACACCTCCAGTGCCCGGAGCACAGGATTGACCACACGCGTGCCCGCCACACTGGCAATCACGATCCGGTCAGGACGGGGCAAGCGCCGCCAGTCGCCCATCACCATGGGGATCTCGTCGAGCAGCACCCGCCCGTACTCGCGCACGCGCAGGTGCGCGGTGTCGGCGTCATGCTGCGGGGGGGAGTAAACCCCCCACTTGAAAAACGTGTTGCCAATGTCGATGAGCAGGAAGCTCATGGTCTGAACTGGAAAATAAATGAACGGCGGCGAGTGTAATACAGACCCTTCACGGGAGGAAAAGGCCGCGTCTCGAAGCGAGGCTCCTGTGCGGGGCTTGAGCCTCAGTCCGGAAGGGGTTCCGGGGGCGGCGCCCGTCGAACCCAGTCGCTCGCCTGATCGTAGCCATGGGCGAGTTGCAACACCGCGTGATCCGCACGCGGCCGCCCAATCAGTTGCAAACCGATGGGAAGGCCCAGCGCGCCGCCGAATCCTGCGGGGACACTGGCTGCAGGGAGGCCCGCCATGGTGGCGGGTATCACCACTTCCATCCATCGATGGTAGGTATCCATCGATCGGCCGGCGATCTCGGCTGGCCAACGTGATTGCAGATCAAACGGGAACAGCTGTGCGCTGGGGAGTGCCAGAAAATCGAACCGGTCGAACAGTGAAAGCGCGGCGCGATACCAGTCACTGCGCGCGACTGAAGCACGATAGATGTCGTGCGCGGTTCGGGTGAGCCCCTGCTCCACCTCCCAGATGGCCTCAGGCTTGAGCAGGTCGCGCCGCTTCGGATCCTGGTAGTGCGCCGACAGCGCGCCGCCTGCCAGCATGCTTCTGAGTGTGATCCACGCCTGCCAGAGTCGCTCGGGGTCGAAGCCGAGGCTGGTCGGCTCCACCACGCAGCCGAGGGATTCGAGCGTTTTCAGCGCGTCGCCACAGACCTCTGCGATGCCGGGTTCCAGCGCCAGATGGCCGTCAAGCGAGCCCAGCCATCCGATCCTCAGTCCAGATGCGGGGCCCCGCAGCGGTTCGGCAAAAATTGCCGGATCTTCCAGCAGCGACAGGGGCGCGCGGACATCGGGGCCCGCCTGAACCGCGAGCAGGCGTGCCAGATCGGCCGCGGTCCGCGCCATGGGCCCTTCCACGCCAAGCTGTTGCCCAAAAAGATCGAATTCGGGGAGCTTGGGCACGCGGCCAAACGATGGCCTGAACCCGTAGACGTTGTTCCAGCCCGCGGGGTTGCGAAGCGATCCGCCCATGTCGCTGCCGTCGGCCACCGGCAGCATGCGAAGCGCGAGCGCGACGGCTGCCCCACCGCTCGAGCCGCCCGCCGATCGCGTGGGATCGTAGGGGTTGAGCGTGGTTCCGTAGACGGTGTTGTAGGTGTTCGAGCCCAGTCCAAACTCGGGCGTATTGGTTTTGCCGATGATGATCGCGCCCGCACGCTTCATCCGTTCCACCACCAGACTGTCGGCGACGGGCACATGGCCACGAAAAATCGGCGAGCCGAGCGTGGTGACAATGCCTGCTGTCTGAGCAAGATCCTTGACCGCCAGCGGAAAGCCGTGCATCCAGCCGCAGGACTCGCCCCGTGCGAGCTGCCGGTCGCGCTCGTCGGCCTGCGCAAGCAGCGTCTCGCGAGGCTGCAGGGCGACGATCGCATTGACCGCCGGGTTGACCGCATCGATTCGGTCCAGGTAGGCAGTCATGACCTCGCGACATGACACGTCGCGGTCATGAATCAGACTGGATAGCCGCCCGCCATGCGCAGCAACGATCGCATTCATGGACGACTCAGGCGATGGTGACAGGGATTTTGCCGATTTTTGCCTGCCACTCCCGAGGCCCGGTGGTGTGGACCGAGGTGCCTGCGGCGTCGACTGCAACCGTGACCGGCATGTCGCGGACGTCGAACTCGTAGATGGCTTCCATGCCCAGATCAGCAAAGCCCACCACCCTGGAAGTCCGAATCGCTTTGGACACAAGATAGGCGGCGCCGCCGACTGCCATCAGGTAGGCGGCCTGGTGGCGACGAATGGCCTCGATGGCCACCGGACCGCGTTCCGCCTTGCCGATCATGGCGATCAGCCCGGTCTTGGCCAACATGGTCTCGGTGAATTTGTCCATCCGCGTAGCCGTGGTGGGACCCGCCGGGCCCACCACTTCCTCGCGCACCGGGTCCACGGGGCCAACGTAGTAAATGACGCGGTTGCGGAAATCGACCGGCAGGGGCTCACCGCGGGCAAGCATGTCCTCGATCCGCTTGTGGGCAGCGTCGCGCCCGGTCAGCATTTTTCCGGAGAGCAGCAGGCGCTCGCCGGGCTTCCAGGAGGCCACCTCTTCCCGGGTAAGGGTGTCGAGGTTGACGCGACGCGACTGGGCGTCCGGCGTCCAGTTGATCCTGGGCCAGTCATCGAGGCTGGGGGGCTCGCAGAAGGCGGGTCCGGAGCCGTCGAGGGTGAAATGTGCATGCCGGGTGGCAGCGCAGTTCGGGATCATTGCAACCGGCTTGGAGGCCGCATGGGTGGGATAGGTGTTGATCTTCACGTCCAGCACCGTGGTGAGTCCGCCCAGACCCTGCGCGCCGATGCCCAGCGCGTTCACCTTCTCATAGAGTTCGATCCGCAGCGCCTCGAGCTTGTTCGCCGGGCCTCGGGCAAGCAGCTCCGCCATGTCGATCGACTCCATGAGCGATTCCTTCGCCATCAGCATCGCCTTTTCAGCGGTTCCGCCGATGCCGATCCCGAGCATGCCAGGCGGGCACCAGCCAGCGCCCATGGTCGGAACGGTTTTGAGCACCCAGTCAACCACACTGTCGGATGGATTGAGCATCACGAATTTCGACTTGTTCTCGGAGCCGCCGCCCTTGGCTGCCACGGTGACCTCGATCTTCTCGCCCGGCACCAGTTCCATGTGAACCACGGCAGGTGTGTTGTCAGCCGTGTTTTTGCGCTCGAATTGCGGGTCGGCCACGATCGATGCACGCAGCAGGTTGTCGGGGTGCAGGTAGCCCTGACGCACGCCCTCGTTGATTGCATCGGTGACCGAGCCGCTAAAGCCCTCCCATTTCACCCCCATGCCCACTTTCATGAACACGTTCACGATGCCGGTGTCCTGGCAGAGCGGGCGATGCCCCTCGGCGCACATTCGCGAGTTGGTGAGAATCTGGTCGATTGCGTCCCGGGCGGCCGGGCTCTGCTCGAGCTCGCGCGCACGGGCGAGGTGCTGGATGTAGTCGGCAGGATGGTAGTAGCTGATGAACTGCAATGCAGCGGCGATGGACTCGATCAGGTCGTCGCGGCGGATGACGCTCATGAGGGGCTCCCGAGATGACAGGTGGTCTTGGCGTGACAGGGGTTTCTAGTGTGAGCCGTGGCCTGAACCCGACTTCGGCCGGGCTGCGTGAGGGGCGACCATCAGCCGGTCAATCAGGGCGATGGCAAGCGCCGAGAGCAGGAACATGCCATGGATGATGGTCTGCCAGAGGAGCGTCTGGTCTGACAGCGTGCCAGCCGAGATGAAACTCTTCAGCAGGTGAATGGAGGAGATGCCGATGATGGCGGTTGCAAGCTTCACCTTGAGCACATTGGCGTTGACATGCGACAACCACTCGGGCTGGTCGGGGTGGTCGTTCAGACGCAGTCGCGAGACAAATGTTTCGTAGCCGCCCACGATCACCATGATCAGGAGGTTTGAAATCATCACCACGTCGATCAGCGAAAGGACGATGATCATGATCACCGTCTCCTTGCTCCGTTCGGTGAGACCCAGCCGCGCGATCGACTGGTCAAGCGCCTCGGGGCGCCAAAGCAGTTCAACCAGGTGGGCAAGTTCTTCAACGAACAGCACCACGTAGACAACCTGGGTGACGATCAGCCCGAGATAAAGCGGCAGTTGCAGCCAGCGACTGGAGAAGATCAGGCGAGGGATGAATCCAGGCTTGGGTTGCGGATCGGTCACGGAACGCTCCGGAAAGACGGGCGGGAGTTGGGGAAGAGAGCGCTGCCTGCCTGCGTGCGGCCGGTCAGTCGAGGTCGAACAACCACAGCTGCTCAAGCGCAGACGCTCAAAAACGGCCGTTTCCGCGCGGCCTGAATGGTAGCGGAATTCGGGATTCCCCTTGACTCAGGGCCGTCAGGCGGTTGCGCGACCTGTCCGTAAGCTAAGCGTAAGACTTTCGGCCTACGCTCTGCGCGATTCTAAAAGAGGGCTGACCGTTCGCCCCCGATGCCACTTCCGGAGACCCCATGAGCGCTCACATCGAGTCGATCCTGCAGGAGCACCGTGTGTTTGCCCCCGCCGAGAGCTTTGTTCGCTCGGCCACGATTTCGGGAATGCCTGCCTACCACGCGCTGTGCCGCGAAGCCGACGCCGATCACGCGGGGTTCTGGGCGCGCCTGGCCCGCGAGCATGTAATCTGGAAAAAGCCCTTTACGCGCTCGCTCGACGAAACGAACGCTCCCTTTTTCAAGTGGTTTGAAGACGGGGAGCTGAACGTTTCCTACAACTGCCTTGACCGCCACATGGGAACACCGGTCGAGAACAAGGTTGCGCTCATTTTCGAGGCTGATGACGGATCGGTGTCCAGCATCACCTATCGCCAGTTGCTTGACCGGGTCTGCCGGTTTGCCAACGGCCTCAAGGCGTTGGGCGCAAAAAAGGGCGACCGCGCCATCATCTACATGCCCATGTCGGTCGAGGGCGTGGTGGCCATGCAGGCCTGTGCACGACTGGGGGTCGTCCATTCAGTCGTGTTCGGCGGTTTTTCGGCCAAGAGCCTGCAGGAGCGCATTCAGGATGCGGGCGCCGCCTGGGTGATCTGCGCCGACGAGCAGGTTCGCGGCGGCAAAAAAATCCCGCTCAAGCCTGCGGTCGACGAAGCGTTTTCGCTGGGTGGTTGCGAGTCGGTGAAGAAGGTGGTGGTGTACCAGCGGACCGGCGCAGCGGTTGCCATGGTGTCTGGGCGCGATGTCACCTGGGGCGCGGTGGAGGCGGGCCAGTCCAACGTTTGCGAGCCCGAGTGGGTGGGAGCCGAGCATCCGCTATTCATTCTTTACACCTCGGGCTCGACGGGCAAACCCAAGGGGGTTCAGCATGCGTCGGGCGGCTACATCCTGCATGCAGCGCTCACCATGAAGTGGACCTTCGACATCAAGCCCGATGATGTCTTCTGGTGCACGGCCGATATCGGCTGGGTGACCGGCCACACCTATATTGTTTACGGGCCGCTTGCCTGCGGTGCCACCGAGATCGTGTTCGAGGGTATTCCCACCTTCCCGAACGCTGGGCGTTTCTGGGAGATGATCCAGCGGCACCGCGCCACCATTTTCTACACCGCGCCGACCGCCATCCGGTCGCTCATCAAGGCATGCAACGCCGACCCGGCGACACATCCGCAGCGCTACGATCTTTCTTCGCTCCGGTTGCTCGGCTCGGTGGGTGAACCCATCAATCCCGAAGCCTGGATGTGGTACTACCGAAGCGTCGGCAATGAGCGTTGCCCGATCGTTGACACCTTCTGGCAGACCGAAACCGGTGGGCACATGATTACGCCGCTGCCAGGCGCCACGCCGCTCGTGCCAGGGTCCTGCACCTTGCCGCTTCCCGGCGTTGCAGCGGCAATTGTCGATGAAACCGGAGCCGACATTCCCAACGGTGACGGTGGCATTCTGGTGGTCAAGAAGCCGTGGCCGTCCATGATTCGGACGATATGGGGCGATCCCGAGCGTTTCCGCAAGAGCTATTTCCCGGCTGAACTCAAGGGCTACTATCTCGCGGGTGACGGCGCCGTACGCGATCGTGAAACGGGGTACTTCCGGATCACCGGTCGCATCGACGATGTACTTAATGTGTCCGGGCATCGCATGGGCACGATGGAAATCGAGTCTGCACTGGTAGCCAACCCGCTGGTGGCTGAATCGGCCGTAGTGGGTCGTCCCGATGACCTGACGGGCGAGGCAATCGTGGCCTTCGTGGTGCTCAAGCAGGCGCGTCCGTCGGGCGACGAGGCGCGCAAGATTGCCGACGAATTGCGTGCCTGGGTGGGCAAGGAAATCGGCCCCATCGCCAAGCCCAAAGACATCCGGTTCGGTGACAACCTGCCCAAGACGCGCTCCGGAAAGATCATGCGGCGCCTGCTTCGTGCGATCGCGAAGGGCGAGTCCATCACCCAGGACACCTCAACGCTTGAAAATCCGGCCATTCTTGAGCAGCTGAAGCAGGCCACTTGAGTATCCAGCACGCTGTACCACGGCATCACCAATACAAGCTGACCACGCCGGCTTTGAAGCGCTGTCGCGCGCGGGCGGGTTGGCTGATCAAGTGGGTCGTCAATGAAACGGCTCACACACTGGAGAGACATCGATGCTGACGACGGTGACCGTCGCCAAGGCACTCGTCGAGTTCGCAGGCTTTCTGTTGCTGGGGCAGGGATTGGTATTCCTGCTGAGTTTTGGAAGGCACGAGAGCAACCCGATCTACCGCTTCCTGCGGTTCCTCACCGGGCCCGTGGTCCGGCCGGTTCGAGTGATCACGCCCCGCTTTGTCGTCGATCAGCATGTACCCGCCATCGCCCTGTTCATTCTGTTCTGGGCTTGGGTTGCGTTGAAGTTCTGGCAGGTGGTGCTCGCGCATGAGGCCGGATTGCTATGAATGCGCTCAAGGTCTGGTACTTGCGTCAGATGGCCACCTGGTCCACGTTCTTCCGGCAGAGCGCCATGGCGCTCGAGTACTGGGAGCGCATTCGGTTGATGCGGCCACGCGATCCGGCGGTGCTTGCAACGGTCGCCGGGCTGCATGCGTCGGCGGGCCGTCGCGACCACGCTCGTGAACTGCTGCGTGAATCCATTGGTATTGACGCTGCGCAGGCCTATGTTCACTTCAATCTGGGCTACCTGCTCCAGCAGGATGATCATCATGCCGAGGCCCTTGAGGCGTTTGAACGTGCCTTGGCGCTCAACCCCAAGCTCGATCAGGCACTTTATGGTCAGGCGCTTTCGCTCATCAAGCTCGATCGGGTTGAGGAGGCGCTCGAGCCGCTCAAAGCCAATATGCGGCTGCAGCCGCTGTCTCCCTATGGTTTCTATCAATTGGCCCATGCGCTCAACCGGCTGGGCCGGCACGATGAGGCCAGGAAGGTCATCGTTCAGTTATCAGGATTCGAGCCCCAGGTCGCGCGGCAGGTGCAGCGTGAAACTGGGATCGATGCGGGGTTGCCGGAATAGCCGGGTCGCCGCGTTTCGACGGCGTTGTTCGCAGCGCTTCATTCATCACCAGGAGGGTCCATGCAATCCGACTCAAGGCGCCAGGAATACTGGTCAAGGAACCTCAGGATCACCGCGATCCTGTTGGCCTTGTGGTTCGTTGTCACGTTCGTCATCGGCTGGTACGCACGTGATCTCAGCTTCAATTTCTTCGGCTGGCCGTTCGCGTTCTGGGTGGGCGCACAAGGTGCGCTGGTCGTCTATGTCTGGATCATCTGGTACTACGCCAGTTACATGAACCGGCTCGACAAGGAATTTGGTGTCGACGAGGGAGACGACGAATGAGCACTGCAGCCCAATCACAGAAGGCCTTTACCGCGCAGCTTAAAAAGGTCTACGGTTTTTACACCGGCGGATTCGCAGCGTTCGTCATCGTTCTGGCCATCCTGGAACAGATGGGATTGCCGCGAACCATGATCGGCTATGTGTTTCTGGCCGCCACGGTGTTGCTCTACGCCGGTATCGGTGTCATGAGCCGCACCAACGATGCAGCCGAATACTATGTCGCCGGCCGGCGGGTTCCTGCCGTGTTCAACGGCATGGCCACCGGCGCCGACTGGATGTCGGCTGCGTCGTTCATCGGTATGGCAGGCACGCTCTACCTCACAGGCTATGGCGGTCTGGCCTTCATCATGGGCTGGACGGGCGGCTACGTGCTGGTGGCGTTGTTCCTTGCTCCGTATCTGCGCAAGTTCGGTCAGTTCACAATCCCCGACTTTCTGGGAGCCCGGTATGGCGGCCATGTGCCGCGGTTCATCGGGATCGTGATCGCCATCATCTGCTCGTTCACTTACGTGGTAGCGCAGATTTATGGCGTGGGTCTGATCACGACCCGGCTCACCGGTGTGCAGTTCGAGATCGGAATCTTTCTGGGTCTGGCCGGCATTCTGGTTTGCTCGTTCCTGGGCGGCATGAAGGCGGTGACCTGGACGCAGGTGGCGCAATACATCATTCTGATCATTGCCTATCTGATTCCGGTGGTGTGGCTCTCGGTGAAGCAAACCGGTTTCCCGATTCCGCAACTCATTTACGGGCAGCAACTTCAGAAGGTCACGCAGCTTGAGGACAAGCTGATTGCCGACCCGAAGGAAAATGAGGTTCGGTCGCTCGCTGCAAAGCGTGCCGAAGCGGCGCGTGCGGCGCTGAAGGAACCGGAAAAAGCGTTTGAGGCAGGCAAGGGCGCCGCGCAGAAAGCGGTTGCAGACGCCAAGGCCTCAGGCAACGCCGACGCTGTCAAGAAGGCAGAAGACGCGCTGGCCAAGTATCCGGCCGACGTGAACGCAGCCAAGGCGATGTGGACGCGTGAGGCGGGCTTGCAGGCGCGCGCTGCGCAACTGCAGCGCCACGGCGAAGCCTTCCCAGGTGCTACCGAAAAGGCACGCGACACCTCTCGCAAGAACTTCCTTGCGCTGGTGTTCTGTCTGATGGTGGGCACGGCAGCGCTGCCGCACATTCTCATGCGCTACTACACGACGCCATCGGTCAAGGAGGCGAGAAGCTCGGTGACCTGGTCACTGTTCTTCATCTTCCTTCTTTACTTCACGGCGCCTGCGCTGGCAGTTTTGGTCAAGTTCGTGGTCTATAACGATCTGGTCGGAACATCGTTCTCGCAGTTGCCGGCGTGGGTACAGGCGTGGCAGAGGGTCGATCCATCGTTGTTATCGCTCATTGATATCAACGGTGACGGGATTGTGCAGCGCGCTGAGCTTTCCATCGGTGGCGATATCGTCGTGCTGGCAACCCCTGAAATCGCAGGGCTGCCTTACGTGATTTCGGGACTGGTGGCAGCAGGGGGTCTTGCTGCTGCGCTCTCGACCGCTGACGGTCTGCTGCTCACGATTGCGAACGCGCTGTCGCACGATCTCTATTACAAGATGATCGATCCGAACGCGCCCACTGCTCGTCGTGTGATGATCTCGAAGATCCTGCTGCTGGTCGTTGCCATTCTGGCTGCGCTGGTTGCTGCACAGAAACCGGCTGACATTCTGTTCCTGGTGTCTGCCGCCTTCTCCTTCGCTGCGGCGGGTTTCTTCCCGGCGCTCACGATGGGGATCTTCTGGAAGCGCACTACGGGCATTGCTGCTTCACTGGGCATGGTCGCTGGCTTTGGCATCACGTTCTACTACATGATCACCACTCAACCGTGGCTGCGCGAGGTGTTCCTCAGCATTCCGCGGTCGACGCCGGTGTCCTTGTGGTGGGACATTCAGCCAATTTCGGCCGGCCTGTTTGGCGTGCCGCTGGGATTCCTGGTGATCTTCCTGGTGTCCCTGATCACACCTGCGCCCGATAAGGCGACGCAGGATCTGGTTGAGGATGTCCGTTATCCCAATTTGAAAGCGGCCTGACCGCTGGTTGTGTCGCAGCTGCTGCCGCAGGTGGCAGCTGCTTTTCAGGGGGCGTCACCGGGTTGTTTCGGGGCGCCCCTTTCCATTGGTGGGTTCGCCTCAGCCTCTCTGCTAAAATCAACAGGTTCGGAGAGATGGATGAGTGGTTTAAGTCGCACGCCTGGAAAGCGTGTAAGGGTTAACAGCCCTTCGGGGGTTCGAATCCCCCTCTCTCCGCCAAAATGCCCGCGCAAGCGGGCATTTGTTTTGGCGGAGAGAGAGCACAGGCCCTGCGGCCTGTGCGTGGTGATTCGAAAGGCCGGGCATGCAAAGCCCGGCCGGGGTCGAGGAGCCTCGCGTAAGCGAGGCGAGGTGACCGAATCCCCAAGGGTGATGTGGCGCTACGAAAGCCCGGCCGGGGTCGAGGAGCCTCGCGCAGCGAGGCGAAATTCTGGGGGCGCTGCCCGAACGGCTCGAGCTGCGCAACCCAAAGGAGTAGTGATGCAGGCGGGCAGCACGACTGCAGTTAAGAAAGGGCGGATCTGTCGCGATCCTGCCAGATGACGCTCGATCCCATCACGCCGCTCACGGATGCGGAGCTGGTTGCCAGGCTCCGAACCGGAGTGATCGCACAGCCCCAGCTGGTCGACGAGTACTACCGGCGCTGCGTGCCGATCTATCTGGATTTCCTTGGTGTTCACTGGCATACGGGCTGGTATGAGCCGGGGCCCGGTCGGCCCTCGCCGCGTGATCAGGAGCGCATGATCGAACGTGTGGTGAGCGCGGCTGGGCTCGAGCCGGGCATGCGGGTGCTTGACGTGGGATGTGGCATCGGTGGCACCGCAGGCTGGCTCGCGCGTCATTGTCAGGTTGATGTGGTGGGACTCACTCCCGTGCCTGCTCAGAAAGCACTTGCCGAATACTGGTTGTCGTCCCAAAAGCTCAACCCCATTCCCCGGATCGTGCTGGGTCACGCTGAAGCGCTGCCTTTTGACGCGGCAAGTTTCGATGTGATCGTATTTTTTGAGTCGCTCTGTCATGTCCAGAATCGAGCCCATTTCATGCACGAGGCGGCCCGGGTCCTGCGGCCTGGCGGGCGTCTCGTGGGCGAGGATTGGCTTCGCAGTGGGCCGCACGAGGCGTGTGTCGATCAGACTGGCCACGACGCATTGATCGAGCGGGTCGAACGCCTGTGGGCGATCCCTGCGCTCGGAAATGCTGAGCAATACCTTGCCTTGATGCACGAAGCCGGGTTCGAACCGGCTGTCTGCCACGACCTGCGGTCGGAGAGCGCCTTGCAGAAGGGCTTTGCGGTGACCCCAGAGCAGCAGGCCGATCTCGATGAACAGATCCAGCGATGCGACAACCCGCTGCTCGGCCTGGTACTCGAGGGATTGAAGGCGCTGGGTGCGGCGACCGCAGCCGGGTGTTTCACCATTGGCCGATTCCAGGCGGTTTCCCGTGGTTCTCGCCGACACTCGGCAGTGATATAAAAGCGCCATGAAAATCATCGACATCTTCAATCATGTGATGCCGCCCGCCTACCTTGAACTGGTCAAGGCGCACTCGAAAGAGCCCGGCATGGTCAAGCGGATGAGCAACCTGCGCATGCTCTGGGACATCGAGCACAGGGTGGCCATGCTGCGCGAGCAGTTTCCGCAGGTGCAACAGGTGCTCACCCTGGGGCTGCCGGCGCCGGAGCTCATCGGCGACGCCTCGCAATCGCCTGAGTTTGCCCGGGTGGCCAATGACGGAATGGCGGACATGGTCCGTCGGTACCCGGGTGAGTTCCCTGCGTTTGTTGCATCGCTGCCCATGAACAATGTTGCAGCGGCCCTGGCGGAAATGGATCGGGCGATCGGGCAACTGGGCGCGCGGGGCATTCAGATCATCTCCAGCGTGGCGGGGCGGCCGCTTGATGACCCGGAATTCTTTCCGGTGTTCGAGCGCGCCACCCGGCACCATGATGTGCCCATCTGGATGCACCCGGCGAGGCCCGCCACCCGGGCCGACTACGCGGGTGAGCCGAAATCGCGCTACGAGATCTGGCAGGTGCTGGGTTGGCCCTATGAAACCAGCGCAGCCATGGCGCGTATCGTGTTTTCGGGCATGCTGCAGCGTCTGCCCGAGATGCGCATCATCACCCATCATTGTGGCGGCATGATCCCGTACTTTGCGGGTCGGGCTGAAACGCTCTGGGCGCAACTCGGTTCGCGAAGTGCAGATGGCGATGAGGCCGATGTGCTCAGGCGCCTGGAGAAGCCGCCCATCGAATACTTCAAGATGTTTTATGGCGATACGGTTCTGGGTGGCGCTGCAGCCCCGCTGGCTTGCGGGCTTGCGTTCTTCGGTCCTGACCGGGTGGTGTTTGCAAGCGACTGTCCGTTCGATCCCGAGGAAGGGCCGATGTTTATCCGGGAAGGCATTGCGTCAATCGAATCGCTCAAGCTTTCGGACAACGATGCTCGCAAAATCTATTTTGGCAATGCTGCGCGTCTTTTGAAACTTCGCTAACCCTTCGGACTGTTCACATGATCCATTTCATTTCCCGCCTGGGCCTTGTGGCGGTCGCTTTCGCGGTGTCCACGGCCGCCATGGCGCAGTCGTATCCGTCGCGACCGATCACGCTGGTGGTTCCCTACACACCGGGCACTGGAATCGACATCATTGCCCGCACCGTGGGCCCCAAACTGATCGAGCGGTGGGGCCAGCCCGTGGTGGTTGAAAACAAGCCCGGTGCAAGCGGAAACATTGGTGCCAACGCTGTCGCCAAGGCCCAACCCGACGGCTACACCATGATGGTGACGGTCAACACGTTCACCATCACACCCGCCCTCTACGCCTCGTTGCCCTATGACCCGGTCAAGGACTTTACCGTTGTGAGCGGCGCGGCCACCGGCAATCTGGCGCTGGTGGCGCATCCATCGGCGGGCATACGTGATCCGAAAGATCTCATCGCGGTTGCCAAGTCGGGCAAGCTCAACTACTCGTCGCCAGGCAACGGTACGCCCCAACACCTGGCCATGGAAGTGATCAAGCGCCGAATGGGATTTGACGCCCTGCATGTGCCCTACAAGGGCGCCGCGCAGGCGCTCACCGACCTCCTGGGTGGTCAGGTTCAACTGGCGGTGCTGCCCGTACACACCGCCCTGCCGCATGCGCGGTCGGGCAAGCTCAATGCCATCGCGGTATCGGGTGAACGCCGATCGGTACTGGCGCCCGATCTACCCACCTTCGCCGACCTGGGCCTCAGGAACCTGGGCCTGGATCTCTATTTCTGGGTGGCAGGCCCCCCAGGGTTGCCCGCCGACATTGCACGCAAATGGACGCAGGAGCTCGCCGCGGTGCTCCAGCTTCAGGATGTGCGCGATACCTTCCTGCGGCAGGGAATGGTGCCGAACGCCGTGCCGCCCGACGAGCAAACCCGCGAGATTGCCGCTGACGTGGCACGCTGGAGAGCGTTCGTGGCGGAGGCGGGCATCAAGGCCGATTGATTGGAAGTTGCCGACCCATACGATTCGCCGGACAGTTCACCCGGTTGTCGTTTGTCCCTGAGAAGCCGCCAATGACCGATTCCTCCGCCGGTTCTTCCATCTCACTCAGCCGCCAGTTCGCGCGCTGGGCACATTCGCTTCGCTTCGCCGATCTCCCAGAGCCTGTTCGCGACAAAGCGCGAGCCTTCCTGCTGCATGCCCTCACGGGGGCCGCAATTGGTCATTCCTCCAGATCAGCGCGCCATGTGGTTGAGCTGGCCCTGGCGGAAGAAGGAAAGCCTGATGGTGCAAGCGTATTTCACAGTGGGCAGCGTGCCTCGCGAATCGGCGCAGCGTTTGCCAACTCGGAGTGGATTCATGCGTCCAGCATGTTCGACTCCTACCGGATGCTGAATCACCCGGGGCCAGTCATCATTCCCGCTGCGCTTGCATGCGCTGAAATGGAGCAACGCTCCGGAAGCGATCTTCTGGTGGCGATCGTTGCCGGCTACGAGTTCATCTGTCGGCTCACAGATGACTTCATCCCCAGTACAGCCGCGCGCGGCTTCAGGCCAAGCCCGGTCTTTGCGACGCTGGGTGCGGCGCTTTCATGCGGCCTGTTGCTCGGGCTGGATGAAGACGGGCTGGTGTCGGCCATTGCACTGGCAGCCAATTTTGCGAGTGGCCTTAATGAAGGCCCACGTACCGGCGGCAATGAGCTGATGATTCACGAGCCTCAGGCTGCGCGAAACGGCGTCTTTGCAGCTGTCATGGCGCGTGCGGGTCATGTGAAGGGTTCTGAAACTTCCCTTGAAGGCCCGGCGGGCTTTTACAACGCGTTCATCGGCAACGCTGAAGGTAATCTCAGCTACAGCTTCAATGGGCAAACGCATAGCGATCCCCGACATATCTCGGAGGGGCTGGGTCGGGAGTGGAAGCTGCTCAGCTTCATCTTCCGGATGTATCCGTGCGCGGGTTACAACCAGCCGGTGATCGAGCTGATGCGCGAACTCCGTGAGGCACACGCGCTCGCGCCCGACAGGATCGCGCGGATTCGCGTTGCAATGAACACCATTGAAACGCTGTACCCCAGCCCGCTCTTTCCGCGCTTTCCCGACTGGCAAACCCCGCGAGCCGGCGAAACCACCCACTATTTCGCGGCCTACACCGCGGTGCACGGCGCTTATCCCGTGGCGGGTGGACAAGCCCCTGCGGGGGCTGCGCGCCAAGGCATCGACCCGGCTGCGGCCGCCTTCATGTCGCGTGTCGATCTGGTGCCCGAGCCCCTGCGGCCCATGTTCTCGCCTGAGATCACTGTCGAGATGAAGGACGGTAGCGTGTTCCGCGCCGACTACCCGTATGAACGCATGGTCTGGGATTTTGACAAACTGGCGATGCGATTACAGAGCTGCCTGCCCGGCATTGCAGGCGGGCGGGCGGCATTTCAGACGCTCGAGTCAGCGGTACGCGCGATCCACAACGAAGACCTGGCATCGACAATCTTTACAACGGTCTCCGCGCTTCAATCCAGCGATTCCACCCATCATTGAAGGAACGAACACATGACACGACGCGCAGCTCTCATTGGCCTCCTCGCATCGGTTGGCGTGTTCATGGCCGCTCCGCTGATGGCGCAGCCTTACCCCAACAAGCCTGTGAAAATCATCGTTCCCTATGCGGCCGGCGGAACCGGCGATATTCTCGCCCGGCTGATGGCGCAGGAAATCACCCGTGCGAGCGGCCACAGCTTTGTTGTGGAGAATCGAACGGGAGCGGGTGGGCTGATCGGCTACGGCGCGGCAGCCAAGTCGGTCGGCGATGGTTACACGCTGATCGCAATGGATTCAACGCTCACCATGTATCCAGGGCTGCACGGCGAAAAGCTCGAGTGGAATGTAGAAACTGACCTGGTGCCGATCAGCATGTATGCGCGCTCGCCGTTTGCGTTGATCACCAATCCGGTTCGGCAATACGCAAGCGCTGCCGATCTGATCCGTGCTGCGCGGGAGCGACCCGACACAGTCACCTTCGGCACGCCTGGAACGGCAACCGTTCACCATGTGTTCACGTCGCTGCTGCTTGCCACGACGAATGTCAAGATGACGCATGTGCCCTACCGTGGCGCGAGCGAGGCGCTGACCGGTGTGCTCAGCAACAGCGTCGATTGGACCTTCGTTGCGCTGCCCACCATCACGGGTCAGTTGGGTAATGAGCGCATGCGAATTCTCGCTGTCACTTCTGACACGCGCTCGGCGATGCTGCCGCAGATTCCCACCCTTAAAGAGTCTGGCGTTGCGATGTCGGTTGCCAACTGGTTCGGGCTTGGCGCACCGAAGGGAGTACCTGCCGATACGGTCGACTGGCTCGCGCGCAGAGTCAACGATGCAGTTCGTGCGCCAGAGGTCAACGCCAAAATTCGTTCGATGGGAGCCGAGCCTGTGGGCAACTCACCGGCGGAATTTACCGCCAATGTGCAGGCCGATCTCAAGCTTTGGACAAAGGTGATTCGTGACGCTGGAATCAAGCAGTAAGACGCATCGACCTGCTCACCGAACTCGTCAAGGACGCAAGCACCATGAACCTGACCGCCGAACAAATCGCGCGCTTTCATGAAACCGGATACCTCACATTTCCGTCGCTCTTCAGTCGCGAGGAGATCGCACCGATCCAGCAGGCGGCAGTGCGAAGCGTGCAAAGTGCCGGGCCGAACGTCACGCCGGAATTCAATACCGAAAGCGTGCGAATGGTGCATGGTGCCCACGAGCAGGAACCCGCTATCAACAAGCTCTGCCGCCATCCGCGGGTCATCCGACCCGCTGAGCAGCTGGTAGGCTCCGGGGTCTACATTCATCAGTCCCGCCTCAACTACAACGCCGGCCTGGGCAGCGGCGGCTTCGAGTGGCATCAAGACTATGCCACCTGGCGAAAGGTTGACGGCCTGCCTGAACCGCGGGCATTGATGATTACGGTGTTCCTGGACGATGTGACAGCCGCACAAGGGCCGCTGTTGTTCATCCCGGGGTCACATCGTGACGGAGTGATCGACGACTTTGAGCCCGTTCGGGACGCCACTGGCAATGTGTTGATGCGCCTCGCCGAGCGCCGACTGGTTGAGCTGGTCGAGCGGGGCGGCGGCGTTGAGGCCGGAGTGGGCCCAGCCGGCACGGTGATCTTCATGCATTGCAACCTGGTGCATGGTTCAACGCCAAACATCACGCCGCTTCGTCGAGCGCTTTTCTACATCAACGTGAACTCTGTTGAGAATCGGCAAACTGCGTTTACGCGGGCCGAGTTTCATGCGGGCACTGATTTCAGCGCGATTGTTCCGGTGGAGGACGATGCGTTGGTTCAGTAGGGCAGAGCGGTGAACTGGACGAGATTGCTCTTGGATCCTCGGAGTGTTGGCGTTTCAACCCTGGATCTCGCGTTCGTGGGCGTGTTCATTGCGGTTGCCCTGCTGATCGGCTTTGGCGGGAGACGATTGTCGCGAGTGGCCTACAGCCGGTTGCTTCTTTTGCTCGCGTTGCTGATGGCCGCTTTCATAGCGCTTTACCAGTACTTTGACGTAGGGCCAGAGCCTGAAAATGCTGCTGTTCACGCGACTGCCATGGCATTCGCTCAGTTGGGGGTTTATGTCCTAGCATTCAAGCTGTGGCTGGCGATCAACTATGGGGAGATGTCGCGTCACGGCCGGCTGTGGCTTCACCTCCTGTCGCACAGCGCTTTTGCGGTAGCCATTTTTGCCGGCTATTGGCTGAAGCTGCAACACCCGGCCGTAGCGCTCCTCATCTATCCCCTCAACAGCCTGTCGGTATCGCTCATCGCGCAGGCCATTGAAACCGGAATACACGAACGGGACCGGAACACCGGTTAGGGAGATGGCTGCGTCTTTTGCACGCTGGTGCCAGTGAAGATTCGTCGCTCTACAACTCTGTCCCTACGCTCGCATCTCATACAACGTCGTTCGAATGAGAGCTTCGCGATCCTCGATATCAAAGGGGACCTCGAGCAGCACTTCTTTTCGTACGAAGCGCAAGTTGAAAGGAGGAGCGTCAAGCTCGACGCCGCTTTCGAGCGATAGCCGAATCTTTGGACCGGCACGCTTGTCCAGATTTGGTGTAAATCGTGTCCCTGCCGGTAAATGCTCGGTGACGACCAGAAAGCGATACGGCTCAGCGCGATGCAACCCATTCACAAACGCTTGGATTTCGGAGTTGCTGAGGTGCTGTAAGACCTGTCTGACCAGAGCGATATCGCCGCTCGGCAGTTCGTCTGTGGCAAGGTTCAGCTGTCGGAACTCCAGATTTGGTGACGTGAATTTCCTACGGTTTCGTTGCAGGATCACATCGGATACGTCGCATGCAAGGTATCGGCCAGCCAGCGGCAAAAGCTGCTGACCGACTTCGAAGTCCCCACAACCGATATCCACAACCGTGTGGCAGCGATGTAGGCTAATGAGCGTCGATAAAGCAGCAACGTAGGGGCCAACAATGTTTTCCTCACGCGAACCAGCGCCCGATGTGGGTCCGCCTTCTGAATCGCGTCCCCAGGCGCCATCCGTATAGATCTTGTCGAACACCTCTGGAGTGGAGAGCGTCTTGTAGCGGTTCTCCATACCGAAGATCGCCTGTCGCCACCGCTGAATCAGGCGCTTGAAGCGTCGAACACCGGTTTGCTTCATGACCGTAAACCCTCTGTCGACGTCTTATCGCGACCGTACAACGCGAATCTCTCCCCGTCGACTGAATGGAACGAATCGCTTGTAAATTGCGTTGAACAAACCATTACGGCACCCGCGCAAGTACGCTTCTAGCAATCAACATTCGCTGAATTTCGGACGCACCCTCGCCGATCCTGAACAGCCGAAGGTCGCGGAACATCGAACCGATTGGCGAACTATCCAGCACGCCCGCCGCGCCATGGATCTGCACGGCCCGGTCGGCGACACGAAAGGCCATCTCCGACGCATAAAGCTTTGCCATGCTGGCGGATGCTCCAGCCGAGCCGCCGGTCTCGATCGCCTCGAATGCGGTCTGGATGAGCCCTTCAGCCGCCGCAATCTCGGTGGCACTGTCGGCGAGCATCCACTGGATTGCCTGCCGCGAGGCGAGCGGAGCGCCGAAAGTAACCCGCGTAGCGGCATGTGCTGCGCTCGCTTCCAGTAGCCACCGTGCTGCGCCGAGACAGATACTCGCAACGTTCAGCCGCCCTTCGTCGAGCGATGCCATCGCATAGGAAAAGCCCTTGCCGATTTCGCCCAGCACCTGGCTGTCGGCGACGAAGACCTCATTTAGCGTGATTTCGCCAAGCGTCCAGGCGGCCGTTCCAATCGTGCGATCGACTCGCGAGACGTGCAGGCCGGGCGTGGGGATATCGACCAGAAACGCGCTGACGCCTCCCCGCGCGCGCTTGTCGCGATCGGTGACCGCCATCACCATCATCAACTGCGCGTCGTCAGCGAGCGTGATGAAGTGCTTGATCCCGTTGAGCTGCCAACCTCCCGCCACGCGATGGGCCGTGGTTGTCATCGCCGCCGCATCCGAGCCCGCCTCAGGTTCAGTCAGTGCGAAACAGGTGCGCGCCTCCCCGCTACAGAGCTGCGGAAGATAGCGGCGCTGCTGCTCGGCAGTTCCATGGCGCTGAATCGCCATCGGGGCCAGTCCGCTGGTGGAGGAAACCATTAGCGACAGGATGGGTGACAGTCGGGAAAGCTCTTCTTGAACCAGGCAATAGGCTCGAAGGTCCATGGCGGCTCCGCCCCAGCGCTCGTCCAGCCGGATCCCCAGGAGACCCAGTTCAGCGAAGGTTCGTACCATCTCGGGCGTGAACCGGCCCTGCGCTGCCATCTCGCGCGGAAAGGCTGCCATGCGCCCTTCAATCGAGCGCCGAAGCGACTGCCTGAGCGCGGCAAGCTCGGCTCGGCTCATGGCGGGTCCGCTCACTGCTTTGCGCTCTGTCCGGTGAGGACGACCGACTCCAGTCCGAGATCGCGGATGACGTAGTCACGGAGCTTTCTTTTCTGGATCTTTGCGCTGGCAGTCATGCCGATGTGCTCAAAGCTGTCGATAAAACGCACATACCTTGGAACCTTGAAATTTGCACACCGCTCGCGGCACCATGCGATCACTTCTGGCTCTGTGAGCACTGCCCCGGGCTGCAGAATGATGTAGGCGGCTGCCACCTCCACCATGCGCGAATCAGGTACGCCTACGACCTGCGCCTGCCGAATGGCTGGGTGTCGATGAAGGACGTCTTCCACCTCGGCGGGCGCCACGTTTTCTCCGCCCACCCTGAATGAGTCCTTCAGCCGTCCAACAAAGGCGAGCCGGCCTTCGTTGTCGCACACGCCCAGATCGCCGGTGTGCAACCAGCCGCCGGAATCGATGGTGCTGGCGGTGTGCTCGGGCATCTTGTAATAGCCCTTCATTACATTCCAGCCCTTCACCAGAATTTCGCCGACCTCGCCAGACCCCAGGTCACGTCCCAGCTCCTCGGACCAGATCCGGATCGAAACACCAGGCAGCGGCCTTGCAAACCCGTGAATGCGCGTTTCCATGTCGTCGTCGACGCTGGCCATGGCAGCGTTCGGTGCGCACTCCGACATGCCAAAGGCGGAGCACAGGCCGGTGATTCCCATGCGTTCGATGATCTGCCGCATCACAGACGGGGTGGCCGCAGCCCATCCGGCGCGTAGCGAAAACGATCGGCCGGGGAAGCCTGGATGGCTCATCATCATCAGGAACATGGTGTCGTTGCCGCTCGTGTGGGTGCAGCGTTCACGCTCCATGATGTCGAGCACCTGCTCGGTGTCAAAGCTGGGAGTGGTCAGATAGCAGGCGCCCGCCTCGATGGAGCAGAGAAGCGACATGGTGGTGCCCGCCGCGTGAAACAGCGGACGACCGCTGAAATAGCGGTCGCCAGGCCGAAGGTCGAGGCGACGGCCCACTTCAAAGGCGTCGCGCAGCATGCTGGCGTGTGACAGCATCGCACCCTTGGGGTAGGCGGTGGTGCCCGAGGTGTACTGGATGAGCAGCGTGTCGTCGGGGGTCACCGGGTCCGTCGCTGTCGGCGCCACCTCTTGCCCATCGAGCCGTGTGAGTGCCTCAAGCGGGCGGCAGCCGGCAGGAACATTCTGGCCTGCCACGATGATGGTGCGCAGCAGCGGAAACGCGGGGTCGGGCAGGGCGCTGTCAAGTCCAGGCACAACGCTCCGCAGCATGGCGATGAAGTCAATCGACAGGAATCGATCCGCGATGGCCAGCATTCGAACATCGGCCTGGCGAAGGCAGTAGGCGATCTCGTCGGCCTTGAATCGGGTATTGATCGGGACGGTAACCGCGCCGATGGTGCCAGCCGCAAGGAACAGGGTGCACCACTCACGCGTGTTGCCCATGCAGATGGCGAAGTGATCGCCGCGCTTGAGCCCCAAACGGCGAAGGCCAGTCGCTGTTTGCTGAACGTCATTCAGAAGCTGGGAATAGGTGCGCGACTCACCATCAATGAGCAGGGCCTGCTGGTCGGGCCAGCGGGTGGCGGCCCGGGCAAGGCTTTGTCCACAGGTGTGCGCAGACCATGCGTGGTCTGTGGCGTGGATCATTTCTCTTTGAGACCGCGAAGCTCGGGTCGGTTCAGAAGGCCGACCCAGTACTTTTCCTCGTCTTTCAGCGCCTGGGCGAATTGCTGTGGGGTCATGTAGAGGGCGGTTACAAAATTGCTACGCATCTTGTCGATGAACTCCGGGCTCTGAACCGCCGTCTTGAGCGCCGCAACCAGTCGGTTCTGCGTGTCGGCGGGAATGCCCTTTGGCGCCAGCAGACCAAATTTGGTTTCCTCGACCACTTCGAACCCCACCTCTTTGGCGGTTGGAGCGCCGGGCAGGAATTCAGACCGCATGTTGCCGAGGGTTGCCAGTCCCAGGAGCTTGCCTGCACGGATGTTTGACACGAAGGCGCTCGGCACACCGATCATCATGTCGGCCGATCCGTTCATCATGGCTGCAATCACCTGACCCATGCCCGTGTGCGGCACGTGCGTAAAGGTAACGCCCGCCGTGATTTGCAATGCCTCGCCAATCATGTGGGTGGTGGTGCCGACCCCCGAGGAGCCCATGTTGATCTTGCCCGGGTTGGCACGGGCGTAGGCGATCATTTCGGCGAGAGTCTTGAATGGCGCATCGGTTCGCGATACCACGATGAGGGCTGTTCCGGTGAGCGTACCGATCGGAACGAAGTCATCCATGGTGTATTGGGTCTGCTTCATGTGCGGCACAACCGACAGGGCCGAGGTTCCGGTGAAGAGCAGGGTGTAGCCGTCGGCGGGGCTGTTTCGAACCAGTGTCGTGCCGATGGTGGCGCCGCCGCCGGCTTTGTTCTCCACCACAATCGGTTGTCCCAGTTCCCTGGACATGAAGGGCGCTGCGAGCCGCATCTGAACATCGGTGCCGCCCGGCCCGTAGGGAACGATCACCTTGATCGGCCGATCGGGGAAGGCTTGAGCCATGGCGATCGGAACAGAGCTTGCGCAGAGACTGGCGGCGAAACAGGCACTCAGGATGGTCTTCATGGTGAACTCTCCGAGGGGAGGCAGACGAATCGATGACAAAGGGGGTCAGACGGGGTTCAATCGCGACTCAAGCGCACCACCCGGCAGCAGCGTGCACCAGTCGGCCGGTCGCGTTTGCAGTCCGCCTGAAGGGAGCTTGAACGCCTTGATGGCGTTTTCGCGCATCATTTTTCGATAGGGATCAGGCCGATAGTTGTGCGCCTGAATATCGCGCACTGCGCGTTCAGGTTCAATGACGGGCCAGTCGGTGCCGAACATGAATTTGTCCTGACCATAGGTGTTGGCGTAGTGCACCACCTGGGACGGCCAGTGGCTGGGTGCGTAGGCATCGCCACAGAAAAATACGTTGTCATGCTTCCACGCCATGGAAATCATTTCATCGACCCAGGGGACGCCCAGGTGAATGCCGATCAGCGTGAGCTCGGGATACAGGATCGCCACGCGGTCGAAGGCGATGGGGTGCGCCACACTGGGCAGTCGAAGGTCGCGGCGATACACCAGGTTGTGACCCACGTGCATCATGATGGGAACACCAAGCTCGGCACATTTCGCATTGATTGGCATGACATAGGGGTGGTCTGGCGGCATGTCGAACCAGTGCGGGTAATAGTGCGCGCCGACGAAGCCCAGATCCTTCACAGCATGTTCGAGTTCACGCAACTGGGCGAGGCCCAGGGTCGGATCGATGCCGGCGAGCCCCGAGAAGCGGTCGGGATGGGCCTGACAGATCTCGTGGACCCGCTCGTAAGACAGATGCATGGAGGTGGACCGGCGCAGGTCGCCGCACCGAACGGCAATCAACAGCGAACGCTCGATGCCGCACCGATCCATCTTTCTGATGTAGTCGTCGATGCTTACGCCCTGGGCCTGCGCAATGGACGCATCCTGCCGAACCTGCGCCGCAAACGACTGATCGGTGGGGTTGAGGCCAGCGGCCATTTCCTGGGGGGTTCTGACGTTGACGACAATATCGATAGCGCCGAGGGTGGTCATGAGTGATATCCGGATATCCGAGAGTTGAGAACGCCCCTGATGGCGCTTGTCACCGTCAACTGTCGGACAAATCGTCCCCCACAGCAATTGGAGTCGATGGTTTCCGGTATGAAGTGAGACGCGGGGCTTGCCGCAGGGCGCAGTCAGTGCCATTCTCCCCGCACTCTCACCCCCCTCATGTCAGACCCGCTTCGGAACCCGCTTGCCCCGTGCGTAGCCCAATGAAACCGCCGGATTCCGCTCGGTCTGCACTGGTGGTGGGAGCGGGCATTGCCGGCATGAGCGCTGCGATCATGTTGCGTGAGGCCGGCCTCTCGGTTCAGCTGGTGGATATCGCGACCGAATGGAAGATGTCTGGCGCCGGTCTCACCATCAGCGCGTCCACGCTCCGTGCGCTACGCATGGCCGGGCTTCTCGATCAGGTGATGACCCGAGGCCATACACACGCCGGTATCCAGGTGTGCGATGTGGAAGGTCGCCCGATCAGGATGGTGGTGAGCCCGCCGCTACCCGATGCCGAGGTGCCGGGCGCCGGCGGCATTTTGCGCGCCACCTTGCATGCAGTGATGGCGGAACGTCTGCATGCGCTGGACATCCCGGTGCGGCTTGGCCTGACGCCTGAATCGATCCTGACGCGCGACCGCGGATGCGAAGTGGTGTTGTCGAACGGCAGCGTGGAGCATGTCGACCTTGTGGTGGGCGCTGACGGGCTGTCCTCGGGTGTTCGGAAGCTGCTGTTTCCAATGGCTCCGGCCCCCGTCTTCACCGGGCAGGCTTGCTGGCGGCTGGTGATTCCCAGACCCGCGGCGATCGATAACCGACACTTTTTTCTGGGTGGACCGGTCAAGGTGGGCCTCACCCCGGTGTCGCAGGATGAGATGTATCTCTTTTTGCTCGAGCATGTTCCTGCCAACCCGTGGCGCCCCGAGGCCACGCAGCACGAGGTGCTGGGCTCACTGCTTGCGGGATTCGGTGGTGTCCTCGCCGACATCCGTGCCGCCCTCAATCCCGATTCGAAAATTGTTTACCGCCCGCTGGAAAGCCACCTTCTGCGGCATGATTGGTGGCGGGGCAACGCGATTCTGATTGGCGATGCCGCACACGCCACCACGCCGCAACTTGCCTCCGGTGCCGGAATGGGGCTGGAAGATGGAATCGTGCTTGCGCAGGAAGTGTCGCGTTCAACAAACCTGACCGAGGCATTCCGAGGGTTCATGCGTCGTCGCTTCGAGCGTTGCAAAATGGTGGTGGAGAACTCGCTTGAGATCGGGCGACTGGAAATGTCTGGGGCGTCGCCTGCCGACCAGACAGCGGTGGTGGACCGATCGCTTGCGGCGCTTGCTCAGCCCATCTAGTTGTCATGGTGATTTCTGAGGGCAGCCATGTTTTTGGAGATACGCTGATGAAAATCCCTTTGCTTATGTCTTTGCTCGTTGGCGCTGTCGGTCTGTCAATGACCGCGCCTGCAGCTGCGCAAACCTATCCTGCCCGCCCCGTAAAGTTCGTGGTGGCCTCAACCGGCAGTCCCCAGGACGTGATCGGCCGATTGTTTGCCCAGAAGATCCAGGAAAGCTGGGGGCAGCCGGTGGTGGTTGAAAACCGCGCTGGTGCCGGCGCACTGATTTCAATTCAGACCGTGGTGAAGGCGCCGGCAGACGGCTACACGATTCTGGTGTCGTCCACTGCGTTTGCCGTGACCCCGTGGATGTACGCTCAGCATGGCTACGATTCCGAGCGCGATTTCATTCCGGTGGGCCTGCTCGCTTCCGCGCCGAACGTATTGGTTACCAGCCCCGCCAGCGGGCTGCGCACGCTGAAGGAGGTGGTTGAGCGTGCGCGGTCGGGCAAGGTTCAGTATGGTTCGCCGGGCTACGGGACCACGCCTCAGCTGTCAGCGGAATACCTGTTCAAGTCGCTCGCCCGGGTTGATGTCCTGCACGTGCCCTACAAGGGCATTCCCCCAGTCATTACAGCCGCGATCTCCGGCGAAGTCGATGTGGCATCGACTGCGCTTCCGCCTGCGGTGCCACATATCAAGGCGGGCCGGCTGGTGGGCCTGGCCGTGACAAGCGGTTCGCGCAACCCAGCCATCCCCGACGTTCCAACCATTGCCGAGGCGGGGTTCACCGGCTTCGAAGATGAGTCCTGGGTCGGGGTCTGGCTTCCTGCTGCCACGCCCGCGCCGGTGGTGGCCCGATTAAAAGATGAACTCGATCGCGCCGTGGCCGCATCCGATCTGCGCGACAAACTCCGGGCGATCGGGTTTGAGGCCAGCACGCTCCGCGGCGAAGCGTTTGCGCAGATGGTCAAGCGCGAGCTCGACAAATGGCAGCGTGTGGTGAAGGAAACCGGCGCCAAAGTGGAGTGATGCGCGCGCCTCCTTCTCCAGCCAGGGCTGGAAAGCGCATCAGGCCGCGGCTGGGCGGCCCGCATGCAGCCAGCCCAGCCCCGGCGGTGCTTGCGCTTCAGCTTCTTGGCAGCTGGAACCGGCTCGCCAATGGTCATGTTGCGCTGAGCGCCGGCTGCTCCTGCGGGGTGGCGGACAGTCAACTCCGGGTGCAGGACTTCGAGCAGGATATTCTCGATTTTCTTCGCAGCCGACATCCGATTGCGCTGCGCACGGATAGCATTCAGACACTGCTCACCGACCTGGCCCGACATGCTGATGATCGCGCTCGACCCGTTCTTGCCGACCTTGCCCGCAGTCTCGATTCTTTCGAGGCGCAGCATAGCGGACGTTAATTGCGTTTCAGGATCCCCCATCGAATGAACAAATCGCCCTCACGTTTTCGGATTGCAGCTGACATTGGCGGCACCTTTACCGATGTGGCTGCGTTTGATGAACGGTCCGGCCGCCTCTTGCTGGGCAAGACCCTCACGACTCCTGCTCGACTGGTCGACGGCATCAATACAGGCGTCGGCAAGGCCGGTTCACGCATGGCTGAAGCCGGGCTGTTTCTGCATGGGTCCACCATCGCGATCAACACCATGCTCGAGCGAACCGGCGCACGGGTGGCGCTCGTGACAACGCAGGGCTTCCGCGACATCTATGAAATTGGACGGGTGAACCGACCGGACGCTTTCAACCTGCGGCATCGCAAGCACGAGCCGCTCGTTGAACGCGCGCTGCGCTTTGAAGTGCGCGAGCGGTTGATGTATGACGGCTCGGTGCTTGAACCGCTCAACCTCGACAGCCTGAACGACGTGGCCGATCGGATCGCGCAAGAAAACGTTGAAGCGATTGCGATTCTGTTCCTTCATGCCTATCGCAACCCGGCGCACGAGGTGGCGGCGCGCAAAGTCCTTCAGAAGCGCTTTCCGGGGCACTTCATCACGATATCGTCCGAGTTGTCGCTCGAGTACCGCGAGTTTGAGCGCACCTCTACGGTGGTTGCCAATGCCTACGTCGGCCCTCGGGTTCATCGTTATCTGGAGGAAATCGATTCGCAGACACGCCGTGACGGTTTCGCCGGCAAATTCATGGTGGTTCAGTCCACGGGTGGCCTGTATTCCCTTAGCGAGGCAAAGCAGGAATGCGTGCGAATGATGGAGTCGGGTCCGGCTGCAGGAGTGATTGGCACCCAGGCCATGTGCGCCATCATGGGACTGAAGAACGCGATTGCATTTGATATGGGGGGGACCACCGCCAAGGCGGGTGTGGTCCGAGATGGCGCAGCCCTCACCACCGGCGCCGCAATGATCGGGCACTATTTTGTGGGCCTGCCCCTGCTTACTCCCATGATCGATATTCATGAGGTGGGCACGGGCGGCGGCAGCATCGCGCGGATCGCGCCGAGCGGTGGGTTACGGGTGGGGCCGCAGAGCGCGGGGGCTGCGCCGGGCCCTGCCTGCTATGGGCTGGGCGGAACCGAGCCCACCGTGACCGACGCGAACCTCGTGCTTGGCCGGCTCGCGGAGGATCGCTTCCTGGGCGGCGAAATGCAGCTCGACCGGTCTGCAGCCGAGGCCGCCATCCGCGCTCGTATCGCCGAACCTCTGGGTCTGACGGTGGTCGAGGCTGCCGCTGGCATCTTGCGGATCGCATCGGCTGCCATGTCTCATGCGGTCAAAGGGGTCACGACCGATCGCGGGCTGGATCCGGGTGAGTTCCCGACACTGTTTGCCTACGGTGGCGCCGGTCCGCTGCATGCCTCCATGGTTGCGCGCGAGCTTCGCATTCCCGAGGTGGTCATCCCAACGGCGCCTGGGCATTTTTCTGCGTTTGGCATGTTGTTGTCCGACTTCCGTCGCGACCTGGTGCAGTCGCGCTTCGTTCGGCTTGACGAGGTTGATCTGGCTGAGCTTCAGGGTTGGTTTGCAGAACTTGAGGCGCGAGGCACTGCTGCGGTGAACGATGCCCGGCTGGATACCCGTCGGCTGGTGCTGTCACGCTCGCTCGACATGCGCTATGTGGGGCAAGAGCATGCGGTGACCGTGGAGATTCCGCTTGCGGTGTTTTCCAGGCAGGGCAAGGCAGGCATCAAGAAGCATTTCGACGAGCTGCACAAGGAACGCTATGGACGGGGATCGCCCGAGGAGCCTGCCGAGATTGTGAGCATTCGCAGCACTGTCACTGGCGTGATGGCCAAGCCCAGGCTTGCGAAGATCGACCGTGGGAGTGCACGACCCGTTGTGGCCGCATCGTCGGGAACGCGGCGCGTGTTTTTCCCGGGTCACGGCTGGTTGAAGTGCGCTACGTGGAAACGAGAGGCCTTGAAAGCGGGCAACCGCATTCAGGGCCCGGCACTCATCGAAGAGCATGCCTCCACCACCGTGGTGCAACCGGGCGACGCACTCAAGGTGGATGCGTTCGGCAACCTGATCATTTCGATTGGACTGGCATCAGCATGAAGAAGAAGACAACACGCCGCAAGGCCGATCCGGTGACCGTGGAACTGGTGCGAAACAGCCTGCTCGCTGCCACCGAAGAAATGAAGTCGGTGCTGATGCGCACCTCCTACAACATGATCATTTATGAAGCACTCGACTTTACTGTCGGGCTGTTCGACCGACGGGGCGATACACTTTCAATCGGTCTCGGTCTTCCGATGTTCATTCGCGGCATGGCCGACACCGTCAAGTCCAAGATCAGGCACTGGGGCTATCCTGGCATTCACCCAGACGACATCCTGCTCACCAACGACGCCTACACCACCGGGGCGCACCTCAACCATCTCACGTTCTCCATACCCATCTTCCACAAGGGCGAGATTGTTGCCTTTTCCACCTGCATGGCCCACTGGCAGGACATTGGCGGAATTCTCAATGGCATGACCTTCGACATTTACTCCGAAGGGCTGCAGATTCCCCATGTGAAGTATCACTCGCGTGGAAAGGTCAATGTCGATGTGCGCGAGTTCATCAAGATGAATGTTCGTCGACCCGACCGCGCAATGGGGGATCTGGAGGCGCAATTGTCTGCGTGTCGCGTGGGCGTGAGGCACATGGAGGCACTGATTGCGAGGCATGGCATCGATGAAGTGCTTGCCAGCCTCGATGACATCATGGGTCAAAGCGAGAAGGAGGCGCGGCTTCAGATTGCCTCCATTCCAGACGGCGTCTATGAGGCTGAGTCGCAGATGGACGATGACGGCGTGGACATCGGCCGCGCGGTTCCCATTCGCGTGAAGGTGATCGTCAAAGGCGATCGTATGACCGTTGACCTTTCAGGGGTCAGCCCTCAGGTGAAAGGGTTCTACAACTCGAATGCTGGCGTGGCATGTGCGCAGGTGGCCTTCAAGTGCATCGCGCTCCCAGGGGACTATCCCATCAATGATGGCGGGTTTCGCGCGCTCGATGTCATCGTTCCTCCCGGAACCGTCGTAAGCGCAAAGCATCCGGCGCCGTATCGGGTCTGGATGACGTATCCAATGACCGTGGTCGACACGATCTTCAAGGCGCTCGCGCCTGCGATTCCCGACCGTGTCATCGCGGGTCATCATGCCGATCTGCTGACCGCCAACATCAACGGTATCCATCCCCGGGATGGTCGGTTGTGGATCTATCTGGGCGGTCTGATCGGTGGCGGCTGGGGTGCAAAGTCCGATGAAGACGGTGTCAACGGCACCATCTGCATGAACGATGGGGACACGCACAACGGTCCGTCGGAACAGGTCGAGAACAAGTTTCCGCTGCTGGTCCGCCGCTATCAATTGCGTCAGGACTCGGGCGGGGCAGGGCAGTTTCGCGGTGGCCTGGGGACCGAGGTCGAGGTGGAGGCGCTGTCCTCCATCAACTACATGACGCGCTCTGACCGGGTTGTCAATCCGCCCTGGGGACTTCATGGCGGCAAGAGTGCGCTCGGCAATCGGATTGCGGTACGCAGAAAAGGCGGCGAGCTCACCGTGTACCCCGGCGGCAAGCTCGATACGCGTCTCTCAAAGGGTGATGCCTACATCATGAGCTCGGGCGGCGGCGGGGGCTTTGGTCGGCCTGAGGAGCGATCGCTTGATGCGCTTGCCCGAGATGTCCGCCAGGGCTATGTCTCGGTGGAGGCGGCATTGCGCGACTACGGCGTCCGGTTTGATCCTGTTTCGTTGTTGCCGATCGGGGTCCTGAAGTCACCGAAGCGGACCAGTGCCAAAGCGCCAGGCACGCCCCGCCCGCGCTTAAAGCGCGTTGCAAGCGCAGCCACGAATCCTCGTAAACGGAGTGCCTCATGAAAACAGCGATCGTGAACCTCGGCACCATCGTGACCGGAGACTGGCGAGACCCTTATGCCCAGGGCGATTGTCTGGTGATGGACCACGGAAAAATCGTGAGCGTTGGAACTGCCCCCACCGACCTTCGCGATTGCGACGTGATCGTTGATGCGGATGGTGCGACGGCGATACCCGGATTCATCGACTCTCAAATTCACAACACGTTTGGTGACTACACCCCGCGCCAGAAAACTGTGGGATTTCTCGAGAGCTACACCCACGGCGGCACCACCACCGCGATCAGCGCATCGGAGGTGCACGTTCCGGGGCGCCCGAAAGATCCCGAAGGTGTCAAGGCGCTTGCCGTTGCGGCGCGAAAGTGCTTCGAGTCGTTTCGGCCAGGGGGCATGCGGGTTCACGCAGGCTCGGTGATCATGGAGCCCGGGTTGGTCGAGGCCGATTTTGAGGAGATCGCGAGAAAGGGCGTCTGGCTGGCGAAGGCCGGCTTTGGCGCGGTGAAGTCGCCCTATGAATACGGGCCGATGATTGCCTGGGCAAGAAAGCACGGCATGGTCACCATGGTTCATACCGGCGGATCCTCGATCCCTGGCTCATCGGGTATCTGGGCCGATCACCTGATCAAAATTCAGCCGGATGTGTCCTTTCATGTGAATGGCGGCCCGGTTGCCATGCCCGACGAAGATTTTCCACGTATCGTCAACGAGTCAAAGATTGCACTTCAGGTTTGCACTGCGGGCAACTTGCGAACCACGCTTTTGTTGTGGAAGCTCGCAAAGGAGGCGGGCCAGACCGACCGCTTTCTCATTGCAACCGATACGCCCACCGGCTCGGGCATCATGCCGCTCGGCATGATGTACACCATCACGCATCTCGCGAGCCTCACCGACATGCCGGTCGAGACCGCGATTGCTGCAGCCACCGGAAACAACGCGGTGGTCTACCGCCTGAATTGTGGCTTCTTGCGTCCCGGAAAAGATGCCGATGTGGTGCTGCTCGATGCCTGCGTGGGCGGCTCCAAGAAAACCGCGCTCGATGCGCTGCGAAACGGCGACATTGCGGCGGTGGGTGCGGTATTCACCGACGGCGTTCCACGGTTTGTGGGTCGCAGTCGCAACACACCCGCGCCCAACCGGCGGATTCGGGTGGCCGAGTGCCGCCTGCCGATGGACTTTTCTGGCGTGGCGCACTGACATGAACTACACCATCCGCGCGTGGCTGAGCTTCTCGGAAGAGCTTCTGGAAAACGAAACAGGCGAGCCCGCAGACGGTTTGCCGGTGCGCAAGCTCGCTGTGGTGTGCGTACTGAAGAACCCTTACGCAGGCCGCTTCAGCCGTGATCTGTCTTTGCTGGTGAACGACTCGCCTGCGCTGGGCGCAGAAGTGGGGCGAAGGCTCTCGGCGCTGGCGGGCGGCGACTCCATTGCAAGCTATGGGAAGGCATGCATCGTGGGTGTCGAGGGCGAGTATGAGCACGGCAATGCGCTTTTAACGAGCGCGTTTGCCGACCCGGTCCGCGACGCCGTCGGTGGTGGCAAGGCCTGGATCTCCTCAACCGGCAAACGCGGCGGACCAGGCACCACCATCGATGTTCCACTCGCCCACAAAGACGCGCTGTATGTTCGTTCACACTATGACACCATGTCGATCACGCTGCACGATGCACCGATGTCGCGAGAGATCGCGGTGATTTTCTGTGCGGCCACCCGCGGTCGCCTGCATGCGCGGTTGGGGGGGCTTTCTGCTGGCGAGGTGCAGGGTAAGGACGGACTACGCTGAACGCGGGTTCACTGCGCCTCAACTCGAGCGGCTTTGGCGACCCGTTTCCAGCCCTCCAATTCGCTTTCACATTCTCTTGAGGCCGCAGGCTTCGAATGCCAGCCGCGTAGCCGCCTTTTCCTGCTCGGT
>JBMSQB010000004.1:0-112676 GCA_049423065.1 Burkholderiaceae bacterium
GAGGCGACACCCACGCCAACACCCGAGGCGACCCCCGCGCCGACCCCCGCGCCGACCCCCGCGTCAACCCCTGAACTTATCCCGCCGCCGCGCGAGTCTGAGCCCGTCTTGCCCCCTGTCCCCGCGCAGCCCTCCCAGACGCCCGGCACCGGCGCAGCGTCACCCGCAGCGGAATCGGCGCTTCCGGCAGCGCAGCCGCCGCCGCTCCCCACCGTCATCCTGTCAAGGAATGAGTCTTCGCCGGTTGCGGTCACTGGCGTGCCCTGGATCGACCGGCTGCTTGCGCATCCCTTCGCGGAGATGGGCCTGTTGATCCTGGCCGTGCTGGGGTTTGCAGGACTCTGGTTGTTGCTGCTGGCGAGGCGGGGCAGGCGGGTAGCGCGCGAGCAGCCCGAGGTCGCACCGGTCATTGCGCGCGCGTCACCTCAGACCAGTACGACCCCGTCTGCCGCCGACGATCTGCAGCGAGCCGACCCGTGGCTGAAGATGTCGGAACTGGAGCGCGCGATCGGTGGCCGGTTCGACCTTCCCGATCTCGACATGGCCGCCCCGCCGGCCGCCTCGGCGCCCGCGCGGCCCCCCGACACAGCGTCCAGACGGCAAGCCGCTCCCCCATTGGATGGCGGGCTGAACCCGCAGGCCGCTCGGCCACCCGAGATCGCGCTCAACCAGCAACTGGCCCGCAGCCTGGAGCTGGCCGCAGCCTGTCTGCGCAGAAATGAGGTGGATCGCGCGCGTCGCCTGCTGGAGGATGTCGTGCGCAGTGGCGACGAAACGCAGCGGGAATTTGCTCGCGCGCTGCTGTCCCGACTGGGCTGAGGATCGCTTGCGATTCGTCTGCAGTCCGGCATGAGGCGCCTCGCGCTGGTGCTCGCCTACGACGGGAGTCGCTTCGAGGGATGGCAGACCCAACCCTCAGGGCGCGCCGTCCAGGATCAGCTCGAGCAGGCGCTCGCGGTCATTGCGGGTCATCGGGTCGCCACCATCTGCGCGGGTCGAACCGATGCAGGTGTGCACGCGTTTCGGCAGGTGGTTCATTTCGATACCGACGCCCAGCGCCCTGAGACCGCATGGGTCCGCGGCGTGAATTCGCACCTGCCGTCAGGGGTTGCGGTCCGGCACGTCGTCGAGGTGGACAGCGACTTTCACGCACGGTTTGGCGCGCAGCGGCGTCGATACCGATACTTTTTGCATGTGTCGCCGGTGAGGCATCCACTCCTCGCGGGGCGTGCGGGCTGGAGCCACCACGCCCTCGATCAGCCTGCGATGACCCGGGCGGCCGCCTTGCTCATCGGCGAACATGATTTTTCCGCGTTTCGCTCCTCGCAGTGCCAGGCCGCATCGCCTGTACGGCGTCTCGAGGGGTTCACTGTCGAGCGACAGGGCGCGGTGCTCGTCTTCACCCTCACCGCCAATGCGTTCCTGCATCACATGGTGCGAAACCTGGTCGGCCTGCTGGTCGCGGTGGGAAGCGGACGCTGCCGCCCCGAATTCGCCGCCGAACTCCTCGAACACCGCGACCGACGGCTTGCACCGCCGACCTTCGAGGCGGCAGGGCTTTACCTCGAGGCAGTCCAGTACGATGTGCGGTATGCGCTGCCCAGCTGGGGCGGCTCGCTGACCGATGACTGGCTGGCGTGAGAACCCGAATCAAATTCTGTGGTCTGGTGAGGCCCGATGATGTCGATACCGCTGTCGCGCTGGGCGTTGACGCAGTGGGCTTTGTGTTTTATCCAAAGAGCCCGCGCTATGTCACGGCGGCCGCAGCCCGCGAGCTGCGGCAACGGTTGCCTTCCTGGGTGACGGCGGTCGGGCTGGTGGTCAATGAAACCGCTCAAGCCGTTCGTCTGCTGCGAGCCGAGGTCGGCCTTGACGTGGTCCAGTTCCACGGCGATGAGCCGCCGGCGTTGTGCACCGAAGCCGCCGCCGATGACCCCTGGTGGCGCGCGGTACGCATGCGTGCCCCAGGTGATTTGTTAGAATCAGAGCGAGTTTATTGCGGAGCCGAGGCGCTGCTGGTCGATTCATTCCATGCGGGCTACGGGGGCAGTGGCAAGGCGTTCGACTGGTCATGGTTGCCAACCGAACGCGCCCTGCCACTCATTCTGTCTGGTGGTCTCGACCCCCGAAGCGTGGGGGTGGCCATCGATCAGGTGGCACCCTTCGCGGTTGATGTCTCAAGCGGCATACAAGGTGCCGACCCCCGAACCAAGGATCGCGAGCTGATGGAAGGTTTCGCAGCCGCAGTCATGGCCGCCGATGCTCGGCGAGCTGCCCAGTTTCAACAGACCCCCAACACCCCATGAAACCCTACGATCTTCCCGACGCGCGTGGCCACTTCGGACCCTACGGGGGCACCTTCGTGTCTGAAACCCTGATCGAAGCGCTTGAAGCGCTTCGTCAGGCCTATCAGCACTATCGTACCGACCCCGAGTTTGTCGCCGAACTTGAAAGCGAGCTCAAACACTTTGTCGGTCGGCCCAGCCCCGTCTATCACGCCAAGCGCTGGTCGCAGCAGTTGGGTGGCGCGCAGATCCATTTCAAGCGTGAAGACCTGAATCACACGGGCGCGCACAAGGTCAACAACACCATGGGCCAGGCGCTGCTCGCCCGTCGCATGGGCAAGAAGCGGATCATCGCCGAAACCGGTGCGGGTCAGCACGGTGTGGCCACGGCCACCGTGTGCGCGCGCTTCGGCATGGACTGTGTGGTGTACATGGGTGTGGACGACGTGGCGCGGCAGGCGCAAAACGTCTATCGCATGAAGCTGCTGGGCGCCACCGTGGTGCCCGTCGAGTCGGGCTCACGCACGCTGAAAGATGCGCTCAACGAAGCCATGCGCGACTGGGTGACCAACGTCGACAGCACCTTCTACATCATCGGCACGGTGGCGGGTCCGCATCCTTACCCAATGATGGTTCGCGACTTCAATTCGGTCGTGGGCCGTGAGTGTCTCACCCAGATGCCGGAGCAGATCGGCCGTCAGCCCGATTACGTGATCGCCTGCGTGGGCGGCGGCTCCAATGCCATCGGCATTTTCCATCCCTACATCGACGTTCCCGGTGTGAAGCTGGTGGGCGTCGAGGCGGGGGGCGAGGGCCTCCACACGGGGCGTCATGCCGCATCGCTGTCTGCTGGCACGCCCGGCGTGCTGCACGGTAATCGCACCTACCTCTTGCAAGACAACAATGGGCAGATCATCGACACGCATTCGGTGTCGGCAGGGCTTGACTACCCTGGTGTCGGTCCCGAGCACGCCTGGCTGAAAGATTCCGGGCGGGCAGACTATGTCGCCATCACCGATTCCGAAACCCTGGAAGCGTTCCACACCTGCTGTCGCATCGAGGGCATCATCCCGGCGCTTGAATCGAGCCACGCCATTGCCTATGCCGCCAAGCTTGCCCCCACCCTGCGCCCCGACCAGCACATCCTGGTCAATCTTTCGGGGCGCGGTGACAAGGACATGCACACGGTGGCCCAACGAGGTGGATTGAGCCTCTGACATGACCAGCCGAATCGCCACGCGCTTTGCGCAACTCGCAGCCGAGGGCCGCCAGGCGCTGATCCCTTTTTTCACTGCAGGACACCCCTCGCGCGAGTCAACCGTTCCGGTCATGCAGGCGCTCGCGCGCGCGGGCGCCGATGTGATCGAGGTTGGCGTGCCGTTCTCCGATCCAATGGCCGACGGCCCGGCCATTCAGCGCTCAAGTGAACAGGCGCTCGCCCTGGGTGTCGGTCTGACCGATGTGCTGCAGTGGGTGAGCGAGTTTCGAAGTACCGATGCCCACACCCCGGTGGTGCTCATGGGTTACGCGAACCCGATCGAGCGGATGGGGGGCGCGCAGTTCATCGAGCGGGCGGCGCACGCCGGCGTCGACGGCGTGATTGTGGTGGATTACCCGCCCGAGGAAGCGGCCGAGTTTGCGCAGCAGGCGCGCGAGCATGGCATTGATCCCATCTTCCTGCTTGCGCCAACCACCGGTCCCGCGCGAATCGACCAGATCCTGTCGGCGGCGAGCGGCTATGTGTACTACGTGTCGCTGCGCGGCATCACCGGCGGCACCCTTGATATCGATGAGGTCGTCCGTCGCGTGTCGCTCATCAAGTCCAGAACCCAGCTGCCGGTGGGCGTTGGTTTCGGTATTCGCGACGCGGCGACGGCCAGCGCTGTGGCGCGTGTGGCCGATGCGGTGATCATTGGCACCCGCATGATCCAGCTGCTGGAAGACGGTCCCGCCGAAGGGGCGCCTGCCCGGGTCGGCGCCTTCATCAGCGAAGTGCGCGCAGCCATCGACGAGAGGCCGCGCGAGTAAACTCAACCTGCAATTGCACCACACACCCTCTGGAGAACGCTGCGATGAGTTGGCTAGACAAGCTGCTGCCGCCACGAATTCAGCGCCAGCCTGCTGGCGGCAAGAAGGTGCCCGAGGGGCTGTGGGTCAAGTGCCCGTCTTGCGATGCCGTGCTGTATTCGGCAGACCTTGATGCCAGCCAGAGCGTCTGCCCGAAATGCAGCCATCACCTGCGTATCTCGGCCCGCCGCCGGCTTGATCTTCTGCTCGATCCAGAGGGTCGCTACGAAATCGGCCATGAGGTGCTGCCGGTCGATGCGCTCAAATTCCGTGACAGCCGCAAGTACCCTGACCGCCTTCAGGAGGCCATCGAAACCACCGGCGAGACCGATGCGCTGGTCGTGATGGGCGGTGCGATCCGCGCGCTTCCGGTGGTTGTGGCGGTGTTCGAATTCGAGTTCATGGGCGGCTCGATGGGCTCGGTGGTGGGTGAGCGATTCGTTCGCGGGGTACAGACCGCCATCGAACAGAAGGTTCCGTTCGTGTCGGTCGCTGCATCCGGTGGCGCGCGCATGCAGGAGGGGTTGCTGTCGCTGATGCAGATGGCCAAGACCACTGCAGCGCTGTCCCGTCTGGCAGAGCTTCGTCTGCCCTACATCTCCGTGCTCACCGACCCCACGATGGGTGGGGTGTCGGCGAGCTTCTGTTTCCTGGGTGACGTGGTCATCGCCGAGCCCAAGGCGCTTATCGGCTTTGCCGGTCCGCGGGTGATCGAACAAACCGTTCGCGAGAAGCTCCCCGAAGGATTTCAGCGCGCTGAATTCCTGCTGGAAAAAGGCGCCATCGACATGATCGTCGACCGCCGTCAGATGCGTGACGAGATCGCTCATCTGCTCGCGCTTCTCACCCGCCAGCCGACCGAGGCCCTGTCCTGAGCGCACCGGCTGCCGATCTGTCGCTCACGGACTGGCTGACACGAGTCGAGTCGCTTCACCCTCGCAGCATCGAGCTCGGGCTGGATCGGGTACGGGCGGTTGCCGACCGCCTTGCGTTGTCGCTTTCGCCGGTGGTCATCACGGTGGGGGGCACCAACGGCAAGGGCTCGACCTGCGCCATGCTCGAGTCTGTTCTGCTTGCTGCGGGTTATCGGGTGGCGCTCTACACGTCTCCACATCTGGTGCACTTCAACGAGCGCGCAAGGATCAACGGCGGGGCGGTGAGCGACAACTGGCTCATCGAGCGTTTCAGGCAGGTGGAGGCGGCGCGTGCTGACACGCCGCTCACCTATTTCGAATTCACCACGCTCGCCATCCTGCTTGGCTTTCAGCAGACGGCGCTGGATGTGGTGATTCTGGAAGTGGGGTTGGGCGGGCGGCTGGATGCAGTCAACCTGATCGATGCGCACTGCTCGATCGTCACGTCGGTCGATCTGGACCACATCGATTACCTGGGGCCAACGCGCGAATCCATCGGATTCGAGAAAGCGCATATCTACCGACCGGGTCGTCCGGCGATCTGCGCCGACCCCATGCCGCCGGCCTCGCTCACCGATTACGCCCGCTCGATCGGTGCCGACCTCTGGTGTTTTGGACGCGATTTCAACTACTCGGGCGACCGGCAGCAGTGGGCCTACGGGGGGCGCGCGCAACGACGCGCGAGTCTCGCCTACCCGGCCTTGCGTGGGGCGAATCAGTTGCTCAATGCATCCGGGGTGCTGGCTGCGCTCGAGGCGCTCCGCAGTCAGTTGCCGGTCAGCGCGCAGGCGATCCGCCAGGGCTTTGCGACGGTCGAGTTGCCCGGGCGGTTCCAGGTGCTCGCCGGTCGTCCGTCGGTCATCCTCGACGTGGCGCACAACCCCCATGCCGCCGCGCATCTGGCCAGCAATCTCGACAATATGGGCTTCTTCCCGGAAACCTGGGCGATTTTCGGGGCGATGCGGGACAAGGACATCGATCGCATCATCGCAGCGCTCGGGGAGCGGGTGGACCACTGGCTGCTGGTCGATCTGCCTGGCTCCCGTGCTGCGTCGGCGGCCTTCCTGGCCGAGCGGGTGGCTGCGGTTCGCGGTACGTCGACCAAGCCGGATATCGAGTGTTTTGCAAGCCCCCGCGCTGCTCTGGAAAGGGCACGTGCCCGCGCGGGGGACGATGATAGAATCGTGGTCTTCGGGTCCTTTGTGACCGTCGCGGACATCCTCTCAGCCCGTGCCGAAGTTTCCCCGCCCCGCACAGCCTGACCGTCATTCGTTCCGATCGACGCCGGAGAAGTCCTATGGCACGGCGTGATACGGTAGACCAGCCGCCGGCGGATCCCGGGCTTCCATTCAAGCGCCGGGCACGTCGCCGTCTCGTTGGCGCCCTGGTTATTGGGCTGGTGGTGGCTGTCACATTGCCTCTGGTGCTCGATCGAGAGCCCCGCTACCCCCGACCTGACATCCGGGTTGACATCCCCTCGCGCGATGCGCAGTTGCCCGTCAGGCCACCCGGCGAGGCCGACGCGCCGCCGGCCGCCCAGCGCGCGCCGGTGAATGCCGATTCGGCCCGCGCGGCCCGTGCGGAAGCGGGGCGCGCAGCCGAAGCCCGTGCCACGGCCGGAGGCAGCGCGCCAGCCGACCCAACGCAGGCTGCCGCCGATGCCCGCCAGCAGGCTCGCGAGCCTATGACCCAGCAACTCGACATTCCCGCGGATGGTGCCGCGCAATCGCGAAGCAGCGCCGCGGCGCGGGCCGATTCCGATGCTGCCCGCGCTGCGGCGGCCAAATCCGACGCGGCGCGCGCCGAAGCCCAGCGTCAGGAGGCGGCCCGGGCTGAGGCGGCCCGAGCGGAGGCCGCTCGCGCCAATGCAGCGCGTGCCGAAGCTGCGCGCGCGGAAGCCGCTCGTGCCGAAGCCGCTCGTGCCGAAGCCGCTCGTGCCGAAGCCGCCCGCGCACAGGCTGCCCGTCAGCAGGCCGCCGCAGCAGCTGCCGACACCGCACGGCAAGGCGCCGATACGCAGCCGCGCACCTACCCCAGCCAAAACTGGGCGGTGCAGATCGGACAATTCGCGCGTCCCGAGAATGCCCGGGCGGCCGAAGCCCGCGCCAGCAGCCTCGGGCTGCGGGCCTACAGCGAAACCCTTCAAACAGCCCAGGGCGAGCGTGTACGCGTTCGTACGGGTCCGTTTGCCACTCGCGCCGCGGCCGAAGAGGCGCGCAGCCGGTTGCTCGCCGCAGGGCTGGACGCCGCGCTGATCGCCCCTGAGGCGGGTCGATGAGTGCGCTCACAGCCTGGGACTGGCTGCTCGGTGGGATCGTGTTCGTTTCGGTTGCACTGGGGCTGCTCCGAGGCCTGGTTCGGACCGCGTTTGCACTCGCCTCCTGGGTGGTGGCGCTGGTCGGCGCGCTCCTCGGCAGCCCGCTTCTGATCAGCGCGCTTGGTGTTGCCGCGCCGGTCTGGGCGCTGGCGCTGCCGGTGTTCCTGATCCTGTTCCTCGTCACCCGCTATGTGGGCGCGCTGATCGCGAGGGGGCTCGCCGCGGTGGGCCTGGGGGGGCTCGACCGGATGCTGGGTGGCGTCGTCGGGGTGGCACGAGCGGTCATCGTATTTGCCATCATCGCCCTGGTGGCCGCGCTTGCCGGGTTCGATCGCGACCCGGCCTGGAGCGGCGCGCGTTGCCGCCCGCTGCTCGATGAGATCACAGCGCGCCTGATGCCCCACCTGCCCCTTCGTCCCGCGGGCGTGCTGAAGGCGGCCTGAGTTTCTGCTTACCGCGTCCGGAGCCAAGCCATGTGCGGAATTCTCGGGGTGATTTCACGCTCACCCGTCAACCAGCTGCTCTACGATGGCCTGCTGCTTTTGCAGCATCGGGGGCAGGACGCGGCCGGTATCGCAACGGCATCAAACAAAAAATTCAGTCTCCACAAGGCCAACGGACTGGTGCGGGATGTATTCCGCACCCGCAACATGCGAGCGCTCCCGGGCACCTCGGGTATCGCGCATGTTCGCTATCCCACTGCAGGTTCGGCTTCCGATTCGGAGGAGGCGCAGCCCTTTTACGTGAACGCGCCCTTCGGCGTCACGCTGGCGCACAACGGCAATCTCACCAACGCTGCACAGCTGTCCGAAGAGATGTTCCGCCGCGACCGGCGTCACATCAACACGGCCTCCGATTCGGAGGTGCTGCTCAATGTGCTCGCGCATGAGCTTCAGGAGAAGGCGCGCGGCATCACGCTCGATCCCGACACCATTTTTGCCGCGGTCACGGGGTTGCAGGCACGTGTGCGTGGTGCCTACGCCTGTGTCGCGGAGATCGCAGGCTACGGCATTCTCGCGTTTCGCGATCCGTTCGGCATCCGGCCGCTCTGCTATGGCGTGGCGGAAACCGATGCGGGCACGGAATATCTGGTCGCCTCTGAATCCGTGGCGCTCGAAGGCCTCGGCTTCCGGTTGGTGCGCGACATTCAGCCCGGCGAAGCCGTGTTCATCGACCTCGACGGCAATTTTCATTCGCGGCAGTGCGCGCTGTCGGCGTCGCTCAATCCGTGCATGTTCGAGTTCGTATATTTCGCGCGGCCCGACTCGCTGATCGACGGTGTCTCGGTATATGCCGCCCGGCTTCGGATGGGGGAGTATCTGGCGCAGAGCGTCTCCAGCGCTCTCCATCGCGGCGATATCGATGTGGTCATGCCCATCCCCGACACATCCCGTCCGTCGGCGATGCAGCTTGCCAACCGGCTCGGACTCGACTACCGCGAGGGCTTTCTCAAGAATCGCTACGTTGGCCGTACCTTCATCATGCCGGGCCAGGCGGTGCGCAGAAAAACGGTTCGCCAGAAGCTCAACGCGATGAGTGTCGAGTTCAGGGGCAAGAACGTGCTGCTGGTGGATGATTCGATTGTCCGCGGCACCACCTCGCGAGAAATCGTGCAGATGGCCCGCGACGCCGGTGCAAACAAGGTGTATTTCGCTTCCGCCTCGCCGCCGGTACGCTTTCCCAATGTGTATGGCATCGACATGCCCACGCGCAGCGAACTCATCGCCCACGCGCGCAGCGATGACGAAATCTGCAATGCCATCGGGGCCGACGCTCTGGTGTATCAGTCGGTTGATTCAATGAAACGTTCGGTGTCCGATCTCAATCCGTCGCTCACGCGTTTCGAGGCATCATGCTTTGACGGGCAGTACATCACCGGCGACGTGTCTGCCGACTATCTCGACCAGCTCGAAGCCGGGCGCGTCACGATCGGCGCAGGTCCCGACGAAGAGCGTACGCTCAGCCAGATGAACCTTCAGTTTGCCGTGGTCGGTGACTGAGCTTCCAGGAAACCCAATGTCCGACTCTTTTTCCTTTGACACGCTTGCCGTCCGCGCCGGCATTGAACGTTCGCAATTCGGTGAGCACGCCGAGCCGATCTACCTCACCTCCAGCTTCGTGTTTGAAAACTCGGCGCAGGCCGCAGCGCGTTTCGCGGGGACGGACCGCGGGCCGGTCTATTCGCGTTTCTCGAACCCCACGGTGCAGATGTTCTGTGACCGGCTCGCCGCCCTGGAAGGTGCGCCGGCGTGTCTGGCCACCGCTTCCGGCATGTCGGCGATCATGGCGACGCTCATGAGCCTCACCCGTGCCGGCGATCACGTGGTGTCCTCCACCGGCGTGTTCGGAGCCACGATGCAGCTCTTCAACATGTTCGGCCGCTACGGCGTGGAAACCAGTTATGTTCCGCTCACCGACCCCGATGCCTGGCGGCGCGCGATGCGGCCCAACACCCGCATGCTTTATCTCGAATCGCCGTCGAATCCGCTCACCGAGGTGGGCGATATTCGCGCGCTGGCCAGGATCGCATCCGATGCGGGCGCGGTGCTGGTGGTCGACAACTGTTTTTGTACACCTGCGCTTCAACGGCCGTTTGATCTTGGCGCGCATGTGGTGGTCCATTCGGCCACCAAATACATTGATGGCCAGGGGCGGGTGCTGGGCGGCGCGGTGCTGGGTAGCGAGCAATATGTCCGCGAGCAACTCCTTCCGGTGCTTCGCACTGCTGGCCCGTCGCTCTCGCCGTTCAACGCCTGGGTGCTGCTGAAGGGGCTTGAGACGGTTTCGCTGCGCATGGAGCGGCAATCTGCCAACGCGCTCGAGGTGGCGCGCTGGCTTGAAGCGCATCCGCGAGTGGCGCGAGTGCATTACCCGGGCCTTGCGTCCCACGCGCAGCATGCGCTTGCCATGAGTCAGCAGAAGACTGGTGGCGCCATCGTGTCGTTTGACGTCAAAGGCGATGACCCCGCCAAGCTGCGGGCGCGCGCCTGGGCCACCATCGATCAGTGCAAGATGCTTTCCATCACCGGCAACCTCGGTGACACCAAAACCACCATCACCCATCCGGCGAGCACCACGCACGGCCGTCTCACACCGGAGGCGAGGTTGGCGGCGGGCGTCGGCGAAGGGCTGATTCGCGTTGCGGTGGGTGTCGAGTCGCCTTCCGACATCTGTGCCGATCTGGCCCGTGGGCTGGAGGCCTGAGCCCCCGGTTCAACCCAATCCTGTTCGGGAAATCTGATTGATGAATACTCCGGTTCCTTTTCGTGTGTTGCGTTCGCGCGGCGTTGAGCGGCTGGTTGCCGGCATGCCCACCCAGGATGGTGCCGGCGTGAAGCTCGTTCGTGTGCTCACGCAAGACCTGCAGCGCAGGCTCGATCCGTTCCTCATGCTTGACAACTTCGGCTCCGAGAACCCGGGTGACTACATCGCCGGCTTTCCCGATCACCCGCACCGAGGGTTTGAAACCGTCACCTATATGCTCACGGGTTGCATGCGGCATCGTGACAGCGTGGGCAACGAAGGTCTGATCAATTCGGGCGGTGTGCAGTGGATGACCGCGGGGCGCGGCATCATCCACTCCGAGATGCCTGAACAGCAGGACGGCCTCATGGAGGGCTTTCAGCTGTGGGTGAACCTGCCTTCGAATCTCAAGATGACCCAGCCCGGCTGGCGGGACATTCCCGGCGGGCAGGTACCCGAGTTTGTCAGCGCGGAAGGCGTTCGCGTACGCGTCGTTGCCGGTCGTGCGCACGGCGTGGCGGGTGCGGTGCCCGAGGGCACGGTTGATCCGGTGTTCCTTGATCTGCATTTTGATGCGCCGGGGTCAATCGACATTGAACTGCCGGCGGGGCATAACGCGCTTGCCTATGTGTATCGCGGCGCGTTGACGGTGGGCGGCAGCCCGGTGCCGCGCCAGCGCATGGCGGTGCTGGAAACCCGCCCCGATGCCGACGGCGTGCGCTTTGTCGCCGAGGCGCCCGCACGTGCGGTGCTGATTGCCGGCCGGCCGCTCAACGAACCCATCGCCCAGTATGGTCCGTTCGTGATGAATACCCGTGATGAGTTGATGCAGGCGGTACGCGACTACCAGAGCGGCCACTTTGCCTGAGGCGGGGGCATTGCCGGGAAGCGCCGGGCAAGCGCCGGGCAAGCGCTGCCTTCGTGCGTGCCCTACCTGAAGTTCCGGCTGCGGCTTTCGAGCGCGCCCAGTAGCGCCGTGTGGTCGATGATGCGCGCGGCCACCAGATGCGTGACCGTGCCGCCGCCGTGTTCCTGGCGCTGCCAGTAACCGTAGACGCTCATTAGCTGGGCGCCAAGCAGCGCCGCGCGGAAGCGTTCGAACACCGCAGGCCACACAATGACGTTGACCGTGCCGGTGTCGTCTTCGAGCGTGACGAACAGCGTGCCGCGCGCGGTTTCCGGGCGCTGGCGGTGGGTGACCAGGCCGCTTGCGCGCGCGATGCGGCCGTCGGGGTAGCCCGCGAGCGTAGAAGCCGGTTCGATACGCAGGCGGTCGAGTTGCGCGCGCAGCAGCGCCAGCGGGTGACGCCCCATGGGGATGCCGAGCGAGCGGTAATCGGCGATGGTGTCCTCGCCTTCGGAGGGGGCGGTGAGCGTGATGGGGGCTTCGTCAATGCGTGTTTGATCCAGGAACCCCCCGGTCAGTCGGCCCGCTGCAGCTGCCCAGTAGGCCTGACGGCGATGACCCGCGAGCGCCAGCAGCGCGCCAGAATCGGCGAGCGCGCGCAGTGCCGTGGCGTCCAGCTGGGCGCATTGCGCGAGATCGTCAACGTCATCGAATGCGAAACCCCCGCTGCGGGCAGAATCATTCAGCCGTTGCCCGCGTGCGGCCAGGATGCGTTCGATAGCGACCGCCGAGAGGCTTCGCACCTGCGCGAGCCCCAGGCGCACGGCGGGCTGCGAATGGGGTTCGTCGAATTCTTCCAGCGTGCACTGCGCCTGGCTCACCAGCACATCAACCGGACGCACCTCGACGCCGTGCGCGCGTGCATCGCGCACCAGCTGCGCGGGCGCATAGAACCCCAGCGGCTGGCTGTTGAGCATGGCGGCGAGAAATGCAGCCGGTTCATGACGTTTGATCCAGCAACTGACATAGACCAGCAGCGCAAAGCTGGCTGCATGGCTTTCGGGAAAGCCGTATTCGCCGAAGCCTTCGATCTGGCTGAAGATGCGCTGTGCGAACTCGGGCTCGTAGCCGCGTGCGAGCATGCCTTCGACCACGCGCTGCTGAAAGGCATCGAGCCCGCCCTTGCGACGCCAGGCGGCCATGGCGCGGCGGAGCTGGTCGGCCTCGCCCGCGCTGAAGCCCGCAGCCAGCATGGCGATCTGCATCACCTGTTCCTGAAAGATGGGTACGCCCAGGGTGCGTTCGAGCGCCGGCCGGATTTCGTCACGGGGGTAGTCGACTGGCTCCAGCCCCTGACGGCGACGCAGGTAGGGATGCACCATGCCGCCCTGAATGGGACCGGGCCGGACAATGGCCACCTCGATCACCAGATCGTAGAAGCAGCGCGGCTGCAAGCGGGGCAGCATGCTCATCTGCGCGCGCGATTCGATCTGAAACACGCCCACGGTGTCGGCGCGGCTGATCATTTCGTAGGTGGCGGGGTCTTCGGAGGGGATGTCCTGGATGCGGAAGGGCACGATGGGCGGCGCACCGGGCAACCGATGGTTGCCACGCCGCCAGGGGTCGCGCCGGAAAGTGATCAGATCAAGCGCGCGGCGGATGGCGCTCAGCATGCCGAGCGCGAGCACATCAACCTTCAACAGCCCCAGCGCATCGAGATCGTCTTTGTCCCACTCGATGACGGTACGCTCGGCCATGGCCGCGTTTTCCACTGGCACCAGGCGTGTGAGCTGATCGCGCGCGATGACGAAGCCGCCGGTGTGCTGTGACAGATGACGAGGGAAGTTCTGCAGCGTTTGCACGAGCTCGAGCCAGCGTGCAACGATGGGCGCATCGGGGTTGAGCCCGGCTTCGGTGAGCCGATCTCGATCGGGTACGCCACGCCATGACGACAGCGTGCCTGCGAGGCGCTCGATGCACGTTGCGTCGATGGCAAGCGCCTTGCCCACATCGCGCAGCGCTGAGCGGGTGCGGTAGCGGATGACGGTGGCGGCGAGCGCTGCGCGATGGCGGCCGTATTTCCGGTACAGGTACTGGATGACCTCTTCACGACGCTGGTGTTCGAAGTCGACGTCGATGTCGGGCGGTTCGTTGCGCTCGCGGCTGATGAAGCGCTCGAACAGCACGCTCAGACGGGCGGGGTCGACCTCGGTGATGCCGAGCGCATAGCAGACGGCCGAGTTGGCAGCCGAGCCCCGGCCCTGACAAAGAATGTTGCGGCTGCGGGCGAAGTGAACGATGTCGGCCACTGTGAGGAAATAAGGCTCGTAGCGCAGCTCGCTGATCAGCGTGAGTTCGTGTTCGATCTGCTCGCGCACCGCGGCGGGAATGCCTGCCGGATAGCGGCCTGGCAGACCCCGGTCAACCAGCTCGCGCAGCCAGCTGGCGGGCGTGTGTCCGGGCGGCACGATTTCATCAGGGTATTCATAGCGCAGTTCGTCAAGCGAAAAACTGCTGCTGGCCGCAATCTCCAGGGTTTCCTCGAGAAGCTCGGTCGGATAGAGGCTGGCGAGCCGCAGGCGGCTTCGCAGATGCTGCTCGGCGTTGGGGGCGAGCGCGTGCCCGCAGCGTGCGACCGGCTGCCCCAGCCGAATGGCGGTGAGCGTGTCGTGCAGGGGTTTGCGCGAACGCCGATGCATGTGCACGTCGCCCGCAGCCGCCAGTGGCAGCCCGCTTGCACGACCCAATGCGCGCAGCTGCTCGAGCCGGGCGCTGTCGTGGCCGCAGGCGAGCAGTTCGACCGCCAGCCAGGCCCGGTTGGCAAAGCGCTCACGAAACTGGGAGGCGAGCGCAGCCAACCCGGGCTGATCCGGGATTGGGCCTTGCGCAGGCACGAGCAGCGCGGTACAGCCCGGCACGCCGTCGTCGAGATCGGTGGGCAGCAGCTGGTAGTGCCCCTTGGGGGCGCGCGCGCGCGCCGCGCTGATCAGCTCGCTCAACCGCCCATAGCCGTCGCGGTGGCGTGCGAGCAGCACCAGCCTTGGGGCGCCGACGGTGGCCCCGGGTGTGCCGGGCGTGTGAAAGGCACTGCCAGTGTGGGCGGGGTCGAGACAGTTGTGCAGCGAAAACTCGGCACCGATCAGGAGCGGGAAATGGTGTGTGCGCGCCTGCAGATGGGCCCGCACCACGCCCGCGAGCGAGCATTCGTCGGTGAGGGCGAGCGCCGCATAGCCGAGTTCGCGGGCGCGATCGACCAGTTCCTCGGGGTGTGAGGCACCCCGGAGGAAGGAGAAATTGCTGATGCAGTGGAGCTCGGCGTAGGCGGGTAGCATGGCCGATCAATAATACTGTATAAAAACACAGTTAATGCATTTTCCCGTGTGGTGGCATTTCGTCTGCTGCGGGTCTCGGGTGATGCGGGTGCCCCGCTATACTTCCGACGGGTCAACTGATCGTTCAGAGAGCAACCATGCAAAGCAGTTTCACCAACCGGTTTCCCTGGCTTGTGTCGTGTCTGTTGACGGTCGCTTTTGCGATCGCAGCCGGCCCGGTTGTCGCCCAGGTGGTGTCGGTCAAAGACCCCTGGGTGCGAAGCACTGTACCGCGCCAGAAGGCCACCGCCGCCTACATGGAAATCACCGCAGGGCGAGCCTCGCGCCTGCTTGAGGCCAGTTCGCCAGTGGCCGGAGTGGTCGAGATTCATGAAATGCGCATGGACAAGGATGTGATGCGCATGCGGGCCATTCCCGCGCTCGAACTGCCCGCAGGCCAGCCGGTCGCGCTCGAGCCGGGGGGCTACCACGTCATGCTGATGGACCTGAAGGTGCAGATCAAGGATGGCGACAAGGTGCCCATCTCGCTGGTGGTCGAACTGCGAAACGGCAGCCGTGAAACCGCCCAGATCACCGCGGTGGCGCGCTCGCCCCAGCCTGCGTCAACGCAGGGGGGCGGACACGGCAAGTCGCACTCGCACTGAGGAGCGTGTTCATGGCCCGCGTCACGTCGCTTGTCAATGTCATGCATCAGCATCGGCTCTCCGAGCCCACCGCCTACGAAAACCTGTTGGGCGATGCCGTTGAACGCGCGTTCGCTGCGGGCATCCACGACCTCGACGGCATCGTGAGCATGCTGAACGACACAGGTCCGGCCGGCCCCGATGGCGAGCCCTGGACCGCGGCGCGGCTGGAGGCCGAACTCGCTCGTCTGGGCGCCTGACCCCTGCCGCAGCCTGGTCGCCTGAACGATCATCAAGGAGTCGAATGATGAACGCACCTACCCCCGTGTATCAGGATGCGGTCGAACGCATCCTGTCGCGTGGTCTCACCGGCTACTGGTTTCCGATCTGCCCTTCGTCATGGGTGCGCGATCAGCCAATATCATTGCGGCGGCTGGGGCGAAAGCTGGTGCTCTGGCGCGACGCCGCCGGGTTGGTCCGCGTGCTCGAGGATCATTGTCCGCACCGCGGTGCCGCGCTCTCCATGGGCGTGGTGCTGGGTGATCGAATTGCCTGCGCCTACCACGGCGTGCAGGTGCGCTGCGACGGCACGGTCGTCCGCGTGCCCGGCAGTCCGGGGTGCAAGCTCGAAGGCTCGCGTGCCACCCGCATGTATGCCGCCCGCGAGGCCCAGGGTGCGGTGTTTGTCTACAACGCGGTTGATCCGCACTGCGATGAGCCGCCGCCGCTGGTGCTTCCCGAACAGCTAACTTCGCCCGAGTGGTCGTCCTTTCTCTGCTACGTGGAGTGGGGGTGCGATTACCGCTATGTCATGGAAAACGTGATCGACCCCATGCATGGTGCCTACCTGCATCGCCAGTCTCACAGCATGGCTGAGGGCGATTTTTCAGCCGACTTCCAGATTCGTGACACCGATACCGGTTTCGTGTTTGAAAAAAAGGGCCAGCGCAATGTCAATTTCGACTGGACCGAATGGATGGACACCGGCATTCACATGATGCGGCTTGAGATCCCCTATCCAAAAACCGGTGGGCCCGGTGGCAACTTCACCATCATCGGCGGCTATGTTCCGATCACCCCGCAGGCAGCGGGCATTTTCTTCTGGCGGTGCCGCAAGGTTGCGGGCTGGCAGCGCAGCGCCTGGCGGTTTCTCTACCGCAATCGTCTCGAGGCGCGGCATTTCCACGTACTCGAGCAGGACCGCCTCGCGATGGAAGGCATGGAGCCCGACGCGAACCAGCGTGAGCACCTCTATCAACACGATCTCGGCATTGTCCGGCTGCGTCGGACGCTGCGCGGGCTCGCCCAGAAACAGCTCGAAGCGGAAACCTCGGGTGTCTCGGCATGATCCGTACGTTTGTCCATACGCTGCGCCATGAAGCGACCGATGTGATCGGCATTGAACTGCGCTCGCCGGATGGCGCCGAGTTGCCCGCGTTCACCGCAGGCGCGCACATCGACCTGCATCTGCCGGGTGGACTGGTCCGCAGCTATTCGCTGGTCAACGATTGCCGCGAGCGGCATCGCTATGTGCTTGCGGTGCTGCGCGAACGTCAGAGCCGGGGCGGCTCGCGCGCGGTGCACGAGCAGTTCCGCATCGGCATGCCGCTCGAACTCGGCGAGCCGCGCAACCAGTTTCCCCTTCATGAAGCGGCTGCGCACACGGTGCTGGTGGCCGGGGGCATCGGGGTCACACCGTTGCTGTCCATGGCGCGGCGCCTGAAAGTGCTGGGCGCGTCGTTTGAATTCATTTATTGCGCGCGGTCGCGCAGCGCCGCTGCGTTTGTCGACGATATCGCCGCGCTTGGCGTACCGGTGCACTGGCACTTCGATGATGCCGCGGGCGGTCCGCCAGACCTGGGGGCGCTGCTCGGCGCCCGGCCCGGGTCAGGGAGCGCCACCACGCACTACTACGCGTGCGGGCCCGCCGCCATGCTCGATGGCTTCCTCGCCAGCTGCTCGGCGCTTGGCTACGGCAACGCGCACATCGAGCGGTTTGCGGCAGCCACCCCGGTGGAAGAGGTGGGGTCACAGCAGGGCTTCACGGTTGAGCTTCGCCGATCGGCGCAGCGCTTTTCGGTGGCGCCTGGGCAGTCGATCCTCGACGTGCTGCTTGATGCAGGTGTGTCGGTGAGCTTCAGCTGTCAGGACGGCTTTTGCGGCAGCTGCGAGACGCGCGTGCTCGAGGGCACGCCCGAGCACCGCGACTCGGTGCTCACCGAGGGTGAGCGCGCCGAAAACAAGGTGATGATGATCTGCGTGTCGGGCTGTCGCGGCGAGGGGTTGGTGCTCGACCTTTGAGCCGCCTGTTCGCGCATGTGGCGGCTGCGTCGGTTCAGTCTGCCCGGATGCCGCGCGCGGTAATCACCTTTTCCCAGGTGGCGGTCTCGGCGCGAATGTGCGCGGCGAATGCAGCCGGAGTCATCGGGCTTGCGGTCATCGCCTGAGCGCTCAACTGCCGGGTGACAGCCTCGGTTGCGAGGGCGGCGGCGGCGTCGCGCGCGAGCTGTGCCACGACATCAGGCGGCGTGCCGGCTGGCGCCATCAGCCCGTACCAGGAGCTCACCACCACACCGTCCACCCCCAGCTCGGCCAGAGTGGGGATATCGGGGGCCACGGGGCTGCGCGTGCTGTCGGTAATGGCAAGCGCCACCAGGCGTCCGGCGCGAACCTGGGGAAGCGCAGCCGGCAGGTTGCTGAACATGAGAGGCACCACGCCTGCGATCACATCATTGATCGCAGGCCCCGTTCCCTTGTAGGGCACATGCTGCAGATCGAGTCCGAGTTGCTGGCGAAACAGTTCGCCCGCCAGATGCAGCCCGCTGCCAATACCGGGCGAGGCGTAGGAGAACCGCCTGGGGTCGGCGCGTATCGCTGCAATCAGCGCGGCCAGTGTGGTGGTGTCGGCCGAGGGATGCGCAACCAGCACATTGGGTGCCTTGGCGAGCATGGTGACCGCGGCGAAGTCGCGCTCGATGCGGAACGGAAAGTTCGCCATCAGCGTTGGGTTGATGGTGAGGTTGCCAGCCGGAATCACCAGCAATGTGTGCCCGCTTGGCCGCGCGCGCCGAACCCTGTCCATGCCGGGATTGCCTGCGCCTCCAGGCACATTTTCGACGACCGCGGCTTGCCCGTAGCGCTTCTGCAGGCTTTCGGCGAGCAGGCGCGAAAGCACGTCAACCGGGCCGCCTGGCGGGAACGGCGCCACGATGGTGAACCGCTCCTGTGCCAGCTGGCGCGCGGCTGCGCCGGGCTCATCGGCATGAACAATGTTTGCGAGGCATGCTGCAACCGTGAGGATGAGGAATCGTGACAGCATGGAAATCGGAGTGCGCATGAATGTGCTCAGATGGCCAGGGCCCCGGTTCGGTTGGCAAGAAAGCGCATGGCTGACAGTACGGTCAGCGCCGAGGTTCGTGGATTGTCGGGAAGCGGTCGGCCGCGCATGGTGAGGGACATTTCGCCGAACGCGCCGCGGATCATCACCTCATGAATGTTGTCCTTGATGCCCGGGTCGGCAATCAGCCGGACGCGCGTGGCATCGAGCCCCAGCCCAGCGAGGGAAATGGTGGCTGCCACATTGGCGTTCTTTGGGTAAAGCCGTGCCGCCTCGCGAGCATTGGCCTCGAGAAACACCGCCGGCTCGCGCAGTGAATCCAGATCAAGCAGCCGCTCGGCGGGTGACCCGCGCCAGCCTGATGGGGGCTTTCTACCGGTGTAGACCACTTCGTCGAGACCCGCGAACCGGGCAGCGGCGATTGCATCGATGCCACCGATCGCGCCTGCGAGCAGATGCAACCGCGCGCCGCCGCGTGCAGCGGTATCGGCCAGCCGTTCGGCGAGACCATCTTCATGAAGTGCGCCGATCGAAAGGATCGCGCATTCGGTGCCGCGCGCGAGCGCAGGCTCGACATGGTCGAGGAGCGCCGAGTGTCCTGCGCACTCGACCAGCAGCCTGCAGCGTTCGGGGACTTCGCCCTGCACATCGACAGAGGAGCCGAGCGCTGCGCGCACTGCCGCGACCCGCTCGGGGCGAACGACCACGCAGTCCAGTCGCGCATTCGGGATGGCTGCGAGGCGAGAGTGGAGTGCCTGTGCGATGGCCCCCCAGCCGATCAGGGTGAATGGCGTGCTGCGCGGCATGGCGGTAGAAGCGGATGTCATGGCGAGCCTGCAGCCGTTGAATGCGTGAGACGGGTGGCGATCTCGGCTGCCGCTTCCTGCACCTGCTCGGCAAGCGTTTGCGCACGTTCGGCATCGATCCGCTGCGCCGGGACGGTGACGCTCACCACTGCGGTGACCTGCCCGCGCGCGGCGACGACAGGCGCGGCGATGGTGGAGATGCCGGTTTCGAATCCGCCTTCGCTGATTGCCCAGCCGCGCTTGCGGTCGGCTGCGATCAGGCGGGACAGCTCGGCGAGGGTCCGGGGGGTGTGTTCGGTGAACCGCTGCAGCGTGGCTTCAGGATACAGACGCTCCAGCTCGGGTGTGCCGAGATCGGACAGCAGCAGGCGACCCAGCACGGTGGCGTGCGCCGGCAGACGGGCACCGACCTGTACCGACTGAAAGAGCGCACTCTCCCCAGGCGCCTTGGCGATGAACACCACCTCACGGCCGTCCCGCACCACCAGGTGCGCGGAACAGCGCGTTCGATCCCGCAGGCGCGTAATCACCGGGTGACCGATTTCAGTGAGCTCCATGGAGGCAAGTACCTCAAAGCCCAGGCGCAGCACACCCAGCCCGAGCCGGTAGGAAGCGCTGTCGTCCACCCGTTCGACGTAGCCTGCGCGCTCAAGCGTGTGCAGCATCCTGAAAACGGATGCGCGTGGCAGGTCCATGTCGCGTGCGAGCTCCGCACCGGTCAGCTGCGGCGTGCGGCGGCTGAAACGCGAGAGCAGTTCAAGGCCACGCGCGAGCGCGGGCACGTGGTAGCGATCCGGCTCGGCCTCCGACATGCCGGGGGCGGCAGCGGGCACCGGATCAGCGCGGCCCGGTATCGATCGATTCATGGTTCGCCCAGACCCAGAATGGCGTTAACCAGTGCAGGCGCCTCGAGCGGACAGCCGTGGCCGACCGGGCCGAGAGGGGTCCAGGGCTGGCCGGCTCGGGTCGCGATGTCCTGGCAGCTCTCGGGTGGTGTGATCGTGTCGGCCTGACCGCTTGCAACCACCAGCGGGCCCCGCCAGGTGGCGAGATCGGCATCGATATCGCCCCGGGCCAGCATCTCGGTGGCCTGCGTGTAGCCCACTGGATGAACGCGCGCCATGATGGACCGGACATAGCCGACCAGATCGGGGTGGGCCTGCGGCGACAGCATGGCTGAAGCGCGGCGTTCTGCAAGGCCTGCAGGACCGTGCTGGCGGAGCGCCTCGAGGCGGTCGTTGCGACGACGTTCGCGCTCGGAGGCGTCGGCGCGTCCATAGCCGCGCGCCGGGGCAAACAGCACCAGGCGGCTGATTCGCCCGGGTTGCTGGCGAGCCGCGGCCGAGGCAATCAGGCAGCCCATTGATTGACCGGCGAGTGTGATGGGGTGGTTGACGCCCAGCGCGTCGAGCCACTGCCAGAGTCGAGTCGCGTAGTCGGCGGCTGTGGGGCATTCGGCAGCCAGCCGCGTGCTGTTTCCGTAGCCAGGCGCATTCCAGGCGATGACCCGCGGTCGCCGTGATTGCGCGAGGCGGTTGGCGGCTTCGAGTTGCTCGAGCCAGCTCGCGCCAGCCGAGCCGATGCCGTGCAGCAGCACGTGGGAGACGGGCTGGTCGGAGGCGCCCGCCTGTAGCGATTCAACTCGGGCGCCGTCGCCGCACGCGGTGGAGATGAGTGAAAGGGCGGTGGCTGATGCCTGAAGTTCGTTGAGCGTACGCATTGCTTTGAGTGGTCAGGGTTCTGGCGTTCAGTGCATGGCAAAGCCGCCGTTTACCGCAAGCAGTTGCCCGGTGACAAAAGCACTGGCAGCCGACAGCAGAAAGAGCACGCTGCCGGTGACATCGTCTGGCATCTGTTCGCGCGGAATGGCGCGGCCGTTCAGGTAATGATCATGACGCGCGCGGGGCACGTATTCGGTGGCTTCCACCAGTGTCAGACCGGGTGCGATCGCATTGACGGTGATGTGCTCGGGGCCCAGCTCGCGCGCCATTGAGCGCGTCATGGCAATGATGGCGCCCTTGCTTGCCACATAGGCCATCAGGCGCGGCGCACCCCATAGCGCGGTGTCGGATGCGATGTTGACAATGCGGCCGCTGCCCGAGGCTTTGAGTGCGGCGCGGGCGGCGCATGCGGCGAGCCACGGACCGCGCACGTTGACAGCCATCACGGTGTCCCAGGTGTCGAGATCGATCTGGTCGAGGTCGCGGCCGCCTGAATTCGTGATGGCTGCGTTGTTGAGCAGGCCATCGAGGCCGCCCATCTGCGAGGTGGCAGCGTGAAGGGCGCTTCGAACGGAGGTTGGGTCGCGCATATCGAGGTCGACGAACATTGCCTGGCTACCCAGTTCGGCAGCGAGGGCGTGTCCCCGGTCGGTAAGCACGTCACCGAAGGCGACCCGCGCGCCGGCCGCGCAGAGCGCACGCACGAATGCCTCGCCCAGACCGCGCGCGCCGCCGGTGACAAACACCCGCCGACCGTCAAGGCGAATGACCGGGGAATCGGCGGGGCCAGGTGGGAGAGACCGAAGGTCAGTGGTCATGGTGAGTGCAGTGGGGCATGGTGGGCAGGCTGATCAGCGATGGGGCGAGTCGGCGCTCGGCAGGTAGTGGAGCACGCGCCGTTCGGCGATCACGACCGCGTAATAGGCAAGGATGCCGATCACGGTCAATGCGCCGATCACCACGAATACACCGGCGGTATTGCCCTGGCCTTCGAAGAACACCAGCATGTAGCCCAGGCCCAGATTGCCGCCCACCAGTTCGCCCACCACCACGCCAATGACTGCGAGCGTGCTCGCGATGCGCAAGCCCGAGAACAGCGCGGGCAGCGTGGTGGGGTATTCGACCATGCGAAAGATTTGCCACCGCGTGGCCGAGAACGAGCGCGCGAGGTTGGTGAGATCGACATCGGTGTTGCGCATCGCGGTGAGCACATTGATGAGCACCGGGAAAAACACGATCAGGATCGCCACCAGAATTTTCGGATAGATGGTGTAGCCCAGCCACATCACAAAAAGCGGCGCAAAGGCGACTTTGGGAGCGATCTGCAACGCGAGCAGATAGGGCGACAGCACGGCTTCCACCCGCGGGGACGCGCCAAGCGTAAAGCCGATCAGCGCGCCAAGGAGTGACCCCAGCGCAAAGCCGATCATGACTTCAGCGGCTGTGATGCCGGCATGGCGCAGCAGTCGCTCGGCTTCCCAGATACGCACGGCTTCGCTGCAGACCTTGGAAAACGGCGGCAACACGAAAGCGGGAACGCCCGCGAGTCCGGGGCCCCATTCCCAGGCCGCCAGAAACACGACCAGAACGATGAGGCTCCAGAAACCGGTGATCAGTCGTTCGCGTGGCATGGTGGCAGGGGTCAGTGCAATTGGGCGCTGTCATCGAGCTTCAAGAGGCCCATCAGCTCGTTTACATAGCTGGTCAGCCTGGGGTGCTTGCGCCGCGCCATCGGGTGATGTCGGTCAGGCAGATCAACCCGGATTTGCGCGGCGATGGTGCCAGGACGCTCGCTCATCACCAGGATACGGTCCGACAGGGCCACTGCTTCCGACAGGTCATGGGTGATGAACAGCACTGTCTTTCGCTGCTCGGCCACGGTTCGCGCGAGGTCCTGCTGGAGCACCATCTTGGTTTGCGCATCGAGTGCCGAAAACGGCTCATCCATCAGCAGGACCAGAGGATCGACAGCGAGCGTGCGCGCGAGCGCTGCACGCTGCCGCATGCCACCCGAGAGCTGATGAGGATAGTGTCCGCCAAAGCCTTCGAGCCGGCACTGGCGCAGGAGCTGTGTGGAGATCTCGTGGCGGCGCGGCGCGGCCACCCCCCGCAACTCGAGTCCGAATTCGATATTGCGTGCGATCGTACGCCAGGGCATCAGCAGGTCTTTCTGCAGCATGAAGGCGACGTGCGGATTCGGACCGCTGACGAGGGTGCCCGCCACCCGGACAGTGCCCGCGCTCGGTGGGGCGAGACCTGCGCCGAGATTGAGCAGGGTGCTTTTGCCGCAGCCCGAAGGACCGATCAGCGAAACCACTTCTCCCTCCGCAACGTCGAATGTGACCTGGGTGGCGGCGAGCAGTTCGGTGTCGGAGCCCTTCACCCGGAAACGCTTGTCGACGCCGATGAACTCGATTGCTGGCGGGAGGGGGGAAGACATGTGGCGCAGTGCCGTCGGTGAGAGGTGGGCAGGGGTGGTGGTTTTACAAATGAAACTTTAGTTCATACGCGAACCAAAAGCGAGTGTTTTTGGTGGCAGGTCCGGACACGGAGCGGTGACGCGTGCGCGGGGCGTATGGCGCGATGTTCGATCCGGCTGTGCCCGCGTGCGCACACGGGCCTGCCGCTTGATGTCGGTCAAGACCGGCAACGAGCGCCCTGCCTATCATCGTCCGGGCGGAATTCGAACACGATTGCCTGGGGGCGGTGCATGGCATTGAGCGAACATCAGATTGTCGATCTGCGGGCGCGGATGATCGCGCGCTCTCGACTGCTTGAGGGCGAAATTGCGGCGAAACTGCGTGAATCGACTGAAGACGCCGAGATGCTGGGCCGTGTAGGTGACAACGCCGATCTGGCCTGGATCGAGACCGAAAGCGGGCTGGATCTGAGCGAGGCGCAGCGCGACATTGAAGAGTGGCGCGGGCTGCGCGACGCGCTGCGGCGGATGGAACTGGGTAGCTACGGCGTCTGCATGGATTGCGGGGCCGATGTGCCGGTGGAACGGTTGCGTTCACAACCGCTCGCGTTGCGCTGTATTGACTGCCAGTCGTTCAGCGAGCGGTTGGGTCCGGCGCGACGGGCAAGGGGCCAGCAGGTGTAGGGCGGGCCAAGGCGGTGGGGCTGGCCAAGGCGGTGGAGCGGGCCAAGGCGGTGGAGCGGGCCAAGGCGGTGGGGCTAGCCAAAGCGGCCGTGCAGATACCAGGTGCCGGAGGCGCTGAGGCGTTCGCGGAAGATCCAGACCAGGCGGTGTGAGGTGTCTTCCGCGATGAAATAGTCGCGCAGGACCAGCTTGTTGTCCCACCATCCCGACTCAATGCGCTCGGGGCCTGCGAGCAGCGACAGAGGGCTTTCCCAGAAGGGTCTGTTATGACGTTCGGAGAGCGCGAGAGGCGGCTCGATCAGCCAGAGTGGGCGCAGGGGCGCTGGCAGGCTGCCCGTGGCGCGTTGGGCGTGCCAGGCTTTGCGGGCAGCAGCGCTGTGCAGGGCCGCTCGCAGCGCGATTGGCGACTGCGGTGCGGGGCGTGGCGGGGAGGGGGTTGGGTGTCCTGCGCGTGGGCGCGTGGGCTCGGGGGTGTACATGGGTAGCCGTTGAACGGGTTCGGCGCGCCAGGCGTATTCGGGGCGGTGCTCGGCCACCTGACGCAACTGCGAAACCTGCTCGTTTCCCAGCCTGGCTTTCAGGCGTTCAACCAGCCGGTCGACTTGTTCGTGCGCGGTTGCAGCGCCGGGAAACAGCTCTGTGCTGGCTGGTGCATAGTGGTGCACGTCATGGCATTGCAGTGTCAAGCTGCTGGTGGCTGCGGCCAGCCTGGTGTGTCGTAGCGCTTCCGCCAGCAGCAGTCCGAGTTGCGAGGGATCGCGACTTGGGCGGTCTGGTCCGAAGGGGATCAGGGTGGCTGGGCAGCGCTCATGCTTGGCGCTGAGTGAGAGTCGCCGTGCGCCCGCCTGACGACCAGCGAGCCAGCCGCAGAGCTGAAGCAGCAGCCGACGCGCGCCAAACAACAGACGCTCGCTGTCTTCGACCGGGGCCGGCAGATCGAGATGGCTTTCGAAGCTGTCTGGCGCCATGAACACCGGTTGGGGGTCGGGGCGCTGGCCGGTGGCGCGATCGAGTTCGTCGAGCAGTTCGAGACCGAAGCGTCGGGCAAGGCCGGCTCGCGGCAACTGCATGAGTTGCTCGATCGTACGGACACCGATTGCCTGGAGCGCAGCCTCATGCGGCTGTGCGCAGGCCAGCAGTCGAACCGGCAGTCGGGCCAGCAGGGCGCGCAGTCGGTTGGGCGTGTCGGCGTGCAGAGCGTGGCGATGGCGTGCCAGCAGCCACGCACCGGTTGGTGTGCAGGCAGAACCTGTGTGAGCGGGGAAACCGTTTTCAGCCAACCCGGACTGCACTCGTCGGGTCAGCCGATCGGGACCATTGAACAGGCGCAGGCTGCCCGCCACGTCGAGCAGCAGGCCTGCGGGATCGGCAGCCTCGACCGGGAGCCGCAGCGAGACGGTGGGCGTGAATTGCTGAGCCCAGGCAGCGAGGCCCTGCAAGGCCTCGGATTCACGCACGCGACTGCGTTCGAGCAGTTGAATGGAAGGAAGCAGTGCGAGGACGGTGGAGATGGTTTGGCCCGACTGCACGCCGGCGGCTGCCGCGAGCGCGTTGAGGGCTACCAGCCGATCCTGTTCGGTGATGCCGAGCGGACCCTCGGACGAAGGAACACCGCGCTGACAGCAGTCGAGCGTGAAGGTTGGCAGGAAAACGGCGAGCCAGAGCATGGGGTGGGCGACATGGCCTGGTTACCTGCCGGTACCTGGGGGCGATCGATGCCGAATGTACGACCCGGTGGGCAACCAAGGGCAAGAGGGCAGGCAAGCAAACTCAGTGGGCAAGCATTGGGCTGGCGCGAGGTGTTGACGGCCGCACCGCCCCATGCACCCGGGTGTCTGGCGCGCTGTGCGCCGAGGCGAGCAGGCCCGGGTCGGGCGAGTGCGTGGGCGTAGTGCGCAGGGTGAAGGTGCTGACGGGTTGGGGCAGGTCAAGGACCAGCGGTTGGGCAATGACCGGCCCGCGCCGCTTGAGGATCTGCACCGACAGCTGCGGATTGGGGCGCGGCAGCAGCATCAGGCGCAGCGGTGCTGGCGAGGCTTCGAACTGCGCGGGGAGTTCGCGAAACAGAAAGACCGGCCCCCCAGCGGACTGCGCGGCAACCTGCAGCCGGCGCAGATGCTCCGGCCGGGTGCGTTGCTGGGGTAACCACGCAAGCAGTGCGCCAAAGCCGGAGCTGCGCAGGGACTGCTCGACGGCCCACAGCCGGTCGGCGGCGTTGGGGGCCTGGATGATGATGAGGTAGTCGAGCTGGATGCCGAAGCTGGCGAGCGCTGGCGCGTAGGGGATGTGGGGTGGGGCAAGCAGAATGACAAAACGCCGCTGCTGGGTGAGGCGCTGCAGCAGCGGCACCAGCAGTCTGAGCTCGCCAATGCCTGCTTCCCGGCACAGCAGTTCGGTGAGGCAGCCAGTGGGCCAGCCAGCCCCGGGCAGGACGGCGTCGAGCGCTGCAAAACCGCTGGATTCGCCGGCGGGCGGCATGGGGTCGAGCCGACCCGCTCGCCAGACGTTTGCCGGGAGCCCGGGCGGTGTTGGAGCGGGCGGCGCCGGCGAACGGCCGAGGGCAGGCGAGGCAACAGGCAGTGCAGACATGGCAGACATTCCGGACGTGGGGGCTGGAAGCGTTAAAGCGATTTGCCGGTTCGGAGCAGGCCGACCGCGATGCCTTCGACGGCAACCGTGTCGGAGCGCGCGTCGAGCACAATGGGCGGATAAAGCGGGTTTTCGGCCAGTAACTGGATGGCGGTGCCCTTGCGCTGCCAGCGCTTGACGGTGACTTCGTCGCCGACCCGCGCCACCACGATCTGGCCATTGCGGGCTTCCTGGGCGCGCTTGACGGCCAGCAGGTCACCGTCGAGGATGCCGGCGTCTCGCATGCTCATGCCGCGCACCCGCAGCAGGTAATCGGGGCGGGTATCGAACAGGGCGGGGTCGACGGCATAACTGGCCTCGACGTGCTCCTGGGCGAGGATGGGGCTGCCCGCTGCGACCCGACCTACCAGCGGCAGGCTGAGCGCGACCTGTACGGCGCGGGGGACGTCGAGTTCGGAGTCGGGCAGACGGCGAAGGCGGATGCCGCGCGAGGAGCCTGAGGCGAGTTCGATCATGCCCTTGCGCGCCAGTGCCTTGAGGTGTTCCTCGGCTGCGTTGGGTGAGCGAAACCCCAGCTGGGTAGCGATTTCAGCCCGGGTGGGCGGAAAACCGGTGTCGGCGATGTGCTGCTGGATGAGGGACAGGATTTGCTGCTGACGGGCAGTGAGATCACGCATTGGGGAACCTCCGTGCTGTGATTTTATACAGTATTCGTCCGGATGCAAATCCCCAGAAACCTTGTCTGACAAGCGGATTTTGAGGCATCGATACGACGCTCCCGCCTTGCAGTGCGAGTTTCCGTCCCGCGATCAGCCTCGCGCGGCCAGCGGCCTGCGGCGTGGTTGCCGCGTGCGAGTCGCCTCCGAGCGAAGCCAGGCCGTTCACCCGGATTCGTGACTGCGGGTTGCCCCGACGGGTTCTCTGATCGACGCAGTGCGTGGCCTGCGCTTTGCCAATCGGGCTTACCCGTGCACGGGTTTCATCTTGCTGTGCAACCGCCGATGTTTGTGGCAGAGTGGCCGCGATGGCTGGGCATCCGCCCGCCATTCAGGATTGCATTTCTCGGGTTGCTGGTTCCGGTGTTCCTCGAAATGCAATGACCTCTTCAACGGGTTTCGAGGACTTTTCCAGGATGGGCACCAAGATCTATGTGGGCAATCTGCCCTGGCGTGCAACCGATGCGCAACTCTCCGAGTTGTTTGGCCAGCACGGTGACGTGACCGACGCCAAAATCGTCACTGATCGCGAAACAGGCCGCTCACGCGGTTTCGGTTTCGTCACCATGGGTAACAACGAGGCCGCGCAGGCTGCAATTCGCGCGCTCAATGGCTTCTCCCTTGAGGGCCGCAGCCTGGTCGTCAACGAGGCCCGCGAGCAGAGCGGCGGCGGTGGCGGCGGCGGTGGGCCGCGCCGTGGTGGCTTCGGCGGTGGCGGTGGCGGCGGCGGTGGTGGTTACGGCCGCGGCGGCGGTGGCGGCGGCGGCGGTGGGGGCTACGGCCGCGGTGGTGGTGGTGGCGGCTACGGCGGTGGTGGCGGCGGTGGCGGCGGTGGTTATGGCGGCGGTGGCGATCGCCGCGCCCGCCAGTTCGGCGGCTGATCCGTTCTTCAGACGCGCCGGCGAGGCTGTCAGGCTTCGCGGCGTTATGACCGCGGTGCCGCCCGCGCTGCGGTCGGGCTGGGGCAAAGCAGGGATGCCTGCCGAGCCCTGGTCAGTGCTCGTCTACATGCCCGTGTAGTTCGGACCGCCCCCGCCCTCAGGCGTGACCCACACGATGTTCTGGGTCGGGTCCTTGATGTCGCACGTCTTGCAGTGCACGCAGTTTTGCGCGTTGATCTGCAGCCGGTCGGCGTTGTGCTCGTCTTTCACATATTCATACACCCCTGCCGGACAGTACCGTGCCTCGGGTCCGGCAAAGCGGGCAAGATTCAGTGCGACCGGTACCGACGCATCTTTCAGCGTGAGGTGGCTCGGCTGGTTTTCCTCATGGTTGGTGCTGGCAATGAACACCGAGGACAGCCTGTCAAAACTCAGCTTGCCGTCAGGCTTGGGATAGTTGATGGGCTCACACTGATCTGCCGGCTTCAGATAGGCGTGATCGGGCTGGCGACTGTGCAGCGTGAAGGGCGCACGGCCGCGAAACAGCACCTGATCGATGCCGACCAGCGCGGTGCCCAGCCAAAGTCCTTTGCCCATGGCGGGCTTGAAATTGCGCGCCCGATAAAGCTCGTCATGCAGCCATGATTCGCTGAAAGCAGCCGCGTAGCCGCGCAGTTCGTCGTGACTGCGCCCGGCTCCCAGCGCCTCGAAGGCGGCCTCGGCCGCCAGCATGCCGGTCTTGATGGCTGCATGGCTGCCCTTGATGCGCGATGCGTTGAGAAAGCCTGCATCGCAGCCCACCAGACAGCCGCCTGGGAAAACGAAGCGCGGCAGTGCGTTGAACCCGCCTGCCGTGATGGCGCGAGCGCCGTAGGCAACCCGGCGCCCGCCCTCGAGAAACGAGCGGATGGCGGGGTGGGTTTTATAGCGCTGAAATTCCTCGAACGGAGACAGCCACGGATTCGAGTAGTTGAGGCCGACCACGAAGCCGACCGCCACCTTGTTGTCCTCGAAGTGATAGAGGAACGATCCGCCGTAGGTGTCGGAGGAGAGCGGCCAGCCGGCGGTGTGCATCACCAGGCCAGCGTTGAATCGAGATGGCTCGATCTCCCAGAGTTCCTTCAGGCCGATGCCATAACTTTGCGGATCGCGGCCTTCATCGAGTTTGAAACGGGTCATGAGCTGCTTGCCCAGATGACCGCGTGCGCCTTCAGCAAAGAAGGTGTACTTCGCATGCAGTTCCATGCCGGGCTGGAAGGCATCGGTGGGCTCGCCATTGCGACCCACGCCCATGTTGCCGGTGGCCACGCCGCGAACAGAACCGTCTTCGTTGAACAGGATTTCTGCCGCCGCAAAGCCCGGGTAAATTTCAACGCCCAGTGCCTCGGCCTGCTGGCCAAGCCACCGCACCACATTGCCCAGACTGACCACATAGTTGCCGTGGTTCTGGAAGCACTCGGGCAGCATCCAGTTGGGAACCCGCGTGGATCCGGTTTCCGACAGAAACAGGAACCGGTCTTCCGTGACCGCAGTGTTGAGCGGTGCCCCCATTTCCTTCCAGCCGGGGAACAACTCGTTGATCGCGACGGGATCCATGACCGCGCCGGAGAGAATATGGGCGCCGACCTCGGAGCCTTTTTCCAGCACGCATACGCCCAGTTCGCGCCCCGCCTCGGTGGCGAGCTGTTTCAAGCGGATGGCCGCCGACAGGCCTGCTGGCCCGCCACCGACGATGACCACGTCGTATTCCATCGCGTCGCGTTCGACTTGCATGAGACCTCCGGGGCCGGGGAGAACCGCTCTGCTCGGCGGCTGTCGGCCAGACCCGGATTGTCGCGGAAAGGCCGACCGGGGCGCAAACCGGGAATCGATTACCATCGCCGCTCGCCATGTTTCGGCAACCAACCGATCGGAGGTTTTCGATGGCAACGACATTCGACCTGGGTGGCCGGGTGGCCCTGGTCACCGGCGCCTCCAGCGGCCTTGGCACGCGCTTTGCGCGAATGCTGGCCGACAATGGAGCACATGTGGTGCTTGCCGCACGGCGGATCGAACGGCTGCAGGCCTTGCGCGACGACATCACGGCCGCAGGCGGTCAGGCCACGGCGGTGGCTCTCGATGTCACCGATATCGGATCGATCCGGGCTGCAGTGGCACAGGCCGAAGACGAGGCCGGGCCGATCGACATCCTGGTCAACAACTCGGGCGTAAGCACGACCCAGCGAATCATCGACGTCACGCCCGAAGACTACGATTTCGTGCTGAACACGAACACCCGCGGGGCGTTTTTCGTGGCTCAGGAAGTTGGCAAACGGATGATCGAGCGCGCCCGCACGCAACCCGGTCGGCCAGCGCGCATCATCAACGTGGCCTCACTGGCGGCGCTCAAGGTGTTGCCCATGATCGGGATCTACTGCATCAGCAAGGCCGCGGTCACACAGATGACGCGCGCCATGGCGATTGAATGGGGCCGCTACGGCATCAACGTGAACGCGATCTGTCCGGGCTACATCAGCACCGAGCTGAACGAGCACCACTGGGATACCGAAGGCGGAAAGAAACTGATTGCCATGACCCCGCGCAAACGCCTGGGTCAGCCCGAGGATCTGGACGGTATCGTGCTGCTGCTCGCCTCCGAGCGTTCAGGGTTCGTGAACGGTTCGGTGATCAACGTGGACGACGGCTTCTCGCTCTGACCCACGCGTCAGAGCGGATCGCGTTCGCTGCCCGCCGAGCGGCGCAGCCGCCTGACGGCGAGCGCCACAATCGCCACCACGGGCACGACCGCAATGCCGCTTGCCAGATCCGGGTTGATGTTGAGTCCCAGCGTTTCCATGCCCTTGAACGCATAGCCGAGCACTGCGATCGCGTAATAGCTGATGGCGACCACCGACAGACCTTCGACCGTCTGCTGCAGACGGAGCTGAAGCTTGGCGCGGCGGTTCATGGCGCCGAGCAGCAACTGGTTTTGCGCCTCGCGTTCGATCTCCACCCTTGTACGGAGCAGGTTGCTTGCGCGGTCGATCCGTTCGGCCGCCGCGGCGAGCCTGCGGTCTACGCTTTCGCAGAAGGCCATGGCCGGGGTGAAGCGGCGCTCGAGGAATTCGGTGACGGTTTCCAGGCCCGCGACGCGCTGTTCGCGCAGGTCTGCCGATCGCTGTCGGACGAGCGCATGGTAGGCGCGCGAGGCGCCAGTGCGAAAGCCGGTCTCGGAGGCGATCCGCTCAGCCAGCGCGGCCAGCCGGGTGACCTCATTGAGCATCTCAGGCTCTTCCTCGGCTGGCGCCGATTCGAGTCGACTGACCAGCTTGCCAAGACCGCGCTCGAGTTCGTTCAGCTCGGCGGCCGCGCCGCGCGCCACCGGGAAGCCCAGCATGGCCATCATCCGGTAGACCTCGAGCTCGAGCAGCCGTTGCAGATGCCGGCCCGCGAGCGAGGCATTCATCGACCGGTTGACGAGCAAAAACCGGGTGTAGCCGTTGGGGTCAAGGTGCAGGTCAGTGTAGAGCACCGCCGCACCATCGGTGAGATCGGCACCGATCAGGTCGGATGCACCGAGCGCTGCCGCAATGCGATCGCGGTGTGCCCACTGCGGACCATCTGGCACCAGCGCCACATGGACTGCGGCCACCAGTTGCCCCTCGACACCGGCAAGCCAGCCAGAGGGCAGTGCGTCGATTGCGGGCTCGCCAAAGGGGTCGTCGGCCCGCATGAGGTTGCGGTAGACGGTGTAGTCGTCAAATTCGCCGTGCCGTTCCCACTTGAGCCGGAATCGGGCGAAGTCGCCGAAGAAATGGCTCTGCCCGTCGCCTGGCGGCGCGATACCGTACTGCAGGCAGAGCTCGCGCAGCGCGGCCGGGCTGGCTGCTGCGCCGGGCGGGCGAATGAGCGCCAGATGCGACACCAGACAGGGAGATGACACGCGCGGACGCGGCCGCGCGTGGATTTCGTTGTGAAGCGCGATGCGTTCAGGGTGCGGGATCATCGCGCATCTCCGTCAGACCCGCCAGGGTGGCGGCAAGCGTGGGGGCGTTGTCGAGCGATACGGGTCAGCCCGGTTCGGCCTCAGGACAGCGCGCCGGTATCCAGCCGGCAGCCGGTGCGGGTGACGATTTCGTCGCGCGTGACCCCCGGCGCAAGCTCGGCCACGCGAAGGCCCTGAGGGGTGATGTCGAGCACGCCAAGATCAGTGATCACGCGGTCGACCACGCCAACACCGGTGAGCGGCAGCGAACATTTCTCGAGAATCTTCAGTTCCTCGGTGCCGTCTTTTTTGCGTGCCGTGTGTTCCATGAGCACGATGACCCGTCCAACGCCGGCCACCAGATCCATGGCGCCGCCCATGCCCTTGACCATCTTGCCCGGAATCATCCAGTTGGCGAGGTCACCGTGTTCGCTCACCTGCATGGCGCCCAGGATGGCGATGTCGATCTTGCCGCCGCGGATCATGGAAAACGAATCGGCCGATGAAAAGATCGATGAGCCGGGCAGCGTGGTGACGGTTTGCTTGCCGGCGTTGATCATGTCGGCGTCCACCTCGTCTTCGGTCGGGAATGGTCCGATGCCAAGCAGTCCGTTTTCGGACTGCAGCCACACATCCATGTCGCGCGGAACATGGTTGGCGACCAGCGTCGGCAGTCCGATGCCGAGATTCACGTAGAAGCCGTTACGGAGCTCGCGCGCGGCGCGCGCGGCCATCTGGTCTCGGGTCCAGGGCATGATCGGTTCTCCTTCAGCGCTCGGCGCGCACGGTGCGCTGCTCGATCCGTTTTTCGGGTGCGGGGTTGAGCACAATGCGGTCGATGTAGATGCCAGGCAGGTGAACGGCGTCGGGATCGATTTCACCGTTGGCCACCACCTGCTCGACCTCGGCGACGGTGATGCGGCCAGCCATTGCCACGTTGGGGTTGAAGTTGCGGGCCGTGCGCCGGAAAACCAGATTGCCGGCACGGTCGGCCATCCAGGCCTTCACCAGCGACACATCGGGCACCAGCGCCCGCTCCATGAGGTAGGTCTTGCCCTCGAATTCGCGGGTTTCCTTGCCTTCGGCGACGATGGTGCCTACCCCTGTGGGGGTGAAGAATGCGGGGATGCCGGCGCCACCTGCACGAAGCTTTTCTGCGAGCGTTCCCTGGGGCGTGAATTCGAGCTCAAGCTCGCCCGCCAGATACTGGCGCTCGAACTCCTTGTTCTCGCCCACGTAGGACGCGATCATCTTGCGGATCTGGCGCGTGGCGAGCAGCAGCCCCAGGCCAAAGCCGTCAACGCCGGCGTTGTTCGAGATGCAGGTGAGGTTGCGTACGCCCGAGTCGCGCAGCGCAGCGATCAGGGCCTCGGGGATGCCGCACAGGCCAAAGCCACCCACCGCGATCATCTGGCCGTCTTTGACGACATCGGCCAGCGCGGCGCTGGCACTTGGGAAGACTTTGCTCATGGAAACCCCGCGAATTCAGTGCATGATCCGGATTATATGTCCCACCCCGATTCCCACTCGCCCATCCGGGGCCCGTCCGACCATCATGCCCATGGCCACGATGACCGTCATCCTGGCCATGGGCGCAAGTCTTTTCCCTCCCGGGGCCTGGGCATCGCCTGCCTGATTGTTTTTGGCTTCAGCCTCCTCGAGATTGCGGTTGGGCTGGTGAGCGGCTCCCTGGCGCTCGCCTCCGACGGGTTGCACATGTTGACCGATGCGCTCGCGCTTGCGCTCGCCTGGGGGGCGCAGTGGGTGGCGCGCCGCCCGCCCGATGCCCGACTCACGTTCGGCTATGAGCGCGTCGAGTCGCTGGCCGCGTTCGTGAATGCGCTCGCCTATCTGGTGTTGCTCGGCTGGATCGTGGTCGAAGCGATCGACCGGTTCCGCTCGCCTCATGTGCTCGACGCAGGCCTCGCGCTTCCGGTGGCGATTGCCGGGTTGCTGGTCAATGTGGGCGTGTGGTGGGCGCTGCACCGTGACGGCGACGATCTGAATGTGCGCGGGGCAATGCTGCACGTCATGGGGGATCTGGCGGGGTCGGCAATTGCCATCACCGCAATCGTCGTGTCGGCGACGACCGGCTGGACCGCTGTTGACCCGCTGCTCACCCTCGCGATTTCGTTGCTCCTGCTCGGTTCCACGGTGCGGCTGCTGCGTGACAGTTCGCGGGTCCTGATGAATGCCGCGCCCGCCGGGCTCGATCTGGACCGCCTGTCTGCAGCACTCGCCACGCTCCCGGGTGTGACGGGTGTGCATGATCTCCATGTCTGGAACATCAGCAGCGGCCAGCCGGCGCTTGCCGCGCATTTGCAGTTGCTGCCAGGCGCCGACTGGGTGGCGGTTCTGGCGAACGCCCGCTCTGTGATGGCCGCCGATTTCAGCATTCAGCATGTCACTTTGCAGCCTGAGTTCGCCGAGCCGATATAATCGGGTTTGACCGGCTGCCCTTATGACCAAATTCGTCTTCGTCACCGGCGGCGTCGTCTCCTCGCTTGGCAAGGGGATCGCCGCCGCGTCCATTGCCGCGCTGCTTGAATCGCGCGGTGTTCGCGTCACCCTGCTGAAACTCGATCCCTACATCAACGTCGATCCGGGCACGATGAGCCCGTTTCAGCACGGCGAGGTGTTCGTCACCGAAGACGGCGCGGAAACCGACCTCGATCTGGGCCACTACGAGCGATTCGTGTCGGCCCGCATGCGTCGGCACAACAACTTCACCACCGGCCAGATCTACGACTCGGTCATCCGCAAGGAGCGGCGTGGCGAATACCTCGGTCGCACCGTCCAGGTCATTCCCCACATCACCAACGAAATTCAGGCCTTCATCGAGCGCGGGGCAGGGATCGGAACAGCCGATGCCGCCGAGGTCGCCATTGTTGAAATCGGCGGCACCGTGGGCGATATCGAGTCGCTGCCCTTCCTCGAGGCCGTCCGGCAGATGAGCCTCAAGCTCGGTCGCGGATCAAGCGCATTCGTGCATCTCACGCTTGTGCCGTTCATCCCTTCGGCGGGCGAGCTCAAGACCAAGCCCACCCAGCACTCGGTCCAGAAGCTGCGTGAGATCGGCATTCAGGCCGACATGCTTCTGTGCCGCGCCGACCGCCCCATCCCCGATGACGAACGCGCCAAAATCTCGCTGTTTTCCAATGTGGCACTCGAGTCGGTGATTTCGGTCTGGGATGCCACCAGCATCTACAAGATTCCCCGCATGCTGTTCGAGCAGAGTGTCGACCGACTGCTGGTCGAGCATCTGCGGCTCAATTCCCGGCCTGCCGATCTCAGCGTCTGGGACCGGCTGGTGCACTCGCTCGAGAACCCCAGGCGCGAGGTGCGCATCGCAATGGTCGGCAAATATGTCGACCTGACCGAGTCCTACAAGTCGCTCACCGAGGCGCTCATCCACGCCGGCATTCACACTTCGAGCCGGGTGCAGATCGATTACATCGACTCCGAACGGATCGAGGCCGAGGGGGTGGGCGCGCTGTTGGCTGGATTTGACGCCATCCTGGTGCCGGGGGGCTTCGGTCGCCGTGGCGTGGAAGGGAAAATCGCGGCCATCCGTCATGCCCGCGAGGCCGGGATCCCCTACCTGGGCATCTGCCTGGGCATGCAGCTTGCCGTGATTGAATTTGCCCGCGATGTATGCGGTCTGGCGGGGGCCAACAGCACCGAATTCGATCCCGCCGCCGCGCATCCGGTCGTAGGTCTCATCACTGAATGGCAAGACCGCGAGGGGCGGGTCGAGCGGCGTGACACCTCCTCCGATCTGGGCGGCACCATGCGCCTGGGGGCACAGCGCTGTCCGGTCACCGGGGGTTCGCTCGCCGCCCAGATCTATGGCGAGTCGGTCAACGAACGTCATCGGCACCGCTACGAGGTCAACAACCACTATGTGGACCAGCTCGAGGCGGCAGGCCTGAAAATCTCGGCGCGTACGCCCGCCGAGGCCCTTACCGAAATCGTCGAACTCCCGCGTTCCGGGCCACTCGCGCATCCGTGGTTCCTGGCGGTTCAGTTCCACCCCGAGTTCACGTCGACCCCGCGCGAGGGTCACCCGCTTTTCATCTCCTATGTGCGCGCGGCGATCGAGCAGGCGGAACGCACCCGCTCGGCGCGGGCCGCATGAAGCCCTGCTGGTCGCAGGCCGGTCGGTCGCAGCCCGGTTGCGGGCACGCAGGGCGGCTCGTTTCATGAAGCTGTGCGGCTTTGAAGCGGGCCTTGACCGGCCCCTGTTCCTGATCGCGGGCCCCTGTGTGATCGAGTCGCGCGCCATGGCGTTTGAAACGGCTGGCCGCCTGATCGAGATCACCGGCAAGCTCGGCATTCCGTTCATCTACAAGTCCTCATTCGACAAGGCCAACCGCAGTTCGGGCTCGTCGTTTCGTGGCCCCGGCATCGAACAGGGGCTTGCCATCCTGGCCGACGTGCGCGCGCAGTTGAAGGTGCCCGTTCTCACCGACGTGCACGACACCGGGCATGTGGCCGAAGTCGCCTCGGTGGTCGATGTTCTGCAAACCCCCGCGTTTCTTGCCCGGCAGACCGATTTCATCCGCGCGGTCGCCTCGGCGGGTCGCCCGGTCAACATCAAGAAGGGCCAGTTTCTGGCGCCGGGCGACATGAAACACGTGGTGGACAAGGCTCGCGCTGCGGCGATCGAAGCTGCCGGAGGTGACCCCGCTGCAGGGGATTGCATCATGGTGTGCGAGCGAGGGGCGAGCTTCGGCTACAACAACCTGGTGTCGGACATGCGCTCGCTTGCGATCATGCGCGAGACCGGCTGTCCGGTGGTGTTCGATGCCACCCACTCTGTTCAATTGCCGGGCGGGCAGGGCACGTCTTCGGGCGGGCAGCGCGAGTTTGTTCCGGTGCTGGCCCGTGCTGCCGTGGCAAGCGGCGTGGCGGGCCTCTTCATGGAAACCCATCCCGATCCGGCCCGGGCCTTGTCCGACGGGCCCAATGCATGGCCGCTGCCGCGGTTGCAGTCGCTGCTCGAAGTATTGGTCGAGATCGACCGCATCGTGAAACGAAACGGCTTTGCCGAGCAGACGCTTTGAACGAATCCCAGCCAGAAGGAATGCTGTCATGGCCGCCTATGTGATTACCGACATCAAGGTCAGCGATCTCGAAAAATACAAGGCCTATCAGGCGCTCACCCCGGGCGCGATCGCGGCGGCGGGGGGCGAGTTCCTGGTCCGGGGCGGGCGGACCGAAGTGCTGGAAGGCAATTTCGAACCGGGCCGCGTGGTCGTTCTCCGCTTCGAGACCATGGATGCGGCGCGCGCGTTTTATCACTCGGCTGGCTACGTGGCTGCGCGTGCGGCGCGCGCCGGCGCCACCGAGCGCTTCAATCTGTTCATCGTCGAGGGTGTTTGAATGAGTGCGATCGTTGACATCATTGGCCGCGAGATCATCGATTCGCGTGGCAATCCCACGGTCGAATGCGATGTTCTGCTTGAATCGGGCGTGATGGGGCGGGCGGCTGTGCCGTCGGGCGCCTCCACCGGCTCGCGCGAGGCGATCGAACTGCGCGACGGCGATGCGGCGCGCTTTCTGGGCAAGGGGGTGCTGCGTGCGGTCGAGCATGTGAACACCGAAATCTGCGAGGCGCTGATCGGTCTGGATGCCTCCGAGCAGGCCTGGATCGACCGCACGCTGATCGAACTCGACGGCACCGAAAACAAGGAGCGGCTGGGCGCGAACGCCATGCTGGCCGTATCAATGGCGGTGGCGCGTGCTGCGGCCGAGCAATCGGGTCTCCCGCTCTACCGCTATTTTGGTGGGTCGGGTGCCATGTCGCTGCCCGTGCCCATGATGAACGTGATCAACGGCGGCGCGCACGCGAACAACAATCTCGACCTGCAGGAGTTCATGATCCTGCCGGTGGGCGCGCCCACGTTTCGGGAGGCGCTTCGCTATGGCGCCGAGGTGTTCCATGCACTGAAGAAGCTCCTCCACGACCGGGGGCTGTCCACTGCGGTGGGCGACGAAGGCGGCTTTGCGCCCAGCGTCGAAAACCATGAAGCGGCAATCAAACTCATTCTCGAGGCCATTGCGAAGGCAGGCTATGAGCCCGGCACCCAGATCGCTCTGGGCCTTGACTGCGCCAGCTCCGAATTTTTCCGCGACGGGCGCTACCACCTCTCGGGCGAGGGTTTGGTTCTGTCGGCGGGCGAATTCACCGATCTGCTGGCCACCTGGTGTGACCGCTATCCCATCATCTCGATCGAAGACGGCATGGCCGAAAACGATTGGGACGGCTGGAAACTCCTCACTCAGCGGCTGGGCGGCCAGGTTCAACTGGTGGGAGACGATCTGTTCGTCACCAACACGCGCATCCTGCAGCGTGGCATCGATGAAGGCGTGGCCAACTCCATCCTGATCAAGATCAACCAGATTGGAACGCTCACCGAGACCTTCGCGGCCATCGAACTGGCCAAGCGCAACAACTACACCGCAGTTGTGTCGCACCGCTCGGGGGAAACCGAGGACACCACCATCGCCGATATCGCAGTGGCCACCAATGCGCTGCAGATCAAGACCGGGTCCATGAGCCGCACCGACCGGATGGCCAAGTACAACCAGTTGCTGCGGATCGAGGAAGATCTGGGCGAGACTGCCCACTATCCCGGACAGTCGGCCTTCTACAATCTTCACCGCAAACGCCGCCAGCTGGTGTAAGGTTCCGGGCGTGCGCGCACTCGCTTTCCTCCTGCTGTCTCTTCTCGTGCTGATCCAGTACCCACTCTGGCTTGGCAAGGGAGGATGGTTTCGCGTCTGGGAAATCGAGACCGAGCTGCAGGCCCAACGGGTTGTGAACGATCAGCGGCGCATGCGCAATGCTGCCCTGGAGGCGCAGGTGCGCGACCTCCGAACCGGCAGTGATGCGGTCGAGGAAATCGCCCGGGCCGAGCTCGGCATGCTGAAAAAGGGCGAGATTTTCGTGCAGATCAGCGAACCCTCGCGTGGCGAGAGTGCTTCGCCGGCGTTTGAAGCCGAGGTTCGTACTGCATCGTTTTCCCGGCGGCCCTGAGGTTCGTCGGCGCCGAGGTTCGACGGTGCTAAGGAGCGGCCTGTCTCACCGACTGGGCCTCAATGGCGGCTGGCCGGATGATCACCGGTGACCGTGTCACGGAACAGCGCAGCGCAATCCACCGGATCAAACTGATAGGCCTGGTTGCAGAAGTCGCAGCGCACCTCGACCGGGTCGCGCTCGGACAGAATATCCTCGACCTCAGCCGCACCCAGCATCTTGAGCATGCCTGCCACCTTCGCGCGCGAGCAACCGCAGCCGAAGTGAACCGGCCGGGCGTCAAAGCCTCGCAGCGGCTCGTCCCAGAAGAGCCGGTTCAGCAGGTCGGCAGGCGGAAGTTCGAGCATTTCGGAGCGCGCCAGCGTGTCGGCAAGCGTCTCCATCCGATTCCACGCATCGGGGTCGGTGATGGGAACATCACGGCCACCCTCCGTGGGCAGCTGCTGCAACAACAGGCCGCTTGCGCGCTCCGGGCCGGCAGCAAGCCAGAGCCGGGTGGGCAGTTGCTCCGAGCGCTGCATGTAGTGCTCAAGCACTTCGGCCACGCTGTCGCCTTCGAACGGTACGATGCCCTGCCAGGGCTGACGGTTTTCGTTGCGGATCCGGGGGTCGAGCGTCACCGCGAAGCGGCCACGCCCCTGACGGTTGACCAGCTCGCCCAGCGGGGCGTCGGCTGGGATCGACGCGCCTTCGCGCTCTTTCACCGTCGCCCGCAATCGGCCGTCGGAGCGGCATTCGACCACCATGAGTGCGATGGGGCCATCGCCGTGGATCTGCATGATGAGCGAGCCATCAAACTTGAGCGTGGCCGACAGCAGCACTGCCGCGGCCGACAATTCGCCCAGCGTGTCGAGGGCGACGCGCGGCAGATCGTGTCGGCTCGCGATCTGGCGCCAGCAGTCGTCGAGCGAAACAATCTCGCCCCGCACGGCGGTGCCGTCAAGCAGAAAGCGCCGGACGAGGTCGTGGTTCAAGGGGCTGCTTCAGCCGATCCGGGTCAGGCTCGCCCGGAACAGGCGCGCTCGCTCCATGTAGACCCGCGCTCCGTAGCGCAGCCGTTCGAGGTCTTCATCGGTGAGCGTGCGGACGATCTTGCCGGGTGATCCCAGGACCATGCTGCGATCCGGGATCTCCTTGCCCTCGGTGACCAGGGCGCCCGCGCCGATCAGGCAGTCGCGCCCGATTTTCGCGCCATTGAGCACCACCGCCTGAATGCCGATCAGTGAACCGCTGCCGATGGTGCAGCCGTGCAACATGACCTGATGACCCACGGTGACGTTGTCGGCGATATCGAGCTGCAGCCCGGTGTCGGTATGGAGGACCGAATTGTCCTGTACGTTGGAGCCGTGACCGATCCGGATCAGATCGTTGTCGCCACGAATGGTGACGTTGAACCAGACACTTGCCAGGGCTGCGATCTCGACCCGGCCGATCACATCGGCGGAGTCGGCCACCCAGGCATCGGGATGAATCTGCGGCGCGTGCTCGCCCAACCGGTAGATTGCCATCAAGGGGCTCCTTGGAAAGGGCGCATTCTAAGCGATGCCCGCTACCGGGCTTTTCCTTCGGATGCCGACAAGCGCGGAGCCTGATCAAGGTGCCTATAATCAAACCCCAGATGGATACTGAAGTGTCACCGCAGCAGTCCGAAGCCTACCGACCGGTGGTGGCCTCGCAGTCGCAGTTCTTCACCCTGCGGGGGCTTCGTCACCACGTCCGCCACTGGCATACCGGTGGACCCATCCGGCAGCATCTGGTGCTCCTCCATGGCTGGATGGATTCATCGGTATCGTTCCAGTTCATGGTGGATCAGATGGGGCCGGGCTGGGCGATCCATGCGCCTGACTGGCGCGGATTTGGGCTGTCGGAGCGCCCTGTGGCCGACTGCTACTGGTTTCCCGACTATCTCGCCGACCTGGATCAGCTGCTCGATCAACTCGTGCCCGATGGCCGGCCGGTTGACGTGGTGGCGCACAGCATGGGCGGCAATGTGGCGATGATTTATGCGGGCGTTCGACCCGCTCGCATCCGCCGGCTCATCAATCTGGAAGGCTTGGGCATGCGGGCCGCGCGTCCGCGCGAGGCGCCCGGGCGCTACGCCACCTGGCTGGATCAGGTTCGGGACGGCCGCAGACTGCGTGCCTATCCCACCCGCGAGGCCCTGGCGCAGCGGCTCTGCACCGACAATCCCCGGCTCACGCTCGACAAGGCCTTGTTCATCGCTGAAAGCTGGTCGCAACCGCTTGCCGGGGGTGGGTTTCAGGTGCTCGGTGATCCGGCACACAAACTGCCCAACCCGGTGCTCTATCGTCTGAGCGAGGTTCTGGCATGCTGGCGGCAGGTCGTGGCCCCCGTGCTCTGGGTGATGTCGGAATTCCCTTCACGCGGCACGAGCTTTGCCTTGAAGCCCGCCTATGAGCGCAGACTGGACGCCATCCGATCGCTCGAGCGGGCAACGGTCACAGGTGCTGGCCACATGATGCACCACGACCAGCCAGCCGCCGTGGCGGCCCTTATCCGGACATTTCTTCTCAAATGAGTTTTCGCCCCGATCCCTGGCGCTGCAACGCCGATCTGCACTGCCATTCCAACATGTCCGACGGGGTGCTCGAGCCCGCGGCGCTGGTCGAACGCGCAGCCGCCAACGGGGTGGAGCTGTTCTCGCTCACCGACCATGACGAAATCTGCGGCCAGCAGGCGGCAGCCGACGCGGCGCGGGCGCGCGGCCTCGAGTATGTGGGAGGCGTTGAGGTCTCGGTGTCCTGGGGCGGCGAAACCGTGCATGTGGTGGGGCTGCGGATCGACTGGACCGATGCCGCATTGTGTGCGGGGCTCGCTCGAACGCGATCGGGCCGCGATTCGCGCGCACGCGAGATCGCCCGCCAGCTGGAAATTGCCGGCGTGCCCGAGGCCTGGGAGGGCGCGCTTCGTCACGTGGGCAACCCTGCACTCATCTCGCGCACGCATTTCGCGCGCTATATCGTCGAGCGCGGCATCTGCGACGACGTGGGCGAGGTGTTCCGGAAGTATCTGGTCGAGGGCAAGCCTGGTTATGTCGAGCACCGCTGGGCGCGGTTGTCCGAGGCGGTGGAGTGGATTCGCGGGGCGGGCGGCGTCGCCGTGCTTGCGCATCCTGGTCGCTATCGCTTCAACGACACGGCGCTGTGGGCGCTGGTGTCGGAGTTCAAAGCCGCTGGCGGTGAAGCAATCGAAGTGGTCTGCGGCAGCCACACGCGCGACCAGTTCCGGCGCTTTGCCGGTGTGGCACTGGAGTCGGGCCTTGCGGCCTCCCGAGGCGCCGACTTTCACTCGCCGGGTGAACGCCATACCGAGCTGGGCCGCCTGCCTCTGCTTCCGGATTCTGTCACGCCGGTGTGGCGCAACTGGCCCGAGTTCCTGAACCGGCAGGCCGCCTGACCCAGGTCGGGTGCGGGGCCTGCGCCTGCGATTAGGATCGCAGGCCGCACGAGTGTTCTGCAACCCATGACCCGAATTCTTTCGATTCACCCTGACAATCCGCAACCGCGGCTCCTGCGGCAGGCGGCGGACTGTCTGCGTGAGGGGGGAATCGTGGCTACGCCCACGGATGCCTGTCACGCCCTGGTCTGGCAGATCGGCGACCGCGAGGCGCTCGAGCGTGTCAGGCGGATCCGCGCGCTCGATGCCCGCCATCTCATGACGCTGCTCTGTCTCGATCTCGCGCAGCTGTCGGTCTATGCCGCGATCGATACCCGGCAATTCCGTTTCCTGAAGGAATGGACGCCAGGCCCCTACACCTTCGTGCTGCCAGCCACCCGGGAAGTGCCGAAGCGACTGCTCCATCCCGCTCGTCGAACCCTGGGCGTCAGGGTGCCGCAGGCGCCGCTCCTGCGGGCATTGCTTGATACGGTGGGCGAGCCGCTGCTCGGCACCACGCTGCAGCTTCCGGGCGACGACACGCCACTGTCAGAATCCGAAGACATCGGAGCGCAGTTGTCCGGGCGGGTGGATCTGGTGCTGGAGGGCGGACGCTCGGGGCTGGAGCCGACCACGGTCATCGACCTGACAGGGGATCAGCCACTGGTGGTGAGGATCGGCTGCGGTCCAGTGGATGCGATGCTGGGCAAGGGGCGCTGATGGGCCCGGCGCCCGCCACTGATAAAATCCGGACATGAATCTGAGCCTGCCGCAACTCATTGCGGTGTACGCAATCCCGGTCATTCTCGCCATCACGCTGCACGAAGCCGCTCACGCCTGGCTCGCGGCGCGCTTGGGCGACCCCACTGCGCGTCTGCAGGGCAGGGTGTCGGCCAATCCGCTTCGTCATGTTGACCCGATTGGCACCCTGCTGGTGCCCGCGCTCATCCTGCTGGTGGGCAAGGCGCTTGGGGCGGGGGGTCTTTTGTTCGGCTGGGCCAAGCCGGTTCCGGTCGATGCCTCGGCGTTCCGGTCGCCCCGTCGCGACCTGGGCCTGGTCGCTGCGGCAGGGCCAGGCGCCAATCTGCTGATGGCGCTGGGCTGGGCGATCCTGCTCAAACTGCTGGTGCTGGGGGCGGTGAATGTCGAGTTCCTGGTGTTGATGGCGCAGGCTGGCATTCTTTGCAATCTGGGGCTCGCGGTACTCAATCTGCTGCCGGTCCCGCCGCTTGACGGCGGCCGCATCGTGGCAAGTTTTCTCCCGCTCCGGGCAGCCATCGTCTGGTACCGGCTTGAGCGCTTTGGCCTCCTGATCGTGCTGGCGCTGCTTGCCACCGGCCTGCTGGGTGCGATCATCACGCCCGCCATCGGGTTGGGCGTCGACCTGATTTCCTGGTTATTCAACTTTTCGGGCTGATCATGTTTCCAGAACGTGTCGTCTCCGGCATGCGCCCCACCGGGGCGCTGCATCTCGGGCACTACCACGGCGCGCTGAAGAATTGGGTGCGACTGCAATCCGAGTATCCCTGCCTGTTTTTTGTGGCTGACTGGCATGCCCTCACCACCCACTACGACTCACCCGAAGTCATCGGAAACAATATCTGGGAGATGGTGATCGACTGGCTCGCCGCCGGCATCGACCCGCAGCAGTCCACGCTGTTCATCCAGTCCCGCGTGCCCGAGCACGCCGAACTTCATCTGCTGCTGTCGATGAGCACGCCGCTTGGCTGGCTGGAACGCGTGCCCACCTACAAGGACCAGCAGGAAAAGCTATCGGATCGCGATCTGGCCACCTACGGCTTTCTGGGCTATCCGCTGCTTCAGGCGGCCGACATCCTGATGTATCGCGCCGCATTCGTTCCGGTTGGCGAAGACCAGGTGCCGCACATCGAGCTGACGCGCGAGATCGCGCGCCGCTTCAATCATCTTTTCGGCCGCGAACCAGGTTTCGAGGACAAGGCGCGCGAAGCGGTCAAAAGACTGGGCAGCAAGCGTGCGCGGATGTATCAGCAGTTGCGTACCCGCTTTCAGGAGCAGGGCGATGACGAGGCCCTGCAGCAGGCCCGCGAGCTGCTCGACCAGTCGCCCAACCTCAGCCTGGGCGACCGCGAGCGGCTCTTTGGCTGGCTTGAGGGAAGCCGGAAGATCATTCTTGCCGAGCCGCAGGCGTTGCTTACCGAGGCCTCGCGGATGCCCGGCATCGATGGACAGAAAATGTCCAAGAGCTATGGCAATTCGATCGGCATGCGGGAAGACCCCGAGTCGGTCACACGCAAGATCCGCACGATGCCCACCGATCCGGCGCGGGTGCGTCGAACCGATCCGGGGGATCCCGGTCGCTGTCCGGTGTGGCAGCTGCACGTCGTCTATTCCGATGATGAAACCCGGGACTGGGTGCGCGCCGGTTGCACATCGGCAGGCATCGGTTGCCTGGAGTGCAAACAGCCGGTGGTCGACGCCGTGCTGAAGGAGCAGCAAGGCTTTCTGGAGCGCGCGCAACCCTATCTCGATGACCCAAGCCTGCTGCGCAACATCATTGCCGATGGCTGCGACCGAGCCCGCAAACTCGCGCAGGAAACCATGCGTGATGTCCGTGAGGTGATGGGTCTCAGCCATGACTGACGCGCGGGCGGCCACACCGGCTGCCGGGTGCGTGCCGGCGCATGGTGCGTCTGCGCCCTCCGCGTGGGTGATGCGCGGGCTTGGCTGGCTGGCTCCGGGCAGCCGGGTTCTCGATCTTGCCGCCGGGCAGGGGCGTCACGCGCGGGCGGCCGAGGCGCTCGGCATGGTGGTGACCGCAGTTGATCGAGATGCTGTGGCATTGCGGTCAATCGGTGGCAAGGTCCGTTGCGTCGAGGCCGATCTGGAAGCAAACCCGCTCCCCTTCGAGGCGGCGAGCCTTGATTGCGTCATCGTCACCAACTACCTGTTCCGGCCAAGGTTTTCAGAAATGTGCGGGCTACTCGCACCGGGCGGTCTCCTGATTTATGAAACCTTCGCGCGTGGCAATGAACGCTACGGCAAGCCGAGCAACCCCGATTTCCTGCTCGAACCCGGCGAGTTGTTCACGCGGTGCGCCGAGGCCGGGCTGGCTGTGATTGCCTTTGAGGATGGCGTGATTCGGGGGTCTCGGCGCGCCCGGGTTCAGCGGGTCCTCGCGGTCGGGCCCTCGGCGAACCTCGAGAGCTTCGCGATAGAATGACTGCTTCCCTCTTCGGAACCCTCAAACCATGATCCAGGGCAGCATTGTCGCGATCGTCACGCCGATGCACGAGGACGGCAGCCTCGACCTCGATGGCTACCGTCGCTTGATTGACTGGCATATCGAACAGAAAACCGCCGCCATCGTTGCGGTCGGCACTACCGGTGAATCGCCAACGGTCGATCACGATGAGCACTGCACCCTGATCCGGGTTGCGGTCGAGCATGCCGCGGGACGCCTGCCCATCATCGCCGGCACGGGCGGCAACTCCACGCGCGAGGCCATCGAACTCACCGAGTACGCGAAGAAGGTTGGTGCGGCGGCCTCCCTGCAGGTGGTCCCCTACTACAACAAGCCCACCCAGGAGGGCATGGTCAGGCACTTCACGGCGGTCGCCGAGCGTGTTGGCCTGCCCGTCATCCTGTACAACGTGCCGGGCCGTACGGTCGCCGACCTCTCGAACGACAGCGTGCTGAAGCTTGCCCAGGTGCCAGGCGTGATCGGGCTCAAAGACGCCACCGGCGACATTCCCCGTGGCTCCGATCTGCTTGCCCGGTTGCCTGCCGGTTTTGGTGTCTACAGCGGCAACGACGACTCCGCGCTCGCGCTCATGGCAATGGGCTCGCATGGTGTCATCTCGGTCACCGCCAACATCGCCCCGGGCGCCATGGCAAAGATGTGTGCGGCGGCGCTTGCCGGGCGCTGGAATGAGGCGCTTGCCATCAACCGGCAGCTGCTGCCGCTTCATCTCAAACTGTTCGTTGAAGCCAACCCCATTCCGGTCAAGTGGGCGATGGCCGAGCGGGGGCTGATCGGGCCGGCGGTTCGCATGCCACTGACTCCGCTCTCGCCCGGCTTCCATGATGTTGTGCGCGCAGCCATGCGCGCGGCAGGGGTCTGACATGCAGCGGCCACTTTCGCGGGTCCTGGGCGGGTTGGTTTGGGTGGCCGTCGCTTCACTGCTTCACGGTTGCGGCTTCAACAACTACCTCGAAGAGCGTGGCAAGGTCGATTACAAGTCGGCCTCGAGCGCGCCTCGTACCTCGCTGGAGGTGCCGCCTGATCTGGTCTCGCCGCGCAGCGATGAACGGTTCGCCATTCCAGCGTCGCGGGGCGGCGAGCGAACCCTGTCCTCGTTTGAGCGCGATCGCGCCCAGACGGCGGCGCGTACCGGGGCGCCGGGGGTGCTGCCATCCGCGCCTGGCGCAAGAATCGAACGTGCGGGGCTCCAGCGCTGGCTGGTGGTCGACATGCCGCCTGAGAAGCTCTGGCCGTCGGTGCGCGATTTCTGGACCGAAACCGGTTTCACGCTCGAGATCGACAGTGCAGAGACCGGCACCATCGAAACCAACTGGCTCGAAAATCGGGCGCGGGTGCCGCTCGACCTCGTTCGCCGCACCTTGGGTAGAGTGCTCGAGGGCATCTACTCCTCGGGCACACTCGACAAATTCCGCACTCGCATCGAGCGCCTGCCCGATGGCCGCTCGGAAGTCTATGTTTCGCACCGGGGCATGGAAGAGGTGGCCACGTCTGCTTCGCGCGACTCCTTCATCTGGCAGCGGCGCGCACCCGAGCCCGACCTCGAAGTCGAAATGTTGAACCGCCTGATGCTCAAGATCTCGGGCGGGCAGCGGGCGCAGCAGATGGTGGCGACAGGCAAGACCCCTGCGCCGGAAATACGCGATGTACGGATCTCGGGCGAAGGCGCAGGGCGGGGCATCGACCTTGATGACCCGTTTGACCGGGCATGGCGTCGGGTGGGGCTTGCGCTTGATCGGGGCGGTTTCACCGTGGAGGACCGCGATCGCTCGCGAGGTGCCTATTTCGTTCGTTACATCGATGCCGACGAGCAGGCACGCGCGGCGGCCGATCGGCCGGGCTTCTTCGGTCGTCTGTTTACGCGTTCGTCCAAGCCCGAACTGAGTCAGCAATACCGTCTCAGTCTGGTAACCGCGGGCACCGGTGTTCGCCTCACCATTCAGGACAAGGACGGCAAGCCCACCCCGGAGGCTGACCGCGCCACTGTCAACCGCATCCTCGACCTGCTGATGCAGCAGATGCTGCTGTAGCCCCGGCGTGGTTTGCCTGGGTCGGTTGGAGATTGTGCCCGCCCGTTCAGGTCTGCCGGCGTGAGGTTCGCGAGCCTGGGCAGTGGCAGCGACGGCAACGCCCTGCTGATCGAGAGCCAGGACGGCGCGCGTGTCACCCGGATTCTGATCGATTGCGGCTTTAGCCTGCGCGAATCCAGGCGAAAACTGCGCGCGGCCGGGATCGAGCCCGAGCAACTCGATGCGATTCTGGTCACGCATGAGCACGGTGATCATGTGGGCGGCGTGTTCCGCCTGTCGCGTGCGCACCGGATTCCCGCCTGGCTCACCCATGGGACGCTCTCGGCGAGCGCTCACGAGTCAATGCCGACCGGCGCGGATGCGCTGCCGGCACTGTTCCGCACGGTCACGCCGGATCAGGCCTTTGAAGTGGGGGGCCTGCAGATCATGCCGGTGTCGGTGCCCCACGATGCCAGGGAGCCCGTGCAATATGTGATCGATGATGGTCGCGTGCGCCTGGGCGTGCTCACCGATCTTGGTCACGGATCGGCGCACGTGAGGCGAGCCTACTCGGGCATGGATGCGCTGGTACTCGAGTGCAATCACGACAGCGCGCTGCTGGCGGCCAACAGCACGTATCCCGAAGGCTTGAAGCGCCGAATCTCGGGTCCGTGGGGACACCTGGCCAACCACGCCGCCGCCGAACTGCTGGCATCGCTCGACAACCGTCGCCTTCGCCTGGTGGTTGCCGCACATCTGAGTGCACAGAACAACTCCCCGGCGCTGGCGCAGCAGGCGCTCGCCGGTGCGCTGCAGACCGATCCCGGATCGGTGGGCGTGGCGGATCAGGAAACCGGTTTTCACTGGACGGCGATCTGATCCTCCGGTTTCGCGGCCGGCGCGCGGATGTCTGTCGGGAGCTTGCCAGCGTGATTTGCGCGCGGCGCGGGCGTGTCGTCTGCGAGAGGTTCAGCGTGGCTTCCGGGAATGGACGGGATGCAACCATCCGGCCCGGGCCCAGTCGACCAGCAGTTGCGCGAGCTCCGGGTGGGCGCTCGCCTGACTGGCCTCGTGAGCGGTGAGTTGTCGCAGGTTGGCAAGCCTCTGGAGCAGGTTTCGCGCTGGGCGCAATTTGGGTGCGGCCACCGACTCGCCGTTGATGTGGAAGCGTGAGGCGCGATAGAGAAAGCGGGTTCTGCGATCGAGCTGCAAACCAGTGCGGCGGCCTGCCTCGAAAAAGCGTGCTTCGTTGAGTCGCGGCGGGGCATCGAAAAAAACGTTTGCCGCGGGCTCGGTGAGAAAGCGCCCGATGAAATCATCCACCGATGCGACAGTGGGGCGCCAGCCCAGCGCCCAATCCCGCATCTGCCGATGCAGGTCAACAGGAACCTCCGCCGCGCGCGCGGTGCGGGGGCGGCCGCGATCGCCAAAGCGGGGGTCGGACCCACCGGGTGAATCTGCAGCGTCCGCGAGGAACTCACGCAGAAACTCCTGCCTGGACGGCGCCCTGAAGCCCACCGAGCCGGTCATGCAGGGGCCTTCCGCAATACCGTCGTGGGCCCAGCCCGGGGGCAGGTAGAGCATGTCTCCCGGTTCGAGCAGCCACTCCTGGGTGGGCTCGAACTGCTCAAGAATCTTGAGCGGCAGCCCGGGTTTCAATCGGTCATGACCTGGCGGGGCGATCCGCCAGCGGCGCTTTCCCCAAAGCTGGATGAGGAAGACATCGTAGGAGTCGAGGTGGGGTCCGACCCCGCCCTGATTCGCGGCGAGGCTGATCATCAGATCGTCGAGCCGGGCATCGGGGATGAACCGGAACCTGGACATCAGTTCATGGGTGCGGTCATCGTGCAGATTGACGCCCTGCACGAGCAGGGTCCAGCGACTTCGCGTGAGCGAGGGAACCTGATCGGATTCGAATGGCCCGTGCGCGAGAGTCCAGCGGCCGCCGAACGAGGTGACCAGCCGCGACTGAACCGAGTCATCCTGAGCGAGTGCGATCAGCGCCTGTGCATCGAAGGGCGGCTTGATGTCAGGCAGAGCGGCCCTGACCAGAAGCGGCCGACGCTGCCAGTGATTGCGCAGGAACTCGTCTACACTCAGCCCGCCCAGGAGCGCTGCATCGGCTCGGGCGGTCCGGCTGCCCTGTTGGCGCGCGGTTCGAGAGGCAGGCAGCCTGGTCGGGCTGGGCTTGGACTGTCGATTCATGGATCACCCGGGAGACGTTGATGTCGTTATCAATTACCGCGGGACGCTGGGTCACCCTGCGCTACCGCATCAGTGACGCGCAAGGCGAGCCGATCGAGCCGGGCGAACGCGAGCTTACCTATCTTCATGGTGGCTATGGAGCGGTTCTGGCCGGAATTGAAGATGCGCTGGAAGGTCACGCGGCGGGCCACGCGGCGACGCTGCAACTCGAACCCGAGGATGCGTTCGGCGACTATGACGCGTCGCTCGTGTATCTGGCACCGCGGGCAGGCTTTCCTGATGACCTGGAAGAAGGCATGGGCTTCCAGAAGGTGCCGGGCATGCCTGAACTCGATCACGATGGCCATGTGTATATCGCCACCGAATTTACCGAGGACACCGTGGTGCTGGACGGTAATCATCCGCTTGCCGGGCTGGCGCTTCGCTTTGAACTGCGGGTGATTTCGGTGTCCGAGGCGAGCGAGGCGGACATTGAACGCGAACGCCGCCTGGCAGAGGACGATGCCGATTAGGCTGCACTCGGCTCGGTAAAGCCACCCTGTTCCACCATTCTTGCGAACACCCCGCCCAGCGCCACCAGTTCGTCGAAACGTCCTGATTCGATGACTCGTCCCTGCTCCACCACCAGGATGCGATCGGCATCGGCCACGGTGGACAGACGGTGCGCAATGACCAGGGTGGTGCGCCCGCGCCGCACCGCTTCCAGTGCATCGCGAATTCGTGCCTCGGTCTGAACATCGAGCGCGCTGGTCGCCTCATCAAGCAGCAGAAGCGGGGCATCGCGCAGGATCGCCCGGGCAATGGCCAGCCTCTGGCGTTCGCCGCCCGAAAGCGATGCACCGCGCTCGCCGATCACGAAGTCGTAGCCGCCGGGTTTGCCGATGATGAACTCGTGCGCCTGGGCAAGTCGGGCCGCGCGTTCGATTTCTTCCGCACTGGCGTCGGGTCGGCCGATGGCGATGTTCTCGGCGATCGACCGATTGAAGAGTCCGGCATCCTGGAACACCACCGCAATCTGCTCGCGAAGCGATGCGAGCGTGACGGTGGCGATGTCGATTCCGTCCACCAGAATGCGGCCCTGATCGGGTGCGCGCAGCCGTTGCAGAAGCGACAGCGTGGTGCTTTTTCCTGCGCCCGTTGCACCCACCAGCGCGAAGGTGGCACCGGCCGGGATGTTGAAGTCGAGATCGAATACGCCCTGGGCCGAACCGGGGAAACGGAAACTCACCTGCTCAAAGCGCACGGCGCCCGCCACCGGCGGAAGCGGCTTCGCATCGGGCGCCTCCGATACGGCCTCGCGCGCATCGAGCAGTTCGAACAGGCTGGCAAGCGTTGGAATGCTCTGTGCCATCCGCACTGCAAAACCGGAGAGCGAGTCGAGCTTTCCGATGAGAAGCCCCGCAAAGCCCACGAATGCAACGATCTCGCCCACCGTGATCTGTTCGCGGGCGACCAGCACAGAGCCGACCGCATACAGGATCACCACTGTGATGGTGGCTGCGGTTCGGGTGAGCACAGTGAGCAGCCCCCACCAGGTGAGCACAGGGTACTGCGCGGCGAGCAGTCGGGACATGATGGCCCGCATCGCCTGCATTTCCGCGCCGAAGCGGCCATAACTCTGGACCACCGTGACATTGCCGATGACATCGCCCACCCGGCCATAGACTTCGCCGTGATACCGCTCGACATCGGCCTGCCCGCCGTGCGTACGACGGGCGATGAACAGATTGGCAAGCACATAGGCCGCACCGAGTGCGACCAGGAGCGACGCCATCATTGCGTTCATCTGCCAGGCTACCGGGATCATGACCATGAGCCCTGCGAGCGCGACAAACTGTTCGCGCAGAAGCGATAGGCCGTTCCAGAACAGGGCGTCGGTTCCGGCAAGGATGGAACGTACGACTGCTCCCGAGCCGCGCTCGGCGTGATACCCCGAGGGCAGTGCAAGCGCGCGCTCGTAAGCCGCCGCGAGTGCGGCCAGCCTGCGGCGATGGGCGAGCCGGTCTGCCATCACCGCCACGATCACGCCGGCGAGAATGCCGGCGAGTCCCACCCCTGCCCATACAGCAATCACGCCAAAGGCCGGTGTGCGCGCGGCAAGTGCATCCACGACCCGCGCGAGCAATACCTGTTCGATCACGGGTACGGCAGCGAGCATGAGCCCGGACAGGACGATCAGCACCGCCTGACGGCGCTCAGCGAGCAGCAGCCCGAGTGCGCGCCGCAGCGTGGCGCTCGGGCGGGCGGCTGCAGGGCGCTCAGCGGGCACCGTGGACGGTGCAGCGGCACGGGCCGCGGCGGGCGCCTCGGAAGGCGCACCGGACCGGGCCGCGTCGGGCGCCTCGGAGGAAGACGGGTCGGTCATGGGTTGGACGGAACGTGTGTCGAGCGGGGGCCGATGCCTTAACGACCAGAGCGGGCAAGGATCTGCAGTGTTTTGTAGGTGCCGCGCCGCTCGAAGGGCCGCTGGCGCAGCAGCTCGGCCTCAACCCGCTCGGCGACGTCATAGGCATACGAGCCGGTGTAGAACAGGATTTCGCCACCGGGCTTGACCTGATCGGCCAGGAGCAGCGTCATCTCCAGATCGGTGAGCGCGCCGTAGCGATCGTTTTCAGCCGTCCTGAATTCGCCAACGTGAAACAGGGTGACGTAGTCGAACATCGGGAGCAGTCGCGCATCCAGCTGATAGATATCGCCGAACCAGGCCTTGTAGGTACGGCCCAGCTCCGGGTTGTCGATCAGCAGGCGGACATAGTCTTCGTACTCCTGGGGCGATGCGGTGATGCCCAGGACTGCGCAGTTGCTGTCGGATTGCGCAAGCCGCAAGCCGACGATGTGGTGATTGCCGGTGCCAAAGTGGAAGATCGTGCTCGACTGCGCATTTCGCGACTGGAGATAGTCAAGAAAATGCAGGTCGCAGGGGCACTGCGCTTCATCGAGCGGCCAGGTGCTGTTCCAGAAGTTGAGTTTGCTCATCGGTGCAGTTCTCGGTGTTGAAAAGGGGTCAGCGGGCGGCTTGCAGCGCGCCCGGGGCGAGCGACAGGACCTGATCGAAGTGGTCCGTGCAGGCCGGATGCCGCGACAGATACAGGAGGGTGATCGATGGCAGGGCGCGCCGGATCGCCTCGAGGAGGACGCGTTGTGCCGCCTCGTCCAAAGCCGACAGGGCGTCATCGATGATGAGAGTATCAGGTGCCGCAATCAGCACCCGCGCAACGCCCAGGCGTTGACGCTCGCCCAGGGACAGGAGCGCATCCCAGCGCGCGGCGTCCTCCAGTCGACTGACCAGAGCGCCAAGCCCGGTCTGCTCAAGCGCGGATCGCAATCGCGGATCGCTGGCGGGTCGACTCGCCGCCGGATACGCCAGCACATCGCACAGGGAACCCGGGGGCAGATAGACCCGCTGCGGCAGGACCATGGGTTCGGTTCCGGACGCGCTGGAAGTCATCCCGGCGAGCGCGGCTGTGCCGACCTCCAGGCCGCAGAGTTGACGGACCAGCGTGGATTTCCCCGTGCTGGAATCGCCGTTGAGTTGCACCCACTCGCCGCGACGGATTGCATGGGGACCGATGCGCCAGACCGGCGGCTCGATGGGGTTCGCAGGCGGTGCGGTTGCAGCGCCCGCGCCATGGTCTGGGGCCGCTTGCCCAGCGGTGCGGTTGGGTGGGAGTTCGTCGCAGGCCTCGACGATTTCCATGACACGGCGTGCCGAGGCGTACCACTCGGCGATTTTTCCGTAGTGGTCGACCAGCCATGAAATTGCAATCTGTACCTGCACGAAGGCGGCCGCGAGTTGCGTGACCTGGCCCAGCGTCAGATCACCGCTGATGTATTTGGGTGCCGCGAACAGCAGCGGCACGATGGGAATCATCGGGCCCGATGCATTGGTGATCCAGGTGAGGCGGCCATGCTGGCGGACGATCGCAAGCCAGCAGTCCACCACCCGGTCGTAGCTGCGCGCGAGAATGCGGCGCTCACCGGGGCCGCCCGCAAGCAGGGCGACGCTCTCGGCGTTGTCGCGCAGTCTCATCATGCCGAAGCGGAAGTGCCCCTCGGCTTCATTGCGGCGCGCCACGCAGCCGGGAAGCGCCGCGCCGACCTTGAGCATCAGCCATGACGCGAGAATTCCATAGACAAGTGCCACGACCACCAGATAGGCGGGAATCGTGATCGCCTGCTCGCCTCCCAGACGCAGGGTGTAGCTGCCACCCACAGTCCAGAGGATGGCGATGAACGCGGCTGCATTCACCACAGCAAGCACGAGGCCAATGCCCAGATCGACCAGCGGTTCGGTGGCCCAGCGGGTGTCGTCGGCGATCCGGTATTCGGGGTTTTGCGGCTCGCGTCCGCTTGCGCTCAGGCGGTGAAAACGCTGTGCCGACAGCCACCGGTCGAGCATGCGTCCCACGATCCATTCCCGCCAGCGGACCTGCAGCGTCTCCCGGGTCAACACGATGCCCACACCGATCGAGGCCATCGACGCAATGATGATGGCAAACATCAGGACCGCACGGCCAAGCGCGGGCACATCACGCGACTCGAGGCTGTCAAAGAACCAGCGGTTCCAGTGGTTCATGGCGATCGTGGCTGCGGTGGACAGCAGCAGCAACACGAACAGGCCAAGCGTGAGGAGCCAGGCGCGCGCAGCCCCCTCACCGGTCCAGAATCCCCCGGAAAATCGCGCAAACGCGCGGGCCACACGCGGCTCGAGCCGGTAGCCGACACTGTCCTCCGGGGATGCGCTTGCGGTGCTCATGGGGAAGAAGAAAGCCGTGAGGTGGCAGGGGGAAAACGCCGCGCAGTGTAGCCGTCGGTGGCGGGCAGGCCGGCACAGTCCGTGAGGGGCCAGGGGCCTTCTGCCGAGGCGAGCTCATGGCGGATGTGGGGTGCCCGGCCGGGGTTTGGCCTGCTCAGGGCTCGCGCAAGCCCTCTGCGATCTGGTTGAGCGCACCGTCCAGCGGGCGGAATTCAAAGCGCACCTGGTGTCTGCCGGGTTCTACCGCGACCGCCCGGAACAGTACGTTGGCGCGCAGCAGCCTCAGGGGCGCTTCGGTTTCGGCGCCCACATTCGAGGCGAACCACCATGGGTGCCAGATGTCGTTCAGCACCAGCCAGCCCCCATCCGGGCTGTCGACTTCAATATCGATGCGGGTGTTGCCGTAGTGGGTGATCCGCGCCTGGCCGGGGCGCCGGGGCTTGTTGGGGCCGAGGCTGTCGGACTCCAGCAGGACGGTTGACTTCAGATCGTGTTGGGGCCAGCGTCCGCTGGCAAGCAGTTCATCGAAATCGACTTCAAGCGCATGGGTGGCAAACAGCACCCGGGGCAGGGCGTTGGGGTTTTCGTAAATCCAGGCCTCGCGGGTGCGGGCCACCAGCCGGACATCGCCCGGTTGCAGGGAGGGATCGATGGATTCGATTGGCACCCCCGTGGCGATGAAACGCAGGCCCAGCAGGTTGGCGAGCGTACAGCGATAGGACGGAAAGAGTGGCGAGAAGCGCCGTTGGTCCGGGAGCCCCACGTGATCCTCGGCACCGGTGGCCGCGCTGTAGTGGCCAAGCCGAAGCGGGTTATAGCCCAGGGTGTTTTCCAGGCCGTGGGTGAGGCTCGCATTCGGCCAATGAAACCCCAGGCCGGTGAGTTCGATCCGGTCACGTCGGGTGTCATTCGCCACCACGCGCGATTTGAGCGCAGTGATGGTTTCGTTGCGGGTGTCGGGGGCCAGCACCTCATACATGGATGCAGGTTGTGCGGTGGCCGATGACGGACCGTTGTGATGGGCCAGATCGATCACCGTGAGGGCAGCGAGGGCGGCGAGCCCCATGCGCGCGGCAGCCCCTGCACGCGATCCCGATCGCTCCAGGCTGGTGCCCGCCCGGCCCGCACAGCGCGCCACCCAGCCGAGCACGAGGGCTGCGAGCAGCAGGCTCAACAGGCTCTCACCCAGCGCCGGCAGCGCCTGCGGCAGGCGTCCGAACTGCACTGCGAGGCCAATCGATGCACCTGCGGCGGTTCCGCCCAAAAGCCACGCACAGGTGGCGATCGGCAGCCTTTCCGGATCGGGCTCGGTGACCAGGCGGTGCAGCGCATAGCCCGCCAGAATGGCGAGCAGGGCGCCAATCAGGAAGCAGGCGTCCGCCGGGCGTCTGAACAGATCCACCCCAGGCAGCAGTGAATGCATGAATTCGAAGGCGGGTGTATACCAGCCCAATGCGTAGAGGACCATCACGCCTGCGGCCGCTGAGAAGAAGCGCACTTCGCGTGCCCACAGCCAGCCGCGGACGCCCGCGCACAACAGCAGAAGCGCCGGGGCCGCGCCGATATAGAGTCCACCCATGTTTTGCGCAAGAAAGAGGCCGGTATCCGGCCAGGCCGCGCTTGGGGGGCCCCAGTACTCGGCCGCTCGTCCGGTTGCGCCAAACACGTCGGGTACGAGAAGCGTAAGAAGCAGCGCCGGGTGGAGCGACCCGCGGCCCGCATCGAGATAGCCGATTTCCGGACGGTTCGAATTCTCTGCCATCAGTGCGGTGAGGAGGACGGGCACCAGGCTGAGCGCGATTCCAATCAAGCCCGCGATGCCGAGCGGCAGCAGGCAAGCCAGACGGTGCCGCCAGCCCGCGTTGCCGCTGGGCGCGGTTGGTTGCAGGGACTCGCCCAATACCCGCCACAGGCTGAATGCGGCCAGAACATAAAGCGCGAGGAGCGCGACCTGGTCGCGTCCCAGGGCGATTCGCGCGAGGACAACGCCTGCGAGCAGCGCCCACAGCAGGCTGCGCCGCGTGATCGTTCGCTCCAGGCACAGCATGGCGACTGGCAGCCAGACCAGGCTCAGCACCTGGCCCACATGCTGGATCCGCCAGGCCATCGACGCCCCCCAGCAGAAACAGAGCGCTGCGATCAGCGCGGCGCTCCAGTGCCATCCCTGGTCGCGAACCCAGACCATCAGACAGGTTCCGCCAAACACGATCATGGCCATCTGCAGCATATCGACCACCCAGGCCTCGGGCGTGCTGTCGATCAGGGCCAGCAACAGATACGTGGGCGAAAACAGCAAGGACTGTGGATCGGCGACCTGCGGGTGGCCGCCGAACACGAACGGTGACCAGAGCGGCGAGTCGCCTCGTGCCAGGCTCTGTGCGAGGAACTGGATCTGCGGCAGAAAGTGCGCCTTGGCATCCCAGGGAATCGCCATCGCGCCCGACAACCACGGCCAGGCAAGAATGGGCGCGGCGAGCGCGAGCAGCAGCAATGCAGGCGCGAGCGGCGACTGCCCTGGTCTCGCTCGCCCCAGGGCCGAGGCGTGCCTTGTGATGTCGTGGGGCAACTGGCCCACGTGTACTCCCTCCGGTGACGGCGCGCCTGCGTGGGGACGCGTTTATCGGGGGAGTGTAGGCCGGGTTGCCGCGACCCGCCAGCGGATAAGGGAAAACACTGAGGCCCGGTGACGGGCCAGGCGGGTCAGCCGCCGCGTTTCATCAGATCGAAGAATTCCTGGTTGCTCTTGGTCTGGCGCATTTTGTCGAGCAGGAATTCCATCGCTTCAAGGTCATCCATGTCGTGGAGGAGCTTGCGAAGAATCCAGATCTTCTGCAACAGGTCGGGCTTGATGAGGAGTTCCTCGCGTCGTGTGCCCGAGCGGTTGATTTCGATTGCGGGATACACCCGCTTCTCCGACATGCGCCGGTTCAGGTGCAGTTCCAGGTTGCCGGTGCCCTTGAATTCTTCGTAGATCACCTCGTCCATGCGGCTGCCGGTATCGATCAGCGCCGTGGCAATGATGGTGAGCGACCCGCCTTCCTCGATATTGCGTGCGGCGCCGAAAAACCGCTTGGGGCGCTGCAGCGCATTGGCGTCGACGCCGCCTGTGAGTACCTTGCCCGACGCCGGCACCACGGTGTTGTAGGCGCGAGCGAGACGGGTGATGGAGTCGAGCAGGATCACCACATCGCGCTTGTGTTCGACCAGCCGCTTGGCCTTTTCGATCACCATCTCGGCCACCTGGACATGGCGCGTTGCGGGTTCGTCGAAGGTGGAGGCGACAACCTCGCCACGCACCGAGCGGCTCATCTCGGTCACCTCTTCCGGCCGCTCGTCGATCAGCAGAACGATGAGCGTGACGTCCGGGTGATTGGTGGTGATCGCGTGCGCGATATGCTGCATCAGCACCGTTTTACCCGCCTTGGGCGGCGCAACGATCAGTCCGCGCTGGCCCTTGCCGATCGGCGCGATCATGTCGATGATCCGGCCGGTGATGTTTTCCTCGGCGCGAATCTCGCGTTCGAGCACCATGGGCTTGTTCGGGTGGAGCGGGGTGAGGTTTTCGAACAGGATCTTGTGCTTGGACGCTTCCGGCGGCTGGTCGTTGATCTTGTCGACCTTCACCAGCGCGAAGTAGCGCTCGCCGTCTTTTGGCGTGCGCACCTCACCTTCGATCGAGTCGCCGGTATGCAGGTTGAAACGCCGGATCTGCGAGGGCGAGATATAGATGTCGTCGGTGCTGGCGAGATAGGAAGTCTCGGGCGTTCTGAGGAAGCCGAAACCGTCGGGGAGGACTTCGAGCACACCGTCGCCGAAGATGGTTTCCCCCGTCTTGGCCTTGCGCTTGAGGATCGCGAACATCAGTTCCTGCTTGCGCATGCGCTGGGGGTTCTCGATGTCGAGGCCAGTGGCCATCTCGATCAGTTGCGAGACATGGAGCGCTTTGAGTTCGGATAGGTGCATGGATGGAAAGCTCGGGATCGGGTGACGGGGCCGACAATCAGCGTTGGGTGGGTGATGACGGCGCAGCAGGCGCGGGTGCAGGCGAAGGGATGAAGGCGTTTCAGGGAGTGGTCGACGCCCGCGCGGACCCTGGGGTCACCAGGAAGAAGCAGATGAGCGGGGTCGGGATTTCCAGTGCGCCAATTACCTGAGGCAAACCGGCACGGTCGACTGTCGACCTGGAAACGGAGGCATGACGGAGGGGTTCACCCTCCATCAACGCGCCAGACTGTACAACGAATCAGAGATGGCTGTCCAGAAACAGCGCGAGCTGAGACTTCGAGAGCGCACCAACCGAGGTGCCGACCACGGCACCGTTGCGAAACAGCATCAGTGTGGGAATGCCCCGAACACCAAACCGCTGCGCGATCGACTGGTTGTCGTCGACATTGAGCTTCGCCACCTGTACCCGGCCGTTGTAGTCGCGGCTGACCTCTTCGAGAATCGGGGCGATCATGCGGCACGGACCGCACCATTCAGCCCAGTAATCCACCAGCACCGGCACATCCGACTTGAGCACGTCCTGATCGAAGCTCGCGTCGGAAACCTGCTTGATACCGCTCATTGTTGCTCCTGAAAGCTGCGTCGGGCAGGCTCCGGGGCCGGCGTGACGCGGGGTCGATAAACATAGCACAGCGCGATGAGGCCGTTGCTGCTGATAGTAGAATGATTGCGGGCGGGCCCCCCCGCATTGCGGTGTGGTCAACCTGGTCAGGTCCGGAAGGAAGCAGCCACAGCCATTTCCCGTGAGTGCCGGGGTCCCGGCTCGCCCAACGGTTCGAAGCTGCCTGCCGTTCGAACCCCGGTTGTCGCAAGCCTTTCGGTCACAATCCGTTCGGTCCCTGTTTTTCCGTCGCAGTTTGTCCTTCCCAATTCTTTCCGGATGGTTGCCCGGCCACCGAAGCAGCCCGAGTTGATGCGCCCATGACCCATCAGGTGCTTGCCCGGAAGTGGCGGCCACGAGACTTTGAAACGCTGGTCGGCCAGCAGCACGTCGTTCGCGCGCTCACCCATGCGCTCGCGAGTGGCCGGCTGCACCACGCCTACCTGTTGACGGGTACGCGGGGGGTAGGCAAGACCACCATCGCGCGAATCCTGGCGCGTGCGGTCAATTGCGAGACCGGCGTGACCGCCCGCCCTTGCGGCCAGTGCTCGGCCTGCAGCGGTATTGATGCCGGCCGGTTTGTCGACTACATCGAGCTTGATGCAGCATCAAACCGCGGCGTCGACGAAATGACGCAACTCCTCGAAAACGCGGTCTACGCGCCGAGCGCCGGGCGCTACAAGGTCTACGTGATCGACGAAGTGCACATGCTGTCCACGCACGCTTTCAATGCGATGCTGAAGACGCTTGAAGAGCCCCCGCCTCACGTGCTGTTCATCCTGGCGACCACCGACCCGCAAAAGGTTCCGGTCACGGTGTTGTCGAGGTGTCTGCAGTTCAATCTGAAAAATATGACACCGGCTGCGATCGCCTCGCATCTTGCCGGGGTGCTCGACGCCGAGCGCATTGCCTACGACGCGCCGGCGCTTGCGCTGATCGGGCGCTCCGCCGGCGGCAGCATGCGGGATGCGCTGTCCTTGCTCGATCAGGCGATTGCCTATGGCGGTGGCAGCGTGGCCGAGGCGGCGGTGGGCGAAATGCTGGGCTCGGTCGACCAGGGCTGGATCGACGCGATCTTTGATGCGCTCGCCAGTGCAGACGGCGCGGACCTGATCGGGGTTGCCGACGCCATTGCCGAAGCGGGTTCCTCTTTCGAGCGTGTGCTCGATGAGCTCTCGCTGCGGCTGCATCGTGTGGCGCTGGTTCAGGCGGGCGTGCGCGTGGACGAAGCCAGTCTTGAGGCCTGCGAGCGGCACGCCCGAGAGTTTGCGCCCGAAGATGTACAGGTCTACTACCAGATCGTGATCCATGGCGCGCGCGACCTGCCCCTTGCGCCCGATCCGCACGCCGGGTTTTCCATGACGCTGCTGCGGCTGCTTGCCTTTCGTCCGGAAGGGGGCGGGTCCGAGCCACCGGTCCCCGCCGCAGGGGGTGGTGCCCGTTCGTCGCCCGACACACCGGTTGGGGGGCCGCGCTCGCCGGGGACGGCCACCGGAACGCAGGCGCTCCAGGCGCTCCGCGCAGCCACCTCGTCGCGACCGGCGAGGGGTACGACGACACCCGGGGCCATGCGCGAGATGTCTGCGCCGGCCGAAGCAGGCGATCGGCGACAGTCCGCAGCCCCGCCCGGGGTCGCGCCTTCCGAGGCCGCTTCACTGCGGGGTCGTCGGGCCGCAGAGCCGGCACCGGATACGCCCATCACCCGCAGCCTTGCCGAGTCCGCGCCGGACGCCCCCATCACCGGCAGCCTCGCCGAGCCCGCGCCGGATGCGTCCATCGCCGGCAGCCGTGTCGAGCCCGCGCCGGTCATGTCCGAGCCCAGCCCGGCGCCGCATCCGTCTTCCGGGGGTTCGGTGTCCGGCGCCGCCCAAGGTTTCTTCGATGGCGACTGGCCTGCGCTCGCCCGCCGGTTGGCTGCGACCGGTCTCCTCGGCCAGTTTCTTCAGCAAAGCGAACTCCTCTCTGTCGACCAGGACGGGTTTCGGGTCCGGGTGCCGATCCGGCCGCTCGCCGAAGCAGGTACCGTGGCCCGGGTGCGGGACGTGCTCTCGCAGCACTTTGGCCGGCCGATCCGTTTGCAGGTCGAGGTCGGCGCGGTGGCCGGGGTGACTGCAGCGCGGGTCGTCGAGCAGGAGCGCGGCGAACGTCTGGAGGCAGCGCGTGAGTCCCTTGAATCCGATCCGTTCGTCCGGTCGCTGCTCAGCGATCTGGGTGGACGCATTCTTCCCGACTCGGTGCTGCCGGTTCCCGGCAGCGCGGGCTGAGTCGCAGCCCTTTTTGCAGGAGATCGACCGATGATGAAGGGACAGCTTGCGGGTCTCATGAAACAGGCCCAGCAGATGCAGGACAACCTCAAGCGCGTGCAGGAACAACTCGCCGAGGTCGAGGTTGAAGGTCAGGCAGGTGCCGGACTGGTGAAGGCGGTGGTCAACTGCCGCAATGAAGTGCGGCGACTCACCATTGATCCCAGCCTGCTTGCCGACGATCGCGACATGCTCGAGGATCTGGTGGTGGCCGCGCTGAACGACGCGCTGCGGCGTGCCGAGCAGACTGCCTCGGAGCGCATGGGGTCGGTCACTGCGGGACTGCCGCTGCCCCCCGGCTTCAAGATGCCGTTCTGAGCGCCAGGGCGTCACCGGGCACGCAATGAAGGGGCTGGCTGCGCTCGACCGGCTGACGGCGGCACTCAAACGCCTGCCCGGGGTCGGGCCGCGCTCGGCGCAGCGTCATGCGTTCTACCTTCTCCAGCATGACCGCGAGGGCGCCGAGCAGCTTGGGCGTGCGCTTGCCGATGCGCTGGTCCAGATTCGTCATTGCGTGCGCTGCAATACCTTCAGCGAGGCCGAGCTCTGTGACACATGTTCCTCGCCGCGCCGCGACCCATCACAGCTGTGTGTGGTTGAAACGCCAGCCGACCAGCTGATGCTCGAACAGACCATGGCCTACAACGGCCTTTACTTCGTGCTGATGGGGCGTCTGTCGCCGATCGAGGGCGTCGGGCCTCGCGACCTGCACTTCGACCGCCTGATTGCGCGGGCGACCGACGGCGTGGTGCGCGAGGTCATTCTGGCCACCAATTTCACCCACGAAGGCGAGGCCACCGCGCACACCATCGGCGAGATGCTGCGGGCCCGCGGGCTCTCGGTGACCCGACTGGCGCGCGGTGTGCCAGTGGGCAGCGAACTCGAATATGTCGATGCGGGCACCATCGCGCAGGCGCTGCGTGACCGGCGTACGGTTTCCGACTAAATCTCTTTCGAAATACACGCATCCCATGGATTCCACTTCTTCACCATCATCCGTCGCGCCAATGGCGCTCGAGGGCCTCAGGGTTCTTGAACTCGGCCAGTTGATTGCGGGCCCCTTTGCAGCGCGCCTGTTTGCCGAATTTGGAGCCGATGTCATCAAGGTCGAGCCGCCCGGGAAGCCGGGTGTAGAGGGCGGCGACCCGCTTCGCAAGTGGCGAAAGCTCCATCCGGACAATCCGTCGGGCACTTCGCTCTGGTGGTATGTGCAGGCGCGCAACAAACGCTCGATCACGATCGACATGCGCCAGCCCGAGGGCCAGCAGATCGTGCGCGAACTGGCCGCCAAAGCCGACATCGTCATCGAGAATTTCCGGCCCGGCGCGCTCGAGAAGTGGGGGCTGGGCTACGAGCAGTTGTCGGCGAACAATCCGGGTCTGATCCTGGTGCGGCTGTCAGGCTACGGGCAGACGGGGCCTTATCGCGACCGGCCAGGTTTTGGCGCCATCGCCGAATCCATGGGCGGCATGCGCTATGTCACCGGATTCCCCGATCGCCCGCCGGTGCGGATGAACCTGTCCATTGGCGATTCCATCTCGGCGCTGCATGCCGTGATCGGCGCGCTCGCGGCGCTGCAGTCGCGCCATGCGACGGGCCGTGGGCAGGTGGTCGACGTTGCCCTCTATGAATCGGTGTTCAACCTGATGGAGAGCACGCTGCCGGAGTTCGACCGTTACGGTGTGGTTCGCGAGCGCACCGGCACCAACCTCACCGGTATCGTGCCATCCAACACCTATCCGACGGCAGATGGCCGACATATCGTGATCGGCGGCAACGGTGACTCCATCTACAAGCGCCTCATGCATGCGATCGGGCGTCCTGATCTGGCCGAAGATCCGGCGCTTGCCAACAACGCCGGGCGAGCACTCAGGGTGACCGAGATCGACGAGGCGATTGCAGCGTGGTCGCGTACCCTCGCGCTGGACGATGCCCTCGCCGTGATGGAAGAGGCCGATGTGCCAAGCGGCCGCATCTACAGCATCGAGGACATCGTTCGCGATCCGCAGTACCAGGCGCGTGGCGTGATCGAGGAAACGACGCTCGATGACGGATCCAGACTCGCCATTCCCGCAGTCGTGCCGCGCCTGTCAGCCACGCCGGGTGGAACGAAATGGCTGGGCCCGGCGCTGGGCGAGCATACTCACGACGTGCTCGCCGATCTCGGCTACGACGAACCGACGATTCAGCGTCTTCGGGATCAGGGGGTCATCTAGGGCGCGGGTTCCTTTCGTTCGCGCACTCACGCGTCGGCAAGGGGAGGCAGGATGTCGTCTGATGGACTCGTGGATGTCATTGTCGTCGGGGCAGGTGGCGCCGGCTTGTCGGCTGCGATCGAAGCCGCGCGCGCCGGGGGACGGGTTCTCGTCCTCGAAAAAGGCGAACAGGTGCGCGGCAGCACCGGCTGGTCGGTGGGTTCGGTGAGCGCCGCCGGCACGGCCCTGCAGCGCCGGGCCGGCATCTCGGATCATCCTGATCATCATTTCGAGGACCTCGGACGTTTCAACGCCGGCAAGGGCGATGGCGACAACCTGGCGCTGAGGCGGATCCTGGTCGATGAAGTACCCGACGCGCTGGCCTGGCTCGAGCGGCTGGGCGTATCGTTTGTCGGGCCCAGTCCGGAGCCGCCGCACCGGGTGCCGCGCATGCACAACGTGGTGCCGAGTTCGGCGGCATTCGTGGCCTGTCTGGTTCGCGAGTGTGAGCGGCTGGGGGTTGAGATCCGTTGCGGCTGGCGCATGTCGGGCTGGCTGGCTGAGTCAGGCCGCATCGGCGGTGTACAGGCGGTGGGCCCCGACGGGCGTACCCATTCGCTTGCCGCGACCCGCGGGGTTGTACTGGCGGCCGGCGACTTCTCCGCTTCGCGCGAGTTGAAGGCGCGCTACTTCGGGCCCGAAGTGGTGGCGGCGGATCCGGTCAACCCGCTCTCTACCGGTGACGCGCTGTTGCTCGCCGAATCGATCGGTGCACGGGTTCTGAACGGACGCATGGGTAACCCGCCCAAGCTCCGGTTCGTTCCGGCGCCTCCTGGCTGGTTGCAGCGGCTGCCGACCCAGCCCTGGGTGGGGCGTGCGCTGGCGTTTGCCTGGCGGACCGCGCCTCAGTGGCTCATTCGCCCCTTTGTGGTCCGCTTCCTCACAACAGCCATGGGGCCCGAACCTACACTGTTCCGTTGCGGCGCGGTGCTGGTCGATCCCGATGGACGCACGGTACCGGTCGATTTCAGCAACACCGCTCGAAACCTGCCGCTGACTTCAACCCGGTTGGGCTATATCGTGTTTGATTCCCAGTGCGCCGAGCAACTCCGCAGCTGGCCGAATTTTGTCTCCACCGCGCCTGGGGTTGCCTACGCATACCTCGACGACTATCGGCGAGGTCGCCCCGATATCTATCGCAGTGCCGAGACTGTCGAGGCGCTGGCCGCGATGATCGGTGCAAGCCCGGAGCTTCTCGCCGGGTCGCTGGGTGAGCACCGGCGTGGCCCCTGGTTTGCGCTGGGGCCGCTGCGCGGCGTGGTGACGCTCACCGATGGCGGGCTCGCCGTCGACACACAACATCGCGTGCTGGGGCAGGACGACCGACCCATACCGGGTCTGTATGCCGCGGGCTCAACCGGCCAGGGGGGTGTGCTGCTCGAGGGGCATGGGCACCATCTTGGCTGGGCCTTCGTGTCGGGCCGGCGTGCCGGCCGCAGCATCATGGGTTCTCTGGAGGCTTGAATGCGTTATCCCGCAATTGAATTCGTTGCCCTGCATGGCCGGAAGCTCGCAGTCGCGGTCGGCGCGCTGGCTGCGCTTCTGGCGGCGCTCCACGTGACGCTGTCGGGCTTTGGGCCGATCGCAACCGTGATCGCCGGCGTGGCTGCCGGGGCTGCAGGCTGGGCCCTCGCCAGGGTGGGGGCCGAGATCGTCGAGCTGATCGCTGAAACGCTGATGCCTCACTAGCTCTGCCTTGCCGGTCCGCGCTCCCCGCAGTGCTATACTCCAAAAGTTTTACCTTCTCTCGGGAGCCCGGCCTTGGTTTTGACTTCGTCCTCCGATCGCGACCCTTCCCGCACCTCGGCATTTGGGCAGACAGATAGAGGGCAGGCAGACAAAGGGCCGACAGATAAAGCGTCGACAGATAAAGCGTCGACAGACAGGGTGCCATCGGAAACGCGACCTGCGGCAGGGTTTGCCCGGCTTCTTCCCGAAACAGTTCCAGCGCTCCTTGTGCTGGCTGAGGGTAGCGTTTTTCGAGGTGTGTCGGTGGGTGCGGCTGGCCAGTCGGTGGGCGAGGTGGTGTTCAACACCGCCATGACCGGCTATCAGGAAATTCTCACTGACCCCAGCTACAGCCGGCAGCTCGTCACGCTCACCTATCCGCACATCGGCAACACCGGCATCAACGATGAAGATGTGGAGGCCGGTCAGGTGCATGCTGCGGGACTTATCATCCGCGATCTTCCCTCCCGGCTTTCCAACTGGCGCTCGGCGGCCAGCCTTGGCGACTACCTCAAGCGCGAGCAGATTGTGGCGATCGCCGGCATTGATACGCGTCGTCTCACGCGGGTGCTGCGCGATCAGGGGGCGCAGAGCGGCTGCCTGATCGCTGGTTCAAGACCCGGTGATCTGCTTGACGAATCGGCGGCTCTGGCTGCGGCGCGTGCGTTCCCCGGTCTGGCGGGTATGGATCTGGCCAAGGTGGTGAGCACCGGACAGGCCTATGCCTGGAGCGAGGGTTCATGGCGCCTGGGCGAGGGCTTCCGCAAGCCGCAATCCACGGGGTTTCGCGTGGTGGCCTACGACTTCGGCGTCAAGCGAAACATCCTTCGCCTGCTGGCCGATCGGGGTTGCGAGCTCACGGTGGTGCCGGCCCAGACGCCCGCCGCCGAGGTGCTGGCCAGGCAGCCCGATGGCGTGTTTCTATCCAACGGCCCAGGGGATCCAGAGCCCTGTGATTACGCGATCGCCGCGGCGCGTGAAATCATCGATGCGGGCATTCCCACTTTCGGCATCTGTCTGGGGCACCAGATCATGGGCCTCGCATCCGGGGCGCGCACGCTCAAGATGAAGTTCGGCCACCATGGCGCCAATCACCCGGTCAAGGATCTCGACACCGGTTCGGTGATGATCACCAGCCAGAACCACGGCTTCGCTGTCGATCCGCTTTCACTTCCCTCCACGCTGCGCGTGACGCATGTTTCGCTGTTCGACGGTTCGATTCAGGGACTTGCACGCGTCGATCGGCCCGCTTTCTGTTTTCAGGGGCACCCTGAAGCCAGCCCGGGACCCCATGACATTCGCCCGCTGTTTGACCGCTTCATCGGCCTGATGCAGGGCCGTGCGGACCACACGCTCGCGAGCCGCTGAAGTCTCCAACATGCCAAAGCGAACCGACCTTAAAAGCATTCTCATCATTGGTGCAGGCCCGATTGTCATCGGCCAGGCCTGCGAATTCGACTACTCCGGCGCCCAGGCCTGCAAGGCGCTCCGCCAGGAGGGGTTCCGCGTCGTTCTGGTCAACAGCAATCCGGCCACCATCATGACCGACCCGGAGACGGCCGATGTGACCTATGTCGAGCCCATCACCTGGCAGGTGGTCGAACGCATCATCGCCAAGGAAAAGCCCGACGCGATCCTGCCGACCATGGGCGGTCAAACCGCACTCAACTGCGCGCTCGATCTCCATCGCCACGGCGTTCTCGAGCGGCACGGTGTCGAGCTGATCGGGGCTTCGCCCGAGGCCATCGACAAAGCCGAGGACCGGCAGAAGTTCAAGGAAGCCATGACCCGCATCGGGCTGGGCTCGGCGCGTTCGGCCATCGCCCACTCGCTTGAGGAAGCCTGGGCGGGCCAGAAGTCGGTCGGTTTTCCCGTCATCATCCGGCCGAGTTTTACGCTCGGGGGAACGGGCGGCGGCATCGCCTATAACGCGGAAGAGTTCGAGACCATCTGTCGCCGGGGCCTGGAAGCCTCGCCCACCCGCGAACTGCTGATCGAGGAATCGCTGATCGGCTGGAAAGAGTTCGAGATGGAGGTGGTGCGCGACCGCAAAGACAACTGCATCATCGTCTGCTCGATCGAAAACCTCGATCCCATGGGCGTGCACACGGGCGACTCCATCACCGTGGCACCGGCGCAAACCCTCACCGACAAGGAATACCAATTGATGCGTGACGCATCGATTGCCATCCTGAGGGAAATCGGCGTTGACACCGGCGGCTCGAATGTGCAGTTTGCGATCAACCCGCGCGACGGTCGCATGATCGTGATCGAGATGAATCCGCGCGTCAGTCGCTCGTCGGCGCTGGCCTCGAAGGCTACCGGCTTTCCCATCGCCAAGATCGCAGCCAAGCTGGCGGTGGGCTACACGCTGGATGAATTGCGTAACGACATCACCGGCGGCGCCACGCCTGCGTCGTTCGAGCCCACGATCGACTACGTCGTCACCAAGATCCCCCGTTTTGCATTCGAAAAATTCCCCCAGGCCGACTCCCGGCTCACCACGCAAATGAAGTCGGTGGGCGAAGTCATGGCCATTGGCAGAACCTTCCAGGAAAGCTTTCAGAAGGCGCTGCGCGGCCTCGAAACCGGCATCGATGGACTCGACGAACGGAGCACCGATCGCGACGAGATCTGTACCGAGCTGGGCGAGCCCGGCCCTGAGCGCATCCTCTACGTTGGCGATGCGTTCCGCGTCGGCATGAGCGTCGAGGAGGTGTTTGAAGAGTCGGCGATCGATCCCTGGTTTTTGTCCCAGATCCAGGAAATCGTCCATATCGAACAGACTTTGCGCGCGCGTGATGCGGCGGGTCTTTCGCGTGACGAATGGCAGTTCGTCAAGTCGCGTGGTTTTTCGGATCGTCGCATCGCCAGACTTACTGGCGCAAGCGCCGACGCGGTGCGGGCCCACCGTCACGGTCACGGTGTACGGCCGGTGTACAAGCGGGTCGATACCTGCGCGGCAGAATTCGCCACCGGCACCGCCTACATGTACTCCACCTATGACGACGAAGACGAATCGCAGCCCACGGATCGTCGCAAGGTGATCGTGCTGGGCGGCGGGCCGAATCGGATCGGGCAGGGCATCGAGTTCGATTACTGCTGCGTGCATGCTGCCTTTGCGCTGCGCGAAGACGGTTTCGAGACCATCATGGTCAACTGCAATCCCGAAACCGTTTCCACCGACTATGACACGTCGGATCGGCTCTATTTCGAGCCGGTCACGCTGGAAGACGTGCTGGAAATCGTCGCGGTTGAAAAACCGTTTGGCGTGATCGTTCAATACGGTGGGCAGACACCACTCAAGCTTGCGCTGGCCCTGGAAGCCAATGGTGTACCCATTGTGGGCACGTCTCCCGAGTCCATCGATATCGCCGAAGACCGCGAGCGTTTCCAGAAGCTCCTGCAGCAGCTGCAGTTGCGTCAGCCACCCAACCGCACCGCCCGTACCGAACCCGAGGCGCTCGCACTCGCGGCCGAGATCGGATACCCCCTGGTTGTGCGGCCCAGTTATGTGCTGGGCGGACGGGCGATGGAGATCGTGCACGAGCAGCGGGATCTTGAGCGCTACATGCGCGAGGCGGTCAAGGTTTCGGAAGACAGCCCGGTGCTGCTGGACCGCTTCCTCAATGATGCGATCGAAGTCGACGTCGACTGCCTGTCTGATGGCGCCGAGGTGTTCATCGGTGGCGTGATGGAGCATATCGAGCAGGCGGGCGTTCACTCTGGCGACTCCGCATGTTCCTTGCCGCCCTATTCGCTGTCGCCCGCGCTGGTCGCCGAACTCAAGCGACAGACTGCAGTCATGGCGCGCGCGCTCGGCGTGTGCGGGCTCATGAATGTGCAGTTCGCCATTCAGCGTGGCGATGGATCAGGCGACGGGACAGTGTTTGTGCTTGAGGTCAATCCGCGCGCTTCACGCACGGTGCCTTACGTCTCCAAGGCCACCGGCATGCAGCTTGCCAAGATCGCAGCGCGCTGCATGGTGGGGCGCAGCCTCGCGGCCCAGGATGTGCGCGATGAAGTGACCCCGAGCTATTACGCTGTGAAGGAAGCTGTATTCCCGTTTGTGAAGTTCCCCGGCGTCGACACCATCCTTGGTCCGGAGATGAAATCCACAGGCGAAGTGATGGGAGTGGGGCACACCTTCGGCGAAGCGTTCGTCAAATCCCAACTGGGTGCGGGTGTGAAGCTTCCTGACAGCGGAACCGCTTTTGTGTCGGTACGCGGTTCCGACAAGCCGCGCGCGGTGGAGGTGGCGCGCGGTCTGCACGAATTGGGGTTCTCGCTGGTGGCGACCCGCGGCACCGCGGCGGCGATTGCGGCGGCGGGCATTCCTGTGTCCGCGGTGAACAAGGTGCAGGAAGGCCGGCCTCATGTGGTCGACATGTTGAAAAACGGCGAGATTGCGCTGGTCATCAATACGGTGGAGGAAAAGCGTGGAGCGATCGCCGATTCACGGTCGATCCGAACCACTGCGCTTGCACAGCGTGTGAGCTACTACACCACCATTGCCGGCGCCAGTGCGGCAGTCGAGGGCATGCGCCATCTGCATGATCTCGACGTCTACAGCCTGCAGTCGCTCCACGCAGCGCTGGCAAGTTAGTTGCACACCCGCGCCGTCGATGGCGCGGGCAGAGTGAGATACTGTTACAACCGAACACGGACCGCGCGTTGCCCGCCCGGTCCGTGATGTTTTCTGAGAAGGTGTTTCCATGCCCACGATTCCACTGACTGTACGCGGCGCTGAACTGCTGCGCGAAGAACTGCAACGACTCAAGCATGTTGAGCGGCCAGCCGTGATCACGGCGATTGCCGAGGCGCGTGCCCAGGGCGACTTGTCCGAGAACGCCGAATACGATGCGGCGCGCGAGCGCCAGGCCTTTGTTGAAGGACGGATTGCGGAGATCGAATCCAAGCTCTCGAACGCCCAGATCATCGATCCGCGGCTGGTCGACGCCGACGGCCGCGTGGTGTTCGGCGCAACGGTTGACCTGGAAGATGTCGAGTCGGGCGACAAGGTCACCTATCAGATCGTGGGCGATGATGAGGCCGACATCCGGTCCGGAAAAATTTCGGTATCGAGCCCGATTGCCCGTGCGCTGATCAGCCGCAGTTCGGGCGATATGGCCCGTGTGGCAGCGCCTGGCGGCACGCGCGAATACGAGATCCTCGACGTACGGTACGAGTAGAAGGGTTTGCCCGGGTCGGCTGCGTCGCGCTGGGCGGCAACCGCGCGGCGGATCGAGCGGCGGATCGAGCGGCGGATCGAGCGGCCAGGCCGGTGCATTGGCGCCGGTGTCCTCGGCGAGCAGACGCTGGCTGCCAGCGTTTACGATGCCTCGCGGCGCATTCGCATGCGCCGGACACGTGGGCGTGGACTACCCGACTCGCCGTCGCAACGGTTGCCGACGGACCTGCCTAGCGCTTGCGGGCGGGGGCACGTCGGCCAGGCGTTTTGGTCGCGGCGGTGCGCGCAGGACCGGATCGAGCGGGACCGGATCGAGCGGGACCGGACCGAGCGGGACCAGATCGCGCAGGGCCAGATCGCGCAGGACCGGGTCGAGCCGATCCTGAACGCGCTGAGCCTGCGCGGGCGCCAGCTGGGCGGGACGGGACTCCCGCATCGGACTGGCGAGGAGCTCGGTCGCCCGACGCCGGGCGGGAACCTTGCGGCCGACCGAATCCCGAGCCGGAAGACCGTGCCGGGCGCTCGGTGCCAGCCCTCGGCGGTCGACCGCCCGTCGGCCGATCCCCCTCCGATCTGAACGAGTCCCTGTCGCCAGATTCGCTTCGGCGCGGTCCAAACCCGCCGCCGCTCGCCGGACGGCTGCCAGTAGATCGAAACCCACCGCCCTCGCCAGATCGCTGGCCGCTCGGCCGTGGGCCGCGACTGCCCGCTGGATTTGCGAACCCGCCGCGCGATGGGCCTGTGCCGGCTGGCTTTCCGCCCGGGGAACGCTCCCCGCCACTTGACCAGCCTGAGCCGCCGGCACGGGCGAAGCCACCCGAGCCGGCAGGGCCACCCGAGCGGGCAGGGCGATCGGATCGGGAAGAACCACCCGAGCGGGCAGCACCGCCCGAGCGACTTGGGCCACCGGAATCGCCCGATCGGGCGACTTTGGCCGCTTTGGCGGGACGACCCGAGGGCTTGCGCTTGGTGACGGCTGGTTGGGGCTTGCGGCCTGCCCCGGATCGAGCCGCCGCACGCTGTGCAGCCGCTTTCTTCGGCACAAAGCCCTCGTCTCTGGAGATGACCGGCAGCGGACGCCAGACCACCAGCAGCTTGCCGATGATCTGCACCGGCGCGCATCCGAGGGCGCTGCAGAGCGCCTCCATCATCGGTCGACGAACCTCGCGGTCATCGCCCAGAATCCTGATCTTGATCAACTGATGCGCGGTCAGTGCCCGATCGGTCTCGGCAATGACCCCCGGTGTCAGACCCGAATCACCGATCATCACTACCGGGTCGAGGTGATGGGCGTCGGCGCGCAACGCACGCCGCGCGGTTGAATTCAGGGGGGGAAGAGCCCGCGCGACCGCTGCCTCGGTGATATCGGGCAGGTCCGTTTCCGGCAGGGCGGCAGGTGCAGTGCGGGTCGAGCGAGGCGCGTTCATTGAAGATCCGGCGATAATGACCGTCCGCATCCTACTGGCTACATGAACAAGCGCAAAGTCAACCGTGCCTGGCTTGCCCGGCACATGAACGACCCCTACGTGAAACTCGCGCAGAAGCACGGCTATCGCTCGCGCGCAGCCTTCAAGCTCACCGAGATCGACGCGAAGGACAAGCTGATCCGTCGTGGCATCACTGTGGTCGACCTGGGCAGCACGCCTGGCGCCTGGAGTCAGGTGTTGCGCGAACGGCTGGTCCGACCGGCGGGCGCCGGGCTCGACGGCCGGATCATCGCGCTCGATCTTCTTCCCATGGATCCGGTGGCGGGCGTCGAGTTCATCCAGGGTGATATTCGTGAAGACGAAACCCTTGAACGCCTGCGCGAAGCCCTGTCAGGTACCAAGGTTGATCTTGTGGTTTCCGATATGGCCCCCAATTTGAGCGGAGTGGCGTCAGCCGACGCCGCGCGGATGAGTGACCTGATTGACCTCGCCCTTGAATTCTCTGCCGAACACCTTCGCCCCGAGGGGGCGCTGCTCGCCAAATGCTTTCACGGCAGCGGCTACAGCCAGGTCGTGGAGCGATTCAAATCCGTGTTTCGCAAGGTTTCACCCAGAAAACCTGACTCGTCCCGTGACGAATCCGCTGAAACCTACCTGGTTGGTCGAGCACTCCGAGTCGGATCGGAATAAAATCAAGGTTGAGTTAATTCGTCCGGGCGAGTCGAAGCGTCGGAGTCGCTTTGGTTTCGAGTTGAAGTCTCGGCATTTTTCGCAGCATCCGCAGTTTCCTGTGGGAGTTCATCAGTGAACAACATGTTTTCGAAGGCGGCAGTCTGGCTCGTCATTGCGCTGGTCCTGTTCACCGTCTTCAAGCAGTTCGATACGCGCCAGGGTCGGGGTGGGGACATGCCCTACTCGCAGTTCATGTCCGAGGCGCGCGAGGGCCGCATTGACAGCGTTCACGTCGATGGCCGCACGCTTCGGGTCCGTTCGCGTGATGGGCGCACCTTTACCGTCTTCTCGCCCAGCGACATCTGGATGGTGGGCGACCTCATGAAGTTCGGTGTTCAGGTGAATGCCAAGCCCGAGGAAGAGCAGTCGCTTCTGCTGAACATTTTCGTCTCCTGGTTCCCCATGCTGCTTCTGATCGGCGTGTGGGTCTTTTTCATGCGGCAAATGCAGGGCGGCGGACGCGGCGGTGCGTTTTCGTTCGGAAAGTCGCGCGCCCGCATGCTGGATGAGGGCAACAACAGCATTACCTTTGCCGACGTGGCTGGCTGCGACGAAGCCAAGGAAGAAGTCCAGGAACTGGTCGAGTTTCTGCGTGACCCCAGCAAGTTCCAGAAGCTGGGCGGCCGCATTCCCCGAGGCGTGCTGATGGTTGGCTCGCCCGGCACCGGCAAGACGCTGCTCGCCAAGGCCATCGCCGGCGAAGCCAAGGTGCCGTTCTTCTCCATCTCGGGCTCGGATTTCGTCGAAATGTTCGTGGGCGTGGGCGCGGCACGCGTTCGCGACATGTTTGAAAACGCGAAAAAGCACGCGCCCTGCATCCTGTTCATTGACGAGATCGACGCTGTCGGTCGTCAGCGTGGCGCCGGCCTGGGCGGCGGCAACGACGAGCGCGAGCAAACGCTCAACCAGCTGCTGGTGGAGATGGACGGTTTCGAAACCGGCCAGGGCATCATCGTGATCGCCGCCACCAACCGCCCCGACGTGCTCGACCCGGCGCTGCTGCGTCCGGGCCGCTTCGACCGTCAGGTGGTAGTGCCCTTGCCTGATATCCGGGGTCGGGAACAAATCCTCAACGTTCACATGCGGAAGGTTCCGATTGGTCAGGACGTTCGCGCCGATCTGCTCGCGCGTGGCACGCCAGGGTTTTCAGGCGCTGACCTCGCCAACCTGGTGAACGAAGCCGCGCTCTTTGCAGCCCGACGCAGCGCCCGGGTCGTCGAGATGGTCGACTTCGAGCGCGCCAAGGACAAGATCCTGATGGGCGCGGAGCGCCGCTCGATCGTCATGCCCGAGGAGGAGCGCCGCAACACCGCCTACCATGAGTCTGGGCATGCCGTGGTGGCGCGCATGCTGCCCAAGACCGATCCGGTCCACAAGGTCACCATCATTCCGCGCGGCCGTGCGCTGGGCGTCACCATGCAACTGCCGGTGGAAGACCGCTACAGCATGGATCGTGACCGGATGCTGAACACCGTCGCGGTGCTGTTTGGCGGACGAATCGCAGAAGAACTCTTCATGCACCAGATGACCACTGGCGCTTCAAACGACTTCGAGCGCGCCACGTCGATTGCCCGCGACATGGTGACCCGCTATGGCATGAGCGATGTGCTGGGTCCCATGGTCTATGCAGAAAACGAGGGCGAGATCTTCCTCGGCCGCTCGATCACCAAGACCACCAACATGTCTGAAGAGACCATGCGCAAGGTCGATTCCGAGATTCGCCGGATCATCGACGAGCAGTATGCGGTGGCGCGCAACATCCTGGATACCAACCGCGACAAGGTTGAGGCCATGGCCAAGGCGCTGCTCGACTGGGAAACGATCGACGCCGATCAGATCGATGACATCATCTCTGGCCGGCCGCCGCGCCCGCCGAAGCCGGGCGGATCGACCGGCAGCAGCGCAGGTGGCGCTGGCACGCCGGCCAGCCAGCCCAGCGCCTCGTCGGGGTCGCCCTCGGCCGAACCGGCAGCCTGAACGGGCCTCGCGCCCGTCCCTTGGTCGCCATGCATCCGGCATCGGCCGACAGGCCCTCCGAATGGGTTTGCGGCCGTTTCCGGATGACGCTTGCGCAGCCGCTCGTCATGGGGATCGTCAATGTCACACCCGATTCCTTTTCCGAGCGGCTCGATCGCACTGATCCCGTCGAGGCCATCGAGTGGGCGGAGCGGCTCGTGGCCGAGGGCGCCGATCTGCTTGATATCGGTGGCGAGTCAACCCGGCCGGGGGCGCCCCCGGTTGATGCATCACTCGAACTCGATCGCATCCTGCCGGTTGTGGAAGCGATGAGGGACCGAGGCATTCCCATTTCGGTCGATACGCGAAAGCCTGAGGTCATGCGCGTGGCGCTTGCGCATGGGGCTGACATCATCAATGACGTAGGCGGCCTGACTGCGCCCGGCGCGGTCGAGGCGGTGGCGGCGAGCGGCTGCGGCGTATGCATCATGCACATGCAGGGTGAGCCGGCCTCCATGCAGGACGCTCCGCAGTATCACGATGTCGTGGCCCAGGTATCCGAATTTCTCGCCGAGCGGCGCGCAACACTGGAAGCCGCTGGGGTGTCCCGGGCGCGCATGATGTTTGATCCGGGTATCGGATTTGGAAAATCGCTTCACCATAATCTCGCCTTGCTGCGTGCGCTCCCCATGCTTGGCAAGGTGGGGCCAGTGTTGGTCGGGCTGTCGCGGAAGTCGTTTATTGGACGTTTGACAGGACGTGAGGTGGGCGAACGGCTGCCGGGGAGTCTCGCTGCGATGCTCGCGGCGGTGCGGGGCGGGGCCGCTGTGGTTCGGGTTCATGATGTGGCGGCAACGCGTGATGCCCTCAAGGTTTGGCATGCGCTGACAGCGGAGGCCTGGGATGGGACGTAAATTTTTCGGTACCGACGGGGTGCGGGGGCGGGTGGGCGAGGCGCCGATCACGCCCGACTTCGTCATGCGACTGGGCTATGCGGCAGGGCGGGTGCTGGCGGGTGCGGGTGTCCCCGGTCGATTGCCGTCGGCCAACTCGGTCGCACTGGAGGGGCGCGCGAGCACACGGCCTGCGGTCATCATTGGAAAGGACACGCGTATTTCGGGTTACATGCTCGAGGCCTCGCTTGAGGCGGGCCTGTCGGCCGCCGGGGTGGATGTGCTCCTGTGCGGGCCGCTTCCCACGCCGGCGGTCGCCTATCTCACGCGCGCGCTCCGCCTGTCGGCCGGCATTGTGATCAGCGCCTCGCACAATCCCTTTGACGACAACGGCATCAAATTCTTTTCGGCCGATGGCGACAAGCTTCCCGATTCGGTCGAATCGGCGATCGAAGCTGAACTCGAACGACCCATCGGCTGTGTGGCGTCCTCTGCCCTGGGTCGTGCACGGCGCGTGAACGATGCCGCCGGCCGCTACATCGAATTCTGCAAGCGCACCTTTCCCGCGAACCTCGATCTGAAGGGCCTGCGGATGGTGGTCGACTGCGCAAACGGCGCTGCCTATCAGACAGCGCCCCATGTGTTTCATGAATTGGGCGCCGACGTCATCACCATCGGTGCCTCACCGAATGGCTTCAACATCAACGACCAACTGGGCGCCACGCATCCGGAAGCGCTTCAGGCGGCGATGCGCGAGCACGGGGCGGCGATTGGCGTGGCAGTGGATGGCGATGCCGACCGTGTCGTGATGGTCGATCGCGATGGACGGATCTTCAATGGCGACGAGCTGCTCTATCTGATCGTGCGCGAGCGCCTCCACAATGGGCCGGTGTCGGGAGCGGTTGGCACCCTCATGTCCAACCTCGGACTCGAGCAGGCGCTCGGCCGGCTCGGCGTGGAATTTGCCCGCGCAAAGGTTGGTGACCGGTATGTGCTCGAGATGCTTCGCGAGCGCGGGTGGCTCTATGGGGGAGAGAGTTCGGGTCACCTGCTTTGCCTCGATCATCACAGCACAGGCGATGCCACCATCAGCGCGCTGCAGGTACTGGCGGCGGTTCAGCGCACGGGGCAATCGCTCGGCGAGCTGGCGGAAGGCCTCGAGATGATGCCGCAGACGCTCATCAATGTCCGTATCGAGCGCAGCTTCGACTGGCAAGCGCATGAGCCGCTCAGCCGCGTCCGTGCCGAGGTGGAGCGCGAGCTCGCCGATCAGGGGCGCATCCTCATCCGCGCGTCGGGCACCGAGCCGCTGGTACGCGTCATGGTGGAAGCCCGGTCGGCTGACCTGGCCGAACAGGCCGCGCAGCAGCTGGCCGGATCGCTCAGAGCGGCTTGACCGCTCGAAACAGCGTCCAGGGAAAGCGCCAGTAGGGCCAATCCTGACGCGTGGCGCCTTCGGTTTCGGCGAACGGTTCGATCGCGATATTGACGAACCCCGCTTCGCCCAGCGCCTCGTGCATGTCCAGCCGGTTGAACGCAGGCATGAAGCCTTCGTTGTTGCGCACCGCATGGCCGTCCAGCAGGAACTCCATCCAGCGCCCGCGCGGGCGGAAGTCCAGGTGCATGACCTCGCCACCGGGCTCGAGCAGCCTGAATGATTCGCGCAGCACCCGTCGGATATCCTCGACCGGCAACTCATGCAGCAGCTGGGTGGAGGTGACGAGATCGAAACTGCCGTCTGCGTAACCGGATCGCAGCGCGTCGCGTTGGGCAAAGCGCACATTGCCGAGGGACGTGTCGGCAAGTGTGGCGGCAGCCAGCCGCAGGCAGGGGCCAGACAGGTCGATGCCGGTCACCCGCGCCTCGGGTAGCCGTGCCGCGATCGGCAGCGTGCACTTGCCAAAGCCGCAGCCCATGTTGAGCACCGACCGGAACCGGCGGCGCGCGAGCACCGTGTCGGCGAAGCGCTCGTGCGCTTCAAAGCGGCGCGTGTTGGGGTGAATCGAGGTGGCGCTTGCCCGATACATGAGCCCGTCGTAGTCGGCGCCGATCAGGTTGCCCGGATGCTGGTGGATGTCGATTTCGCGATAGTAGTCGGGGATGTCGAGATTGGCATCGAGTTCGAGATACGGGCTGGACTCGGCGGCGGCGAGCCGCTCGCGCACCCCGTCCGGCTGCGATTCGAAACTCGCCGCGAGTCCCCAGCGCGGATCGGAATACTTCATGCGCTGATAGTGGCGCTCGATGAAGGCGAACCACTGGTAAAGCGGCGTCTGGGCCACCTGGTTGATGGCCTGATCGGTCATCGCTGGGGTGCTGCCGCGATCGATTTCGCGATAACGCTCGTGGAGCGCGGGATACAGCTGATTGGCCCAGTGCTGCCGCACCGACCCGATCAGCTCCTGAAAGGCGACGGTTGCGCGAACGGGCGCGCTCATGAACGGGACTCCTGCGAACGGGGAGGGAAACGTCCGCTGGTGGATTTTGCGCGTCCGTCCAACACGTCCATCAGGTGCGAAACAAAGGCATCACGCTCATTTGCGAGCGCGGCAGCCTGCGCATCATTGGGCTGAAAGTGCTCGAGCGCAGCGATGTCCAGATGCCCCTGTTCGGCCAGCATGAACTCCATGCACCGGACGCGGTCGCGAAGCACATGGAGCTCAGAGGCCATGACAAGCATCATCTGGGCGAGCCGGTCCATTCCAGGTGCGTCGAAAAACATGAGCTCGGGCTCGTCGCGCTTGGCGGTCTTCGCGGGATTGGGCGCAGGCTGGGTCATGCGGAATCCTGTCAGGGCAAAGAGAGGGGCGGGCTGTTGCGGGCAGGGTGCTGCCGGATCAGGGCAGTGCGACCGTGCCCGCCGGCAATGCCGCCACATGGTCGGCAATCTGACCTGGCGTGGCAAACCACACGCGCGAGCGCTGCGCTGCCATGTGCTCGAGCATGCGCGCGAGCTGCCGGGCGCGATGGGGATGCCCCATCAGGAAAGTGTGAATCGAAATACCGCAGACCAGCGGCCAGCCGTGGCGCTCGGAGTCGTCGAGTTGCTGGTCGAATGAATCGCGAACCATCTGCGTGAATTCGACATCGCTTGCCCCCCGGTTGATGAAGGCCGGCAGGTCGTTCAGTTCCATGGAGGGGTAAGGCACTGCGAGGATGGGGCCTCGAGCGGTACGAAACCACTGCGGCTGCTCGTCAAAGAACCAGTCGAGCATGTAGGTGAAGCCCGTTTCGTGAAGGAGCTCGGGTGTGTTGGGGCTTTGCGAGATGAATGGGCCCAGCCAGCCTCTGGGTGGCCTGCCCTCTTCCTGAATGAAGCGGTCGCGGACCTGGCCCAGCATTCGACGTTCGGTATCGAGATCCATGTCGATCTGGCGCTCGGAATTGGTTCGGCCGTGTCCGACGAACTCATCACCGCGTTCGCGAAACGGCACCAGGATTTCGGGGCAGACGTCGTAGACGCTCGCGTTCACCAGGATCGAAAGCGGCACCTGATACCGCTGAAAGAGTTCCGCGATTCGCCAGATTCCCACCCGGTTGCCGTAATCGCGATACGCGTAGCCACGATGAAAGGGCGGGGCCGGCATGGAGGTGAAGTCATTGCCGGGATTGCGCCCAAATTCAAAGGCCTCGACATTGAGCGCGAAGTACACCGCAAGCCGCGCGCCGTTCGGCCAGGCGTATTTGGGGCGCGAAGGCAGTGCGGAGAAGCGATAGCGGTCGAACTTGTTGTCGAAGCGTTCCATGCGGGGGTGTCCTCTGCCAGAAGGGGCGGTTCGGTGAGCGGGCGGCTGCGCGCCCGCTGAAACCGGTCACTTGGCGCCTAGCGCCCTCAGTTCGGCCATCACCTCGGCCACCGGTTTTACGTCGGCGTATTTGGCCGCCATGTCGAACAGGTTCACTGCGTGGCTGGTGGCGCTGCGGTCATAAACGCACTCGATCGGTACGGTGCAGCGGAAGTTGTAGGCGAAGCCATCGACCACGCTGCCGCGCACGCACCCACTGGTGGTGCAGCCGGTGACCACCAGACTATCCACTCCAAGGTCGACCAGATAACTGACCAGCGGTGTGCCAAAGAATGCGCTGGGGTGCTTCTTGGGAAGCAGAATGTCCTGCTCGCGCGGGGCCACCTCCGGCACAAACTGGTAGCCATTTGCCGCCACCTTCATGAGGGCGGGCACCTTCTCGGCCAGTCGCCCCACATCAAACGATTCCTTGGGCGACACATAGGGATAGATGACCGGCAGCTTGAGTTCGCGAAACAGTGCAAGCAGCGGCGCAATGTGGTCGACTGCTTTCCAGCCCGGCTCGCCACACGCGGTCTTGAACTCCTTGATGGCGTCCCAGAATGGTTCGCGCCTGGTGCCGACGGTGCGGTATTGAACGTCGATGATCAGGAGCGCCGGGCGCTTGCCCATGCCTTGCGGGCGACCGAACCCTGCGGCTTCATAGGCGGCGATTTCGTCTGCGGAAACGATCCCTTCCCAGGGTTGAGCCATGTGTGTTCTCCGGATGGCGCGCCGGCCGTTCGGGCCCGCGCGTTGGGTAAACAAGGGGCCTCAGTTGTTGAACATCACCGAGGGGAGCCAGGTGACGATGCCGGGGAACACCCAGATCAGCCAGCAGGCAAACACCAGCGCGATGAACGAAGGAATTGCGCCTTTCGAGATGAACAGGATGTCGCGTTTGGCCAGACCCTGAAGCACGAAAAGATTGAACCCCACTGGTGGGGTGATGGTTGCGATTTCAACCACCAGCACGATGTAGATGCCGAACCAGATCGGGTCGATCTTCGCGGCGTGGATCATGGGCATGACCACCGAGAGCGTGAGCACGATCATCGAGACGCCATCGAGAAAGCAGCCCAGAACGACATAAAGAATGGTGAGCACGAAGATCAGCATGCCTGCGCTCAACTGCCAGTCATTGACCAGCGCGGCGAGGCTTTTGGGAATGCCGGTAAAGCCCATGGCCACCGTGGTGAAGGCGGCACCTGCCAGTACAAAGGCGAGCATGCAGGATGTTTCAGTGGCGCGCAGCAGGCTCTCGGTGAAACTCTTCCGGTTGAGGGTGCCGGTGGACGCCGCCAGAACGAGCGAGCCGACCACGCCCACTGCGGCAGCTTCGGTGGCGGTGGCAAGCCCGGCATAGATGGAGCCGATCACCAGCACGATGAGCAGCACGATCGGAATCAGGCGGCGCGAGGCATAGAGCTTCTCGCCCAGCGTCATGGGCGGATCAGGCGGCGGGATCGCGCCCGGGCGGGTCCAGGCGTGGATCATGATGCAGAGCATGAAAAGACCCACCAGCAGGATACCTGGCACGATGCCCGCGATGAAAAGCCTTGCAATCGACACATCAGCTGCCACGCCGTAGACGATCATCATGATGGAGGGCGGAATCATGATGCCGAGTGTGCCGGCGCCCGCGAGCGAGCCCAGGATGACCTTCTCGTCGTAGCCGCGACGCGTGAGCTCGGGAATGGTCATCCGGCCGATGGTGACGGCGGTGGCGGTGGACGAGCCCGACACTGCAGCGAAAATTCCTGATCCGATCACGTTCACATGCAGCAAGCGCCCGGGCAGCCGCCGCATCCAGGGCGCGATGCCGGTGAACATGTCGTCAGACAGCCGGGTTCGAAACAGGATCTCGCCCATCCAGATGAACAGGGGAAGCGCGGTGAGCGCCCATTCCGAACTCTGCCCCCAGAGGGTGGTGGCCAGCAGTTGACCGACCGGGCGGCTCGAGAAGAGCGAAATGCCGATCACGCCGACCATCACCAGCGAGAGCGCGATCCACACACCTGCCGAAAGCAGCACGAAGACCGAGAGCAACAGGACGGAGATGGCGAGGGTCTGTTCCATGGCGGCTGATCACTCGTGGGCGGCGTGGCGATCAGCGTCGTCGCCTTCGCCCGTCTGCTGATAGGAGGGCTTGCCGCCGCTCGCCACGACCACCAGATCGTCGAGGAACGCAATGAACAGCACGACCGCTCCGGTAGCCATGGCGATCTGGGGAATCCATTTCGGGATCGGGATGAGGCCGATGGTGTATTCGGGGAAACGGATCCCGTCGATCACCATGTCGAGGGCGTACCAGGCAAAGTAGCCAGCGAGCGCGGTACCCAGCGCGAGGCAGGCGAGCTCGGCCACCCGACGTTTCGGTGGCGCGAGCTTTTCGATCAGCAGCGCCACACGGATGTGTGCGCCGCGGCGGAGCGCCCAGGCCAGGCCCAGGAACGAGGACGCAGCCATGGAAAGCCGAGCGAAATCGTCAGCCGAGGGCACCAGAACGTCAAACAGCCGACCGACGATCTGAGCGGTGACCAGCACTGCGATCATCAGCAGGAAAAAGGCTGACAGCAGTCCGCTCAGTCGGTAGAGCGAATCGAGGGTCTGTCTCATGGCGGGTCGCGGTTCCGGGAAGGTGAAGAAATTGGGCTCGACGGGGACGGGCGCCGTTTTCTTGGGGTAAACATGCAAAACGGCCGCCGGGCGGGCGGCCGTTTGCAGATCGCCTGGCGGTTCGGGCCAGGTGTTACTTGATCCGCGCGTAGTAGGCGTCGGTGATCTTCTTGCCTTCGGGGCCGGCTTTCTTCAGCCAGTCTTCGAGCATCTGGTCACCGATTTTCTTCAGTTCGGCCGAGAACTGCGGCGTGATGGGGCCGAGGGTCATGCCGTTTTGCACCAGTTGCTTCGGTCCGGCGACATTTTCAGCTTCGCTCATCTCCCAGCCGCGCTTCTCGGCGATGGCCGCCTGCTCGAGCACCGCCTTTTTCAGCGGCTCGGAGAGCGCCTGGAAGGCTTTCTCGTTGACGAACGCGATGTTCTTGGGCACCCAGGCCTGCGTGTCGTACACATACCGCGTGTAGTCCCAGGCCTTGGTGGTCACGCCGGTGCCGGCCGCGGTGAACATGGTGTCGATGATGCCGGAGGTGAAGGCCTGGGGAATCTCGGTGGCCTGCACGGTGGTGGGGATGGCACCCATCAGCTGCGCGAGGCGCGCTGTCTGCGCATTGTAGGTGCGCATTTTCGTGCCCTTCAGGTCGGCAAGCGAGTTGATCGGCTTCTTGGAATAAAACGCCTGGGAGGGCCAGGGGCACATGTAGAGCACGCGCAGACCCTGCTTGAGCATCCGCTGCGAGATCGCTTCGCGCGAGACTTCGAGAAGCGCGCGCGCCTCCTTGTAGCCCGGGGCGAAGAACGGGATGGCATCGAGCTCAAACACGGGGTCTTCCGGTCCCATGTTGGGCTTGAAGATCTCACCGATCTGCACCTGACCCGTCTGGACCGCGCGCTTGATCTCCGGGTTCTTGATGAGCGAATTGGCGGTGTGCATGGTGATCACCAGCTGCCCGTTGGTCGCGCGCCGAACATCTTCGGCGAACTGAACGGTGTTCTTGGTGAGCACTTCCCGGTCGGCGTAGGGCGTGGGGAAGTCCCACTTGACCTGGGCGACGGCGCTCGCGCTCGCGAATACTGCAGCGGCCGCGATGGCCGGAATCAGACGGACGGACATGGGTGTCTCCTCGGGGAAAGGCGGCAAGACGTTGAAGCGGGGGTATTAACGCGCGAGCGGCGCTGCTCTGTCAACGCACGGGGGTTTACCAGTGGCGGTTTCTTTCAGTAAATGAAAGGGATGAACCCCCGGGTGCGGGACTGATAGGCAGCATGGGCTGGATGGGCATTCGTCATCCAGCGGTCTTCGAAACTTGCCTTGACCAGGAGGGCGCCCAGCAGGGTGAGCGACAGCATCCAGCCGTGAAAGCTGTCGATGATGCCGCCCAGCCCGGCCGAGATCAGCAGCAGTCCGGTATACATCGGGTGCCTGATCCATCGGTAGGGGCCGTGGGTGATCAGGACGCCGCCTTCCCTTGGCTCGGGTCTCAGGTTGAAGTTGCCAGGCCGGTTGGCTGCAAGCGCCCAGGCGCCCAGTGCGATGCCCGCTGCAATGCAGCCAAGGGTCCAGCCGGGTGCGGCCACCACCTCGAGCGCGAGCTTGCCGAGGAGCAGCTGGAATGCGAGCGCACCGAACTGCACCCAGAGAAGAAACCCGCCCACCGGACTCCGGGTCATGCGCTTGCCTCGTCCAGGTGTTGCCGTGACCGATCGTCAAGCACCACCTGCAGGCTTGCGAACAGGTCGTGCAACTGGGCGGCGGAGGTGGCGCTTGCAATCGGTGCCGCCACCGCGTCGCGATCGCGCAACCAGGCCAGCGCCACCGCGGTCAGGCTGGTGTGGTGCTGGGCGGCGACGTTGTCGAGCGCGGCAAGGATGCGGAAGCCGCGGTCGTTGAGGTAAGTGGCAACCCGCCCGCCACGGGCGCGGCCCGAAGCATCTGCCGCCTCGCGGTATTTGCCGGTAAGAAATCCCGAGGCGAGAGCGTAATAGGGGATGACCGAGACCTGCTCGCGAACGCAGAGCGACTGGAGCGACGCCTCGAACGGCTGTCGCACCATCAGGTTGTATTCGGGCTGCAGCGTCTGAAACCGGGGCAGGCCAAGACGGTTGGCGGTGTCGAGCGCAAGTGCCAGCCGTTCGGCGCTGTAGTTGGAGGCACCGATCGCGCGGATCTTGCCGGCGCGGATCATGTCGGCATAGGCCCCGAGGGTTTCCTCGATTGGGGTGCTCGCGTCGTCGATGTGTGCCTGGTAAAGATCGATGCAGTCGATACCCAGTCGGCCTAGCGACTCATCGACCGAGCGCATCAGATGCCGCCTGGACAACCCCGAGCGGTCGCCGCCCAGGTCCATGCCGGCCTTGGTGGCGATCAGGACCCGGTTCCGTTTGCCGCTGCGCTTGAGCCAGCGGCCGATGATGGTCTCGGATTCGCCCCCGCGGTTGCCCGGCACCCAACTGGAGTACTTGTCGGCGGTATCGATCAGATTGCCGCCGCCCGCTACAAAGGCATCGAGCAGTTCGAACGATCGCGCTTCGTCCGCGGTCCAGCCAAATACGTTGCCGCCGAATGCAATCGGTACGGCCATCAGGCCGCTGCGGCCGAGTTCTCGGGTCGGGATCATCGTAGGGGGCTCCGTGGGGCGCTGTATTCGATCAGAGGCTCGATCCGATCACGAACCCGGACGATGGTCAACCTGGCCCGCTCCACACTCGCCCCGAAAGAAGGCCCACTGATCGCAGACCTGGCCGGCAGGCAGGCGGCACAGACCGCGCTCGCTGCCGTCGGCAGCACGCTCGGTGAAGGCAACACCTCCCGCACGGATGCAGGCTACGGTAGCGGGGTTGGCCAGGCCCACCGGTTTTGCGGCGTGCTGCGGTGCGCGGTCGGCGGCGGGTGGGGCGGCGGGTGGTGCGGCGGCGCAACCGGTGAGAAGCGCGGCAAGCAGCGTGATCAGGCGCGTGGCACCGACCTTCGCCGGGGGCATGCGGGTTGGACAGGGCCTGATCCGGGCCATATGACGCACTCCTTCCAATGCCTGATGTCTAGACAGACCTGCCTGAAATGCTGGCCCGGTTCGGTCCGGTGCGGCAAGCCCGGGGAAAGTCTACGGCAATGTCCCTGGAGCTGGCATCCGCCTGATGAAGCCCTACAATTCCGGGGCTGCACCGGCCGGCCAATCCGGCTGTGCCTGCAACCCGCTCTTGACGAGTCCGCTGGAGACCCCCGTTATGAATTCACGCCGTTCCGCGATTGCCCTGCTCGCAGCCGGGGCCACGCTTCCACGTCTTGCGTTCGCGCAGTCCTCGCAGCAGGTGATGCGCCTGATCGTGCCCTTCACCCAAGGCACAGGGATGGACATGGTCGCCCGCACGATCGGCCCCGGCCTGGGCGAGAAGATGGGACGGCCTGCCATTGTGGAAAACCGTCCGGGGGCGTCGGGCAATATCGGCGCCGAACAGGTGGCCCAGGCCGCGCCAGACGGCAACACCATTCTGGTGAGCGCCAATACGCTGGTGATGGCACGCACGCTTTATCCAAAGCTCAACTTCGATCCGCTTGCCGACTTCACGCCCATTGCGCTTGCTGCCTGGGGTCAGCTGCTGCTGGTGACGCATCCTCGCACGGGCTTCAAGACCGCAGCCGATCTGCTGGCCGCCGCGCGCGCGAAACCCGGCGCACTCAACTATGCGTCACCGGGCGCGGGCACACCGCACCATATGTCGATGGAGATGCTGAAGAGCGTCAACAAGGTCTTCATCACCCACATCGCGTACCGCGGTACCGCCCCCGCTGTACAGGACATGGTGGGCGGGCACGTCGACACCATGTTCATGCCTATCCATGTGGCGCTGCCGTTGATTCGCGCTGGGCGTCTGGTTGTTCTGGGCCTGGGCGGCACGTCGCGCCATCCGCTTCTGCCCGAGGTGCCAACACTCAAGGAGGCGGGCGCAGGCGATGTGAATGTCGCCATGTGGTACGGCTTCTTTGGACCGAAGGGCATGGCCCCGGATCTGGTGGAGCGCCTGCACCGCGAAATCAACCAGTTGCTCGGAAGCGCCGAGGCGGCACGTGCGTTCGGCACGCAAGGCATGGACGCAGCGCCCGTGAGTCTCCAGGAGTATCAGCAACTGGTCAGGACCGACTCCGAACGCTGGGCCAGTCTGATCCAGGCGCAACGCATCACTGCCGACTGAAGAGCCCGATATGAACATTGCCATTGTGGGAGGGGGTATCGCCGGGCTCGCGTTCGCGCTGGGTCTGCATCGGCACGGACTGCGTGCAACCGTCTACGACGCCGCGCCCGAGTTCCGCGAAGTGGGCGTGGGCATCACGCTGCTGCCCCATGCCTGCCGCGAGCTTGCCGCGCTGGGCGCGCTCGAGCGGCTCGAGCCGCTGGGCATCGAAAATCTTGAAAGCGTTTTCTTCAATCGCCATGGGCAGTTCATCTATCGCGAGCTGCGTGGACGCCATGCGGGGCATCCGTTTCCCGAGCTGGGCGTGCACCGCGCGCGACTGCATGCCACGCTTCTTGCGCTCGCGCGCGAGCGCTTGGGCCCAGAGGCGATCCGGACCGGCATGCGGTGTCGGGGCTATTCCCAGAACGCGTCCGCGATCACGCTGGAATTCGTGCGCGCCGACGGTGCGGCCGAGCGCGTGCAGGCCGACATTGCGGTGGCCTGTGACGGGGTCAACTCAGCGGTGCGTGCGCAGATGCACCCGGATGACAAGCTCTGCTTTGCCGGCATCAACACCTGGCGCGGCGTGAGCGTCTTTGATCCGATTCTCACCGGCCGCTCCTATCTGCGGATCGGCACCATCGCCACGGGCAAGATGGTCATCTACCCGATCGTTGGCAAATACGACGACCAGGGGCGGCAGCTCGTCAACTGGGTGGCCGAGATCCAGCGCGATGACGCGCCCATGAATGACTGGAACACCCGCGCTGATCTGGCCGATTTCATGCCCGTGTACGAGGACTGGCGGTTTGACTGGCTCGATGTGCCTGCGCTGATACGGTCATCGATACAGATGCTGCAATACCCGATGGTCGATCGCGACCCGCTGCCGTTCTGGCGGGATGGCCGCGTCACGCTGATGGGGGACGCTGCGCATCCCATGTATCCCCGGGGGTCGAATGGCTCGGCACAGTCGCTGATCGACGCGCGCACGCTGGCCGAGGCGCTTGCTGCCACGTCCGATCCGCTGAAGGCCTTCGATCAGTATGAGTCGGCGCGCCGCGAGGCGACGGGTCGGGTGGTTACCACCAACCGCAGCCAGCCGCCCGATTTCATCATCATGAAGGCAGATGAACTGTCGGGCGGCAAGCCCTTCAAGCACATCGATGATCTGATCAGCCAGGAAGAGCTGCGGCAGATTGCGGCACGCTATGAGCAGGTCGCAGGTTTTGCCCGCCCGGGAGTGTGAGTGATGGACCGAATTGCTTTCCTTTCCGCACGGTGCTGCCCAGCAGTGCTGGCCGCGTTCGCCCTCGCCCTCGCAATGCCGGTACAGGCCTCCGATACCGAGGCCTGGGCGTTCAAATTCACGTCGGCGATCTATTCCGAGCGTGACACGCCGCTTGCCACCGACCAGAACCTGCGAGGCAACCTTGGTGAGCACACCACCTGGATCGGCCACTACCAACGTGGCGGGCAGTTTTCGCAGACTCGCGCCGGCTATGAATACACTTTCAAGCTGCCCTTCGGGCAGGTCGTGCCGTCGCTCCAGGCGGCCACGCACGGGTTCGCCGGGGGCGCGGTGACCGCGCAGTTGGGATCAGACACGGCGTGGGCAATCGTTGGCTTTGGGCGCACCAACCTGAAGCCCTACTACAACCTCAGTTTTGATCCCAACGATTCGGTGGTGCTCGGCGCCGGGGTTCGTGTTCGCAAAAGCGGTGTGCTGTCGCTCTTCACCGTGGCGGACGACCGGCTGGGAACCGGACAGAAAGTCACGCATCTGGTGTGGCGAGACCGGTTCGCCAAGGATCAGCGCATCACGATCGATTTTGTGCACAAGACCGGGAGCCCGGAAGCGGGGCTGCCCGGCGCGCCGGGTAAAGGCCTCACCATCACCTATGACCACGGCAACCTGTTCGCGCGGATCGGGCGCGAGCAGAAGGTGAACTTCACCACCAGTGATCAGACCCGGTTTGCGGCGGGCTTCCGGTTCTGACCGGCGCGGGTCGTCAGCGCTTGCAGCCTAACGTTTTTCAAGCGCTGTGATGCGGTAGCGCGTTCCTTCCGCAATCACGCGAAAACGCACCGTATCGCCGGGTGCGAGCGATTCGATCAGCCGGTTGTCGGACACATGGAACACCATTGTCATGGGGGGCATGTCGAGGCTGCGTATGTCGCCATGGCGCAGCGTCACGCGGCCCTGTTCGCGGTCGAGGCGGCGAACTTCGCCGTCTACCCATTCAGATTCCTGCGCACCCGCGGCGGGCGCTTCTGCGCTGGTGCCGGCACTGGTGGCTGCGGAGGCTGCGGGCCTGGCATGGCCGTGGTGGCCGTGGCCCGTGTGCTGGGCGAGGGCGTTGCTGCCGGGCGGCAGGCCGGTTGCGAAGCCGAGCGCAACGATCATCAGGGAAATTTTCATGGGGGGTCCTGATTGAAGTCGGGTGGGTGGGTCAATGCTGGTGGTTGCGCGCGCCGCCAGGTTTTTTCACCTGAACATCGACGCCGCCCGCGGCCGATGGCGCCGCCCCGGTGCGGTTGACCTGGGGAAGCTCGCCCTTGAACTCATAGGCCACCGTTCCGGGCGGATGGCTGAACCAGCCCGGGTCGCGAAAATCGCCCGCAGGCTGGTCGCGACGAACCTTCAGCACGCTGAACATTCCGCCCATGCCGAGGGCGCCAAACGGACCTTGACCGGCCATCATCGGAGCGGTGTTGTCGGGCAAGGCCATTTCCATCTCGGTCATGTCTTTCATGCCCCGCTCACCCATCACCATGTAGTCGGGAATCAACCGCATGATACGGCCCGCCACGCCGCGGTGATCGACGCCGATCATGGTGGGAACGCCGTGGCCCATCGCGTTCATGGTGTGATGGCTCTTGTGGCAGTGAAATGCCCAGTCGCCTTCTTCGTCCGCGATGAATTCCATCTGACGCATCTGGCCCACTGCGATGTCGACTGTGACTTCAGGTTGGCGCGCTGCGAGCGGCGCAGGGCCGCCGTCGGTGCCCGTCACCTCAAACTCGTGGCCGTGCAGATGGATGGGGTGGTTGGTCATGGTGAGATTGCCCACACGAAGCCGCACGCGCTCACCCAGGCGCGCCACCAGCGGATCAATCCCCGGAAAAATTCGGCTGTTCCATGCCCACAGGTTGAAGTCGAGCATGGTCATCACGCGGGGCGTGTAGCTTCCCGGGTCGATGTCGTAGGCACCCAGCAGAAAACAGTAATCGCGGTCGACCTCGGCAATCAGCGGGTGACGCTGCTTCGGATGCGTGACCCAGAACCCCATCATGCCCATTGCCATCTGAACCATTTCGTCGGCATGCGGGTGATACATGAATGTGCCAGGGCGCCGGGCCTCGAATTCATACACGAAGGTCTTGCCGGGCGGAATGCCCGGCTGCGTGAGTCCGGTGACGCCGTCCATGCCGTTGGGCAGCCGTTGGCCATGCCAGTGAATGCTGGTGAATTCGCCCAGCCGGTTGGTCACGAAGATTCGCACCCGGTCGCCTTCAACCACCTCGATCGTGGGGCCCGGACTCTGGCCGTTGTAGCCCCACAGATGGGCCCGAAAGCCTGGCGCCATCTCGCGCACCACGGGCTCGGCAACGAGATGAAACTCCTTGACGCCATTGCGCATTCGCCAGGGCAGGGTCCAGCCGTTCAGGGTGACCACCGGGCGATAGGGACGCCCGTTGGGCGGCGCCAGCGGTGGCTGGGTGGCGGCGCGACTCTGGATCACCGGCTCGGGGATCGCGGCAAGCGCCACGCGGCTGACGGCTGCGGCGCTGACGGCTGCACCGGCGATCGATGCACCGCCTAAAAATTTTCGACGTGTGACCATGTTGAAGCTGTCCTTGTCAGGTTGCAGACCGGTTCCTGGGTCAGTGCGGATTGGCATGCGCGGGGGTGCTCTCGGGTCGGGTGAGAGCGGGCGCAACAGAGAGGGTCGCCGCCGGTTTGCCGATCAGCGCCATGTCCATGTCGGCCTGCGCGAGCCAAAAATCGCGCAGGGCATCGATCGCGGCATTCACGCTTGCGATCTGCGCGCGGGCGTCGGCCAGCAACTCGAACACGCCGATCAGCATGCCGTTGTAGCGCAGCAGGTTCTCCTCGGCGATCCGCTGCCGCAGCGGCACGATCTGCTCCCGGTGGTAGCGGGCCATCTCCCAGGTGCTCTGGCGGGTCGACCAGGCCTCGCGAACCTCCGAGCGGGCATTGATGGCAATCTCGGCCGCCCGATTGAGTGCCTGTCGATAGACGGCTTCGGCACGCGCGACTCGCGCATGACCGCTGTCAAAGACCGGCAACTCGAGGCTGATCTCCCACCCGGTTTTAACCGGGGCTTCGTTGGAGCGCTCGCGCTCGGCGCCGATCTCGAGGACATTGATGAAGCGGGTGGCGCGCGTAAGCCCCAATGCGCTTGCCGTGCGCTCGGCGGCGAGCCGTGCGCCCTGCACATCGAGGCGCTGTGCGATGGCAAGCGACTCGAGCGCCGCGCGCTCGTCGAGCGCAGTGGGGAGGTCCGGCAGGCGCTCGGGCAGACGATAGGCGGTTTGTGTGCCCCAGAGCCCAAGCAGTCGCGTGAGTCGCTCGCGGCTTACCTTGTGCGCCTGCTCGGCGCGCGCCAGATTGAGCGTGGCATCGGCCTGAAACGACTGCTCGCGGGCATGCTGGAGCTTGTTGAAGTTGCCGGTTGCGGCCATCCGGCGTGCCAGCTCCGCGCTCACCGCCGCAGCCTCCATCACCTGCCGCGCATAACGAACCGACTCGGCCGAGGCAACCGCCAGCACCCAGGCCTTGCGAACCTCGGCCGCCTGGGTGATCGCACGAAGGGCGGTATCGGCCTGCAGTTGCGCAGTCCGCCTCGACTCGACCTCGGCCACGAGCGGCAACGCGAGCAGTCGCGCGAGATTGAAGTGGAGCCCAAGGCCGCTTTCGATCTCGGCGCCGCGCCGGGTACGGCCGATACTGATGCCGGGGTTGGGCAGGCTGAGCGCGCGCACCCGATCGGCCTCGGCAATGCCGAGTTCATCAAAGGCGGCCTGCAGCCCGCGATGGTTGAGGAGCGCGAGTTGCACTGCATCGTCAGCCGAGAGCGGTCGCGTGAGCAAGTCGGCCACGCGCGCATCGATGAGGCGCCGGTGGGTCTCGTCACGTGCCCAGTGCAGATCCTTGTTCAGATGCTGACCAACGGTCTGACTGACCTGATCAAAGCCGGCGTCAGGGCGGGGGGTGGCACAGCCGGCGAGGAGGGCGGCAGTCACCAGCGCCGCCGGAGCGAGCCGGGCGGTGCGGTCACGGGGATGGGAAGGGGGCATGAGTGCGCTCCGCAGGTCAGTGATGGCCGTGGCCGGCTGCAGGCTTGGCCGGCGCCACCGCGGCGGGGGTACCGGTTGCTGCCGGCGGCGGGGATTCCGGCGGCTTTGCCTCGCGGGCGTAGGCGCGCCAGCCGCCGATGCGGTTCACCGTGTCGTTGGCCTCGCGCCAAGACCCCACGGGTGTCTCCGATAACGAGGGCGCGGCGGTGAGCGCAGACGCATGGGTAAGCGGGAGTACGGGCGCCGCGGGATCAAGCGGATCCGGGCGGGCGGCCGCGACTGCTGGAAGCCATATCAACGCCGCCACCAGGCCGCGCAGGGCGGCGCTGCGACGAGCGGGAAACTGGCGTGGACGGATGGGTGTCATCCCGTTCTCCTCGATGAGATTCAGCCGATAAACGCCAGCCCCGGCAGGACAGGCGGATCAGTGCGTGGCGCGTGTGACGCCTGGTTGGCAAGCGTGCAGGCGTGAAGTGCTTGCTGGGCGCCTGCCATCAGGCGGGTGGCGTCAGTGCGCGGGCTTCAGGCAGCCGCCAGGGATCGAGGAGGTCGTTCGAGCATGTGCGGGGAGACGCTCCGAAAACGCGCTTCCCTGTCGGGCGGGCTGCTGTTGGTACCCGCTGGCGGCAAGAGGGTGAGCGGTGCCGGGATCAGCAGCAGGCAGCATGATGCGCACGTGTTGCAGGAGGGGGGGAGATTCGAGCGGTCGGAGGAGTCGGCCGATGGCCATTCGCAGGCTGGGCAGGCGGGTGATGCGTGGTGCGCGCATGCGGTTTGGGTAGCGGCCGCCTCGATGGTGGGGACGTCAGGCAGGGCCTCCGCCGCGGGTTGCACGCCGTTGGCGTGCGCGTGCGCGTGCGTCGCTGCGTGCACCCCGTGCCTCTCAGTGTGAGGGCCATGCACGCGCGTCATGCCGGCCAGTGCCTGCAGCGGCAGGACCAGCATGAGGCACCAGCAGGCGAGGCGACGAACTGTGTTTCCCATCAGGGGCTCGGTGATTGACGCCCAGTGTAAGCCAACCCCACTGCGCCTGGAAAATGGCTTCGCAGGCGGCAGGGCGATCGGTATAATGCGCCGAAATTTCGTTAGATGTCTAATCATTCCGGGAGTCGCCAGCATGATGACCGCCGAAGACAATGATCTCCTCTGCCGCGTGGTGGGCGATGCGCCCATGGGCCAGTTGATGCGCCGGCACTGGCAGCCGGTCTGCCTCAGCGAGGAAGTGCTTGATCCGGACGGCCCGCCGGTGAAGGCCCGCGTTTTTGGTGAAGATCTGGTGGTGTTTCGCGATAGCGACGGCCGGGTGGGCGTACTCGATGAACGCTGCCCGCACCGTCGGGCCTCGCTGGTGTACGGCAGAAACGAGGAAGGCGGCCTGCGGTGCCTCTACCACGGTTGGAAGTTCGACGTCTCGGGCAAGGTGCTCGAGATGGTCTCGGAACCGGCGGCCAGCGGATTCGCCGATCGCATCACCCACCGCAGCTACCCGTGCCTGGAATGGGCGGGTCTGGTGTGGGGCTGGTTCGGTCCGGCTGACCAGGTGCCCCAATTTGTGCCGCCGCGCTGGGCGCCGACGGCCGAAGCGCGGGTCAGCATCGCGAAGGTGCTCATCCCCTGCAACTGGGCGCAGATTCTCGAGGGCGCGATCGATTCTGCGCACAGCTCCAGTCTGCATTCATCCGACATGGTGCCGGCGCGGGTTGACGGGGCCAAAGCCACCTCGCAGCTCTGGCTGCGACCGTCCACCGACAAGGCGCCGCGCCTGCAGGTGGACATGGACACCTACGGCTTTCGCTATGCCGCCATCCGCCGACCGATCAAGGATGCCGCCTCGCAGGATTACATCCGCTCCACCGTTTTCGTGGCGCCGGCCACGGTGCTGATTCCCCCGAACAATCTCTACAACGTTGCCAACATCAACGTTCCGATGGATGACACCAGCACGGCTTTCTATTTCATCGCCTGGGGGCATCCGTCGCAGACCCCGGAAGTGGAAACCTGGCGCAAGTTTCTTCGGCAGACAGTGGGGGTCGATCTCGACAGCGAGTACCGGCCGCTTCGCACCGAAGCCAACCGCTTCTGGCAGGACCGTCAGGCGATGAAGGCGGGCAACTTCACCGGCATCACCGGTTTTCCGAACCAGGACATTGCGATGTGGCTCACGATGGGGCCGATCGCCGACCGTCACAACGACCGCCTGGGGGCGAGCGACCTCGCGATCGTTGAGTTCCGGCGCCAGATGCTGGCGGCGGTACGTGCGTTTTCTGAAGGTTCCCCCGCGATCGGCACGGGCAACCAGGCGATTCCGCTCCACGTCTGTTCCTATCAGGCCATCGTGCCCAAGAGTGTCGACTGGCGCGCCTTTGATACGCGCTACGTCTGGCCCGACGGCACGGAGCGGCCCGCGCTCGAGCCGTCTAATGCCGGCCGCCCCTGACCCGCGCGCGACGCCCGGATCAGTTCGCCTCAACCAGCCATGCGCCGATCGGGCGCCGACAGGAGAACCCTTTCCATGAACAAGCTTCGCATCTCGGTGGCGGTCGGCGATTACGACCGGACGCGTCCTCTGGTGGACGGCCGCGTGCAGGTCGACGGCGCCGACCCGGTGTACATGCTGCTTACGCCTGAAGAGATGTTCTTCCGCTCGATGCGGCATGAATCATTCGATGTCTGCGAGCTTTCGTTTTCAAGCTACGCGGTGCGCACCGCGCGCGGTGACTGCCCGTATGTGGCGATCCCGGTCTTTCTGTCGCGCATGTTTCGCCACACCTCCATCTATGTGCGCAAGGACCGTATCCGTCGCCCGGAAGACCTGAAGGGACGACGGATGGGGTTGCCTGAATATCAGCTCACCGCCAATGTCTGGGCGCGTGCAATCCTCCAGGACGATTACGGCGTGGCGCCCGAAGATATCCGTTGGGTGCGAGGCGGCATTGAAACACCGGGACGGCCGGAAAAGATCGCGCTCAACCTCCCGCCCGGGGTGGTGATCGAGTCGGCGCCCGAGGGCATGACCATCAGCGAGCTTCTGAATCGTGGTGACATCGACGGCTTCATGGCGCCGCGCCCGCCGTCTCGCGAGGCGCTCGCCAATCCTGCCATCGGCTGGCTGTTCGACGACCCGACCGCGACCGCCAAGGACTACTTCCGTCGAACCGGCATCTTCCCGATCATGCATGTGGTGGGGGTGCGCAAGACGCTGGTGGATGCACATCCCTGGTTGCCTGGCGCGCTCCAGAAAGCGTTCAATGCTGCCAAGGATGTTGCGCTCGAAGCGCTGAACGACACGTCGGCCACCAAGGTCACCATGCCCTTCGTCGAAGAGCAGCTGAAGGCCGCGCGCGACACGCTGGGTCCCGACTACTGGTCCTACGGTGTGGCGGGCAACGAGCCGGCCATCGACACGTTCCTTCGCCATCACCACTCGCAGGGCCTGTCATCGCGCCGGCTGAGCGTGGAGGAAGTGTTTCACCCGTCTACTTACGAGAGCTTCGCGGTCTGACGGCGGGCCCGCCTGGCGGGCCGGTTTCATCGTCGGCCAGGTTCTCGATCATGGTGAGGAGCGCACGACGGGTGCGCGCCACCGTGTCCGCATCGAGCCCGCGCATGCTGATTCGGTTGACCTCGACCGCAAGCGGCACCAGCTGTTTTTCAAGGGCGCGGCCGGCGGGGGTAAGAAAGACATGCATGTTCTTTCGATTGCCCGCAATCTGCCGCCGCTCCACCAGCCCCCTCTCTTCCATGGCCTTCACCGCGGTGAAAGTGGTGGGCTCCATCACGCCGGCCTGCTCGCTCAGCTCGCGCTGGGTGAGGCCATCGCGGGTCCAGAGCACGCGCAGAAAGGTCCAGTGGCCAAACGACACATCGAGTGGCGCGAGCCGTTGCTGAAGGGCGCGCATCTGGGCCCGCGCCACGTCTCGTACCAGATGCGCCATGCGGTCGTTGGGCACGGCCTCGCGCCAGTGGCGCAGGATGCTGCCTGCAGCGTGGTCGCGGTTCATGCCGCGCCGGCACGAGGTGGCGTGATGGCGGGCGAGACCTGGCGCGACAGCATGATGTCGCAGCCCTGACGGTCACTTTCCAGAAGCGCGAGGCACGCTTCCACGGTGGCGCGTGACCAGCGGCCGTCATGAAGCGGCGGCACACCGTCATGGGCGGCTGCGCAGAGCTCGTCGATCACTTCCGAGCGCGCCACCAGCGGGGTGGGCGCTGCGATGAAACGCGCGCCGTCGTCATTGATCAGCTCGACCCCGCGAGGCGTGAGGCGCAGGTCGCCCTTTTCGCCGCAGACCAGCGTCGGCCCGAAATGCTGCCAGGCGGTGGGGGGGCCGATTCGCGCCGGCTGGTATTGGCTCCCGCCGAAATTGCGCTCGGCCTTGAACGCGGCCTCGGCGGCCTCGTCGGTGACCGCACGCAGGCGCGCTCGTGTCTGCTGATGCGCGCGCTCGGGCTTGGGTTCGCCAAGCTCGCCGATGCCCTCCATCAGGGTATCGGTATCGAAGAAGCCGTAGCCGTTGTATGTGACGTTGGCGAACGCGCCCTCTTCAAAGAAAAGAAGCGCGGTGTAGGCGCCTTCAGTGGGGCGCGCCGGATCCCAGCGGCCAGCCGCCGCGCGCACGCTGCGGATGCGGCCCCCTGCCAGGAGGCGCACGATGTCGAGCTGATGTGCCGCCTGGCTGAACGCCACGCCGCCGCCGCGAGCGGTGTCAAGCTCTTCCGGACGGCGCGGGCGATACAGAAAATCGGTGAACTGCATGGCGTGCACAAATCGCACGCGACCAATCGTTCCCTGCCCGATCAGTTCAAGTGCAAGCCGCACCGGCGCGTTGTGGCTGTGGCTGTGCCCCACGATCAGCTGAACGCCTGCGCGCTCGCAGGCATCGACCATGGCGTCGCAGTCGGCGAGCGTGAGCGCCATGGGCTTTTCCACCAGCACATGTCGGCCGTGACGGGCAGCGAGCTTCACATGTTCAGCGTGCAGGCCATGAGGCGTGGCGATATAGACCCACTCCACCTCGGGGTTGGCGCACACCGCTTCCGGCGTATCGTGCGGGCAGCCGCCGAATTCGCTCACGAAGCGCTCGCGTGCACCGGCCCGCGGGTCGAAGGCGGCCACCAGTCTGACGCGAGGATCGGCGGCAAACGTGGGCACCATCAACGTGAAGGCGCGGCCCATGCCGAGTACGCCCAGCCTCACCGGCGCGCTCACAGCTCGAGCTCCAGGCGCTCGCTCCGGGCTCGCGAGACGCACACCATGATGTGGCTCGCGTGCTCCTCGGGCAGCAGCACCAGGTCGCGGTGATCGGCTTCTCCTGCGAGGAGCACGGTCCTGCAAGAGCCGCAGGTGCCGCTTTCGCATGAACTGGGAATGTCGATGCCCTGAGCGCGGGCAACCTCCAGGATGCTGCGGCCCACCGGCACCTCGAATTCAACGCCGCTTCGCCGACAGGCCACGCGGAAGCCACGGTCATCGGCGCGCGCAGCGGTGTCGACGCCGAAGCTTTCAAAATGCACCGCGCCCGACGGCCAGTGTCCGGTCATGTCGCGCACGGCCTCCATCAGGCCCGAGGGCCCGCAGCAGTAGACATGCTGGCCGCTCATGCTGCCCGGCTTCTCGAGGAGGGGCCACAGATCGAACGCCTGATCAGGGTTGCCACCGTCCTGGTGGAGGGTGACGCTTGCCTTCAACTCAGGGGAGGTGAGCTGATCGACAAAGGCTGTCGATTCAAGATCGCGGGTGAGGTAGACGAGCCGGAAGCGCCGACTGCCTTCCTCGGCCAGCGCAAGCGCCATGGCAAGCATGGGCGTGATGCCAATGCCGCCCGCAATCAGCAGGAAACTGCGCGCACGGTCGTCGAGCGGAAACTGGTTGACGGGCGTGCCGATCTGGAGCGTGTCACCGGGCTTCAAGGACTCGATCATGCTCGAGGACCCGCCACGGCCGGCTGCCTCCCGCTTGACGGCAATCAGGTATCGGCTGGTATCCGATTGGGCGCCGCAGAGCGAATACTGGCGCATCATGCCGGCCGGGGTTCGAACGGGAATGTGCGCCCCCGCAGAAAATGCAGGCAAGGCCGAGCCGTCCGGTGCCTGCAGTTCAAACCGCACGATGTCGCGCGCCACCGGGTCGGCGGCGGTCACGCGCACGGGAAATAGGGACGGGCTTTCGGTCGGGGTAGGTATCATCACGGCCAACGTTGTCGATCGGTAATTATCTTAGACAGCTAAACATCGCGCAAACGCCGGCGCGCTTGACGGGAGACTTCTCATGCAACTGATCCGTGCCGTGTCCGCGGCTCTCGCCCTGACCCTCGCGCCCCTCATGGCAGCTGCGCAGTCGGCAGCCCCCGCGGGCTACCCCTCCAAACCAATCCGTCTGATCGTGCCGTACGCGGCGGGCGGTCTGCCAGATTCGGTCGCACGCACCGTGGCCCAACGGCTCACCGAGCGGATGGGGCAGTCGGTGGTGATCGATAACCGCCCAGGAGGCAACGGCGTGATCGCGTTTCAGGTGCTGCAGCAGAGCAGCCCCGGTGATGGTCATGCCTTCATCGTCTCGGATGGCTCGATGCTCTCGATCACGCCGCTGGTGAATCGTCAGGTGCCCTACCAGGTGGGCAAAGACATCCTGCCGGTGTCGCTCATTGCGCGCTCGCCCCTCTTCGTGGTGGCGCACCCGAAAACCGGGGTGACCAGTTTTCAGCAGTTCATCGATCTGGTGAAGTCAAAGCCTGATGAATTCACTTATGGCTCATCCGGAATCGGCAGCACCCATCACCTGACGATGGAGGCCCTGAAAGCTGCGCTGGATCTCAAGGTTCGTCATGTGCCGTTCCGCGGGTCCGGGCAGTCCACTCCTGCGCTGGTCGGCGGGCAGGTGGAGTTTTCGGTGGCGGCGCTGCCCTCGATGGCCGGGTTCGTGAAGGCGGGGCAGGTCCGCATTCTGGCAAGCAACGCTGCGAGCCGCTCGCCGCAGGCGCCCGATGTGCCGGCCATCGCCGAGGTGGTACCCGGATTCGATTTCGCGGTGGTGATTGGCGCCATGGCCGCTGCTGGCACACCGCAATGGGCAATCGACCGACTGGCCGGTGAAATCGCCCAGGTGGTGAAGATGCCTGAAGTCATTCGCACGTTCGATGCTGCCGTGATCGAGCCGGTGGGGGCGGGCCCGGCCGACTATGCCAGGGTGATCTCGCGCGAAAATGAATTGATGGCGCGCGCGGCCAAGGCAGCCGACCTCAAGTCCGAGTGATGAGGATCTTGCAAAGACCACCAGGCAGCAGCGCTTGATTGCCGCCATTTTCGATGCAGCCTTCCCGTGGCCGCTTTTCCTCGGGGCGCTCTTTGCAGGGGGGCTGGTGAAGGGGGCGCTGGGCGTGGGGCTGCCGCTGGTCAGCACGCCGCTGCTGGGTCTGGGCCTGTCGAGCTATCAGTCCATCTCGCTCCTGGCTGCGCCGGTCGCGCTGTCGAATCTCTACCAGGCGATCGACGGCGGACGGATTGTTGAAACGCTCAAGCGCTTCGGCGGGCTCATCGTTGCCCAGTTCATCATCACCATTCTCACGGTCAAGCTCACGCTGGCGCTCTCGCCCGCGCAGTTGAACGACCTGCTCGCCATCGCGCTCCTCCTGGCTGTGGCGTCCATGGTCTGGCAGCCCACGCTCTCCATCAGCCGTGAAAAGGAGGCCAGGGTGGGCGTGGTGGTCGGTCTGCTCGCTGGCATTCTGGGCGGTGTCTCGTCGCTCACCGGGCCGGTGACGCTTACCTACCTGCTCGCGCTGCGGCTGGATCGCGAAACCTTTGTGAGTTCCATCAGCACCATTTATTTCATTGCTGCGCTCCCGCTCTACGGTGCCCTCATGTGGTACGACCGGATGACCAACACAGATCTGGTGCTGTCTGCGGTTGGGCTCTTGCCGATGGCCGCAGGACTCGCCATCGGCAAACGGGTTCGATACCGACTCAACGAACAGCTGTTCCGAAGGCTCCTTCTCGCATTCCTCACGCTTCTCGCCCTGATACTGCTCTTCAAATGAATTCGCCCGCCCCGCTTGAATGGACCGATGCGCTCCTGCTTGGCTATCCGGCCATGGATCGGCTGCACGAGGAATTTGTCGCCGAGGTGGAGGCGCTGCGAAGCGCGCCAGACGATCAGCTCGCGGCGCGCCTTTCGCAGGTTCGAGACCATCTCGAGGCGCACTTTGGGCAGGAGGATCAATGGATGCGGGAGACCGGGTTTCCGCCGCGCGACTGTCATATCGACGAACATGCGGCGGTGCTGAATTCGGTTCGCGAGGTGCAGTCGCTGCTCGCGCAGGGCGGCCACTTTCAGACCTGTCGCGGCCTGGCCGATGAACTTGCCCGCTGGTTTCCCGGCCACGCCGACTACCTCGATTCGGCGCTTGCCGCGTGGATGTGCAAGCGCCGCCATGGCGGCAGGCCCGTCGTGGTTCGTCGGACCATTACCTCGGGCGAACCCGCCACCTGATCAGGAGACCGTACATGGCAGACACCGCTTTCACAAACTCGTCGCGGTTGGCGCGCCGCCAGCTGCTCGCCGCAGTTTCGCTGGGCGCCGCAGGGCTGCCCGTGCTCGCGCAGTCGTCTGGCACAGCGCCGGATGACGGGCTGGCTGCTGCGGTGGCGGCCACGCATCGCAGTGCCGCCAACCGTGCGCGTGACCGCTGGCGTCATCCGCTCGAAACGCTGCGCTTTTTCGGGTTGAATGCGTCGCAGAGCGTGGTCGAGATCGCCCCGGGCGCAGGCTGGTACACCGAAATTCTCGCGCCCTTGCTGCGCGACCGGGGGCGGTTGGTGGCGGCCCATTACTCGCAATCCGATCCCAGTGAATACCGTCGCCGGTCGCGGGCGGTGTTCGACGCATTTCTGGCCGCCCGTCCCGCGCTCTACGATCGCGTCACCACCGTCACGCTGCCCACCGGTCCGCGCTTCGTCGACCCTGGCATGTCAACGCAGGTGGATGCAGTGCTCACTTTCCGCAATGTGCACAATTGGGTCACCGATGGCCATCTCGATGACACACTGAAGGCATTTGCATCGGTGCTGAAGCCGGGTGGCGTGCTGGGGGTGGTGGACCATCGCGCGCCGGCGGGTGCCTCGCTCGACTGGATGATTCGGAGCGGCTACGTCTCGGAAGCGCTGATGGAGGATCGCGCGCGTGCGGCAGGCTTCCGGCTGGATGCACGAAGCGACATCAACGCCAACCCCAATGACACCCGATACCATGTGAATGGCGTTTGGTCGCTCCCGCCCAGCTTTCGGGGCGGCGCAGTCGATCGCGAGAAATTTGCCGCGATCGGTGAATCCGATCGCTTCACCCACCGCTATGTCCGGGTCTGAACCGGCGCGCCAGGGCAGTGCCGCCCGCGCGCGCTGGCCGCGCGCGATCACGCTCGACCTCGATGACACGCTCTGGCCCATGCTGCCCGTGCTGAAGCATGCGGAGCGCACACTCGCCAGCTGGCTGGTCGCGCACGCGCCAGCGACCGCCGCTTTCCTGGACCCCGACACCCGCGTGGCGCTCAGGGAAGCAGTGATGGCCGATCATCCGGAGCGGGCCCATGACGTGGGGTTCCTGCGTCTGGAGCTTCTCAGGCGGGCGCTCGCCCGTGCCGGTGATGATCCCTCGCTTGCGCAGCCCGCCTTCGATGTGTTTTTTGAGGCAAGGCAGCAGGTCAGCCTGTTTGATGATGTGCTGCCGGTGCTCGAGCGCTGGTCTGCGAAGGTACCGGTGGTGGCGCTCACCAACGGCAATGCCGATCTGCATCGAATCGGGCTCGCCAGATTCTTCAAGGGTGTGGTGTCGGCGCATGAACTGGGCTGCGCGAAGCCTGACCCGCGGGCGTTTCACGCCGCGTGCGAGCTCGCGGGCGTGGCGCCTGCCGATACCCTCCATGTCGGGGACGATCCCGCCCTCGATGTGGCGGGTGCTGAGGCTGCGGGCCTGCAGGCAGTCTGGCTGCTTCGGCCCGAGCTGGTCGAGCGGCACGCTGGGCATGCGGCAGCCGCCCGGTCGGTGGCGAGTCTCTACGATATCGACCGCACGTTCATGCCTGACTGACGGCAGGGCCAGGCCTGGGGCGTCCTGGCGGAACGTATTGCGCCGGCGGGCGGTAGGGGTCGCTATGATCGGGCTGATGTGAATCCCCTTCTGGAGCTGAACGATGCCCCGCAAATCCCCCGATGGTCTTCGCAGCGCCCGCTGGTTTGCGCCCGATGACCTCCGTTCGTTCGGCCACCGTTCCCGTCTCATGCAGATGGGCTACTCGCATGCCGACTGGGTGGGCAAGCCCGTGATCGCGATCGTGAACACCTGGAGCGACATCAACCAGTGCCACGGCCATATGCGGCAGCGCGCCGACGATGTGCGTCGCGGGGTGTTGCAGGCGGGTGGCCTTCCCATCGAGTTGCCGGCCATCAGTCTGTCGGAACCGATCGTCAAACCCACCACCATGATGTATCGCAATTTTCTGGCGATGGAGACCGAGGAACTGCTGCGCAGTCATCCGATCGATGGTGCGGTGCTGATGGGGGGCTGCGACAAGACCACGCCTGGCCTCACCATGGGTGCGCTCAGCGCGGGGTTGCCTTTCATTTTTGTGCCGGCCGGTCCAATGCTGAGCGGCCAGTGGCGCGGGCAGACGCTGGGCTCGGGGTCGGATGCCTGGAAATACTGGGACGAGCGGCGCGCCGGGCGAATCTCCGAAAGCGACTGGCGTGAAATCGAGGGCAGCATCTCGCGCAGCCACGGCACCTGCATGACCATGGGCACAGCGGCCACCATGATGGGGATCGCCGAGGCGGTGGGTCTGACGCTGCCAGGTGCGTCGAGCATTCCTGCAGTGGATTCGGCGCATATCCGGATGTGTGGGGACAGTGGTCGACGCATTGTCGACATGGTCTGGGAAGACCTCACGCCGGCGGCCATGCTGTCGCGCGCCAACTTCGAGAACGGCATTGCCTGCGCCATGGCGATGGGCTGCAGCACCAACGCCATCATTCATCTGATCGCCATGTCGCGGCGCGCGGGCCATCCGGTCACGCTCGACGATTTCGACGCGGCCAGCCGCAAGGTGCCCGTAATTGCCAACATCCGCCCAAGCGGCGACCGCTACCTGATGGAAGATTTTCACTACGCGGGCGGGTTGCGGGCCCTGCTGGCCACCGTGCGCGAGCACCTGCATGGCGAGGCCATGACCGTGAACGGCCGCTCGCTGGGCGACAACATTACAGGCGCCGTACCCGCCAACCGCGATGTCATCCGGCCGCTCGACAACCCGATCTATGCCGAGGGCGCGCTTGCGGTGCTCCGCGGCAATCTTGCGCCGGACGGTGTGGTGATGAAGCCAAGCGCCTGCGCGCCGCGACTGCTTCGCCACGTTGGCCGGGCTCTGGTCTTTGATGATTACCCCAGTCTCAAGCGCGCGACCGACGATCCGGATCTGGACGTCACAGCCGATGACATCCTGGTGCTGCGCAATGCCGGACCGCTGGGCGCGGGCATGCCCGAGTGGGGCATGTTGCCGATTCCGGTGAAGCTCGTGCGGCAGGGCGTGAGCGACATGCTGAGGCTGTCGGATGCCCGGATGAGCGGCACCAGCTATGGGGGCTGTCTCCTCCACTGCGCACCGGAGGCTGCGGTCGGGGGGCCGCTGGCGCTGGTGCGAACCGGTGACCGAATCGCGATTGACGTGCCAGCGCGCCGAATCCATCTCGAGGTGAGCGATGAGGAACTCGCGCGCCGGCGCGCCGCCTGGCAGGCTCCCGCACCCCGCTGGCAGCGGGGCTATGGATGGATGTTCAGTCGCCATGTGCTGCAGGCCGATCAGGGCTGCGACTTCGATTTTCTCGAGCGGGATTTTGGCGCGCCCGTGCCGGAGCCCGACATCTACTAGACACCAGACGCGCGGGGCCTGTGCGGCGCCGCGTTTCAAGGGCCGTGCGCGCCCGCACGGCCGCGCGTTTCGGGCATTGGCGTGGCACCTCGGCTACCATTCGGGTCGGAACGGATGGGGGCGGCCTTGAACGACAATTTTTCTTCAACGCAGACGGTTCGCAAAGCGGTGGTTCCCACCGCAGGCGGCGTGGTGGCCGCCCAGCACCGAGTGGCCGCCGAGGCGGGTGCTGCGGTGCTTGCCGCAGGCGGCGATGCGGTCGATGCGGCAGTCGCGACCTCATTTGCCCTGGGTGTGGTTGAGCCCTGGATGAGCGGCGTTGCAGCCGGTGGGTGCATGGTCGTCTGGCGGGCCGACGAACAGCGTGCCCGCGCCGTCAACTTCGGGATGCGCTCGCCGCGCAGCCTCGATCCTGCGCACTTTCCCTTGACCGGCGCTGGCGTCAACACCGATCTTTTTGGCTGGCCCTCGGTGCTCGAGGATCGCAATATTCAGGGCGCAAGCTCGGTGGCCGTGCCGGGTGTCATCGCCGGCATGGCGCTCGCGCATGGTGAATACGGGCGGCTCGGCTGGCGCGAGCTGGTCGAGCCCGCCGCCCGTCTCGCACGTGACGGGCTGCTGTGCGACTGGTATTCCGGACTGGTTACTGCGTCGAACGCCAAGGCACTCGCGGCCGACCCCGATGCCGCGGCCATGTTCCTCGATGAGGGCAGATGGCCCATTCTCGGCGCCTGGACCGGCGGCCCCTTGCGGCGGCTGAATCAGAGCCGGCTGGCCGACACCCTGTCGCAGATTGCGCTCGACGGCCCCGGAACCTTTTACGGTGGCGACGTCGGGCGGGCACTCGCTGGCGATGTACTCGCCAAGGGTGGATTTCTCGGCGATCGCGATCTCGCCGACTATCGCGCAGAGTGGGTCGAGCCCCTCAGGCTCGCGCACCCCGGGGGTGTGATCTGGGCGGTTCCTGGTCTCACCGGCGGCCCAACCTTCGCGCGTGCGCTGTCTGCACTCCAGTTCGACACCGACCACGCAGCTTCGTCCGAGGCGCGTCACGTGGGCCCCCGGCACTACCAGGCAATGGCCGCTGCCCTCAACGAAGCCTTCACGGCCCGCCTGGCTGAAATGGGCGATCACGAGTCGGTCAAGGCGCCGGGCAGCACCACGCACTTCAGCGTGGTCGACAGGCACGGCAACATCTGTTCAGTGACGCAGACGCTGCTCTCGATCTTCGGTGCGCGGGTGGTGTCGCCCGCCACCGGGGTGCTGCTGAACAACGGCATCATGTGGTTCGATCCGGTGCCCGGCAAGCCCAATTCGCTTGGGCCCGGTAAACGGTGTCTCGCCAACTACTGCCCGGTGATTGGCGCCGATGGCGGCCAACGCATGTTCGCACTCGGCGCGTCGGGTGGTCGCAAGATTCTCGGTGCGGTGCTGCAGTTGGCGACCTTCCTCTCGCGATTCGGGATGAACCTCGAGCAGGCATTCCATCAGCCCAGAATCGATGTAAGCGGCCTGCCGGTGATCGCGGCCGACCCGCTGCTGGGCGAGGAAACGCTCAAGGCGCTGGCCGATGTGATGCCGGTGGTGCCTGCGCGTCGTCAGGTCTACCCCTATGCGTTCGCCTGCCCGGCCGGGGTGCTGCGCGAAGCGGGCCTCAATAGCGGCTGCACCGAGATCATGTCGCCCTATGGCGATGCGGTGGCCGAGCCCGGGGCGCACTGACGGTGGCGGCGTCCGGGGCGCTGTTTTCCTGGTGGACCGTCGGCTTTCCGCTGGTCGGCGCCACCGCGCTCGCTGCACCGCTGATCGGGCTGCAGGTGCCGATTGCCGCAGTCGTGGTGCTCCTCGTCGGCTGCACGTTTTCGTCGGTGCACCATGCGGAAACGCTTGCGCACCGGTTGGGCGCGCTGTTTGGCAGCCTGGTGCTGGCGCTGGCCATTTCGGTAATCGAAGCGGGGCTCATTGTCTCGATGATGCTGGGGGGCGACCAGCCCGAGCTTGCGCGCGATTCAATCTTCTCGGCGCTACTCATTGCATTGAACGGCATCCTGGGCGTGTGCCTGCTGCTGGGCGGCGGGCGTCACTACGAGCAGAGTTTCAGAGTGTCCGCATCCAACGCATTCCTTGCCGTGCTGGTGCCGCTTTCGATGCTCACCATGGTCCTGCCCTCGTACACGGTAAGCGCCCCGGGGCCGGTGTTTACCCGGGCCCAGCTCATCTTTGTGGCGGTGGTTTCGTTTGTGCTCTACATGCTTTTTCTTTACGTCCAGCTGGTGAGGCACCGGAGCGACTTTATTGCCGACCACGAGGTGTTGCCCGATACCCCGCGTCCCAGCGGACGCAACGCCTGGCTCGCGCTTGCGCTTCTGCTGATGGCGCTGGTGGCCGTGGTGCTGCTCGCCAAGCTGCTGTCGCCGGTGCTTGAAAAGTCGGTGGAGGCCGCCGGGTTGCCCAAGGCACTGGTGGGCGTGGCCATCGCCTTGCTGGTTCTTTTGCCGGAGGGGCTGACCGCCATCAAGGCAGCGCGCCAGAACCGGCTGCAAACCGCGCTCAATCTCACTCTGGGCTCGGTGCTTGCCTGCGTGGGCCTCACCATTCCAGCGGTGGCCATCACTGCACTCATCACCAACCAGTCGCTGCATCTGGGCTTGAGCGCGCCGATGGTGGTGCTGCTCTTCACCACCTTTCTCACGCTATCGTTTACGCTGAACACCGGGCGAACCACGGTGCTGGAAGGGTTTGTTCACCTGGCGATCTTCGCTGCATTTGTTCTCTTCACCATGTTGCCGTAATCCGATGGTTACCTGTTCCTGTTCCGTTCCGAAGCGTGTGCGGGGTCGCTGCGCGCGAATCGTCACCGGTTGCCTCGTGGTCTTGCTCGCCCTGGCCGCGGGGCTCGGTTCACCTGTCGCGCTTGCACAGGAGTTCCCGCCCCGACGTGGCATCACGCTTCTGGTTGGTTTTGCGGCGGGTGGCGCGGCCGACACCGCGGCGCGCATCATCGCTCGCCGCCTCGCCGACAACCTGGGGCAGACGGTATCGGTCGACAATCGACCTGGTGCCGGTGGCAACATCGCGCATCAGATGACAGCGGCTGGCCCGACTGATGGCAGCCTCATTCTTCTTGGCACCATCGGTCCGCTCTCGATTGCGCCACACCTGATGAAAACCGGCTATGACGCAGCCGCCGATTTCGCGCCGCTCACCATGGCAGTGAATTTTCCGAATGTGCTGGTGGTGCACGCGGGCGCCGGCATCCGGTCGTTTACCGAGTTCATCGACGCAGCGCGGCGCCAGCCGGGCCGGATCGACTTTGCCTCCACCGGCCCCGCCTCGGCCTCGCATCTGGCCGGCGAGCTGTTGAACGCCATGGCAGGCATCGAGACGGTTCATGTTCCCTACAAAGGCGGCGCCCCGGCCTTGGTTGATATTCTCGCCGGCCGGGTTACATCGTGGTACGCCACGATGTCCACAGCGCAGCAGCATATCGAGTCGGGCAAGCTCATTGCGCTTGCTTCCACCGGCCTCAGTCGTCATCCTTCACTGCCGGGTGTGCCCACCATCGCCGAATCCGGGTTTCCTGGCTTCAATGCCACCAACTGGTATGCGTTCGTCGCGAGCGCAAAGGTGTCACGCGAGGTGCTGGATCGCTGGCATGCGGAGCTGGTGCGTGTGCTCGACAACCCGGAGGTGGCCGAGGCGCTGGGGCGGCACGGTTTCTGGCCCACGCCCACCAGCCGGGCCGAGTTGGGCGCGTTCATTGCGCGCGAGTACCAGACCTGGGGCAAGGTGATCCGTGAGCGCAATATCAGTGGTCGCTGAGCCGGTGGCTGCCTGGCGGGTGCGCGCGGTGGTCGCGCCTCGTCGGTTTGGTCGGTTTTCGTTTTCCCTTTCCTGAGGAATTCAGTCATGAAGCTTCTGTTTTCACCTTTTTCTCCCTATGTCCGAAAGTGCCTGGTCACTGCCAATGAACTGGGTCTGGATGGGCGCATCAGTCTGCTCGCCTCGGCCGCGAATCCGGTGAATCGCGACCAGACCATCATTCCCCACAACCCGCTTGGCAAGGTGCCCACGTTCTTCACCGACGATGGCGAGGCGCTCTACGACAGCCGGGTCATCTGCGAATACCTCAACGATCTGGCGAAGGGCGGCATCTTTCCGGCCGCCGGCACGGCGCGCTGGCGGGCGCTCACCCTGCAGTCGCTGGGCGATGGCATCCTCGATGCGGCCATTCTTGCCCGCTATGAAGTGTTCCTGCGCCCGGAGCCGCTTCGATGGGAAGACTGGTCGCGCGGGCAGCGCGACAAGATCCGCACGTCGCTTGCGCACCTGAATGCCAACCCGTCAATGCTGTCGGCCGAGCTCACCATTGGCAATATCGCGGTCGGTTGCGCGCTCTGGTATCTGGATCTCCGGTTTGCCGATTTTGGCTGGCGCGAGACCTACCCCGAGGTGGCGAAATGGTATGCCGCCTACAGCCAGCGCCCGTCAATGAAAATGACGTGGGCGCTACCTTCCTGAGCCGCAGACTGCCGGGTTCACCCGATCGGAATCAAACGTGGAAGTCTCGTTTCGAGAAGAAATCGATGCGCTCAGACTGGGGGCCGGGGAGACCTTCCACGGCGAAGGCATCCTGGCCATCACCAAGGCGCTGCTGCAGTCAGGCGTGGCCTATGTGGGGGGCTATCAGGGGGCGCCAGTCTCGCATCTGCTCGATGTGATGGTGCAGGCGCGGGATTATCTCGATGAGCTGGGTGTCCATGTCGAGGCGTGCTCGAACGAGGCCTCGGCGGCTGCGATGCTGGGCGCCTCGCTCCACTATCCCGTGCGCGGCGCGGTCACCTGGAAGTCCATCGTGGGCACCAACGTGGCGGCCGATGCGCTCTCCAATCTGGCCTCGCCCGGTGTGACCGGAGGCGTGCTGATCGTTGTGGGTGAAGACTACGGCGAAGGCGCAAGCGTGATCCAGGAGCGCACGCACGCCTACGCGCTCAAGTCCGGCATGTGCCTGCTCGACCCGCGTCCCGAACTCGGGCAGATGGTGAATATGGTCGAGAAGGGCTTTCAGCTGAGCGAAGCCAGCAACATGCCCGTGATCATGGAGCTGCGCATTCGTGCCTGCCATGTAAGGGGCAGCTTCGAGACCCGCGACAATATCGCGCCCCGGTTTTCCACCCGGCACCTGATCGAGGATCCGGCGTCGTTTGACTACATGCGTCTTGCGCATCCGCCGGTCACGTTCATCCACGAAAAGCGGAAAATCGCCGAGCGCATTCCAGCGGCGCGGCGCTTCATCGTCGAGCATCGCCTCAATGAACTCATGCCCGGCAATGAGCACGCCGATCTCGGTCTCATCGTGCAGGGCGGTCTTTACAACGCGCTCATCCGCTCGCTGCAGCAGTTTGGTCTGGCCGATGCTTTTGGTCAGTCGTCGCTCTCGCTCATGGTGCTCAATGTCACCTGGCCGCTGGTGCCCGAGCAGCTCACCGAGTTCTGCCGTGGCAAGTCGGCCGTGCTGCTGCTCGAGGAAGGGCAGCCCGAGTACATCGAGCAGGAGCTCGCGCTCGCCTTGCGGCGCGCCGGGGTGAGCACGCCGCTTCACGGCAAGGACATGCTGCCGGCGGGTGGGGAGTACACGGCCGAAGTGATCGCGCGCGGGCTGCTCCAGTTTCTCGACCGTCATCGCGTCCACGCTGTTGATGGATCGGTTCGTGGCTGGCTCGAGGGCATCGGCGAACGCCGCCAGCAGGTGCAGGCGGCGCTCGATCAGCCCTTGCCGGCGCGGCCGCCTGGCATGTGCACAGGCTGCCCGGAGCGACCGGTGTTCGCAGCCCTCAAGCTTGCCCAGGAAACGGTCGGCCCGGTGCATGTCTCGGGCGACATCGGTTGTCACGCGCTTGCCACCTTTGAGCCGTTTTCGGTGGGTCATTCCATCCTTGGATACGGCATGAGTCTGGCGAGCCGGGCGGGGGTGTCGCCTCTCATGAAGCGGCGGGTGCTGTCGATCATGGGCGATGGCGGTTTCTGGCACAACGGCCTGCTCACCGGGGTGCAGAGCGCGCTGTTCAATGGCGATGACGCGGTGCTGCTCATCATGAAAAATGGCTACACCTCCGCGACCGGCACGCAGGACATCATTTCAACGCCCGGCGAGGCCGCACGCGACCAGGCGGCCGACAAGCGGCAAAGCCTGGCCCACGAGAATCGCACGATTGAATCCACGCTGGAGGGCCTGGGCGTCAAGTGGTTGCGGACGGTTCATACCTACGAAGTCGCCAAGGTTCAGGCCACGCTCACCGAAGCGTTCACCACGCCGTTTCAGGGACTCAAGGTCATCGTTGCCGAGGGCGAGTGTCAGCTTGAAAGACAGCGGCGGGTCCGTCCCTGGGTGGCCGCGCGGCTCAAGCGCGGTGAGCGGGTCGAGCGCGTCAAATATGGCGTGGATGATGACGTGTGCAACGGTGATCACGCCTGCATTCGGTTGTCGGGTTGCCCCACGCTCACGCTCAAGGACAACCCGGATCCGCTCAAGGTCGATCCGGTGGCCACGGTTCTGGAGGGGTGCGTCGGATGCGGTCTGTGTGGCGAAAACGCGCACGCCGCCACGCTCTGCCCGTCTTTTTACCGCGCCGAGGTGGTTCGCAACCCCGGCATGGGTGAACGTCTTCGTGACCGCGTCCAGGGGGCGGCCCGACGCGTGCTGCAGGGAGTGTTGGGATGAGCGCCCCGATTTCCATTCTGTTGTGCGCGCTGGGCGGCGAGGGGGGCGGCGTGCTGGCCGGCTGGCTGGTGTCGGCTGCGCGTGTGGCGGGCCTGGCCGCGCAGGCCACGTCCATTCCCGGCGTGGCACAGCGTACCGGCGCCACCACCTACTACCTTGAAATTTACCCCGAGCCCCTGCCTGCCGGGGCGCCCAAACCTGTCCTGGGTCTCAATCCACTGCCCGGCCGGCTCGATCTGCTGGTGTCATCCGAACTGCTTGAAACCGCGCGTCAGGTCGCCAACGGCCTGCCGTCCAGCGACCGCACCATGGTTCTCAGCAACGCAGCGCGCGTGCTCACCACTGCCGAGAAAATGGTGATGGGCGATGGTCGTCGCGATGTCGACCGCCTGCGCGATCTGGTGGTGGCCAACAGCCGCGATCATCGGCTGGTTGACATGACCCGCCTCACCGCCCAGGCGGGCACGGTGATGAGTGCGGTCATGCTGGGATGCATTGCAGGGGCTGGCCGTCTGCCGCTGCAGCGCGAACACTTTGAAGCGGTGCTTGCGGGTGACTCGGCGTCGGCACAGGCAAGCAGGCGTGGCTATGAACTGGGCTTGAATTCGGTCAGGCAGTCCGCCAATACCGAATGGCGTTCGGTATCGCGTCAGGGCAACCATGCCGCTCCCGATCCGCAAGGCACCTTACCTGTCCACCCTGGCCGTGGGGCGCTTGACACCACCGAGGTTACAGCCGCGGCGGCTGTCGTATCGCCCTGGGCGCGCGAGCAGGCAGCGCGCTTTCCCGCCGATGTTCAGCCCATTGCCGCGCTGGGCATCCAGCGGATGATGGACTACCAGGGCGCGGGCTATGCGGCGCTTTACACCGAGCGTCTCCAGTCGATTCTGACCGCAGAACGCGTTGCCGCGCCCGGCAAGCATGCCGTGACGGTGGAAGCCGCACGCTGGCTTGCGCTCTGGATGGCTTTCGATGATGTGATCCGGGTGGCCGCGCTCAAGAGCGCTGCCTCACGCCTGGAGAAGGTGCGTCGCGAGGCAGGGGCTGGTCCCCAGGATCTTCTCAAACTTTATGATCACTTCAAGCCTGGTGTGCCTGAGTTCGCAGGGCTGCTTCCCGCGCCGATTGCGCGCTGGCTGATCCAGCGTGACCGTCGCCGGGTGGCACTGGGCATTCCGCCCTGGGCGCTTGCGCTTCGGATCGGCACCCATTCGGTTCTGGGGTTTCTGGCGCTGCGGCTTCTCGCAAGTCTGCGGGTGGTTCGCCCCTGGGGAAGCCGCTACCAGGCCGAACAGGCCGCGATCACGACCTGGGTCGAGGCGGTGATACAGGGTTCACGCGAGCACCCTGAACTCGGCCTGGAGATTGCCCGCTGCGGGCGGCTCATCAAAGGGTATGGGGCCACCAACGAACGCGGCAAACGCAATCTCGCCCATGTGCTCGATCATCTGACCCAGCCAGGTTCCGCGGCGCTTGCCCGGGCGGCTTCCATCGCGCAAGTGCGCGATGCTGCGCTCAAGGACGAAGCCGGCCGCGCATTCGATCAGGCGCTCCGCGAGCACGGGGCACCGCCCCGGCCGGTCGAGGCCAAGCCAGTGCTTTGGATGAAGAACCCTCGTACGGGTCGTGCCTGAGGGTCAGGCGGCCCGATTC